>CAKSJP010000006.1 GCA_934463425.1 uncultured Ruminococcus sp.
GCGACCAAGATTCCTCTTAGTCGCTTTGCATAAATTTTCTTTTGAATCTTTGTCTAACTTTTTGGGGTCAGTTCAAAATGCTTCACTCTGTTTTTTTTGTTTTAATTTGCTGTGCTTATTCCTGATACGGGAGCTGCTGGATCATGCCGACCAGGAACTTCAGCAGGGTGATGGAGTCATCCGAGCTGAGGCTGCCGTCCAGGTTGCAGTCTGCATTCTTTGCGGCGTTTTCATCCAGAGAAACTGCGCCGGCAGCTGCCTTGTTCAGAACAACCGCATCAGAGATATCCACGCGGCCATCCAGGTTGATGTCGCCGTACAAGATGCTTGCCGGCTCACCGGTGGAGCTGTCTCCGCTGGAAGCGGTGGTGTCAGAGGTGGTTGTTGTATCGGTTGTAGCTGTAGTTTCGGTTGCCACAGGAACAGAAGTCTCTGTGGTAGTGACGGGATCCAATGCCTGGAAGGGCACATCGTTTGCCTCAGCGTATTCCTGCGCTGTGCTTCCGGTATAGCCGGAGATGGTGAGTCCTTCGCTCTTGGTGATGCCGCCGTCATCGGTGATCGCATAGCTCAGTGCGCCGTCGCCGATGTAGTAAACATTCTTCGGAATGGTGATATTCGTCAGAGCATTGCAGCTTGCAAATGCGCGCTTGTCGATGGTTTCCAGAGTATCCGGCAGGGTGACATCCTTCAGCGTCACACAGCCGGCAAAGGTGTTCTGTCCGATCGAGGTGATGTTATCCGGAATAACAATGGATTCCAGACTGGAGCAGCGATAGAACAGATAGTTGTCCAGAGCAGTCAGTCCCTTGCCGATGGTGACTTCTTTCAGACCGGTGTCATTATAGAATGCCCACTTGCCCAGCTTGGTGAGAGAGTCGCTCATTTTCAGAGAGGTCGCGCCGGTGCATTCTGCAAAAGCGCTTTCACCCAGTGAGGTGACAGAGTCCGGAATGATGATGCTCTCCAGACTGGTGCAGCCGTAGAATGCAGAACCGCCGATGCGGGTGGTGTTTGCGCCGAGCTTTACATTTTTCAGTCCGGTGCAGCGGTAGAAGATGTTGTCGCTGACAGAGGTCAGGCTGTCCGGAAGCGTAATGCTCTCCAGAGAGCTGCAGTTATAGAACACGATCTCGTCCATCTGTTCCAGTGTTTCCGGCAGAGTGACCGAAGCCAGGCTGCTGCAGTATGCAAATACACCGGATTTGATGGTGGTGATGCTGTCCGGGATCACAACGCTTTCCAGACCGCTGTAAGCAAAGGTATCCTTCCGGATAGAGGTCATGCCGGAGGAGAGCTTTGCTGTTTTCAGATTCTGGCAATGGCTGAATGCAGCGGTTGCAACATTCGTCACGCTGTCCGGCAGCTCCAGGGAGACCAGACCGGCATAGGTGAATGCGTTGGCATTGATGCGCTTGAGAGAGGTCTCCGGGAAGGTGATGTCTGTCAGCGCAGAACAGCCGTAGAATGCATTTGCGCCGATGCTCTCTACGCCCTCTTCCATCACAACGGACTGGAGATTCGCGCAGTTGGAGAACATGGTAGAGCCGATGTTGGTCAGCTTGCCCGGAATGGTGACGGATTCCAGAGAGCCGCAGTATGCGAAAACGTCATCGCCGACAAAGTACAGGCTCGACGGCAGCTTTACGCTCTTCAGATTGGAGCAGGAGCAGAATGCGCTGGCGTTGATAGAAGCGCAGCTGTCCGGAATGTCTACATTTGTCAGCCCGGTGCAGCCCAGGAATGCGTTTGCGCCGATGCCCACCAGGGTATCCGGCAGGGTAACAGAGGTGATATCCTTGTTGCCGTAGAAGGCAGAAGAACCGATAAAGGTGACCGGGATCTCTGCGCCGCGCAGCGTAGTGATGGTGTCCGGGATCACCAGATCTGTTGTGCCCTTTGCGCAGCCCATAATATGGGCTTTTTCAGAGACAACCTTGTAGTACAGCTTGCCGTCTTCTGTCTGATGAACGTCCTTGTCATCCAATGGGTCTTTCACATCAGAATCCTCGGCGTAGTTCGGCATGGGGATGTTTTCCGGCGTGCCGTTTACGGTTGCAGAAGCTTCGCTGGCTGCGCCTGCCTGAATGTCTGCTGCGATCTGTGCAGCGACCTCATCGGACGGCAGCGGCTCTTCCGGCAGCGGCAGCTCAGAGGTGATGCTGGCTGCTGCGGTTTGTGCCGGCGCTGCATAGACGCTTGTGCCCAGACAGCTGGGGATCAGCGCAGCGATCGCAGTGATGCCGGCGATGGTTTTTTTCCAATTTGTTTTCATAAGAAAATAAGCCCCTTTCAGTGCATAAGTACACATCATATTTCTTACATTATAATCGATTTTATTCCTCTTGTCAATAGCTTTTTTGTAAAAATTGACAGTCTGGTTTTGTGAAAAATGCTGATGCTTCTGGAAATTCATAGGGCATGCCGCTTGTTTTTTTCTTTTTTTGTGCCGTAGGATATTCCGGAATGGACAGGGAAAATCCGGCTGAAAATTGGAAAAATATGTTTGACTTTCTATGGTATTTATGTTATAATATAAGGTAGCGATATTGTACAAAATTATGGTTGAAAGCGGCGGTTTTCCCTGTTTTCATGAATAGAGAGGAAGCGTTTTTTGTGAAATCAACAAAGAAGCTCCGGCTTCGCTGGCTGAGCCTGCTGCTGGCAGGCGGGATGGCAGCGAATTGTCTGCCGATCTCGGTTCTGGCAGACGATGCAGTGCCGGAATCGGCATATGCGGTCTCACCCTCCAACTTCCCGGATGAGCATTTTCGGGCGTATGTGTCAGAGCAGTATGATACCGATCAGGACGGCGTTTTGTCTGCGGCAGAGCGCAGTCAGGTGAAAAATATGGATGTGTCTCAAAAGGAGATTGCCGACCTGACCGGCATCGCCTGCTTTTCGGACTTAAACACACTGAACTGCGCAGAAAATCAGCTGACCGAACTGGATCTTTCGGAGATGCTGTATCTGACCGGGCTGAACTGTTCCGGAAACAGCAGCCTGACCGCACTGCAGTTTCCGGCAGAGGGCTATCTGTCGGCGCAGTCGCTTCTGGCGGTTCTGGATTGCAGCGGCTGCGGTCTGACAGAGCTGCGCCTGGAAAATGTGCAGTTTCTCTCCAGTCTGAACTGCGCGGAGAATCAGCTGACCACCCTTTCTCTGGGCGATCAGACAAATCTGACCGAGCTGAACTGTGCCGGAAACGGCCTGACCAGTCTCACGCTGGGCGGAGCTTCTGCTCTGACCACGCTCTCCTGCGAAAACAATGACCTGACGGCACTGGATCTGTCCGACCAGTCGGCGCTCCGCACACTGGACTGCTCCGGCAACTCTCTGGAACAGTTGAAAACGGCTGATGCGCCTGTCCTGGAAACGCTGAACTGTTCCGGAAACCAGCTCACCTCTCTGGATGTGTCTGCCAATCCGGCGCTGACGGCGCTGAACTGCGCGGACAATCAGCTGATTGCGCTGGATCTGACCGGGCTTTCTCTGGAACAGTGGGATGTCTCCGGAAACCGGCGCACTGTGATTCCGGTGCCCACCCGGGGCGGCGCGTATTCCTACGCCCTGACCAGTCTTCCGGAATTGGATCTCAGCCGCGTGACCGGATGGGAAAATGCAGCAGTTTCTGAGGACGAGACCACGCTGCAGATTCCGGCAGATACCGATCAGGTGCAGTACGGCTATCGGCTGGACGCAGGAGCAGACGTGCCGGTGGCGACCTTCACCCTGCAGCTGCAGCCGGAGACAGACCGATATCTGGAACTGAGCGTTGCCAATTTCCCGGATGTCTGGCTGCGCCTGGCGATCTCCGCGCAATATGACACAGACGGCAACGGCTGGCTCTCTCTGGCAGAACTGCAAGGCATCACCTCGCTGTCTCTGAGCGCGCTTTCCCTGCCGGAGGACGAGACCATCGACCTCACCGGACTGGAAAAGCTGGACTGGCTGGAGGTTCTGGACTGCGGCGGCAGAGCCATGGAAAAGCTGGACGTTTCTGCCTTTCCGTCCCTGAAGCAGCTGTACTGCGACGGCTGCGGTCTGAAAGAATTGATTTTGCCGGAAAAGGCGACCCTGAAGACGCTCTCCTGTGCGGGAAACGCTCTGACACAGCTTGACCTCAGCGGACAAAATGCACTTGCAGAGCTGCAGTGCGGCAGCAATCAGCTCACATCGCTGCATATCGATGACACGAAGCTGACCGCAGAGACGCTTCGCTGCACGGAAAACCGCTGTGCAGTGCATGCCGATGTCAACGGGAAGCTGGCGCTGTCTGAACTCCCTGGCTTTGTACCGGAGCGGGCAGACCCGGAAAGCTGGAGCAATGCGTCTGTCTCCGGGGATATCCTGACAGTGGAGACACCGGGTGAGCCGGTGACGTATACCTACTATGCCGATGGGGCAAAGCTGTGCCCGGTGCAGTTCACGCTGGAGACAGAAGCGGTGCTGCTGCCCATTGATACAGAACATTTTCCGGATGCCAATTTCCGGTCGTTTGTTGCCGGCTATGACACTGACGGAGACGGCAGTCTGTCCCGCAGTGAATTACAGGCAGTGACGGAAATGACACTGCCCGGCGGAAGCATCCGCAATCTGACGGGGATCTCCTACTTTACACAGCTGGAATCTCTGGAGTGCGAGGGGAACAATATCCGGCAACTGGATCTGTCTGCGCTTACCAAACTGAAAAAGCTGAACTGCGCCAACAATGTGCTGACCGCTTTGACGCTGCCGGAGCAGAGCCTGCTGGAAGAACTGGACTGCTCCAATAACAGCGTGTTTGCGGCACTGGATACGGCGGCGCTGACGAGGCTGCGCACCTTCTCCTGTGCGAACTGCCGCCTGCCGGAACTGGATCTGACCGGAGCGTCCGAATTGGAGACTCTGAACTGCTCCTCCAACCGGCTGACTGCCCTGCGTATTGCCGGATTGTCTAAGCTGGATTGGCTGAACTGCGCCATGAATTCCATCGATACCCTGGAGCTGACAGGGGTGTCGGCGCTGACCTATCTCAACTGCGCCAGCAATCGTCTGGATGTGCTGGCAGTGGAAAATTGTCCGGCGCTGACCTACATCAATTGTTCCAGCAATCAGCTGAAGCTTTTGCAGCTTTCTGCCCTCACACAGCTGAAATCCCTGCTGTGCATCGGCAATCAGCTGACCGCTCTGCAAACGGCAGAGGATGTGACCCTGACGAAGCTCTCCGCCAACTGGAACCGCTGCACTGTCCCCATGGACACCCTGCATCGCATTGCATTTTCAGATCTGGCAGAGAACTTTCAGCCGGAGCGCGCGGCAGACTGGACCAATGCTGTGGCAGATGATACCGGGGTCTACGTGCTGGACCCGGAAAAATACGTTACCTATTCCTATCTGACACAGACCAGTGATCCTGACAGCCGCATTACCCTTACGCTTTTGCCGCAGGCTGCGGCGGAAGCAGAGGGTATTCCCGTTGATGCGGCACATTTTCCGGATGGGGTATTCCGGGCGTGGGTGGAACAATATGACACCGACGGGGACGGGCTTCTTTCTACAGAGGAGCGTGCCGCAGTGACGGAGATGGATGTCTCCGGAAAGGGCATTGCCGACCTGACCGGGGCGGCATATTTCACTTCTCTGACTGCTCTGAACTGCGCCGGAAATCAGCTGAAAACGCTTTCACTGCTTTCTCTTCCTGCGCTGGAGACGCTGCACTGTGAAAACAATGGACTGGAGACCTTGTATCTGCCCTGTCAAGGGACACTGCGGCTGCTGAACTGTTCCGGAAATCAGCTGACTGCCCTGCCGCTTTCCAACTGCACTGCGCTGACCTCTCTGGACTGCTCCGGCAATCTGCTGACGGAACTGCAAACCGATACGCTGCAGCAGCTGACTGTTTTCAGTTGCAGCAGCAATCAGCTCACTGCCCTGCATCTGGAACAGAACACGGCGCTTCTGGAACTGGACTGCAGCAGCAATCAGCTGCAGTCGCTGGATGTTTCCATGCTGACACAGCTGACGCGGCTCTTCTGCGGAAAGAATCAGCTGATCGCACTGGATGTCACCGGGCTGAACCGCTTAAATCAGCTGAATGCAGAAGAAAACCGCCGCGTGATTGCAGTTACAGCTGTGGGGAAACTGGATCTGACATCGCTTTCGGAGACATTCCTGCCGGAACGCATTTCGGCAGACAGCTGGAGCAACGGTACCTGTACCGGAAACATCCTCACGATCTCTGACCTGCAGCAGGAGGTGCAGTATCAGTATCAGGTGAATGCGGCAGATCCGGGGCTTGTGGTGACATTTACATTTGCGCCTGTTCCGGCGGAAGAGGAAGCGGTGGCAATTGATGAGACCGCTTTTCCGGACGGGGCATTCCGGCAGTATGTGAAAAATACGCTGGATCGGAATGGTGACGGTCTGCTGCAAATCTCAGAGCAGGAAGATGTGACAGAGCTGAACCTCTCTGGACTGGGGATCGCAGATCTGACCGGACTGTCCTGTTTCCCGAATCTGACTGGGCTGGATTGTTCCGACAATGCGCTTGCCAGACTGCCGGAGCTGCCTGCCGGACTGCTGTCGCTGAACTGCAGCGGCAATGCCGGAATGTCACAGCCGAACCTCTCCGCGCTGCCGCAGCTGACAGAACTGCGCTGCCGGCGGATGCAGTGGACGATGCTGAATGTGTCCGGGCTGCCGGAGCTGCTGCTGCTGGACTGCGGCGAAAATGCGCTCACAACGCTTTCTCTTCAGAAAAATACAAAGCTGAAGGAACTGGTTTGTGACCAGAATGCTCTGACTGCGCTGAACGCTGCTGCCTGCCGGCAGCTGGAAAGCGTAAACTGCCGGGACAATTCCCTGGAGACACTGACGGTGGGCGGCACTGTGCTGAACACTCTGCTTTGCAGCAATAACCTGCTTACCAGCCTGGATCTCTATGCCAAGACCCAGCTGAAGGAACTGGACTGTGCAGAAAACCGGCTGTCTGTGCTGTCTGCGACAACACTTTCTCAACTGGATACGCTTTCTGCCGGAAGCAATCCGCTCTATGCACTGTATTTGTCTGCAGATGCGCCTGTGACAGCCTGCGATCTGGAAAACTGCGTGATTTTACAGGACGCTGTTCTGGGAACGGACGGTACACTCTATGTGGATACTCTCGGATGGAATCTGTTCTACGGCAACCGGACTTCTGACTGGAAAAACGGCAGCATGCAGGGGAAAAAGATCTGTTTCACCGATCCGCTGCAGCCGGTCACCTATGCCTTTCAAACCGGAAACGACAAGGTCAATGCGGTGTTCTCCGTTCGGGCGAAAAGCGTTCCGATGGAGGCGGCGAAGCTGACGCTCACTTCGGAGGATCCCATCGTCTATAACGGACAGCCGCAGCAGCCCGGTCTGACGGTGCAGCTGGGAGAAACGGTTCTGAAAGAGGGACAGGACTATACGCTTTCTTATACGGATAACCTCAACGCCGGTGTGGGAACGATCACCATTACGGCGGCTGGCTCGCAGATCTGGCAGGGCAGCACCACCTATCTGTTCGAGATCGAAAAGGCTGTGCCAAAGATCAATGCTGTTTGGGATGCAAATGCTGAATATACCGAGGGCGACAGCCTTCCGGCAATTCGTGCCGCAGAGGGCAGCATAGACGGTGTGCTGGTCTGGGCGGATGGTCAGCCGGATACCTTAAAGGCAGGGGAAAATGTCCTGCAATGGCGTTTTGCACCGGCGGACAGCCAGAACTATACAGCGTGTACCGGGACGATCACTGTTTCGGCAAAGGAAAAGATCGTCACCACCACAACGGAAGAGACCACCACAACAACAGAAACGACAACTTCGACAACGACAACTACGGCTGCGACAACAACGATGACCTCAGCTGCGACTGCGATGACAACCACTGCGGAAAGTACTGCAGCAACTTCAGAAACCACGGAGACAGCGAAGACTACAGAAACTACCAGTTCTGCAGTGTCCTCTGAAACTACAACTGAAACATCTGTGACAACCATAACACGTCCGACTTATACCAAACAAACAACCAGTACCACTACTACAACAACTACTACCACCACAACTACAACAACAACTACCACCACCACTACAACAACTACTACCACAGAGACTGAAATGACAACCACTACAACTGCAATAACTTCGACGACAACGACCACTGCCGCTACAACCATGAAAACCACCGCAGAAACTACGACTGTGACAACAGAGACCAGCACTACTGAAAGCACAACAACAGAGACACAGACGGTTTCGGTCACCAGTGAGACGACGACCACTGCTTCTGCAATTTCTGCGACCACAGTTTCCTCTGGAGCAACGACAACATCCACCACGGCATCATCTGTGACTACTGTCACCAGTAACACTGCGACAACCCAGCCGCTGCCTCGTCTGCGCGGAGATGCCAATATGGACGGCGAGGTCAACTCTCAGGATGCCGCCGCCGTTCTGGTGTACACCGCACGGCTCTCCGTGGGCATGGAGAATGTGGTATTAAATTCTGACCCCAGAATCAATCGCTGGCTGCTTCTGCTGGTGGATGTCAACGGTGACAGTGTTATTGATTCAAAGGATGCAGCTTATATTCTGAACTACGCTGCACAAGTCAGCATCGGAAAGGATGTCACCTGGTCGGATATCATAAACGGTACTGTAAAATAAAGCATGCGCGCATCAATCATTGGTGCGGTGCTGCAAAAAAACGCCCGGAGCGGAGTATGCTTCGGGCGTTTTTGATATCTGTTGTACGGCAGGCTCAATCGCCGGCGGCGGTGGTTTCTGCCGCGGCAGAGTCCGCTGCGGCTTCCGTAGAAGCTGCACCGTTGGTGAGCGTGATGATAAATCCGCTTTGGTTGTCGCCGGATACGGTATAAACTGCATTTTCCGGCAGAGAAACCGCTGTAGTACCACTGGGATCTGCCGGTACATAATAAATGGTATAGGACTGTGTTCCGTCCGAATAGTTCAGACCGCCGGAAGTGATGGTATAGCCTTGCAGATAGGTGAGGTATTCTTCCAGGCTAAAGCTGTTTTCCTGCATGATGGCAGCGTGCAGCTTTCCCACATAGCGGAAGTGGTGGGGGGCATAGGCGGTGCCGGTGGTTTCGGTCTTGTCGCTGGGATAGCGCAGAACAAAGCCGTATTGCCATGCGTTCGTCACCATCCACTCGTTGCGCTTGGTGATATAGGGGACCACTTCGCCGGTGCTGGTGATCAGTCCGATGTCGAAGCCATAGCCGCTGCTGCGGTCAGGGAGAATGTTGGTATAGATCGAACTGCTGTCCAGTGTGGTATCCAGAGTGCTGTAGATCTGTAGATTGGTATAGCCGTTTGCAGCGGCATAGGCATCCATCAGTTCACAAAGCGGCTGGATGCACTCGGACTGCATCTGGAGCGAGGTGCTGCGTGTGTTAACATTGGAATCTGTGACTGCAGAAAAGTCCGTCCATGCTGCGGTCCCGCTGTAGGGATGGGATGCATCCACCAGGATCAGCGGTCCGTTTGCCATGTCTGCGGCGGTCAGCTGCAGCAGCGTACCGCTGGGCTGTGTGGTGGCTTCTGAGGCATCGGGTGTGCCGTCTCCGGCAGAGGTGTCCTCCGAAGCAGATGAAGTGGGGGAAAATCCGCCGGTTCCAATGATATTCTCTTCTTGATTCTGGAAAAAAAGGCGATATCCATAATCAAATATGAATATTGCGGCGATCATCAGAACGAGTGCGAGGAGAAAACCGGCAGGACTGAGGTGTCTCTGTTTCCGCTTGCTCATGCAGGGAACCAGCCTCCTTTCCTGTAAAATTGCTGTGTTGGCTTTTATACTGCCGGAACAGCAGAGGTTTCAGTGGGATCAATGGCAGAGCCGTTTTCGTCTGTCTGCTGTGTGTCCAGATCTGTGGGCATAGGATAGCCGTCATGGATCAGTCCGTACAGTGCGAAGGTGTCGAAAACCGCGCGCCAGTAGGTCGGGCCTTTTGCAGTGACTGCAATGAAGTGTTTGCCCTCTGTGTCGGTGGCATAGCTGACCAGACAGTGTCCGGCTTCATCGGTATAGCCGGTTTTTCCGGCTTCAATGGTGATTCCGGTGACTTCGTTGCCGTACATCCGGCTGAACATGGTGCTTTCCAGAGGAATGCCCTCCGGGTGCTGCTCTGTCACGGATGTGGTGTACTGATAAGTCCCCAGGATCTCCCGGCAGGTGTCGTTTTCCATCACGGCGCTCATGAGCATGGCGATATCGGTCGCTGTGCTGTAGTGGTTCGGGTCATACAGACCGCTGGCATTGGTGAAGTGGGTGTTTTTCAATCCCAGCTCTTCTGCTTTGGCATTCATCAGCTTGACAAATTCGTCCTCCGAGCCGCTGAGATAGATCGCGATGGCAGTTGTGGCATCTGCGCCGGACGGCAGTGCGATGCCGTACATCAGATCCTTCAGCGGTACGGTTTCGCCCTCTTCAAATCCGGCGCGTGAGGCCTCTGCATCAATAAGGGGTGCAATAATGTCATATGTCATGGTGAACGTATCATCCATGTTTTCGATATTTTCGGCTGCAACCAGCAGGGTCATGATCTTGGTCATAGATGCCGGATAGATTTTTGTATCCGGATCGCGCTGTGCCAGAATCGTGTTGTCATCCACGTCCAGGAGGACAGCGTGCTCGCTGGAGAGATTTGCTGCCGTCAGTTCTGTCAGCGTGTCTGCTGCCGCAGGATAGGCCAGCAGTGCGGACGGTTCTGTGGGTGCTTCTGTCGGGGATTCGGTTGCTTCAGCGGCTGCGGTCTGAGTACCGGCTGCAGCAGGGATCTGTGACTGTACCTTTGGCTTTCCGGTTTGTGTCAGAAGAACGATCACAAATATGATCACGATGAAACCGCAAAGGATGCCGATGGTTGTGTTGATCCAGAGCTTTGTATTGCTGTGCTTTCTTTTTCCGCGAACTTTCATTGCTGCACCTCGTAAAAATCAATCTGCATGCCATACCTTATTGATCGTATGCACTTTACAATTATAATCCATTTTTGTCGCTTTGTCAATGGATTTTAATGATTCTTCATAAGTTTTCAATACAGGAGCAGCGCAGCAGGTGCTTTTGCTGCAAAAAAAGAGATATCATTTCTGACATCTCTTTTCTGTAGAAACTATGGTGTTGTTGATTAAAGAGAATACCGCACAAGTCTGGGACGGTATTCCTTTGGGTTATGATGCTGCAGATGCAGCTGCTTTTTGCAGTGCAGTATAGGCTTCCAGGAGCTTATTCTCACCGCTGAGTGCGCGCTGCCGTACCACTGCATGGGTAAATGTCCCGTCGATGAACGCCCAGTAGGTGGTGTCATCCCGCTTGACCAGTTCCACCGTGTGTGTGCTGCCGTCCAGCAGGGTGTATGTCAGGCGCAGAGCAGGATCGGTGTCCGCGGGTATTTCTGTAGTTGCTTCCAGAGACTCATAGGACAGCTCGGAAACAGCGGTATAGAAGGTTTTGAATGCTTCTGCGGCATCATTTGCAGTGATCGCAGTTCCGTCAAAGGTATAGCTGCTGCTGGCATTGTCTATGGTGAAGCTGCTGTTGATATCCACTGTCTTGTCATTGAACGAGCCGTGATACTGTACGGTGAGTCCGGAGACATTTTCAATGCCCTGCTTGTAGACGTTGCTTACCATATAGCTTGTTGTGTCTGTCTGCAGAAAGCTGAGATAAGAGGAGTCGAAGATCAGGATCTCGTTGGTTTCCACATGAAGGCACTTGATATACGATGTAGTGAGGGGGTCATATTCGCCGACCAGAAGCGTTGTGGTCTCTCCGGTGGACTGGGTGAACTGGAAGCGGTATGCCGGCTGATCGAAGCCGTATTCTGCATACTTGTCCGGTGTCACATCGCTGTCGCCGAAGTCGTCCGCCTCCAGCTGCTGCAGGCTGATGAAGGCAGAGGAGAGCTTTGCATTGTTGATGCCGATGGGCGTTTCAATGGGAGCTGTCATTTTCCAGTCCGCATTGTTGTCCGTCTTGGAGAAGTTATAGATCATCTGACCGTCCCGCTCCAGGGAAATCTGTGTGATGTCAGAGGTCTTGTCATCCATAAGATAACGATAGCGGAGCTGTGTCTTTGTGACATAGAGATAACCAGTGTTGTTGGCATCTGCCAGGTAGACATGGTCGTCATCGTCATGCATTACATAAAAGCTTTCCTTGGTGGGATTCTGCTTGCCGATGTAGAGTGTTTTTTCCGGTTTGTCTGCATCCCCGGTGTAATAGGTGATGGACACCGGATCAGAAAGCCCGTAGGTTTCCAGCTTGTCCGCATCTGCCGTGCCGAGATCCTTTGTGGCAGTCAGACTGCATCCATAAGTGCAGAGCGCATCAATATAATAGGTATTGATATGCAGTTCGTCACCGCTGGTGACGAGCCAGGAATCGCCGTCGTCATCGCTGGTATTCTTTTCGATGGTATAATCCAGATCCGGCGTGTGCAGTATCAGCTTCGTCACGTCATCCGACTGGAAATCACTCAGCTGAAGCGCAGCGGCTTCTTCGGCAGCCTTTTCCGCTTTCTTTTTTTGATAGGTGTCTATGCCGAAATATGCGCCAAAGCATACGCCGATGAGAACCACCAGGATCAGTCCGATAATGAGTTGTCTTTTCATGCTGCTGCCTCCTCCGGACGGATCACGAATTGCGGCGCTTGATCCATACGCCGATGCCCACAGCCATGATGGCGATGGGGATCACAGTGAGGATAACCATCAGGCCTTTTGCAAAGCCGGCATCCTGCAGAGAGATATAGTCATTTGCGGTGGACTTTGTAGAAATGTCCATGTCGATGTCACTGTCATACATCCAGCTGATGGTGCTGAGGTACAGATATACCGGAACGATCACCGTATCGTCGCTGACGTGTTCATCATCGATAAATTCCGCGTTGCCGAAAACCACCATCTTGGAGTTGTTTCTCCCCGGGCTGGTGGAATGTGCTGCCAGCAGCATCTGACCGCTTTCTTCCTCCGGGTCATCACTGGTGCCGCCATAGGGTTCGCCGACGGCGCTGTCATAGGAGGTGATCAGCGGCGCAATGGTATAGGTGCCGCTTTCATCATTATAGCGGAAGCTGCGGGATTCCGGCATAAAGGTGTACAGACCCTGGTTTACCAGCGCCGAGGTCAGGTCGGTGGCTTCGCTGTTATCGTCCAGCTCGTTCAGCTCGCACTGGATCGTATAGGGATCACCGGAAATGTGATAGTTGGAGTTGGTCTCAGAAACGCGGTCATAGTCCATGTAGAAGCCATAGCTTTTCATGATGCCTTCCAGATTGGTATAGGCAAAAGTACCGCCGTTGGGGGACATCAGCAGGCTGATGTTGCCGCCGTTGTCGAGGTATGCGTTCAGCTTTTCGGTCTCGGCATCAGTGATATCCTTTGTAGGCGCAGCCACCAGAACCAGTGCAGCATCCTCCGGCACACCGTCTGCTTCGGAAAGGTTCAGTTCTTTTGCGGCATAGTTATAGTTGGTCAGGTTCGTGGTAAACTTGGTGTACTGATCCAGGGACTTTTCACCGTGGCCAGACAGGAAATATACTGTCGGGGTCACATTCTCTGCCACACCCTTGATAGAACCGGTGATGAGGTTTTCGCCCTGAAAGTCCTCGCCGGTGGTGTTGCCGTCGCTGTCCGTATAGGTTTTGTACATAGAAGAGCCGGGGATGCGCTTTTTCACATTGTCACAGATGAATATCATATCACCGGTGGACAGGGTGAATGCGTTGTCCGAATTGATCTTTTCCATGGTATCGTTGTCGGTGTCCGGGTCTACCCAGATCAGATTGATGGATTTGTGGGCATCATATGCCTTCAGTGTACGGTACAGGCTCAGAGATTCCATGTCGTTTTCCAGGCTTTCCTGTGTGGTCAGCACATAGAAATCCACGGTCTTTCCCTCGCTGTCCAGCTGATCCAGATACTTTTCTGTAGTTGCGCTGAGACTGTACTGTTTATTGGGGGAGATGTCCCAGCTGAAATCCATGCGGGACAGGATCATATTGAGCACAATGGCGATCACCAGTACTAGGACAGCAAGGATCCACGCCATGCCGGCAAACTTGGTGTTCTTCCAGTTGCGGAAATGTTTTTCTTTTGCGTTTTGACTCATGGCTGCTTACCTCCGGCTCCAACGTCTTTTTTCAATGGAAATGATCGTCCAGATCAGGAATACGGCAATTTCTGTCACATAGCCCAACAGGTCAGAAATGCGCATCAAGCCCTGGGAGAATACATAAAACTTCGTCTGATTGGAGAACCAGCTCAGCACATCAGACAGCACCGGAACGCTGGAGAGGAACGAGTTGACGCTCAGGTTGTCCATCAGCATCAGCAGGAGCATGGCGAGCTCGCTCATGAGGATCGCCAGCAGCGGCATTTCCGTAAGAGAGGAGATAAAGATGCCCACTGCGATGCAGACCAGACCAAACAGGAAAAATCCGATGTATGTACAGATCAGGCTGGACCAGATCACGCGGCCGTAGATCGAGGTGATGATCGGATAGAACAGCGAGCACACCAGCATCATCAGCAGGATGGTCGCTGTGGCAAGAAACTTTGCCATGACGATCTGCGTGACATTCAGCGGACTGGAAAGCAGCAGGGTCTCTGTGCCGTTTTTCCGCTCTTCCGAGAAAGTCCGCATGGTCAGCAGCGGCAGCAGGAAGATAAAGTAGAAGATGTTGACATAAAAGATCGACGCAAACGAGAAGGTATACGTCGATGAAGAGACGTTGCCGATATCCTGGATAAAGGTCAGGGAAAATGTCGCCATGAAAAAGGCGATGACAAAATAGGCAACAGGCGACAGAAAGTAGCTCTGTAATTCCTTTTTATATAGTGCAAACATGGGTGCTTATTCCTCCTCTTCCGGCTTGCGGTTTGCCTTAGAGGCATCCTCGTCCGCCGGCGTATTTTCTGCCGGCGCATCGGCTGCATCCGGGGTGTCTGATTCTGCGGCAGCGTTCTGGGCTGCCTCTTCGTCCATTTCGCTGAGCAGATCTTCCAGGCTGGAATGCTTTGTCTTTTGGTTGACCAGCTTGACGAATACCTGTTCCAGGTTTTTCTTCTCTGCAGAAACCTCCAGGACCTCCAGACCGTGCTGCAGCAGGGCAGACAACAGGGCATTGCGGACACTGTCGCTTTCCAGCTCGATATCATAGGTATAGATGCCGGTCTGGACAAACTGGATGTTGTCCACGCGGACAACGCCCTCGACGGCTCTCGCCACCTTCGGCACCTCGCGGGAGCTGCCCTGGATCTTGAGCTTCAGCACCAGACCGGAGTTGTCTGCCTCTTCCAGGCGCTCGATGGTGTCGTCCGCCTTGATCTCACCGTGATTGATGATGACGATGCGGTCACAGACGGCGCTGATCTCCCCCAGAATATGGGAGCTGAGGATGATGGCGTGATTCCGGCGCAGATCCAGGATGAGATTGCGCACCTCCATCAGCTGCGTGGGGTCGAGTCCGACAGTCGGCTCGTCCAGGATCAGCACCGGCGGATCGCCCAGGATCGCCATGGCGAATCCCACACGCTGCTTATAGCCCTTGGACAGATTGCGGATCAGCCGCTTCTGCACATCTGTGATCTTCAGCCGGTCCATGACGCGTTCCACTTCGCCCTTGCGCTTTGCTGCCGGAATGCCCTTCAGCCCGGCGGCAAAGGTCAGATATTCCCGTACCTTCATATCCGGATATACCGGCGGGATCTCCGGCAGAAAGCCGATGCATCTCTTTGCCTTTACCGGCTGCTGCGCGATGTCATATCCCTGGATGGTTACCGTGCCGCCGGTAGAGGGAATGACACCCGCCATGATGTTCAGGGTCGTGGATTTTCCTGCGCCGTTCGGCCCTAAGAATCCGACAACCTCGTTTTCCTTTATGGTAAAGCTGATCCCCTTGAGCGCAGCCTTATTTCCATAGTATTTGGTCAGGTTTTGAATTTCAACCATGTGATGCTCCTTTCCTGCAAAGCGCCGATTTTTCGGCAGTTTGCACCTTCCTCTTATTATCGCAGAATAATATGTTGCTGTCATATATAAAGTGTAACCATATCATGAAAAGTGGAAATAATGGATAAAACCAATTCTGCAACTGTCCGGAAAGGTTGTGCGTATCGCAAAAGCAGTATGGCATATTCTTGTGATAAAGCGGTGAAAATCTGACGGTAAGCGGACGAAAATGCAAAATGGCACGGAAAATATGTGCAATGCCAGAAAAATGTGGGACATGTTGCACAAAACAGCGCTCCGTAATCTGTACAATGCTACAAAAATGGCTTTTTCCACATTCGGAATTTGTGCAAAGGGTTGACATAATTCCCGAAGGGGTGTATAATTTCTGATATGAAAGAAGGCATTCTTGTGTGTGTTTCGTGAAAATGGCCAAAGAATGCGTTCAAAAACATATACCGTTATGGTCGCCGGGTCCTGCCGTGAAGAAAGGATGCGAACACAGCGGTATCCACCATTTCCTATATTTATTTTCAGAGAGGGGAATTTCTAAACATGCAATTCAAGAAAAGCAAAACATTCCTGGCTGCTGTTCTGGCTGCTGCGATGACATGCTCCGCAGTGATTCCGACTGCTGCATCTGCAGCTGGTTCCAGAACCAAGGATGAGGCGTATGGCGATAATTCCTATGCAGCACGTTTCATGTCGCTGTATGATGACGTTATCACCAACGGTGTGGAAAACGGTTATATGTCCAGCACCAACACCGTAAACGGCGGCCTGGGCATCCCGTATCACTCGGTAGAAGAGCTGTGTATCGAAGCTCCGGACTATGGTCACGAGACAACTTCTGAGGCACTGTCTTACCTGGTATGGGCTGCAGCAATGCGCGATAACATCGTAAACGATGCAATCAAGGGCGAAGTTACTGTAAAGAACGTAAAGGATGCTTCTACAGAATCCGTCGGCGATCTGTCCAAGGCATGGAAGACCATGGAAGCTACCATGATCCCGGATCAGCAGGGCGGCAACTTCATGTCCAAGGGCGGTCAGCTGAGCGCTACTTACAGCGATGAGTGGCAGCAGGTTGAACAGTACCCGACTGACATGCAGGCAGGAAACACTGCACAGAACCCGATCCACCAGAGCTTCTGCTCCGTATACGGCAGCGATAAGGGCCTGTACCTGATGCACTGGCTGGCTGACGTAGATGACTGGTATGGCTTCGGCGGCGTAAATGGTTCTCAGGGCAAGCAGAACGGCGTTACTACAAGCGGCAGCAGACAGTTCACACTGATCAACACCTTCCAGCGCGGCGAACAGGAATCCTGCTGGGAGACCATTCCGCACGCTTGTACCGACCTGCACAAGAGCTATGGTATTAGAGGCAACGGCGGCATGAAGGGCTTCTTCAATACAGAAGACAACCCGGCTGAGCAGTGGTCTTATACCAACGCACCGGACGCAGAAGACCGTGCAATCCAGGCGGTTTACGATGCAAACAGATGGGGCGTAGGCGCTCAGACTGTTGAATCCAAGTGGGGCGGCAGCCAGTCTATCTCCGCACTGGCAGCTAAAATGGGTGATGAGACCCGTAACAATATGTACGATAAGTACTACAAGGCAATCGGCTGCCAGAATGCAGGGGCATCTAGCGGTGAAAATGGTAAGCATTACCTGATGAACTGGTACACCTCCTGGGGCGGCGCAATGGACGGCACATGGGCATGGCAGATCGGTGCATCTCACATGCACGAATTCTATCAGAACCCGCTGGCTGCATACGCACTGGTAAATGATTCTGAGTTGAAGGGCAATATGAAGGCACAGGGCGCAGCTGATGACTTCCAGACTTCTCTGGAGAGACAGATCGAGCTGTATCTGTGGCTGCTGTCTGCTGACGGCCCGATCGCCGGCGGCTGCACCAACTCCTGGAACGGCCGTTATGAGAAGTATCCGTCTGGTCAGGCTACCTTCTATGATATGGCATATGTAGAGCACCCGGTATATGCTGACCCTGGTTCTAACCACTGGATCGGTAACCAGGTATGGGCTGTACAGCGTCTGGCTGAACTGTACTATGTTGTAAAGAACGGCGGCGAGAATCCGACCATCGCACAGACCGGTCTGACTCTGACCGAGGCTCTGGAACAGGTTCTGGATCGCTGGGTAGGCTGGTTCATGGACAACACCATCCTGGGTAAGGCAAACGGCGAAAAGACATTCTCTGCAAAGTATGAGCCGTATGACACTACTGAAACAGAGTTTACAATTCCGGATCTGAGCAAGGGCATTACAGATGACGGTGAGTCCTTCTCTATCCCGTCCAGCCTGATCTGGTCTGGTCAGCCGAATTCCTGGAACGGTAAGTATCAGGAAAACAGCAACCTGACCTGCACCATCGTTGGCTACGGCGACGGTGACCTGGGCTGCGTATCCTCTCTGGCAAACACTCTGATCTACTATGCAAAGGCAAAGGGCGTTGCAACAGGCGATATCGCTGCTGCAAAGACCTCTTATGAAAACAAGAAGGCTGCTGCATCCACTTCTACTGATGAACTGGCACAGCAGGCTCTGTACCTGGGCAAACAGCTCCTGGATAGAGAGTGGAACAAGTATCGTGATGACATCGGTCTGGGTGTATCCGATCACAACACCAACCTGAAGCGTCTGTGGGAGACCGAGCTGGCTCTGCCGGATGGCACTACACAGAATGGTCAGGGCAAAACTCTGAGCAAGGAGCGCTATACTGGTAAGATGCCGAATGGCGATGTCGTTGAAAACGGCGTTCCGTTCGTAGATATCCGTTCCAACTACAAGGATACTACCGGCGAGTACATGAAGAAGGACGCAAACGGAAAGACCATGTACGATTATGCCAAGGAATGCTATGATGCAAACGGCAACACCGATGACTACTACTTCACACTGCACAGATTCTGGCATGCAGGTGACATCATGATGGCTCTGGGTACAATGCATGAGCTGTATCCGGATATGCCGGTTGATGACAGCAGCGATCCGTCTGAAGATCTGAAGGTTACTCCGTCCGACGTTACAGTTGAAGTTGGCAAGACTGAGACACTGAAGCCGAATCAGGATGGCTGCTCCTTCAAGAGCGCTGATGAATCTGTAGCAACTGTTGATGAAAAGGGTGTTGTTACTGGCGTAAAGGCTGGTGAAACCACTATCACAGTTTCTAAGGATGGCAAGACAGCTGAAGTTAAGGTAACTGTTACTGATTCTTCTGTAACCACTACCACCACAGATTCCACCACAACAAGCGGTTCTGATACAACTACAACCACAGGTTCCAGCGATCCGAGCGATGTTCTGCTGGGCGATACCAACCTGGATGCTCGTGTAGATATCACAGACGCAGTTCTGCTGAACAAGTATGTATCTGGCGCTGTACAGTTCACTGAGCAGCAGCTCCTGAACGGTGACTGCTACGATCAGGGCGGCGAACTGGATGCAAGCGATGCAACTGCACTGCTGAAGTTCCTGGTTCACACCATCGAGTCCCTGCCGGAAACTGCTAATAACTAAAAATTAAAAGCGATTTTATAAAATCGTTTTCAGTCAAAAGCACCACAGCTGAAATATGCTGTGGTGCTTTTTGCTTTGCTGCCGGGAAAAAGTTTTTCAATATGACTTGATTTTTTGGCGCTGAAATGGTATAATTAGATATTATGGAATAATAGCGCATGCGGTGCTGTTCACAAGGAGTGTGACATTTTTGAAGAGTATGACAGGTTACGGCCGCGCTGCGGTACGGGCGGAACGCTATGAGATCACGGTGGAAGTGCATTCGGTTAACCATCGCTTTTTGGAAACCTCAGTGCGTTTGCCCCGCAGCTTCAGCTATCTGGAGGAAAAGCTCAAGGAACAGGTGAAGCAGGCGGTTGCCCGCGGCAAAACGGAAATCACCCTCACCATGCAGCCGATTGGGGACAAAGCTACAGAAGTGGAGATCAACCACGATGTCGTGACGGCATATCTTCGCGCGGTTGCAGCAGAAAACGAACTGCTCCGGAGAGATGGCTTTCAAGAAAATCAGATCGTAATGGACGCTGCGGCAGATGCGCTGCCGTTTTCCACATTGCTGCGAATCCCGGATGCGTTTCAGGTACGCCAGACGGCGGATGACCCGGAGGAGATCTGGGCGCAGGTCCAGCCGGCGGCAGAGGAGGCACTGCGGCAGTTTGTTGCCATGCGTGAAACAGAGGGAAAGCGCATGGGAGAGGATGTGGCATTTCATCTGGATAATCTGGAAAAGATGACAGATGAGGTGGAACGGCTCGTTCCGGAAAGCGTAACACAGTATCATGACAAGCTTTATCGGAAAATAACGGAACTGCTGGGAGACCACACCGTGGAGGAGTCTCGTCTGGTGACCGAAACGGCTCTGGTGGCAGAAAAAATCGCAGTGGATGAAGAACTGGTGCGGCTGCACAGCCATATCGCCCAGTTCCGGGCGTTTTTGCAGAGCACAGAACCAGTGGGCAGAAAAATGGATTTTCTGGTGCAGGAAATGAACCGTGAGGTCAATACCACCGGCTCAAAATCGCAGTCATTGGAAATCACAAAACTGGTAGTGGATATGAAGTCGGAGATCGAAAAAATCCGGGAACAGATCCAGAATATCGAATAAAGGAAGTGTGCAGCATGAAACAAGGTACATTGTACGTGGTATCCGGGCCGTCCGGCTGCGGAAAAGGCACGATTTTGAAGGAAGTCCTGAAAGATCCCAATCTGTATTTTTCTGTTTCGGCAACGACCCGCGCTCCGCGTCCGGGCGAAGTCGACGGCGTGAATTATCGCTTTATGACCAATGAGGCATTTGAAGCGCTGATCGCACAGGACGGCTTTCTGGAATATGCCGGCTACTGTGAGCATTATTACGGTTCACCGAAACAGCCGGTAGAGGAACATCTTGCCATGGGACAGGATGTGATCCTGGAGATCGAAGTGGAAGGCGCAATGAAAGTCCGTGCAGCGCGGCCGGACGCGGTATTTCTCTTTATCCTGCCGCCGTCGCTGTCAGAACTGGAACAGCGTCTCCGCGGACGCGGCACAGAGGCGGAAGAGGTTGTGCAGAAGCGCGTTGCACAGGCAAAGCGCGAGATCGGAACCGCTGTGAAATACGATTATGTTGTCATTAACGATGACCTGGACACCGCGATTGCAGATGTCAAGGCAATTCTGCGCGCAGGTGCGCATAAAACTGAAAAAAATCTGGAAGAAATTGAAGAGGTGCTGAAAAAATGAATATGTTAAGACCGTCTGTGAATCAGCTGATCACAAAAAATGAAAGCAGTTACTCCCTGGTAATCGGCGTGGCAAAGCGTGCCCGCGAGATCGCAGATGAACTCTATGAAAACGGAAAGACCCTGGAAGAAAAGCCGGTAAAGACTGCGGTGCGGGAGCTGGCTGCCGGGAAATACCGCATCGTGGATGACGAAGAACAGCTGCACTGAGTCGAATGGAACTGCCTCGTATCTGGTGCGTCGGCGTTGCTGTCTGTGCCGCATCCTACACCTTTGACCGCCTGTTCTCCTATGTATCCACCCAGGAGATCCCGGTAGGCTGCCGCGTGGTCGTTCCCTTTGGAAAAGGAAACGCCAAGCGTGTGGGCATTGTTTTGTCCAGTGCGGAACAGCCGCAGACGGAGCAGCAGCTGAAGCCGGTTTTGTCCGTGGTGGACAAACAGCCGATTTTGTCTCCGGAAATGCTGGAAATGGTATTCTGGCTCAAGGAAATGACGTTCTGCACCTATTATGATGCAGTGCGCACCATTCTGCCTGCCGGAATGCAGGTGCAGCTGGTGGAGACGATCTCTCTGGCAGAGCCGCAGCCGGAAGCTGCCCTGACTGAAGCGGAGGAGCATCTGCTGTTCTTCCTGCACTGCGCCAAGACCAAGCAGGAGTTTCGGCGGATTCTGGCGGACGCTGACGCACAGGGGAAAAAAGTCGTCGATGCTCTGGTACAAAAGGGCTTTTTGCGCCGGGTGGAAACAGTAAAAGAAAAGACCCACGGACAGACTGGCATCAAGATGCTGCGGATGGCTGTGCCGCCGGAGGAAGTTCCGCCGCTGACCAAGGCACAGCAAAAACTGGTGCGCATTTTGCAGGAAACAGATGCCGTTTCCGAAAAGGAAGCATGCTATCTCAGCGGTGTGACCTCCGCGGTGGCGAAAAAGCTGGTGCAGAACGGTGTGGCAGAAGCTTATACCGTAAAGCCGGCAGTGCATCTGTACACAGATGACGGACAAAAGCAAACGCCGGAGGACATCATTCTCTCTGCGGAACAGCAGGCAGTCTATGACCGGATGACGGCGGCCCTGGAGGAAGGCATGCACTGCTTTCTGCTTCACGGTGTGACCGGAAGCGGCAAGACCAGTGTGTTCATTCGATTGATCCACACGGTGGTGCAGCGCGGCAAACAGGTGATCCTGCTGGTGCCGGAGATCGCTCTGACACCGCAGATCGTGGAGCAGTTTTATCGGCTGTTCGGAAATATCGTTGCTGTGGTGCACAGCGAGCTGTCTTTGGGACAGCGCAGTGAAACATGGCGCAGCATCGCATCCGGTGCGGTAAAGATCATCATCGGGACGCGAAGCGCTGTGTTTGCGCCGGTGCAGAACCTGGGGCTGATCGTGGTGGACGAAGAGGGCGAGCGCACCTATAAATCGGACAGCGCGCCCCGGTATCATGCTATTTCCGTGGCGAAAAAGCGCTGTCAGACCCATCAGTGTCCCCTGCTTCTGGCATCGGCGACACCCTCAGTGGAAAGCTATTATTATGCCAAGCGCGGGATCTATACCCTGTTGGAAATGAAGCAGCGGTATAACCAGGGGGCACTTCCTCAGGTGGAAGTGGCGGATATGCAGGAGGAGAAAACAGCCGGAAATGACGGCATGTTTTCCGAGACACTGGCACAGGCGCTCCGGGAAAATCTGGAGGCCGGAAACCAGTCGCTGCTGCTGCTGAACCGCCGGGGTTATCATACCATCATCAGTTGTGCTTCCTGCAATCAGCCGGTATACTGTCCCAATTGCAGCATCCCTATGACTTATCATAAGGTAAACGGCAGTCTGATGTGCCATTACTGCGGACACACCCAGGACATGGTGGAAGCCTGCCCGTCCTGCGGCAGCAAGCATCTGCGGAAAATGGGCTTTGGGACACAGCGCCTGGAAGAGGAGCTGAAAGCCATTGTTCCGGATGCCCGTGTGCTCCGGATGGATGCAGACACCACAATGTCCCGATATGCCTATGAGGAACGGTTCAATGAGTTTCGACGCGGAAAGTATGACATTATGCTGGGAACGCAGATGATCGGCAAGGGACTGGACTTTCCCGATGTGACACTGGTGGGCGTTTTGTCGATTGATAAGGCGCTGTATGCCGGAGATTTCCGCAGCTATGAACGGACATTTTCGCTGATTACACAGGTCGTGGGCAGAGGCGGCAGAGGCGATAAGCCGGGGCGCGCCATTCTGCAAACCAGTATGCCCGATCACTATGTGCTGCGGCTTGCGGCACAGCAGGCATATCCGGCGTTTTATGCCCAGGAGATCGCGCTGCGGCGGCAGCTGATCTTTCCGCCTATCTGCGATATCTGCGTGATCGGCTTTACCGGGATGCGGGAACAAGAGGTGCGCAGCGCGGCACTGCATACAGCAGACGTGCTGAAGCGGCAGATTCAGAGCACTGGCTTTTCCTATCCCATCTGGGTGTTGGATCCGGTGCCCTGCATCTACGGACGCATCAATGGGAAATACCGCTATCAGCTGATTATCAAATGCAAGAACACAAAACCCTACCGTGCACTGATCCAGGCGGTGCTGGCAGAAGCCGGTGCAGACCGCAGCTTTGCAAGAGTGCATCTGTATGCGGATATGAACGGAGATATCGGTGTCTGACGGTGAAGGGCGGCAATGCCCTGAAATATATGGAGGAATATCTATGGCAATTCGACGTATTGTAAAAGAGGGAGATCCGATCCTGCGGATGAAATGCCGTCCGGTGACAGAGTTCGGCGACAAGCTGGATCAGCTGTTGGATGATATGCATGAGACATTGGATCAGGCGAACGGTGTCGGTCTGGCTGCGCCGCAGGTAGGCTATTGCCGCCGCCTTTTCATTATGCATCTGGGAGAAATGCGCATCGAAGCCATCAACCCGGAGATCCGAAAGACAAGCGGAAAGCAGTACGTTCTGGAAGGCTGTCTCTCTGTCCCCAACAAATGGGGCTATGTGACACGTCCGAATAAGTGCAGGCTCCGCGCGCAGAACCGAAAGGGCGAGTGGTTTGAAATGACGCTGACCGGACTGGGCGCGCAGTGCACCTGTCATGAAAATGCCCATCTGGACGGACAGCTTTTCATCGACGTTGTGGAAGAATTTGTAGATCCGGAGGATTTGGAGGAAGCATGAGAATCGTTTATATGGGAACGCCTGATATCGCAGTGCCGACGCTGCGGTTTCTGGCAGAGAGTGAACATGAGATCGTAGGCGTTCTGACACAGCCCGACCGTCCCAAGGGGCGCGGCCATCATGTGATTTCTACGCCGGTAAAGTTGGCGGCAGTGGAGTGCGGCATTCCGGTATTTCAGCCCTATTCTCTGCGAAAGGGCGAATCCGCAGAGACAGCCCTGAAGATCCTGCAGCGCCTTGCGCCGGACTTGATCGTGGTATTGGCTTATGGTCAGATTCTGCCGAAGGAAGTGCTGGAGCTGCCGAAGTACGGCTGTATCAATCTCCATGCATCACTGCTTCCGGCATATCGGGGCGCAGCGCCCATCCAGTGGGTGCTCCTGAATGGTGAGACCAAAACCGGCGTCACTGCCCAGCAAATGGCAGAGGGACTGGACACCGGCGATATGCTGGTAAAAAAGGAAATCACCATTGGAGCAGAGGAAACCGCAGAGGAGCTGTACGAACGGCTGTCAGAACTCTGCGTGGAAACCCTGAGCGAAACACTGGAACAGCTGGAAGCAGGCACCTTGCAGGGCATTCCGCAGGACGATGCGGAATCTTCTTATGCATCGCGTATCACAAAGGAAATGTCTGCACTGGATTTTGCGCGTCCGGCGGCAGAACTGCACAACCTGATCCGCGGCATTACCGGCTTTACCAAGCTGGACGGCAAGCGGCTGAAAATATACCGCTCCCATGTGGTGGAGCATGTTTCCGGAGAAGCCGGGATCATTGCGGATGCAGAAAACTTCGTGGTCGCATGCGGCGATGGAAACGGACTGCAGTTCATAGAAATCCAGCCGGAGGGCAAGCGCCGCATGCAGACTGCTGACTTTCTCCGGGGAAAGAAACTGGAAAAGGGTGAAAAGTTGGGGTAATGCGCCGCGGGAACAAGAGAAAGTGAGGAAATCGTTATGCTGTATTACGGCGGATTTTTTGATGTAGGCTATGTTCTGGTGCTGATCGGACTTCTGATCAGCCTGTGGGCATCCTGGAATGTGAAATCCACATTCCGGCGGTATCAGAATACCCGGAACAGCCGCGGTCTGACGGCGGCACAGGTGGCGCGTCAGATCCTGGATGACAACGGACTGTATCAGATTCGGATCGAACGCGTTAGCGGCAATCTGACCGATCACTATGACCCGAAGGGCAATGTGATCCGTCTGTCGGACAGCGTGCACGATTCCACTTCGGTCGCTGCCATTGGTGTTGCCGCCCACGAGTGCGGACATGCCGTACAGCATGCTGTGAACTACTTTCCCATGCAGATCCGCAGTGCCATCATCCCGGTGACGCAGCTGGGCTCCCGGCTGTGGTATATCGTCTTTGTATTGGGGCTGATCTTCAGCAATTCCTATGCCGGTATGCCGCTGCAAATGATCGGCATCCTGCTGTTTTCGCTGATCGTGCTCTTTCAGCTGGTGACGCTTCCGGTGGAATTTAACGCCAGCCGGCGCGCCATGCAGACTCTGGAAAGCCGCTATATCCTGGCAGGCGAAGAACTCAGCGGCGCACGAAAGGTGCTGACTGCTGCTGCACTGACCTATGTTGCTGCGCTGTTGGGCAGCATTTTGCAGCTGATCCGTCTGTTGGGCGTTTCTAAGAGGAATAATCGAAGATGAGTGCAAGAAAACTGGCAGTACAGCTGCTGAACCGAACCGAACAGGAGCAGAGCTATTCCAACCTGCTCCTGGACAGTGCCCTGTCTCAGTCTCAGTTGGAGGAGCGGGACAAGCGGCTTTGCGCCTCTTTGTATTACGGCGTGATCGAGCGCCGCATTACTCTGGATGCGGTGATCTCTCACTACAGCAAGCAGCCGCTGCGAAAATTGGATCGCACTGTGCGGAATATCCTCCGGCTCGGCATCTATCAGCTGCTGTACTGTGACCAGATCCCGTCCCGTGCGGCGGTAAATGAGAGCGTAAAGCTGACGAAAACCTGTCGCAAAGCCAGCGCATCCGGATTTGTCAATGCGGTACTGCGCGGCTTCCTCCGGGATGAATGCAAGGTGCCCTATCCAAAAGAGAAAAAGGCGGCAATGGCGGTGGAATACGCTGTGCCCCAATGGCTGTTGGAAAAGCTGCTGGATGCCTATGGGGAAGAGACAGCGCGCGCTTTTTTGCAGGATGCGCTTCGTCCTGCACCCCGGTTTATCCGGCAGAATCCTGCGGCATGCACCGCGGCAGAACTGGAACAGGCATTGGGAGATGCCATTTGTCCCACAAATCTGCCCGGCGCATATCAGCTGCACGCCGGCGATATCCGAAAGCTGCCGGCGTTTCAAAAGGGCTGGTTCTATGTGCAGGATCTCTCTTCCCAGATATGCGCACTGGCACTGGGCGCAAAGCCGGGGGAGACCGTCCTGGATCTCTGTGCCGCGCCGGGGGGAAAAACCTGTACCATCGCCGCAGGCATGGCACAGTCCGGCATGGTGTACGCCTTTGATCTGGCAGAGCATCGGGTCAAGCTGATACAGGAGAACGTCAAGCGCCTGGGGCTGAAAAATGTGACAGCATCCCAGGGAGACGCCTCGGTCTTTCAGGAAAAATACGCCGGCGCAGACCGTGTGCTCTGCGATGTGCCCTGTTCCGGCATCGGCGTGCTCCGGCATAAGCCGGAGGTCAAGGAAAAAGCCCCGGAGGAACTGGCTCAGCTGCCGCCGATTCAGCTTGCGATCCTGGAAAACGGCGCACAGTATGTAAAGCCGGGTGGCATTCTGCAATACTCTACCTGCACCATCCTCAAAGAGGAAAACGAAGCAGTGGCAAATGCCTTTTTGCAGAAGCACCCGGAGTTTGCGCCCGAACCGGTCTGCCCGGCGCTGGGCGGTGCGTTGGAACAGCCCATGGTGACGATCCTGCCGGAGATGTTCGGCAGCGACGGTTTCTTTGTGGCAAAGTTCCGGCGAAAAGCGGAAAAATAGCGTTTCTGAAAGGAGCATTCCCATGGAAAAAATCGACATTTTATCCTTGTCCCCGGAAATGCTGGGACAATACCTGGCAGAAATGGGCGAACCGAAATTCCGGGCAAAACAGCTTTTTTCCTGGCTTCATCAGAAACAAGTGACCAGTTTTGACCAAATGACTACACTTTCTCTCCAACTTCGGCAGAAGCTGAACGAGAAATTTTGTATAAACAGACTAAATATTGCAAGAAAGCTTGCATCTGCTGCGGATGATACGGTAAAATACTTATATGAACTGCCCGACGGCAATTTTGTAGAGACTGTCCTTATGGAATATCACCACGGAAAAAGTCTCTGCATTTCCACTCAGGTGGGCTGCCGCATGGGGTGTCAGTTCTGTGCTTCTACCATCGCCGGCTATGTCCGGGATCTTCTGCCGTCAGAGCTGTTGCTGCAAATTTATGAGACCCAGCGGGATGCCGGATGCCGCATTGACAGCATTGTGCTTATGGGCATCGGTGAGCCGCTGGACAATTTCGACAATGTGGTGCAGTTCTTCCGGCTCCTGTCTCATCCCGACGGTATGCAGATGAGTCTGCGGCATGCGGCGCTTTCCACCTGCGGACTGGTGCCCCAGATCCGTCAGCTGGCAGATCTGCGGCTGGGCGTGACCCTTTCGGTCTCGCTTCACAGCCCGGAGAATGCGCGGCGCAGCGAGATCATGCCGGTGAACCGGCGGTATCCGGTAGAGGAGCTGCTGGATGCCTGCCGCTATTACTTTGACACCACCGGACGGCGTGTGACCATTGAGTATGCGGTGATCAACGGCGTGAATAATACGGCGGCGGATGCCGGACAGCTGGCAAAGCGGCTTCGCGGCATGCAGTGCCATGTGAATCTGATCCCGGTCAATCCCATTAAGGAGCGGTCTTTCCGTTCCTTCCGGAAGGATGTGGAGCGGTTTCAGAAGGAGCTGACCGGACTGGGCATTAACGCCACCATCCGCCGGACACTGGGCAGTGACATCCAGGCGGCATGCGGTCAGCTGCGCCGGGACGCCGACGCGCAGAGAAAAACAGAAGCATCGGAATAAGGATCGATTTACAGCAACAGGCTCGCAGAGTCTGTCTTAACGCTTATGGAGGTGGTATCGTTGACGAGTGCATCGCAAACGCATATCGGATATATCCGGGATGAAAATCAGGATCGTGTGGGAATACGCCGGTTCGGGGATGCGCTGCTGCTGGTCGTCTGTGACGGCATGGGCGGAGAGCGCTCCGGCAGCAAGGCAAGCTCGATGGCGACAGATGTTTTCTTTGAACATTTTGAGGAAGGATATACGGAGGATATGGATGCCTACAGCATCCGGTCTCTGCTGCTTTCCTCGGTTTCTGCTGCCAATTCTGTTGTCTATACCACTGCCCGGATGGATTATCAGAATTTCGGCATGGGTACGACCTGTGTGGCTGCCTATGCATCACCGGAATATATTGCAGTGGCAAACGTGGGCGACAGCCGGGCGTATTTTTTGACGGACGGTGTGATGAAACAGGTGACAACTGACCACACGGTCGTGCATATGCTCATGGAAAAGGGTGAGATCACTGAAGAAGAAATGGAGACCCATCCCCAGCGGCATATGCTGATGAAGGCGGTCGGTGTAGAGCGGACAGTTTGTCCGGACTTTTTCCGCCTGGATCTGCAGCCGGATCAGGAATGGCGTCTGATGCTTTGTTCAGACGGTCTTTCCGGATTCTGCTCTGATGCAGAGATCCAGGAGATCCTGGCAGAGGCACTGCCGGATGAAGAAACGGCGCAGAAGCTGATCGATGCTGCGCTGGAAAAAGGCGGACGAGATAATATTTCAGTTGCGGTCGCAACAGTGTCACATAAAACGGAGGAATGAAAACGATGGACAAAGATAAACTCATAGGAACACGTCTGGACGGCCGCTATGAACTGACAGAACTGGTAGGAGAAGGCGGTATGGCAGATGTCTACCGTGCGGTAGATGTGCTGGACAACCGTGCAGTCGCTGTAAAGATCCTCAAGCAGGAATATTCAGAGAGCGAGGAGTTTCAGCGCCGCTTCCGGGATGAGTCCAAGGCGATCGCCATGATGTCCCACCCGAATATCGTGAAGATCTATGACATGGGCTTTTCGGATAAGATGCAGTATATCGTCATGGAATTTATTGACGGCATCACGCTGAAAGACTATATCGACAGCGAACATGTCCTGAACTGGAAGGATGCCGTGCACTTCGTCATCCAGATCCTCCGTGCGCTTCAGCATGCCCACAGCCGCGGCATTGTGCACCGGGACATCAAGCCCCAGAACATCATGCTGCTGACAGACGGCACCATTAAGGTCATGGACTTCGGCATCGCCAAGTTTGCCCGTGAGGAAAGCCGTACTGCGACAGACCAGGCCATCGGAACGGTGCACTATATCAGCCCGGAACAGGCGCGCGGCGATGTGACAGATGCCAAGAGCGACCTCTATTCTGTGGGTGTCATGTTTTATGAAATGCTCACCGGCAGAAAGCCTTTCGATACGGACAATCCGGTCTCCATTGCAGTGATGCATATGCAGAATGTGGCAGTGCGTCCCCGGGATATCAACCCGAACATTCCCTCCGGTCTGGAAGAGATCATCATGCATGCCATGGAAAAGGATGCTTCCAAGCGGTATCAGACTGCCGCAGATATGATCCGGGATATTGAGGCATTCAAGCAGAACAACCAGATCATTTTTGGCTATTACAATGCGCCGGAGCCCACACAGTACTTTACGCCGCCGGAAAACAGCAGAGCGCCCCAGCGCAGCAATCCTGCCTATGGCCGCGGCAATGAGCCGGAGTATTATGACAACAATTATGCAGAGGGCAATGAGCCGGAACAGTCCAAGTCTCTGGTTGTCCCCATTCTGACTGCAGTGACCATTGTTGTGGTTGTTGTGGCAGCGATCGTGATCTTCCTGTTGGTAGGGCAGGGCACAAACGGTTCCAACGGTTCTACCGATGAAGTGCCGAAGGTGATCGGCATGAACTATGATGACGCTGTGCTGAACTACCCCAATATTGAATTTGAGGTGGCAGAGCAGGAATATACAGACAAGTACGAAGAGAATATTATCTATAAGCAGAGCATCGAAGCCGGTCAGTTCGTGAAGAAGAACAAGGACGGCAAGATCGAACTTGCTGTTGCTGTCAGCAAGGGCGTGCAGAAGGTGCAGATCCCGGATCTCACCAACTATACGGCACAGGAGGCTGAGGATGCGCTGAAGGCACTGGGACTGACCGCAGAGCAGAAAAAGACGCAGAGTACCTCGGAGGAAAACATTGAGGCAGATCATGTCATCCGGACAGACCCGGCAATGAATGAAGAGGTTCCGGTCGGCTCCAGCGTGGTGATCTATGTCAGCCAGGGCATTGCAGTCGATGAGACAGATGTGCCGAAGTTTGTCGGCATGAGCCAGGAGGATGCGCAGAAGGAGGCTGAGAGCAGAAAGCTGAAGCTGGAGATCACCGAAGCGCCTTCTACGGAGGAAAAGGGCATCGTCACGGAACAGGATCCGGAACCGGGCAAGGTGGTCGCTTCTGGTTCTACCATTAAGCTGACTGTCAGCAACGGCGAAGAGCCGGAGGGCGAAGTGACCTATGGCCTGGAGAATCTGCCGGTCTCTGAAATGAGCGGTATGTACACCCTGAGCTTTACCACAGATGAGGACGGCGTGATCGCTTCCCGTCAGTTTGTGGCAGAGAGCCTGACAAATGCATCCGTCAGCGTTAAGGTACAGGGCAAGGGCAGCAAGGTGGTAAAGGTTTCTATTACCGGAGCGCAGAGTGGAAAGACAGAAGTCCTCGGCACTTACACCTTTGACTTTGCCAATAAAAAGTTTACTGCTTCCAGCGAGAATATTGCAGGTGCTATTGCAGGTGTTGCGGTACAAACTGTTCCGGCAACCACACCGGCAGAAACAACTGCTGCACCAGAGGAGGTACAGTAAGACGATGACAAAACTCCCTGTAGCACTTCCAGAAGAGGCTCAGGGCAGAATTATCACATCGGTGGGAGGTCTCTATACGGTAGAGACCTCTTCCGGTATCTGCACCTGTAAAGCCAGAGGCGTATTCCGAAAGCGCGGCATTACGCCATATGTGGGTGATTATGTACGGCTGTCTGAAGATGGTGTGATCGCAGAGATCCTGCCCCGGAAAAACAGCATTCTGCGTCCGCCGGTCTCTAACCTGGATCAGATCTTTTTTGTAACTTCTACCTGTCACCCTGCCCCCAATCTGCTGCTGCTGGATTCCTTTCTGACCATTGCCATCTATCAGGAGATACAGCCGGCAGTGATCCTCACCAAAACGGACTTAGATCCCGGTGAGAAGCTGGCGCAGCTGTACCAAAACGCAGGGATCCCGGTATACTTTGTGGATTATGCAAAGCCGGAGACGGTGAATGCTGTGGCGGCGCTGCTGGACGGAAAGATCAGCATGATGACCGGCAATTCCGGCGTGGGAAAATCCACGCTGCTCAACGCCATTGCGCCGGAGCTGCATCTCGCCACCGGAGAGATCAGCGAAAAGCTTGGGCGCGGCAGACATACCACGCGCCAGGTACAGCTGTATCCCTGTGCCGGCGGCTATCTGGCAGACACGCCGGGCTTTTCTACCTTTGAGGTGGAGCAGTATCTCCAAATGGAAAAAGAACGCATTGCCGACTGCTTCCCGGAGTTTCAGCCCTATCTGGGGCAGTGCCGGTTCAGTGACTGCGCCCATGTGTGCGAAAAGGGCTGCGCCGTGGTGGAGGCAGTCCGGGCAGGAAAAATTGCAAAGAGCCGTCATGACGCTTATGTTTCTCTGTATCAGACGGCGAAGCAGCGAAAGGCGTGGGAATCATGAAGCAGGCAGTGATTTTTGCAGGAGCACCGGTACAGCCGGAGCTGCAGCCGCCGGTGCCGCAGGCAGACCTCTATGTCTGCGCAGATGCCGGAGTGAAGCTGGCCCAGGCGCTGGGCGTTGTACCGGATTGGATCGTGGGTGACTTCGACTCCCTGGGCTGCGTGCCGGAGGGCGAGAATGTAGAACCGTTTTCACCGATAAAGGATGACACGGATATTCTGCTGGCGGCGAAGTATGCCCTTTCCAAGGGCTGCCGGCGGCTGGTGTTTTACGGTGCGCTGGGCGGCAGACTGGATCACACCGTGGCGAATCTTCAGATGCTCCGCTTTCTGGCAGACCGCGGCGCACATGGTATACTGGTAGACCATGCCCACTGGATCACCCTCCAACGCGGCGGAACGGCAGTCTATCCCAGACGGGAGGGCATGTACTTTTCTCTGTTTGCCATGACGGAACAGTGTGAGGACGTGACGCTGGAAGGCGTGGCGTATCCGCTGTGTCACGGGACATTTTCCAACGCGTTTCCGCTGGGGGTCAGCAATGAGATCCTGGCAGAAAATGCAGCGGTGACGGTGGGAAAGGGCGATCTGCTGGTGGTGTACGCGAAGGATTGATGCGGAGAATCAGAAGCAGGAGAACAATTATGCAGATAAGAGGACTTCAAAAATCAGATGTGGATTCAGTTGCTGCGATATGGCTGAATACCAATCTGAAAACACATGATTTTATTGCTGCGCAGTACTGGAAAGATAATTTCGCTCTGGTAAAAGCGATGCTGTTACAGGCAGAAGTTTATGTATATGAAACCGATCGAAAGATACAAGGTTTTATTGGATTAAACGGTGAATATATCGAAGGTATTTTTGTTTCAGATGAAATACAGTCGCAGGGTGTCGGGAAACTGCTATTGGATTACATAAAAGACAGAAAAGCCAGATTAACATTAAATGTGTACCAGAAAAACACACGGGCAATACACTTTTATCAAAGAGAAGGGTTTCGCATCCAATGTGAAAGTCTGGACGAGGCTACTGGTGAAAAGGATTATGAAATGGTGTGGGAGCGCAAATAGAAATTCCAGTTTGTATTTCTGAAATCCAAATCACAATGCCGAACATGGAGAGGTCAGCCAATGCGTGAAAAACGAGAACTGAAAGAAACGCTTCTTTTCGAGAAGAATCATCAAATCCACGGTGGAATCTATCATAAATTGCAGGTGGATTTCGCTTACAATTCCAATCATATAGAGGGCAGCAGGCTCACCCATGAACAGACACGCTATATTTTTGAGACACAGAGCGTGGACGGCACGGTATTCGTCAACGATGTGTTTGAAACTGCGAATCATTTCAGATGCCTGGACTGGGTGCTGGATACGATTTCTGAACCGCTGTCAGAAAAATACATCAAACAGATGCACTGCATTTTGAAATCCGGGCTGATGACAGCGCAGAACCCAGAGGTTGTGATCGGTGATTATAAGCGATATGCCAATGTGGTGGGCGGCATCGAAACGACAAAGCCCGGTGAGGTATCTGCACAAATGGCACAGCTGCTGCAAGCGTATCAGAAACTGGAACAGCCGGACTTCTATGACGTTGCGTGGTTTCATATGGCATTTGAAAAGATACACCCATTTTATGATGGCAACGGCAGAGTCGGCAGACTTTTGCTGCTGAAAATGTGCCTGGAAAATGACATTGTGCCGTTCTATATCAACAGCGAAAACAAGATGTTCTACTACGCCGGTCTGAAAGAATGGCAGACACAGGACAAGCCCAACCGTCTGCTGGATGTGTTCCTGTCCATGCAGGACGACATGAAAGCTGTTCTGGATTATTTTGAGATCGACTATGACCATACGGAAACCACATCCGGGGCACTGGCGGCAAAGCATCGTGCGGCAGGAGAAAATAATTGACGGAGGAAAACAAACATGAAAAAATTTCGGACTATCGCATCTGTTATCGTGATGTGCCTTGCCGGGATCGCCGGATTCTTTCTCGGTTCGGTTCTGGATGCGCCGATGGGCGGTGCGATCTTGTTTTCGATGATCGCCGGAATTGCCTGTGTGATCTATGCGATAGAAAATCGGGATTCGTAATCGGCAAAATAAGGAGATGACAGCGGTATGGCAAGAGGGCCTGTCTGGATAGAAGCATATGAGCAGTATCTGCTGAGAAAAAACGTCTGTGAAAAAAGCGAATTGGAACGGCTTTCTGATGATGCACTCGCTGAAAAATATTTTCAGTATGTACGGGAAGCAGACTGCGAAGAAGATGCATTTGACTGGGTGCACAAGTATTGCCGGCAGCATATGTAAGAACCTGTCTTCACAAGCGTATACCCGTGTCTTTTCGGCAAATTTTGCTGCATATCGGCAAATTTTGCTGCATACTGCGTGAAAAACACTTGCCGGGCGACTGCGTTCGAGGCAGGATTCTGCTTGAGAACAAAGGAGTGTCGCACTAAGATGGATTGCGACCGAGAGCCCGCCTGCGTATTTTTGCCTTGTCTGCAACAAAATTATGCTCGAAAATCCACACATATTTCTTGTGAAGACAGGTTCTAAAATGCAGTGGAATTGTGGAGGAATAGCATGGAACTGATGGTAAAACATTTTTCCGAGTTAAGTGTGGAAGAATTATTTGAGATCTATAAACTACGGATCTCTGTTTTCGTTGTGGAGCAAAATTGCCCATATCAGGAGGTAGATGATGCAGATCGAGCTGCCTATCATGTGTGGCTCAAAGATAAAACCGGAATCAAAGCCTATGCACGGGTGCTGCCGCCGGGTGTGACTTTTGATTCTGCTGCAATTGGGCGTGTGATCGCAGCAAAGCGACGGTGCGGACTGGGAAGTAAAATTGTTTCAGCTGCGGTCGATATTGCAAAAGAAAAATTTGGAGCAGATAAAATCTCCATCGAAGCACAGACTTATGCACGCCATTTCTATGAAAAAGCTGGATTTCTGCAAACATCGGAAGAATTTCTGGAGGACGGCATTCCGCATATCCAGATGCAGCTGACATTATAATTCAAGTTGCCGGCTGTGTTGGGGCAGCTTACTGGGAGAATCCTTTTTCAAAAGGGTTTCTCTCCGCAGGCTTTCCGAAACACAGCCGGCAGCTTCCATAATTTTATGACCTCCGTGTACCGGTTCAGGTACACGGAGGTTTTTTGCATACTCGTCCGCCGCCGCGCATAGAATGGGACAAACACAGGGGACAACCCGGGACAAACAGGAGGACGTATGGAACAGCAAGGGATACAAAACGTACTGCGCTATCTGCCGCCGCAGGTGCGCAGCCGGATACAGCAGCTGCCGCCGTCAGAGCAGGCGCAGATCCAGGAGATACGCCTGCGCGCAGAGCGCCCGGTGTGCATGCTTCTGCACGGCAGAGAAAAGCCCCTAGACCCGGCGCATCCGCTTTCCCAGAAAACCGTGGAGCAGGTGTTTCAGGCGGTGTGCGAATACTCCGTCTACCGCTATGCAAAAGAGATCGCCGAGGGCTTTGTGACCATTGCCGGCGGAAACCGGGTGGGCATTGCCGGGTCGGCGGTCTATCGGGAGGGAAAACTGGTGCAGATGCGCCATATCAGCGGTCTGAACTTTCGGGTCTCTCACGCGGTGACCGGCTGTGCCGAACCGCTCTTCCGGCAGACATGCGCTGAGAAGCCCTCCAGCCTGCTTCTGGCAGGTGCTGTGGGATCGGGCAAGACAACGATGCTCCGTGACCTTTGCCGCCTTCTGGGGGCATCCTGGCGGCTCACACTGGTGGATGAGCGCAGTGAGATCGCCGCCGTGCATCACGGTGTGCCCCAGTATGATGTGGGACTGCACACCGATGTGCTGGATGGTTTTCCCCGGGCAGAGGGCTTGTTGACGGCGCTCCGTGTGCTGACACCGGAGGTGCTGGTTTGTGATGAGATCAGCACCGAAGCGGATGCCGAAGCTATTCTGCGTCTGCATGGATGCGGTGTGCCGGTGATCGCATCTGCGCATGCCGCCTCGTGGGATGACCTGGAGCGCCGTCCGGTGCTGAAACAGCTGTTGGACAAGGGCGTATTTCAGTATGCGGCAGTTCTGTCCGGCAGGGAACTGGGCAGGGTGCAGACCCTGCGCCGGGTGGTATCATGATAAAATGGTTGGGTCTGCTGCTGGTGGTCTGCTGCTGCGCCGGACTGGGTGTCATGCAGGCAATGCGGCTGCGGCAGACCTGCCGGAACCTGGAACAGCTTTGCCGGATGCTCCGGGAGCTTTCTGTGCAGATGGCGTTTCGCAGCCTGACGGTGCAGGAACTGTTGGAACAGCTCTGCCGGGAATCGGCATATGCGGCGTTTCAGTTCCCGGTGACGGTGTGCAGCGGACTGGAACAGGGACTTCCGCTTTCTGAGGCGTGGGAGAGCGGGCTTGCGCAAGATCCGGCAGTTCCCGAGGCGGCGCGAAAGCTGCTGCTACCCCTGGGAGAGGAACTGGGGGCAAGTGATCTGGAGGGACAACGGGCTACCCTGTCCCAGTATCGGCAGCAGCTGGAACCGTATACCGCAGAAGCCGGAGAAAAATGCCGCCAGAAGCAGCGGCTCTATTGCAGTCTGGGAATCCTGGGCGGCTTTCTGGCTGCCATTTTGCTTTGCTGAACGCCTGCTCCGCTGCATACGCCCAGATACGGAACAGGCTCTGAAAGGAAAAACCATGGAAATTGATCTCATTTTTAAGATCGCCGGAACGGGAATCATTGTGGCAGTGCTGAACCTGGTGCTGAAACGGGCAGAGCGGGAGGAACAGGCGATGATGACCACACTTGCCGGGCTGGTGGTGGTGCTGATGCTGCTGGTCGATCAGATCGGCACGCTGTTTGAACGGGTAAAGTCGGTGTTTGGCCTATGATAGAAGAAACCGTGACCGCGGCTGCGGTCTGCATCACTGCGGCGATCTTTTCCACATTGTTGAAACAATACTGCCGGGAGCATGCACTGTTCTGTGTCATCGGGGCATGCGCTGCGGTGGGAATTGCGGCGGCGGCATATCTCTCGCCCATTGTCAGCCAGATGCAGGAGCTCTTTGCCCAGACAGAGCTGCCGGCGGTTTATCTGGAGATCCTCTGGAAGGCGCTGGGCATCTGCTATGTGACCGGGATCGCCGGAGACCTGTGTCAGGACTGCGGCGAGTCGGCGCTGGCGCGGACAGTCGAGCTTTGGGGCAGGCTGTCTCTGGTGCTGCTGTCCCTGCCCTTGTTGGAGACGCTGCTGCAAACGGTAACGGAGGTGTTGTCATGAAACGGTGGAGCGTGATTTTTCTGCTTGCCGCATTTTGCCTGGGGCTGTGCTTTCCGGAGCATGTCGCCGCAGAAGCTTCTGCCGAGCAGCATCTGGCTGAAGAAAGCGGTGCGTCATCCGTCACAGAGCAGCTGGATTGGGATATCCGGTCGATCCTGGAACAGCTGGGGCTTTCTGTAACAGACGGCAGCGAAGCCGGAGAAAAATTCACTCTGGCGCATATCTGGCAGGTGTTTTCGGATTATCTCTCCGGGCGCATCTCAAGACCCTTTGCCATGCTGGGCGGTCTGCTGACAGTGATCCTGTTTGCGGCGCTGCTGCAGGGCATACAGGAAGATCCGCGCCGCCGCGCCGCCGGACAGGTCTATGAGTTTGTCTGTGCGCTTGCGGCAGTTGCCGTTCTGGCAGAGCCGCTGCTTCAGAGCTTTGCTGCGGTGGAGCGTGCACTGACCCAGGGTGCAGAGTTCATGACGTTGTTTGTGCCGGTGTTTGCCGGCATCCTGGCGGCAGGAGGGACTGTGAGCAGTGCAGTATCCTATCAGACGGCAGTAGTGGCTTTGGCGGATGGTGTGATGCAGATGATAACCCGGGTGCTGCTGCCGCTGTGTACCATGGGCTTTTCTCTGGCAATCGTGGATGCCGTCAGCCCGTCGGTTTCTGTGGGCGGTCTGCTGCGGCTGTCGAGAAAATTCACTACCTGGGTGCTGGGGCTGTTCATGACCATTTTTCTGGGGGTTCTCTCCATGCAGAATTTGTTGAGCAGCAGCGTGGACACCGCCGCCTCCAAAACGACCAGGTATGTGATCGCCAATTTTGTGCCGGTGGTGGGCAGCGCAGTTTCAGATGCCTATACCACAGTGCGGAGCAGCCTGCAAATGCTGCGCAGCACCACTGGCGTTGTGGGCATTGTCTCCCTCTGCATCCTGTTTTTGCCGCCGCTGGTACAGCTGATGCTGTACCGGGCTGTGACGGCGATCGGTGCGGCAGCGGCGGAGCTGTTTGGGACGAAAAGCCTGCTTCGGCTGCTTCGGGGAACGCAGCAGGCGCTTGCCATTGCCTTTGCCCTGCTGGTCTGCTTTGGCGTTATGTTTATCGTGGCGACTGCGGTTGCCATGACGGTGGGAAAGGGGGCAGTATAGCATGGAGACCATGCGTGCCATTGTATTGGTGACCTGTGTTATCAGCATGCTCAGCGGTGTGCTGCATGCCATGAAGCCCAGTGCCCGGTTTGACCGGCAGCTGCGGCTGATCTTTTCGGCGGTATTCGTGCTGGGCATTCTGACGCCGCTTTGCAAAGGTGCGGCGGCGTTTCAGCCGGACTGGGAAGGTGCCGGGGCTGTCAGTACATGGAAACTGGAAGAAACCGCAGCAGAAGAAACAGCGGCACAGGCGGCGAAAAACCTGGAGACCTCGCTCACTGCCATGCTCCGGGAAGCAGGGATCGAGGCACAGGTCGGCGTGGCGATGCATATCTCCGGGGAGAACCGCATAGAGATAGAACAAGTCACGGCGGTTTGTACAGATACGAGCGCCGCGGAACAGCTGCTGACGGATTGTCTGGGAAACGAGGTGAATCTCTATGTGGAAAAAGCTTCCTGATCGGCTGCGTCAGCTGCTGAAAGGAGAACGGGGCGTGCGGCTGGTGGTGCTCCTGGGTGCAGCCGGGCTGGCGCTGATCCTGTTGTCCGGTTTTTTGCCGGACAGGACAGAAACGGCGGAAAAGACCACGCTCTCTTCGGAAAGCAGTGCCGCAGAGGATACCTCTATGACGGCGTACTGCCGCCGGATGGAACAGCAGCTGGTGGCGATCCTGGAACAGGTAGACGGCGTCGGCAGCTGCCGTGTTATGGTGACGGCCGAGGGAACATCTGAGACACACTATGCCCAGGATCAGGAACAGGAACAGGGCGAGAACCGCACCCGCGCAGAGAAAAAGTGCGTGATCGTTTCGGACAGCGGCAGTCAGCATCCGCTGGTGCAGCAGATCACTGCGCCGGAGATCAGCGGCGTGATCGTCGTATGCAGCGGTGCTTCCAGTGCCGTGGTGCAGGAACGTGTGATCCGGGCAGTCCGGGCAGTGCTGCAGCTGTCGCCCAGTCGGATCTGTGTAGTGCCGTCAGCGTGAAACATTGCTGTGCAGAAAGGAATTTGACCATGAAAAAACCATCTCTCATTATTGGAAAAAAGCAGATCATTCTGTCTTGTCTGACATTGATGCTCGCCATTGCCGTCTATGTCAATTATGCCATGTCCGGCGGAAAGGAAGAACTGAAAACCGCACAGGTACAGCCCGGAGACAGCGTGACCTATGGAGATACTGCCTTTGTCAATGCGGAGGCAGAACAGGAAGCGGCAGAGGAAGCATCTGCTGCCGAAGAAGCCGAAGGGACACAGGGCGCTTACAGCGTAGGTGATAAGGGCAGCACCGAAGAGACTGCCGCAGAGGTGGAGGCAGAGTATACCGCCGCCGGCAGTGCGGAGAATTATTTTGCCCAGGCGAGATTAGAGCGCACCTCCAGCCGGGATGAGAGTGTGGCGGCGCTACAGTCCATGCTGGGCGGCGGAGACCGCACAGAGGATGAACTGGTCACCGATGCCATTGCAGCTGTGGAGACCTCTAAGCTGATCGAGAGCGAAAGCACCATCGAATCGCTGATCCAGGCGCAGGGATATCCGGACTGTATCGTCTATCTGGACGGGGAGAGCGCCAAGGTCGTGGTTCAGACAGAGGGTCTGGATGCGGCACAGGCGGCTGCCATCAAAGATGTGATTTTGGGCGAAGTTTCGGTTCCGGCAGAAAATATTCGAATTTTTGAGGTAAAATAGTTGTATCCGGCGTTGTTTTTTGGTATAATAGAAGAAAGAACTTGTTCGGGCCGGCATGGAACGGGCAGCGCACCAAATGCGATTTCTTTCGATTCTGCTGAAATACATAGGGATACCAGAAGAAATGAAATCTGTTTATGCGGGAGCTGCTGTAAAATGTCTACAGCAGCTTTCTTTTCTGCGGAAACGCGGAAAATGTTGCGGACGGACGAGAATTGTAAAAAGTTGGATATGGAGGTCGTTATGACAAAACACGAAACCAGAGAATATGCATTTTTGCTGCTGTATGAGGCAATGGTGAGAGCCGAGGAGATGAGCACCATCGAGGAGCTGTACGCTTCTACCGAGGAGATGCTGGAGCTGCCTGTTCCGGAAAAGGTGAAGCAGTATGTTTCCGGGACAATGGCGCAGCTCGAGGAATTGGACAGCATTATTTCCGGCTACAGCAAGCAGCGGAGCCTGAACCGTGTGCCGGCAGTAAATCGTTCGATCCTGCGTCTGGCGCTGTATGAATTGAAGAATATGCCCCAGACGCCGGTGAACGTGGTCATCAGTGAGGCGGTGCATCTGTCTCAGGCGTATGCATACCCGGAGGATACCGCTTTTATCAACGGTGTCCTGGGTGCTTATGCCCGCTCGAAGCCGGCGGCAAAGGAGGACACTGCCGATGGCACAAATTCTGGGGATTGATACCAGTAATTACACCACCTCTGCGGCGCTGTTGGATCTGGATACTGGTACGATACACCAGGTCAAGCAGCTGCTCCCGGTAAAACCGGGTGAGGCAGGGCTGCGGCAGAGCGACGCGGTGTTTCACCACACCCGCCAGCTGCCGGAGATGATAGAACAGCTGCGCCCTTTTTTGCAGGGACAGTCGGTTTGCGGCGTCAGTGTTTCTACGCGTCCCCGGAATGTGGATGGCTCATATATGCCCTGCTTTCTGACCGGCGTGGGAACTGCCCGTTCGGTTGCGGCAGTGTGCGGCGTGCCGCTCTATGAGACCTCTCACCAGGTGGGACATGTTCTGGCGGCGCTGTACTCTGCCGGAAAGCTGGGAGAACGAAATGCGCCTTTCCTGGCGTTTCATGTCAGCGGCGGCACTACCGATTCGCTCTATTGCGAGCCGGATGCGGAGATGGCGCTGAAGATCACGCCCTGCGGCACTTCACTGGATCTGAAAGCCGGACAGGCGATCGATCGGGTCGGCTTGATGCTGGGTCTGCGGTTCCCCTGCGGCAAGGCACTGGAACAGCTGGCGGCAAAGAGCCGAAAGACATTCCGGATCAAACCGGTGGTGCGCGGCGTAGACTGTTGTCTGTCCGGACTGGAAAACCAGTGCCGGAAGCGGCTGGCGCAGGGAGAAGCGCCGGAGGATGTGGCAAAGTTTTGTCTGCTGACGGTGGCAGAGACGGTGATCGCCATGACAAAGGCGGCACAGGAACGCCACGGAAATTTGCCGGTGCTCTATGCCGGCGGTGTCATGTCCAATCAGCTGATCCGGCCGCTTCTGTCGGAAAATGCAGCTTGTTGGTTTGCTGCGCCGGAGTTTGCCTGTGACAATGCCGCAGGTGTGGCAGTTTACGGCGCTTGGCGAAAGCAAGGAGGAAAGCTGTGGCAATTTTAAGCGTGAGTCAGCTGAATCGCTATGTGGGATTCAAGCTGAAAGAGGACCGCGCCTTGCAGGGCATTCTGGTACGGGGCGAGATCACCAATTTCACCAATCACTATCGCTCGGGGCATCTCTATTTTACGCTCCGGGACGCAGAAAGCTGTGTCAAGGCGGTGATGTTCCGGAGCAATGCCCAGCGTTTGAAGTTCATGCCCCAGGAAGGAATGAATGTCATTGCGGCGGCGACGGCATCGCTCTACGAGCGGGACGGCGCATTTCAGCTGTATGTGACAGATCTCCAGCCGGACGGTGCGGGGACAAAAGCGCTGGCACTGGAACAGCTCAAGAAAAAGCTGACAGCGCTGGGTGTGTTTGATGCGGCGGCAAAGCGTCCGCTTCCGGCAATGCCCCAGAAGATCGGTGTCATTACCTCAGACACCGGCGCAGCGCTCCAGGATGTAAAAAACGTCATCAGCCGGCGCTATCCCATCGGGCATCTGCTGGTCTATCCGGCACAGGTGCAGGGGGATGCAGCGGCGGATTCCGTCTGCCGCGCCATTGCTGCGGCAGAACGTGACGGCTGCGATGTCCTCATTGTGGGACGCGGCGGCGGCGCGTCGGAAACTCTGGAAGCGTTCAATGCTGAACGTGTGGTCATGGCGATCTATCACTGTGCCGTGCCCGTTGTTTCAGCAGTGGGACATGAAACAGACTGGACGCTGGCGGATGCGGCGGCAGACCTCCGTGCACCTACGCCCTCGGCGGCGGCAGAACTGGCTGTGCCGGATGTGCGTCATCTGATGCAGCAGGTACAGGAACAGGCGCGCCGTCTGGACAGCGCCGTGCAGCAGCTGCTGCACCGGAAGCAGCAGGAACTGGAACGCATCCGGGATCGGCTGAAACTGCAGTCTCCCGTGCATCGGCAGGAACTGGCGCAGCAGGAACTGGCGCATTTGCAGCAGCGTCTGGAAAAGGCAATGGTGCTGCGGCTGGAGCAATGCCGGGAACAGCTGGCACAGCAGTCTGCACGGCTGGAAATGCTCAGCCCTCTGAAAATTCTGGGGCGCGGCTATGCCCTGGCGTATCACGGCGAAGAACTGGTGCGCAGCGCCGCACAGGTACAGCCGGGCGACAAGCTGCGGCTGCGGCTGGCTGAGGGTGAGATCCTGGCAGAAGTAAAGTGAGGATCGCGGCGCGTGTGAAAAGATATGAAACATGCTTTTGAATAAAGGGGAGAAGTGCGATGGCATTTGAGGCACACATGAAGGAACTGCGGGAGCTGACGCAGAAGCTGGAACAGGGCAATCTGCCTTTGGAAGAAGCGGTACAGCTTTACAGCAAGGGTGTAACACTGGCGGCGGCATGCCAGGAGGAATTGCAGACGGCAAAGCTGCAGGTCTCCAAGCAGACCGTTCCGGCACAGGAACAGGAGGTTCAGGATGGAAGCGAAGCATAAAGCACATTTGGAAGCACTGGCGGCAAAGGTGGAAGCACAGCTGCTCCGCTATGTACAGGTGACACCGGAAACTAGGCGTCAGGCACAGGTGATAGAAGCCATGCGGTATTCTCTGGAAGCCGGCGGCAAGCGGATCCGTCCGGTGCTGGTGTTGGAGTTCTGCCGGATCTGCGGGGGCATAGAAGAGCAGGCCATGGCGGCGGCGTGTGCGTTGGAGATGATCCATACCTTTTCCCTGATCCATGATGATCTCCCGGAAATGGACAACGACGACTATCGCCGCGGAAAGCCGTCCTGTCATAAGGCGTTTGGTCACGCAGTGGCGCTCCAGGCAGGAGATGCGCTGCTGACAGAGGCATTTCATGTGGTCGTAAGTGACCCGGTGCTGGAACCGGAAATGAAGGTGGCACTGCTGCAGATCCTTACAGAAGCTACCGGTGCAGCCGGCATGGTCGGCGGTCAGATCATGGATATGTCCTATGAAAAGCGCAGCGACGTGACTCTGGATGAGCAGGAGGCAATGTGTGCCGCAAAGACCGGTGCGCTGATCCGAGCCGCCTGCCGTCTGGGCTGTACGGCGGCTTTTGCCTCGAAAGAGCAGATCGCTTTGGCAGACCAGTACGGCGCAAAACTGGGACTGGCATTCCAGATCGTGGACGATATTCTGGATGTGACCAGTACCTCAGAGGTGCTGGGAAAGCCGGTGGGCAGCGATGCCGAAGAGGGAAAGAAGACATTTGTCACACTTCTCGGCATGGATGCGGCAAAGGCTCGTGCAGCGGCGCTGACGGAAGAAGCAGAACAGCTGCTGACACAATTCCCGGAACATGAATTTTTGATGGCACTGACGCAGGAGCTGCTGCGCCGTGAAAAATAAACAAAGGAGTGGATCCTGTCAGAACTCTGCGGAGCATCGGCTGACAGGCAATGAAAAAATGGAGCATAACAAATTACCGCGGGCAGAAGCGCCGCTGCTGGAACAGCTGCATTCGCCCAAGGATCTAAAAGAGCTGACACTGCCCCAATGTGAAGCGCTTTGTGAGGAGATTCGAAGTCTCCTGATCGAAACCGTTTCCAAAACCGGCGGCCACCTTGCCTCCAATCTGGGCTCGGTGGAATTGACTGTGGCGATGCATCGGGTGTTTTCGTCCCCGGAGGACAAGTTCGTCTGGGATGTGGGACATCAGTGCTATACCCATAAAATCCTGACCGGGCGGCTGGATCAGTTTTCCACCCTGCGGCAGGAAAACGGCATTTCCGGCTTTCCGAAGCCCAAGGAGTCGGAACATGACAGCTTTATCAGCGGCCACAGCAGCACGGCGATCTCGGTCGCCTGCGGCATGGCGGAGGGTATGCGGCTGCACGGAGACAATTCCCATTTTGCCGTTGCTGTAGTAGGCGACGGCGCTATGACCGGCGGCTTATCCTATGAAGGGCTGAACAATGCCGGAAAATCGGGAAACAACCTGATCGTGATCCTCAATGACAATGAGATGTCCATCTCGAAAAATGTCGGTGCGCTGGCACGGTATCTTTCCTCTATGCGCAGCAGCGAGGGATATGTCCGCACCAAAAAGGCAGTAGAGCGCCGTCTGAACCGCACAGCTGTGATCGGGCCGTCTGTGGCAAAGGTCATCAAAAATTCCAAGAGCGTTGTCCGGGACGTGCTGCTGCAGTCCGCTACGATTTTTGAGGATTTCGGCTTCGTATACTTAGGCCCGGTGGATGGACACAACCTCCAGGATCTGGAAGAGGCGCTTTCAGCAGCGAAGGAATATCACCGTCCGGTATTTCTCCATGTGCATACGGTCAAGGGAAAGGGATACGGCCCGGCGGAGGAAAATCCGGGAGAGTATCACGGCATCTCGAAGTTTGACATTGAGACCGGCAATCCGGAGGTGTCCGGAACAGACTCTTATTCCGATGTATTCGGAAAAGAACTGGTGCGTCTGGCAGAGCAGGACTCCCGTATCTGCGCAGTGACCGCGGCAATGGAACATGGTACGGGACTGCATCACTTTGCACGGAGATTTCCCAACCGCTATTATGATGTGGGGATCGCCGAGCAGCATGCCGTGACATTTTCGGCGGCACTGGCTTCTACCGGAGAGCTTCCGGTTTTTGCAGTGTACTCTTCATTCCTGCAGCGCGCCTACGATCAGCTGATGCATGATGTTGCCATCAGCGGTGTGCATGTTGTGCTGGGCGTCGATCGTGCCGGCGTTGTGGGCGAGGATGGTGAAACGCACCACGGATTGTATGATGTGTCCTTCCTCAGCACTGTGCCGGGCACGGTGATCTATGCCCCGGCATGCTATGACGAGCTGCGGCTCTGTCTGCGCCGGGCGCTGTACCGGGATAAGGGCCTGGCATGTGTGCGGTATCCGCGGGGGGCAGATAAGACAGTGTTTGACAAGAGTGCCCTGAATACGGAATATACCCATGTTTCCGGCAAAAAAACAGATACGCTGTATATTTCCTACGGCAGGGTTTATGATAATCTGTATCGTGCGGCAAAGCGTGCGGCAGAGGACGGCATACATTGTGATCTGCTGAAGCTGACGCGAATCTTTCCGCTGGCAGACGGGCTGATCGAGATCGCGATGTCCTATGCTCATGTGGTATTTTTGGAGGAAGCATATTATTACGGCGGTATTTCTCAGCTGTTTGGAGATCTGCTGCTGGAGCACGGCTTCCGCGGAACCTATCGCCGGGTTGCGCCGAAGCAGTATTTGGCTCAGGCGTCTACGGATTCTCAAATGGAGACCATGGGCTTGTCGGAGTATGCCATTTATCGGGGGATGCAGCAGGAGGCAAGGCATGGCGAGGCTTGATGCAGTTCTGGTGCAGCAGGGGCTTGCGCCCAGCCGGGAGCGTGCCAAGACGCTGATCCGGAACGGTCAGATCTCGGTGAACGGAACGGTCTGCACAAAGCCGGCATTTGGTGTGGCAGACACCGATGCGGTCACCATGGAGGGGAGCGATATTCCCTTTGTGGGGCGCGGCGGTCTGAAGCTGGAATACGCGGTGACACAGATGCAGCTGTCTCTGGATGGTCTGACCTGTCTGGACATCGGGGCTTCTACCGGCGGCTTTACAGACTGTATGCTGCAGCATGGCGCGGCAAAGGTGTATGCCATTGATGTGGGACACGGACAGCTGGTGCAGAAGCTGCGGGAAGATAACCGCGTGGTGAACTGGGAGGGCACAGACGTTCGGCGCATTGCGCCGGAGCAGCTGGAACAGCCGGCGGATTTCTTTTCAGTAGATGTGTCGTTTATCTCCCTGCATCATGTGCTGCCGTATGTGCTGCCGCTTCTGAAAGCCGAAGCCGGCGGCGTGATCCTCATCAAGCCGCAGTTTGAAGCCGGCCGGGAAAATATCGGGAAAAATGGTCTGGTGCAGTCGAAGCGTGTTCATGTTCAGGTACTGGGGAATATCCTTGCGCTGCTGGCATCTCTCGGACTGACGGTGCAGCTGCTGTGTCCTTCACCCATTCAGGGCGGCTCCGGGAATGTGGAATATCTCGCCGCAGTGCGAAAGGGCAGTGCAGAGGGCATCCTGCCGGATATTTCTGCAGTGGTGCAGCAGGCATTTGCACAGGCGAAAAAGGAGAAAGCAAAATGAAGGTCGTGTTATTTCACCATCTGCAAAAGGGCAATGCCCCGGAAGTGGCGAGAAAGGTCTGTCTGGCACTCCATCGAAACGGCATGGAGGTCTGGGCAGATCCGCGCTGTCTGGGACTGCTGGGCGATATGAACTTTGTGCAGTTTGCGCCGTTTTTGGATGCTATACAGCACGCTGATGTGGCGGTTGCCATTGGTGGAGACGGTACGATCCTGCACTGCGCCCGGCATGTGGTGGGTACAAAGGCGAAGCTGCTGGGGATCAATACCGGACGGCTGGGCTTTCTGGCATCCATGGAACCGGATCAGATCGGCGAGATCGCACGGCTGCAAACGGGAGATTATCGGGTGTCCAAGCGGATGCTGCTGCGCGGCAAGATGCTGGATAAGACCGGGACATGCATCCGGGAACTGACCGCCCTCAACGACATCGTGATCTCCCGGAATTTTTCCCGTGTCATTGAGTTTACGGTTTCCCGGAATAACGTGGTACTGGGGGAATACCGGGCAGACGGCGTGATCTTCAGCACGCCCACCGGCTCTACGGCATATGCGCTTTCTGCCGGAGGGCCGATCATTGAGCCGGAGTTTTCCTGCATCGAAATGAATCTGATCTGTCCCCATTCTCTGTCGGCGAGACCGATCTTATTCTCGCCCCACAACGATTTGCAGGTCAGTCTCCGTGTCCGGGAGGAATACGATGCGTATTTTTGCGCGGACGGAGAAAAGCCGGAACCATTTCCGGAGGGGCGCGTGATGGAAATCTCCGGGTCAGATCAGTCACTGGAGATCCTGGATCTCAGCGGCAACACATTTTTTGATTCTCTCAGCAGAAAGCTGATGCAGTCTCTGAAAGCAGGAAGGGCGTGAACGAGAACATGAAAAAGAAGCGGCAGGATACGATCCTTTCTCTGATCGCGGCAGAGGAGATCCCTACTCAGGAAGCGCTGCGGGAGCGAATGGCAGAGCACGGCTTTGCGGTGACACAGGCGACGCTCTCCCGGGATATCCGGGAACTGAAGCTGACAAAGGAACGGCGCGGCGGCAGAGCCTGCTATACGGCACCGGTGCGTCAGGAAATCAACGGCGGTATTTTGCAGAATGCTGCACTCCGCACAGATTTTGCCGGAAATGTGGCAGTGATCCATTGCCGTACGGGTACGGCTCAGGCAGTGGCGGCGGCACTGGACGCCATGCACCGGGAAGACGTGGTGGGTACCATTGCCGGAGATGACACGATTTTCGTGCTGCTGCGGACAGAAATACAGGCGAAAGAGTTTGCCGGAAGCTTCGCAAAGCTCATGGAAACAGGAGGATTCTAAATGCTGGCTGAACTGGAAATTGAAAATTTAGCGGTGATCGCGCATGCGCGGATTCCATTTTCGCCGCATCTCAATGTGTTTACCGGTGAGACCGGTGCCGGAAAATCCATTCTGCTTCATGGCATCCACGCCGTGCTGGGACAGCGCGTCACCCGGGATATTGTGCGGACCGGCTGTAAAAAAGCTGTTGTCAACGCACTTTTTACCCATCTGGATCCGCTGGTCTGTGCAAGGCTGGATGCCCTTTCCATTTCCCATGTGGATGACGAACTGCTTTTAACAAGGGAGATCGCCGCAGACGGCGGCAGTGCAGCACGGGTCAACGGGCATACCACCACAGTTTCGGTGCTCCGGGAAATCGGCGATGCGCTGATAAATATTCACGGACAGCATGACAACCAGGTGCTGCTTGCGCCGGAATGCCATTTGCAAATTTTGGATGCATTCGGCGGCGATGACACGCTGCTGCACCAGTACCAGGAGACCTTTCGGCAATTGCAGCAGACGGCAAAACGGCTGAATCAGCTGGCAAAGCAGGAGCAGGACAAGCTGCATCGGCGGCAGCAGCTGAAGCTGTTGGTTTCTGAGGTCGATGAATTGGAGCTGGAAGCGGGCGAAGAGGATGCACTGGAAGAAGAGATGAACCTGTTGCAGCATGCAGAAAGCATTGCTTCGGCGCTGCAGGCGGCAGCAGAAGCAGTGGACGGAGAAAGTGCAGACAGCTCTGCGGTGCTGCTGGCAGAGTCTGCGGCAGAAGAGCTTTTGCCCTATGCTGAGCTTCGGTCAGAATTTTCTGTTCTGGGAGAGCGTCTGACAGCTGCCGGGATCGAACTGGCAGATATTGCGGCAGAGTGCCGCCGCCTCCGGGATGACATGGAGCTGGATCCCCAGCGGTACGCTCTGGTACAGAAGCGAATCCTGGAGATCCGGCGGCTGAGCCGGGAGTATCAGTGCACCGGAGACGAACTGGTAGAACGCCGCAACCGGGCAGAGGAAGAACTGGAACAGATGCAGGGCGCGACGGCAGAAATCACTGCCCTTCGGGAGCAGAAGGCACAGCTGTTGGAGAAGGTATCTGCTCAGGCAAAGGCATTGTCGGAATACCGCGCCCAGACCCTGGAGCGTTTTATTGCTGCGGTGACCGAGCAGCTGGCTTTCCTCAATATGCCCAATGTGATCCTGGTGGGAAGGCACACTACCGGAAAGCTGACGATCCACGGTATGGACAGCCTGGAGTTTCTCATCTCTGCCAACCGCGGCGAAGAACCTCGTCCGCTGGCGCGGATCGCTTCCGGCGGTGAGCTGTCCCGTATTATGCTGGCACTGAAATGCGTTATTGCTGACCGGGACAGTATCCCCACGCTGATCTTCGATGAGATCGACACTGGTGTCAGCGGCAAGGCGGCGCAGAAGATCGGCATGAAACTCCGGGAAGTGGGGCAGCTGCGGCAGGTGCTGTGCGTGACCCACTTGTCCCAGATCGCAGTGATGGCAGATCAGCATCTCATGATTGAAAAGCAGACTGAGGGGACGAGAACTGAGACCCATGTCATGGTGCTGGAACCGGAAGGACGCGTTCATGAGATCGCCCGGATTATGGGCGGTGAAAATCCCAGTGTCCTGCTTCTGGAAACGGCACGGGAAGAACTGAAACGCTGGCAGAAGACGCTTTTGCCGGATGGAGAGGATGAACACAGTGTATGATGCAGCCGGAGACGCTGTTACAGCAGTATTTTGGGCATAAGGAATTTCGTACCGGACAAAAGCAGGCAATCGATGCCATTCTTTCCGGCAGGGATGTGGTGGCAGTTATGCCCACCGGTGCCGGGAAATCAGTGTGTTACCAGATCTCCGCACTGCTGCTGCCGGGGCTGACGGTTGTGATCTCGCCGCTGATCTCTCTGATGAAGGATCAGGTGGAGGCACTGCGGCAGGTGGGGATTCCGGCGGCGTATATCAACAGCAGCATCAGTCAGGAAGAGTTCTATTACACCATGCAGACGGTGCAGCAGGGGCAGTGCAGGATTTTGTATGCTGCCCCGGAGCGACTGATGACGGAGAGCTTTCTTCGCATGGCGCAGCGGGTGCAGATCAGCATGGTGGCTGTAGATGAGGCGCATTGTGTATCTCAGTGGGGACAGGACTTTCGGCAGAGCTATCTGGACATCCCGGTGTTTGTGGAACAGCTGCCGGTGCGTCCGGTCTGCACGGCATTTACTGCCACGGCGACCAAACAGGTGGAAGCGGACATTGCCCGTATTCTGAAGCTGCACGATCCCGTGACTATACATACCGGATTCGACCGGAAAAATCTGTTCTTTGGGGTGCGCCGTCCCAACAACAAAATGCAGGAGCTGATACAGCTGTTGCGGGAAAACAGCGGCAAAAGCGGTATTGTCTATTGCTCCACCCGAAAGGCGGTGGAGGAGGTCTGTGCATCGCTGTGTGCTGCGGGATTTGATGCCACACGCTATCACGCCGGGCTTTCGGATATCGAACGGACGCAGAACCAGGACGATTTTCTCTATGACCGCAAGCCGGTCATGGTTGCAACCAACGCATTCGGCATGGGCATCGACAAGTCCAATGTCTCTTTCGTCATCCATTATAACATGCCTATGGATCTGGAAAGCTATTACCAGGAAGCCGGCCGTGCCGGACGGGACGGCGAACCGGCGCAGTGCATTCTGCTGTACAGCGGCAAGGATGTGCGCACCAATGACTTTTTGCTGAAACGCAGCCGGGAGACTATGGATGTAGATGATGAGGAGACCCGGCAGTTTTTGCTGCAGCAGGGGGAGGAGCGTCTCAGGCAGATGACCTTTTACGCCACAGCAACCTCCTGCCTGCGTCACCGGATGCTGCGGTATTTCGGAGATCCTGCACCGGAGAGCTGCGGCAACTGCTCCTGCTGTCTCACCAACTACCGGGAAGAGGATGCCACCATGGCGGCGAAGAAGATCATCTCCTGTGTCTATCGGGCACAGAAGGGCGGCTATCATCTGAGCCGCACCATGACGGCCGATGTGCTGATCGGCAGCCGGAAGGAAAGCCTGCTGCGGATGCGGCTGGATCAGCTGTCCACCTACGGCATTATTGAAAAGCTGACCCAGAAAGAAGTGATCGGGCTGATCGATGAACTGATACAGCAGGAAAATCTGGCGCTTCGTTCGTTTCATGAATACCAGGAATTGGCGCTGACTGCCGGTTCGGTGGAGATCATCCGCGACCAGAAAAAGGTGACCCGGCGTGTGCCCATTGTCCGGGAAAAGCTGGCAGCTCCGGTGGGGACGAAGGATCCCACACTTTCCGAAGCAGACAACGAGCTGTTTCAGAAGCTGCGGCAGGTTCGGGCGGCACAGGCAAAGCACGAGGGCATACCGCCGTACTTCATCTTCCCTGATGCGACACTTCGGGATATGTGCCGGAAAAAACCACGGAGCATGAGTGATATGCGCCAGGTATCTGGCGTGGGTGTCATTAAGGCACAGAAGTATGGAAAGCTGTTTTTGGAGGAGATCCAGTCGTTTCAGCCGGAAGTGCAGTGATTGGATCTGCGAATTTTCTTTTGGAATTGGAGTATACCTGGGCGCAGCCTTTGGCATATCCATTGGTCTCATTTTTCAAAAAGGCAAGAAGTAACACTGTTTCTGATTAGTAAATACCCCATGCAGAAAAATATGCTGCATGGGGTATGTTTGTCTCCGGCGGCGCATAAGCTTTTCCAGAAGGGGGAGTGACGATGCGCAGACGAAGTGTGGTTCGGGATACCATTCAAATGACCGTGATACAGTTCTTTCTGGAATGTCTGGCGCTGCTGTTCAATGCCTGGATGACCCGGCGCGTGGGCGCAGCAACGGTGGGGACACTGGCGCTTGCCGGCTCATTTTTCAATCTGGCGGCGATGGTTGCCGGCGGAAACGCCATGCTCTGCGCCAGTCGCTTTGTCTCAGAGGAACTGGGAAAACCGGGCGGCTGTCCGCCGCAGATCCTGCGCAGTGCGGTCAGCTTCTGCATGCTGCTGTCTGTTCCGGTGGCAGGAGGGGTGTTTCTCTTTGCAGAGCCGCTGAGCCGTCAGTTTCTGCAAAATCCGGCGATGGCGCAAGCCGTGCGGTGCATGGCGCTTTTGCTGCCTCTGGGGAGCATCAGTGCCTGTCTGAAGGGATATTTCAATGCGGTATGCCGGGTGACTGTGACGGCAGGCTGTGATGTGGCAGAGTTTTTGCTTCGCGCCGGACTGCTGACGGGGCTTTTGGTATGGCACCGTGCCGCAAAACCGGAGCAGGTCTGCACTTATCTGGTGTGCAGCATGGCGGCAGGGACATTGCTTTCCACAGCGGTGCTGCTGACTTTATATTTTCAGAGACAAGAACCGTGCGGAGGCAAATGCAGCCTTTCTTTTGGAAAATATGTCCGCCTGGCAGTGCCGGTGGCGTTTGGCGGCTGTCTGACGGCGGCGCTCAGCACGGCAAATGATACGCTGATCCCCATGACTCTGCGGCAGTTCGGGGACAGCACTAGCCGTGCTTTACAGCAGTTCGGAACCTTTGAGGGCATCGTGATCCCGGTGCTGTTTTTTCCGTCTACCATTCTCTGTGCGCTGTCGGGCATTCTGATCCCGGAAGTCGCCCGTGCCAATGCTGCCGGAAATCAGGAGCGTGTATGTTGTTTGACAGAGCGTGTGATCGAACTGACGCTGATCTTTGCCATTCTCATTAGTGCAGTACTGCTGAAATACGGCGGCGTCATCGGGCACTGTATGGATGGCGGCGCGCTCTCCGGCAGGATGATCCGCATTCTTGCGCCGGTCGTTCCCTTTATTTACCTGGAGATCGTGTTGGAAGCACTCATCAAGGGAATGGGAAAGCAGAACTTTTCTTCCCTCAATTATCTGGCGGAATATGTGATACGGATCTGTGTGGTGCTCATCTGCATTCCTCTGTTTGGATTCTACGGCATTGTGGCATCCTACTATACCAGCAATGTATTCGGGAATTGCAACCGGCTGCGTATGGCAGTAAAAACGGCAAACCTCCGGTTCCGATTTGGAAAGCTGATCGGAAAGCCGGTGTTTGCCGTTGGAGTTGCTTTTGCGGCGGCATCTCTGCCGGAGCATTTTTGTCCGGCGCTGCGGGATACGCCGTTGGGAATCGGTGTGTGTCTGGGCATCGCCCTGAGTCTTTACGGGCTGACATTCTGGCTGCTGCGGGAGCGCAGAGATGTCACTCGTGGTGTATCGATTCATGCTGCTTCAGCAGCGTATGCATCCGGTGATGATGACTGTGCACAGCTACATCTGCGCCGTGTACATGGGCGTGACTGTGTGTGATGGTGTGGGTATGTGTCACGCCGTCATGGGTGTGGGTGAATGTGTGCGTATGGGCATGGCTGTGCTCTGTCTGCAAGGTATCCAGTACCACCAGAACCGAGCCGGCAAGCATTACCGCCAGCGCCAGGAAATACTGTATGGTCAGCGCGTCATGCCAGATAATGCAGGAGAGAGCCGTGCCGATAAAGGGTGCAACGGCATAATAGGCACTGGTTTTGGCTGCGCCGAGGGCGTTTTGCGCACGGACATAGCAGAAGATGCTCAGTCCGTATGCTACAAACCCCAGCAGGAGCGCGGCAGCGGCTGCACCCAGTTTCGGCAGCGGTTCACCGATGCACAGGGCAATGAGAAACGAGCCGAGTCCGGAAAAGATGCCCTTGAGGAAAACGATCTCAAAGGTACTTTTGCCGGAGATATTTCGGGTACAGTTATTTTCCAGTCCCCAGCAGGCAGCCGCCGCCAAAACCAGAAGAGAGCCTTTCGAAAAGTGCAGACTGGACATATCTTCAAAGGACAGGATGCTACTGGAAAGGGTAATCAGCACAATGGCGCACCAGAGCCGCCGGGAGACCTTTTCCCGGAAGAGCAGCAGCGCGATCAGCGTCGTGGCGACGATCTCGAAGTTGCCCAAAAGGGAAGCGTTGGCAGAAGTGGCGCTTTTCAGCCCCAACATCAGGAAGATGGGTGCGGCAATATCCAGCAGGATCATGCCGATGGTATAGGGCAGGTCTTGCTTGGTCAGCTTTTTCTCCTGGGCGTGTTTTTTCGGATGGCTCAGATAGAGTATGCCGATCCCGATGCCAGCCCCGAAATACAGCAGGGATGCCAGAAAAGTGGGAGAGATTTGCTGCAGCAGCAGCTTGGAGAAAGGCACATTTATGGCGTAAAATGCGGCCGCCAGAACAGCGGAAAAGATCGCAGCCGTTTTTTTCGTATGCATCAGAAAAACCTCCTAGCTCCCGAAAATGGTGAACATTGCATGCGTCTGAAAAACCGACTCTGCCCATTCGTCTACTTCTGCGGCAATGATTTCTTCACTGCCGCCCAGAAAGCATGCACGCTGACGGATGCACTGCCATTGTGCCCAGTTGACAACAGTGTTTCCGTGGGGCGTATATGTTGGGAGCATATCCAGCAGCACCGTTTCAAAGCCGGACTGTAGCAGGATATTTCGATGGAGATAGAGTGCACCGATGCATATGGCGCTTTTTCGGCTGGCTGCCTTTCCGGGGAAAAATATGGTATAATCGGTGCTGCCGGCTGGCAGCTTGATGCGGCAGTACTTCATTCGGCGTGCTCCGCAATGATGTCTGCCAGCTGAAAGGGCACAACTTGTTTTAAGCTTTCCAGAGAAAGCTCCAGCTGGTGGCCGATTTTTCCGGCACTGCACAGAATGACAGGAAAATTTTGGGCAGATTCGTGTATGGTGGTACGGAACAGCTTTTTCATGCCGATGGGAGAACATCCTCCGTGGATGTATCCGGTAAGGGACAGCAGATCTTTGGATTTGCACATGGAAACTGCTTTTTCGCCTACGGCAGTCGCTGCCTTTTTCAGATCCAGTTCTTCTGCCACCGGGACAAGAAAGACATAGTGTTCGCCGGACTTTGCCACAGTGACCAGGGTCTTGAATACCTGCGCTGGGTTTTGTCCCAACGCGTTTGCCAGTTCCACGCCGGTATGCTGGCCGGTCGCCTGTTCCCAGCAGCGATGGGTGTAAGGGACCTTTGCCTTATCCAGCATGCGGATGGCATTGGTTTTGATTACTTTTTCTTTTGCCATAGCCATTATTCTCCTTTGAGTGTTACAAGGGTATAGGGATGATGCAGGGCATTTGTCAGTTTGTCAAAGATATCGCTGGTCTGCATACGGAGTGTAGAAGTGTTTATACAGGGATGGCAGCCGAACGTGGATGCTTTCAGCAGATCGCGGTCTACGAGAAGCTGTACACGATTTTCCGTGTCGTGCATCAATCCAAAGATGGTGGCAGAGCCGGGTGTCAGTTGCAGCAGCTGTTCCAGTGCTTCTTCTGATGCAAAGGAAAGTCTGGCACAGCCTAGCTGACTGGTGATCTCCTTGGTGCGAAACGGCTTATCGCCGGGCATGAGCAGCAGATAGAAATTTGTTTTCTGCCGGTTGCAGAGAAATAGATTTTTGCAGATGGGTGTTTGCAGTGCTGCAGAAACGCTTTCGCAGGCATCCATCGTAAAGGCAGCCGCATGATCGGCGCGGACAAAGGGAATATTGAGCCGTTCCAATAAATCATATACGGCGATCTCCTTTGGCAGTCTGCCGCTTTCGTCTGCGGGTCTGCCGTTTTCAATTGTCATTTCGGAATAACCTCCTATCAAAAGAGCGCATTGACAATGCAATATCGTCAATGCGCTCTTTCCATGCTATGCAGATGCGCACAGCCTAAGACTCTTACAGAGTGAACATGATCTCGTTCATGATCGCTTCCAGCATTTCCTGACGGCCGCTGGTCAGAGAAGAAGTAACCTCACCCTTTTCCAGTGCATACTTTTCCAGGTCAGCCATAGTTGCCTTGCCTGCGATGATGTCTGCGCCGATGCCGGTCTTCCAGCTTGCATAACGGTCAGCAACAAAGCTGTCCATTCTGCCGTCGGTGATCATCTTGTCTGCAATGCGCAGACCCAGTGCGAAGGTATCCATACCTGCGATGTAGCTGTGGAAGATGTCCTCCAGCTCAAAGGAGCCGCGTCTTGCCTTTGCGTCGAAGTTCAGACCGCCGTTGGTGAAGCCGCCTGCCTTCAGAACTTCATACATGCACAGCGCTGCGTCATATACGTTGGTCGGGAACTGGTCGGTATCCCAGCCCAGCAGCGGATCGCCCTGGTTTGCGTCGATAGAACCGAACATGCCGTTGGTTCTTGCTACGCGCAGCTCGTGCTGGAAGGTGTGCTGTGCCAGTGTTGCATGGTTTGCTTCAATGTTCAGCTTGAAATCCTTGTCCAGACCGTATTTCTGCAGGAATCCGATAACCGTTGCAGAGTCGAAGTCATACTGGTGCTTGGTGGGTTCCTTCGGCTTCGGCTCAACGTAGAAGTCACCGGTAAAGCCGATGCTTCTTGCATAGTCTACTGCCAGATGCATCAGGCGAGCCATGTTGTCCAGCTCCAGACCCATGTCGGTGTTCAGCAGAGTCTCATAGCCTTCACGGCCGCCCCAGAATACATAGCCCTGACCGCCCAGCTTTACAGTTGCATCAATGGCGCTCTTGATCTGTGCAGCAGCGTATGCGAATACATCTGCGCTGGGAGAAGTGCCTGCGCCGTGCATATAACGGGGGTGATCGAAGCACTTTGCAGTACCCCACAGCAGCTTCTTGCCGGTAGCATCCTGCTTTTCCTTGCACAGGTCAACGATGTCTCTCAGCTTTGCATTAGTCTCGCTCAGACTGCCGTATTCCGGAGACAGGTCTCTGTCATGGAAGCAATAGTAGTCGATGCTCAGCTTGTCCATGATCTCAAATGCTGCTTCTACCTTCGCCTTTGCGCGGGCAGTGACATCATCACAGCCCCAGGTCTTGTCAGTAGTACCGCAGCCGAACATATCGGTGCCGTCGCCGCCCATGGTGTGCCACCAGGACAGGGCAAACTTCAGCTGTTCGCGCATGGTTTTGCCGGCGATCACTTCGTCCGGATTGTAGAACTTAAACGCCAGGGGATTCTTGGAATCCTTGCCTTCGTATGCAATCTTCGGAATGCTCTTGAAAAATTCGCTCATGGTGATATCCTCCTAAGTGAAATCTGGTTTTTGGCTGCGGATTTTGCAGATGTGCTTTAAATCCGCAGATATTTATGGAAAGCGTTTGAGACGCTTTGCATTTCTGATTTTGCTGCCTGGCATTGCAGGAAAATTAATTGAAGAGAGACAGTTCGCGGTTGTCCTTTGCGAAATAGTCCTCCAGAACCGCAGTGTAGGAGCGGAAACAGATCTTGTCCGCAAAGGTCAGTACATCGTTTTCTGCCGGAACACCCAGTTGCTCCAACTGAGCATCGGTCAGATCTTTCAGATACACATCCTCGGTGTCTGCCGGAATGCCGATGGTGGTTTTTTGTGTTTTGCTGAGATCCAGTGTCAGATCACCGGAGATCTCCAGCAGCTGTGCGGTGATATCAGCCCGTGAAACAGTAGACCACTGGGCAGAGCCGATCTCTCCCGGGATGGGGCGCTCTTCATAAACTGTCCGGTCATAGCCAGTGGAGACGAAGGTCAGAAACGGGAGATGAATGTCCCGGTCATTGGGTTCAATGTGTACTGCCACATTGCCGCCGGAACTGTCCTCTGTCTGAATGATCTCATAGCGGTATGCGCCGGAGGGTGAAGTGCCGTTTTCTAATAATGTCTGCTGGGTGCTCGGGGTGAAAAAGGACATCAGCATAAAGAATGCCAGTGATCCTAAAATGTATAATAAAAGGTATATGACACCGAAAACAGTCTTGACCGTTTCGCCTGCGCCCGAGAGAAAAAAGATAATGAGAGAGGTGACTGCAATGGGCAGGATCAGTTCCCACTGTCCGAAGCAGAGCAGGATCTGCGGCAGGATCGCAGGAAGCAGAAAAATGCTGGTGAGACGCGTCAAAATCTGAAAGCGGCTGTACAGCATGGCACTTAATGCAATAAGAGAAACGGTACAGAGCATCAGGCAGAACAGCACCTTGTTGGTGATAGAGAGCTCATAAAAAATCGCCAGATAGGAGAACCAGCACATCAATGTCAGATAGCCTGCGCCGATCAGTGACAAAAAGCGACGTCCCCATAGATTTGTGGATGCGGACTCAGCTGTAGATGTATTCATAATCATATCATGTCGCCTGCTCAGAAAAGAACAGGCGTTTTCCTTTCTTTGCCCGGAAGCTGCAGGTCAAAAAAACACAGCTTTCTGTTCGGCGGATATCACTGCACGAGCCGACAAAGAAACTGATCTTTGTTTTGTCGTGCTTCGCAATCCTATTATAGCATTTTTTTTGTGTTTTGGCAAGTATGATCGCAAAAAAAATTACAACAATCGTATATAATTCTACCGCTTTTCGCGATAATTTGCAAAATCAGCAAGCAAATTGCGTGCAAAGCTGACGGACGGTCTTTGTGTGGTGCTGCTCCTAGCGGACAGGGACAGTACTGGGTGATTCTTCGGTTTTACAGTTTATTTATAAAAAAATATGGAAAATCTCTTGTAAATTTGGTGCAGCTGTGATATACTGAACCACATCTGTGTGTATTCTGCGCCATTGCTGTTATATTCACTGCAGCGTTTTATGGCAACACTGCACAAAATGCGCAGCCGGATTTTTCGGCAGATTGTTCCGAAATTCCACAGGCATACGCCATGTCTGGCAAGGGGCTTCTGGGATATATGACGGAAGATCAGCAGGCAGATCGCGCGCAAAGCCATCAGATGGTCTTTGTGCGGTATTGCCTTATATATTTGAAAGGAGATATGATCGTGACAAAATCTGTTGCATGTATTCTGATCGCCATTTTAGTCTATATGGCGATGATGGTCGTCATCGGTATTGTGTATTCCAAAAAGAACAGCAATGTCGGTGACTTTTATCTGGGAGGCCGGCGCCTTGGCCCTATTGTTTCTGCCATGAGCGCCGAAGCATCCGATATGAGCAGCTATTTGCTGATGGGACTGCCGGGTCTGGCGTACCTGAGCGGCTGTGCAGAAGTCGGCTGGACGGCCATCGGACTTGCCATTGGTACTTATTTGAACTGGCTGCTAGTGGCAAAGCGGCTTCGGGTGTACTCCCAGAGATGCGGAAACGCCATCACCATTCCGGACTTTTTCTCCAATCGGTATCGGGATAACAAGCATGTGCTGATGGGGATCGCCGCTGTAATCATTCTGGTATTCTTTGTGCCGTACACCGCTTCTGGCTTCTCTGCCTGCGGTAAGCTCTTCAATCAGCTGTTCGGCTGGGACTATCACATGGCAATGATTATCAGTGCCATTATCATTATTGCATATACCTGTATGGGCGGATTTCTGGCGGCAAGCTTTACTGACCTGATCCAGAGCATCGTTATGACCTCGGCACTGGTGGTTCTGGTGGTCTACGGCATTCACACTGCCGGCGGACTGGATAACGTAATGGAAAATGCAAAGGGCATCGAGAACTATCTCAGCTTTACCAGTACCAGAACTGCAGACGGCGAGCTGGTCTCTTACGGCGGTCTGAGCATTATTTCCACTCTGGCGTGGGGTCTGGGCTATTTCGGCATGCCGCATATTCTCCTGCGCTTTATGGCAATCGATGACAAGAACAAGATCAAGATCTCCCGCCGTATCGCATCCATCTGGGTGGTGATCGCCATGGGTATTGCTATCCTGATCGGCATCATCGGCAATGCGCTGACCGCAAACGGCACCGTTGCACCGCTGGAAACAGCATCTGCATCGGAGACCATTGTCCTGGAAATGGCAACTGTACTCAGCAAGCACAGCGTAGGTGCGGCGCTCATTGCCGGATTGATCTTCGCCGGCATCCTTGCCTGCACCATGTCTACTTCGGACTCTCAGCTGCTGGCGGCATCGTCCAGTATGTCGGAGAACCTGCTGAAGGGCGTGTTCCATGTCAAGCTGTCGGAAAAGCAGTCCATGCTGGCGGCGCGTCTGGTTCTGCTGATTATTGCCGTGCTGGGTGTCATTCTGGCGTGGGATCAGAACAGCTCGGTATTCCGGGTGGTATCTTTCGCATGGGCAGGCTTCGGCGCAACCTTCGGTCCGGTGATGCTGACGGCGCTGTTCTGGAAGCGCTCCAACAAGTACGGCGCTCTGGCTGGCATGCTCACCGGCGGTATCATGATCTTCGTGTGGAAGTTCGCTATCAGCAAGCTGGGCGGCGTATTTGCCATCTATGAGCTGCTGCCGGCGTTCCTGTGTGCGCTGATCGCCATTGTGGTGGTCTCTCTGCTGACCAAGGCGCCGGAACAGGAGATCGTGGACGAATTCGAGGCGGTCTCTGCGGAGATGAAACAGAAGTAAAACAGCTGCCTTTTCGGCAAGTCAATATGGAAAATGAACCGGTTTTTGCGTGTGCGGAGACCGGTTCTTTTGTTGCGGAAATGAGGATAAAATGTTGAAATTTACAGAATGTCAGAAATTTATTCGTTTTTTTTTTTTTTTGAGTTATAATTTGAATTGAAATTGTAAATTTCAATCTATTTGAGGAGGATGTTGTAAATGAAACGATGGAAAAAGATTCTAGCAGCAGTGACTGCCGGGGTGCTTTGTGTGGGGAGTGTTGGTGTGACTGGACTACAGGATATTTTGGAGAGTATTGGTACAGTGTGGTCGGTAAGCGCAAATTATAATGCTGACTATAATTTGTTTTACACAGAATATGATGACTCTATTGAAATCAATCGCTGTGATTCAGACATAACGACAATAGAAATTCCTTCAGAAATCAATGGAAAGAAAATAACAAGTATAGAAGCCGACGCTTTTAAAAATTGCAATCGATTGAAGAAAGTTTATATTTCAAGCATTGCTGATTGGTGTGAAATTGATTTTGCCAATGATTTTAGTTCCCCTTTAAGAGGAGCAGATCTTTATGTTAATGGAAAAATTGTAACAGATATTTTTATACCTGATGGCGTTACTAGCATAAAAAAATATGCTTTTCAAATGTGTGAAAGTATTAAAAGCATTACTATTCCCGATAGTGTGGAATACATAGGGAATTGTGCGTTTCAAATTTGTCGAAACTTAACTAGTGTAACTGTTGGTTCTGGCTTGAAAAGTATAGAAGATCTAGCGTTTAACAGTTGCACTTCTTTAACGGATTTTGTTATTTCAGATAATGTTACAAGTATTGGAAATAATGCTTTTTCAGGTTGCACGTCTATGCGTAGTATTACCATTCCAAGCAGCGTAAATGAAATAGGGAAAGAGGCGTTTGCTTCTTGTCATTCTTTGCAAGAAGTACATATATCTGATTTAGCGGCATGGTGTAATATTGATTTTGCAGGATTTGGAGAATATGCATATGAAGATGAATATGTTAGAAGTAGTAATCCTTTAGTTTATGGTGCGAATATTTATATAAACAATGAAAAAGTGACAGAAATAACTATACCAGATGGAGTAACTGAAATTAAGCAAGGGGCTTTTTCTGGTTTTACTAATTTAACCAGTGTTGTTCTTTCAGATGGTGTGGAGAGTATTGGTGGTTTTGCTTTTTGTCATTGTGATGAGTTGACTAACATTACTATTCCCCCTACACTTACTAAGATTGAAAAAGGCGCTTTTTGGGGCTGTAACGATGTGAGAAATGTTTACATTTCAAATGTTGCATCCTGGTGTAATGTGGAATTTAACGATTCTCCTTTAAAGCCGAGTACGATTCTTTACGAGAATGGAAAGAAATTGACAAATGTAATTCTTCCAGATACAACAGTTAGCATTGGGAATCATGCTTTTTATTTCAATACAAGTTTGACTAATATTGTAATTCCGAAAAGTGTGACTAGTGTTAAATATGGTTCTTTTACAGGCTGTACGAATTTGGATAATGTTACTGTAGAGAATTGGCAAGCTTATTTTGATGTCGGGGTTGGATTTGAAGAAACCACAAATGTTAAATTTATTATTCCAGATGATTTTATACAAGAGCAAAATGATGCCATCGCTAGATATGCCACACAATTAGATGTAAAATACAAAAATGGAGAAATTCTTGCTTCAGCGTGTAAAGGAATCAAGCAATTAAAAGAGGTCACATTAGAAAATGGGATCACCCAAATTGGTGGAGAAGCCTTTTCAAATTGCACTAATCTAAAGAAAATAATTATTCCTAGAAGTGTAACAAGTATTCGATATACAGCATTTAATGAAGATGATAATTTGACTATCTATGGATATGAAGGTTCTTACGCTCAAACATATGCAGAGACAGTTGATATTCCTTTTATTGTATTGGACGAATCCGAAGAACTTATCACAACAACAACTACCACCACAGAAACTACAACAACTACAATTACCACCACAACCACCCCAACAGGGAGTGAGGGAAGTCCTATTTACGGCGACATCAACCTAGACGGTCGCATCGATATTACCGACGCGGTTCTGCTCAATAAATACTGTGCCGGTTCGATTGAGATGAACGCAGATGCTCTTCAGAATGCCGACTGTGACGGTGACAAGGAAATCGGAAACAATGACGCTATTGTCTTGCTGAAATTCCTGGTTCAGCTAGTTCCGACACTGCCCTACAGCGAATAACCCAACCATTTTGACAAACCGAAAGCCGTGAGCGAATCCGTTCACGGCTTTTTGCGTTATTGTCCCTGATACGCCTGGCGCAGCTTTTCGATGGCGTGCTTTTCCAGCCGGGAAATGTACGAACGGGAAATGCCCAGCTGTTTCGCCACCTCTCGCTGGGTCATGGGCGCACAGCCGTACAGCCCGTAGCGATGCACCAGGATCTCTGTCTCACGGGGACTCAGACAGCGATCCAGGTACTGGTAAAGCTGCTTTGACTGGATCAGCGTATCCACCATTTCCGGCAGGTTTGTGCCGTCATCGATGATGTCCATCAGCGTCAGCTGGTTGCCGTCGCCGTCCGTCTCGATGGGTTCGCCCATGTAAATTTGATCTGCGGTTTTCTTCTTTTGCCGGAAATTCATCAGGACTTCATTGTTGATGCACTTGCTGGCATAGGTGGCGAACCTTGCGCCTTTGGAGCAGTCGAAGGAATCCACCGCCTTTACCAGTCCGATGGTGCCGATGGAGATCAGCTCCTCCTGGTCAGCCTGCGGGACGCCGTATTTTTTGATGATGTGTGCCACCAGGCGCATGTTGTGCAGGATCAGCTTTTCCCGGGCGGTGCGGTCGCCGGCTGCCATCGCCTCGAAGCACGCCTGCTCTTCCTCACGGCGCAGAGGCTTGCGGAACGAGCCGGATTCTCCCACATGGAGAAAGAAACAGAAAACCTGTTGGATCAGTTGCAAAAACATCGAATCACCTCGGAATAGTGTATGCTTGAGGGATTGTACGGTATGTGTGATAAAAAAGAAATCGCCTGCAATTGAACATCACAAGCGATTTCGTATATATTTTTTAGCAAGGATTTATCCTTGCGCCATCATCCCCTCCAACAACTCCGCTGCCGTCTCCACAAACCGCACGCACGGCCGCACTTTATAGTATTCCTCTGTGCGCGGCTGCGGATCTTGTTTCAGCTTGCCGGGGAGCGATTGCAGGAGTTCCCGACAGACCAGGGTATCGTGCTTCTGTCGAAACTGCTCTGCCAGCTGCCGAATACGGGCATAATGTGCCTTCTTCCCGTCATAATCTGCCGGGTCATCGTATCCCTTTAACATTCCGGCAACCAAAAACATTCCGGTCACAGCGCCGCAGGTTTCCCGCATGCCGCCCATACCGCCGCCGAAAGAGGATGCCAGCCGCGTCGCTTCTTCCAGGGTCAGCCCCATTTCCTCGTGAAATGCGCCGACTACAGACTGTGCGCAGTTGTATCCCTCTCGGAAAAGATCTCTTGCTTTTTCTGCATGATTCATGCTGTTCCACTTCCTTTTTTGCAAAAATGCCGGTATGCGATCATACCGGCATTTTTATCATATCATAGAAAAGGGATTTTGTCAATTTTCTGCGATGGCATTTTCCGCAGCTTCTGCTTCTGCAAGCGCCTGATATGCCTGTTCGTAGAAGTATTCCTGGGAGTTGATCAGCGGTTCCTGTGCCGGTTCTCTGGTATACGTGCCGTCCGGCTGCTGTACACGAGCCTTTACATTGTCTGTCATCATCACATCAAACATATCCAGGATCCGGTGCTTGATGCTTTCGTCATAGATCGGCGCGGCAACTTCTACGCGTCGTCTGGTGTTTCGCGTCATCCAGTCCGCAGAGGCAATGTATACCTTGCAGTTGTCATGTGCGCCGAAGATATAGATCCGGGTGTGCTCCAGGAATCTGCCGACAATGCTGCGGATAGAGATGTTTTCCGTCAGTTCCGGCACGCCGGCGATCAGGCAGCTGATACCGCGGATAATCATTTCGATCTTGACACCTGCCTGAGAAGCTTCGATCAGCTTTTCGATAAGATATTTGTCCGTGAGAGAGTTGATCTTGATGCCGATATAAGCGGGTTGTCCTGCCTTCGCCAGGGCGGTCTGTTCGTCGATCATATCTGCCAGCTTGTTCTGGAGACACTTCGGCGCAACCAGCAGATGCTCGGTGTGTTCTACGGTCTGACCCAGGCAAAGCGCATGGAATACCCGGTTTGCTTCCAGACCGATGTCATGATCTGCGGTCATGAGGGAGTAATCCGTGTAGATGGCAGAGGTCTTTTCGTTATAGTTGCCTGTGCCCACCTGCGTGATATAGGAGATCTCTGTGCCCACCTTTTTGGTGATGAGACAGAGCTTGCTGTGTACCTTCAGATTGTCCAGACCGTAGATGATGCGGCATCCGGCATCCTCCAGACGGCGGGACCATTCGATGTTGTTTTCCTCATCGAACCGCGCCCGGAGTTCCACCAGAACTACAACATCCTTGCCGTTTTCGGCAGCCTCGATCAGTGCTTCAACGATCTTGCTGTTAGAAGCCACACGATACAGAGTCATCTTGATGGAGACCACCTGAGGATCTCTGCCGGCTTCGTTCAGCAGTGTCAGGAACGGGCGGATGCTTTCATAGGGAAATGCCAGAAAACGATCTTTTTCTTCGACCTGTTCGATCATGCGCTTGGACGTATCACGCCATGCCGGATTTTGCGGAACGCGGCGTTGGTAGAACAGACATTTGTTATGCCGCAGCATATCTCGTACCACAGAGAGAACGGACAGATTCAGCGGCGCTTCAGAATAGAACACCTGTTCTTCTGTCAGATTCAGATAATCGCAGAGGGAATGTATGACTGCAGTGTCCATCAGCCGTGAAAATTCCAGTTTAATGGGACAGAGCTTTTTTCGTTCCCGGATCAGCTGTTCCATTGCTTCACGATAGTCACACTCTTCTTCCATGCGCTCATCCGGTTCGATATCTGCATTGCGGATGATGCGGATCAGTGACTTGCTCTTGATGGTGTGCCGGGAGAAGATCTCCGGTGCAAAGTGCAGAATCAGTTCTTCTGCCAGGATGAACCGGTTTTTTCCGGTGGGCAGAGAGACGATCTTTGGAAAAACACCGCTGCTGCACGGCACAAGACCCAGCTTTTCGGTGCCCTTTTTTTCCAGGACAACGACAGCATAGATGTTTTTGTTTTGCAGGAAGGGGAACGGCTGCTTTTTGCCGATGATCTGCGGTGAAAGCAGCGGTTCGATCTCTGCCTTAAAATAAGCCTCCAGCCATGCTGCCTCTTCTGTTGTGATGGTGTGAAAATCTACAATATCCACTCCCTGCATGCTCAGCTCCGCACGAAGATCAGAATAGGCGTCATCTTTGTCCCGGAGCAGTTCCCGCACTCTGGCATAGATGGCGGTCAGCTGCTCTTTGCAGGTCATATTGGTCTTGTTTTCCCGAAAATGCGGATCTTCACACATCTGATCATATAGAGATCCGCAGCGAACCATGAAAAATTCGTCCAGGTTGCTTTGAAAAATGGAGAGGAATGAGAGCCGCTCACACAGCGGGTTGGTCTCATCTTTCGCTTCCTCCAGAACTCGTTGATTGAATTTTAACCAGGAAAGCTCTCGGTTGTCATAGCAGTTTGCACTGCGGTTGATGCTGTCTTCGCTCATAGCAATTCCTCCGATTGATTTATAATCTTTCTTATTTGGTATGCGTAGAATATCATACTTGCTGTTGCTTGGATACAGCAGAGAAAATAAATAGAATTACATAGGATACTAATTATAGTATAAAAGATTTGTCGATATTTTGACATCTTAAATATGTAAAATATATGTTATTTTTTTGTTAAGTCATAAATCTGCGGAATTAACCAGAATTTAACGTACCGTTTGAAGAATCTTACTTGTATATCTTTTGCATTCTGGTGTATAATACCAATAATTGATTCTTTTTTGAAACGGGGAGTGCGCTTATGAAAAAGTATGCAGTGATTGACATCGGTTCCAACACAGTGCGTATGGTGATTTATACTGTGGAAGATACCACATTTCACGCGCTGTTTTCCAAGAAATATACCCTTGGGCTGGCTGGATATATTCAGGACGGCATTATGTCGCAAGAGGGGATCCATCGGCTCTGCGGTGTTTTGCTGGAGTGCCGAATGCTGGTGAACCAGTTTGATATTGTACAGTATTTTGCCTTTGGAACAGCTTCTCTGCGGAACATCCAAAATACACGGGAGACGGTAGATCAGATTTTTTTGGTGACAGGTTTTTCTGTGGATGTGATCTCTGGACAGGCAGAGGCATATTTGGATTATTACGGTGTTGTTGCGGACACACCGCTGGAAAACGGATTGTTATTCGATATTGGCGGCGGCAGTACAGAATTGGTGACTATGGCACACGACGGACCAGGCGTGATCGAGAGCCTGCCCATTGGCTCACTGAATTTAGCAAAGGAATATGTGGGAAAGGTCTTTCCCAAACAGAGTGAATGTGAAAAGATCCAGGCGCGGATCCGAAAAGAACTGAAAAAACGTAAGCTGCACCGGCTGCCGGCGCACACCGCGCTGTACGGCATTGGCGGCACGGCGCGGTCGCTGCTGCTTCTGGCGCAGGAACAACAGGAACTGCCGGAAACGCAGCGGCTTCTGACAACGGCGCAGCTGAGAAAACTGGAAAAGCTGCTTTGGAAAAAAGACAGCGCTGCGCAGGAGCTTCTTCTGAAAAATTGTCCCGATCGGCTGCACACCATTTATCCCGGCATGCTGATTCTGGATGAACTGGTGGAGCTTTCTCAGTGCGAGACCATCTATATCAGCAAATATGGTGTTCGGGAAGGATATCTCCGCCGGGAACTGATGCGAAAAAAGAAGAATAATGAAACGGTATAATGTATAAGCAATACCGCAAAAGTCTGTGTGATGTTATTCCGTGAAAAACGGCTGTACCCGATCGGGGCACAGCCGTTTTGTGTTGATGTAAGTTGATGTAAAAAGCTTACGCGTTTGTAACCGGAAGTGTGTCTTCCAGATGTACCAGGAAGCGCAGCAGCGCAATGGCGTCTCCGTTGGAAAGATCTCCGCTGGCATCACAGTCAGCGTTCCAGACTGCCTGTCCGTTTAGTGTAACAGAGCCGCTGACTGCACGATTCAGCAAAACAGCATCTGTAACATCAACGCGGGAATCCAGGTTGACATCTCCGTACAGCAGATCGCTTTCCGGAACTCTGGAAGTGGGCGTGGTTTCAGAAGCGCTTGCTGTGGTGGTAGTTGTTGTTTTGTCAGTTGCAGTAGTTGTTTCAGCAGGCTTGGTACCTGTAGTTTCAGAGGGCTTTGTACCGTCCGGTTCTTCGCCCCAGACCAACTCGCCATTGGCATAAGCTGTAATTTTTTTGGTGATAGCTGCGGCGTCATTGTCATCTTCGAAGCTGATAAGATCGCCGTAGCTGTAGTCATTGGAGGAATCCCATGTGGTGTCATAGGTCTCCGGATTCATTGTGTTCAGCAGTCCGAACTGATAAACCCGGCTGCCGTAGAAATTGCAGTTTTCCCATGCGATTTCAATGTAGTAGTTGCCGTTGTCATCGTACTTGACAGGTTCTGAGATGGTGGCACTGGTTTTATTGTTCGTCATGGCGCTTTCTGCGTCATAGTCCACACGGGTCTCGACCATGGAGATGTCCTCGCCGATGGCGGTCAGTTCGTCAATGTTGAAATAGTATCGTACTTTCAGGTCATTGCAGAACTGAGGCGGATCAATGGTGCGGTTATGGATGACGATTTTGATCTGCAGTCCTGCATCATTTTCCTGTGCCTTGCCGGCAGTGACATAGAAGCCGGTGGGCGTATTTTCGTCCACCTCATAGCCTGCCTTGGCATTTTTGGACATGTCAAAGTCCGGGATCACTGCATTTTTATCTGCCAGTTCCTTGCCCTCTGCGCCATAGAAGTGATACAGTCCGGCGAGGTCGCCGCAGAAGCCGGCATTGTAGTCATCTGTGACCTCATTATAAATATAATCGCTGGTGACATCGTTGTGGAAGTCCTTCAGATCCGGACCGCCCACCAGCGCGCCCCACAGGGTGTGTGTCTGCGGATCTGGTTCGTCCATGCTCTGTGTAGAAGAGCAGGAGGAGGAACGGTGGTGTGGGTGTGTGGCATAGCTGTTTTCATAGCCTACCTCAAAGGAATAGCCCATAGGATTGTCGCCCAGGATGTATTCCATCTGATCCTTTGCCCACTCTGCAAAGGTCAGATCATCGGTCTCTTTGGCATAAACCATCGCGCACAGACCGGCAGCGGTGTTATACCGTGCACTGCCGTAATCAGAAACTACTGCAAATCCGGCAGGAGACTTAGCAATCCATGCGCCATCTGTCTCCGGCAGGTCTTTGATCTCCGATGCCGTGATCTTGCTGTTCCACAGCTGATCGTCCATGCCGAAATACTTGTGCTTGGTGACCGGAACTTCAAAATCTGCATTTGCGGCATCCGCCTCGCTCAGACCAGACCAGAATTCCAGATTCCAGCGGAAAATATACCAGTCACGGGAGATATTTGTCACAGGAGCCAGCTTTGCGAATACGCCGCCCCAGACGGTATCCCAGCAGTGCACCCAGATGTTCTGCCAGCAGTTTCCGGTGTCCTTGATAATACGCTTCATATAGCCGGTGTACGGATGTGCGCCCATTTCACCGGTGACAGTTTCATCAACACTGATGATATCGTCAATGTAGTCATAATTTTCGGTGCAGTAGTACAGCCAGACAGCCGCCCATGCCAGTTCGTCATAGTCATAGCTGGAGGTGTAGAAGCCGCCGTCATAGCCCAGGCTGTCTACAGTCAGGGTGTCATCGCCCACTTCGTGGTGTGTCTGAACCGAAAAGTCATACAGTGCCAAAGCATAGTCCAGGCACTTTTGTGCATATTCCGGGTCGGTGTCTTTGAAGTTCAGATAATTTACTGCCAGAGAAGCGGCTGCGCCTGCGGTCTGATCGGATGCCGGGGTTTCAGTGGTGGCGAAGTATGCCGGACGCTTTACTGCACAGGAAGAGGTGGCAACATAGGTGTCATCTACCTGTAATTCCGGTGCACACCAGTAGTTATGATCGTTGTTGCCCTCGCCAACCTGATAGCAGTATGCTACGACATTGCCGTCATCGTCCAGAAAAGTGGCTTTCATAAAATAATCATTGATCCAGCGCAGTTCGTCCTCTACATGTTTTTGCAGTCCCAGCTGCTCATAAGATTCCCGGAACTCATAATAGCCCCAGCCGACAGTAGAAGCGGAATAGCTGCCAGGCAGACCAAACTTGACATGGTCACCGGCATCGTGCCAGCCGCCGGTGAGGTCGACACAGCCGTCGCCGTCCGGATCCAGGTATTTCTTGTTGGCATCGATGAAGTCCTGACTCATGTTTGTGCCGACATAGAGTCCTTCTGCCGCAGAAGCGCCGCCGTCTCCCTTGCCGCTGTCCTCATTGGCTTTTCCGCCGCCCAGACTTTTCATAGGAACGAGCGGGATCATGCCGTCTTTTACATGGCAGTTGCCGCGCCAGGAATAGTAGCCGTCATCTGCAACTTCGTCACCGCATTTGTTGGCATCATAAAAGCACAGTGCCAGCTGAAGTGCCTCGGCGAAGTTGTCATAGTTGTTGGGGTTTTCCTTGTCTATGACAGCGGCACTTACTGGAGTGACTGCAGCAGAGGCAAACATTACGCCACTCAGGAGTCCGGCAGAAATGCGCCGGAAAAATTTTCGTATCATTTTACACATCCATCCTTTCTTTGATGCAGCACTGCACAAAATGTGCACGGCTTTTTGCACAATGCTGTCTTTGAGAAAATCTTCTCAAGCCATTTTCGGCATATATTTTGATAACCGTGTATCTGAACATACACGGGCATATCCTGTTCCGGCAATACCACACCAAGTACGTGAGAAAAGCTGTCAGACGTATTTTTTATTTTTCTTCTGCCTTTTCGGTTCGGCTAAAGATGATCTGATAGCCGTCGCAGCCGTCCTTGATAGCACGGTTGACCCGGCTGATCGTAGCGGTACTTGCGCCGGTTTCTTCTACGATTTCATGAAATACGTGTCCTTTATGCAGCATTTTTGCTACCTGCAAACGCTGTGCCATGGCATTCAATTCCTGATAGGTGCACAGATCTTTGAAGAAGGCATAGCATTCCTCTGTCGAGTGCAGCATCAGGATCGCCTCGAATAGTGCTTCCTGATCTGCATTTTGTCGTTCTTTTTTCATGTTATCTTCTCTCTTCCTTCCTCCGATTATGTGAATACACTCCAATAACATTGTACCATATCGGTTGGATAATGTAAATACTGCACAGGGAAATTCTTTGGATTTCGGCAAAATCACCAGAAAATCCAACTTGTTTTTGACGAATCGGAAACTACAGCAGCACTGCGCAGCAGAATTTGCCGAAAAGACGCTTGTAAAGACAGGTTCTAAATGCACAAAATGTGCAAAAATCAAACCGCACCTGTGAAGGAATGATTTCACAGATGCGGTTTGACTGTATTTTATGATCCAATCAGGAGTTGTTTTGATTTAGCAAGTGCTTATACATCCTGCAAAGCGTCATATCCGGTTTCACCGGTACGGATCTTGACAACATCTTCAACGTCATAGACAAAGATCTTGCCGTCGCCGATCTTGCCGGTATACAAAACCTTCTTGACTGCGTCGATGATCTTTTGCGGCGGGATCTTTGCGACAACTGCTTCGACCTTGACCTTCTTGAGAAGCTTTGTGCCTTCGGTCTTAACGCCGCGGTAGTAGGATTCGTTGCCCTTCTGAGAACCATAGCCCATAACATGTGTTACGGTGACGCCGTTGACGCCCATAGAGGACAGGGTCGCCTGAAGTGCATCCAGTCTGTCCGGATTGCACATTACAACCAGCTTTGTCATCTTTGCCTTTGCACCGTCTGCCGGCTTCATGATGAGTTCCGATTCCGGAATGGTCACGCCGGTTGCTGCTGCGTCTGCGGCATCCGAAGCCATAGAAACTGTGGACGGCATAAAGTCTGCATAAGCAGAGGGCAGGTTGTGCTCGGTTGCGTCCAGACCCAGAACTTCTTCTTCTGCAGAGACACGCAGACCGATGGTCTTTTTGATGATGAAGAAAGTGAGAGCGATCATGGCAGAAGTCCATGCCAGGATGCAGACAACACCCAGTGACTGAACACCCAGAACGGTGAAGCCGCCGCCATAGAAGAGACCGTCATAAACATCGTTTGCCGGAACCGAGGTAGTTGCAAACAGACCAACTGCCAGTGTGCCCCACAGACCGTTCATGCAGTGTACTGCAACAGCGCCGACCGGGTCATCTACATGGAGTACATGATCCAGGAGCCATACGCCGAAGCATACCAGCAGACCAGCAACGATACCGATGATTGCAGAACCGAAGGCATCGACAACGTCACAGCCGGCGGTGATTGCAACCAGACCTGCCAGAGAAGCGTTCAGGCACATGGAGACATCCGGCTTGCCGTACTTGAGCCAAGTGAAGATCATGCAGGAAACTGTTGCCAGCGCCGGTGCAATGGTAGTGGTGAGGAAGATCGTGCCCAGCTGCGGAACCGATGTTGCAGCTGCGCCGTTGAATCCATACCAGCCGAACCACAGAATGAAAACACCCAGGGCGCCGATGGTCAGAGAGTGACCCGGAATTGCATTGACCTTGACCTTGCCGTCCTTGGTCTTGGTGAATTTACCGATACGCGGGCCGAGGATCGCAGCACCGATCAGTGCAGAGATACCGCCGACCATGTGGATGACACCAGAACCAGCGAAGTCATGGAACGGTGTGGAAAGCTGAGACAGCCAGCCGCCGCCCCATACCCAGTGTGTCTCAACCGGATAAATTACCGCAGAGATCACAGCGGAATAAATACAATAGGAAATGAACTTTGTACGCTCTGCCATCGCACCGGAAACGATTGTTGCCGCTGTTGCGCAGAATACCAGGTTGAATACGAAGCTGGACCAGTCAAAGTTTGCATAGTCCGAGAAAATGTCGAAACCAGGCTTGCCGATGATACCGACCACATCTTCGCCGCACAGCAGACCAAAGCCGATCAGGATGAATACCACTGTGCCGAGACAAAAGTCCATGAGGTTTTTCATAATAATATTGCCGGCGTTTTTCGCTCTGGTAAAGCCAGCCTCTACCATTGCAAAGCCGCACTGCATAAAGAATACCAGTGCTGCACCGACCAGATACCAAATGCCATAAACATTGCTGTTTATCAGGTCTAAAATTGAATTTTGATCCATAAGAATGCACCTCTCCGTGATGTAATATCGGAGCACTATATATGCTCTCTCTGGAAGCAGCGGTACCGTTCTGCTTCCATTTCTTTTCTGCGATTCTCCTTTTCCTCACAAAAAAGAAAAACAGCAGAGGCTCTACGCATTTCTGCACAGCGCCTTTGCTGTTTGTGCTTTCAGTATAGCGGATTTTCTCTCGGTTGTCAAGACTTTTTCTCGTTTTTTTGCAAATCAAGAAAAAATCAGATTTCTACTTTGGAAAACAGAAAAAATCATCCGTTTTTCTTTCCTCCAAAGGAATCTGTCAAAATCTGAGCAGTTTTTGACAGATAGGGCACATCTGCCTGTGCCAGATTGCCGGCATCGCAGGCTGCGGCAACTGCCGGATCCAGAGGAATCCGTTCCAGAACCGGTACATTGGTGCTGTCCACGGCATCGTCCGAGCCGAACAGCGGGATTTCCTTGCCGCAGTCCGGACACTTGATAAAGCGCATGTTTTCCACCATGCCAAGCACCGGGATATCCATGCGCTGTGCCATTGCCACAGCCTTCTGCACGATCATGGAGACCAGAGACTGGGGTGTGGAAACGATGATGATGCCCTCGATGGGCAGGCTCTGGAATACGGTCAGCGGCACGTCGCCCGTCCCCGGAGGCATGTCTACGAACATAAAGTCCACGTCGCCCCAGGATACCTCTTCCCAGAACTGCTTTACCACGCCGGAGATCACCGGGCCGCGCCAGAATACCGGATCGGTCTCGTTCTCCAGCAGCAGATTCAGGGACATGACCTTTGTACCGTCTGCTGCGATATAGGGCAGCAGGTTCTGCTCGTCGGTCTGGGCATGGTCGTGGATGCCGAAGATCTTCGGGATGGACGGCCCTGTGATATCCGCATCCAGGACAGCGGTCTCATAACCGAGACGGCGTGTCTGGATGGCGAGCAGACTGGTCACCAGAGATTTGCCGACGCCGCCCTTTCCGCCGACAACACCGATCACTTTCTTAACGCCCTTTGTATTGTTGATGGCACGTTCGTTTTGTTCTTTTTCCTGACATCCGCTGCTGCTGGCACAGGAACTGCATTCATGATTGCAATCTGCCATAATTTTTTCGCTCCTTTTTGATGATTATCCGCATTGGCGGAATAACTTTATTATACCACATTTTGCGGTTTCTTGCAAGTCACTGTGTAAAACAATAGCGGTATTACAATTCCGCATACGGCAGTGCATCTGCATCGCTTACGGTGAAAAACTGTATCTTCTCCCGGAGTGCATCTGCCAGTGTTTGCAGACGCTGTGCCGGTTCGACGGCAGAAATGTGGAAACTGTCCAGAATTTGTGGAAAAGATGCTTCCGGAACAAAGTCCCAGTTCTCTGGCGCGCCAGTATCACCGGAGAACAAAGGCAGATAGCTGCCCTTGCAGGGAATGCCGATGTCATAGTTGTACAAGCTATCGATCTTTCCCTGCGCCATGCCCAGCAGATGCCCGTATTTCAGGCAGCCAATGGAAACGGTGCGGTCAGAACGGACACAAAATCCTTCACCGGAATCGCCGTTCATGCCGCTGTTGATATCCACACTGAGCACCGATGCGCCGGACTGGTTGATCTGTTCCACGATCTGCCGCATAGCGGGGCGCAGCTCGCCGCGGAAACCCGTTCCCAGCAGGCAGTCTGCGATGATATCGGTGTGGGAAAAGTCTATGCTGTCTGTGACGGAAATGCCTCGCTCTTCACACTTTGAGAAGAAATAGCCGCCGTCTGGAGAGTTTTTTTCTGTGGTGCGGACAATGCGGCAGGGGATGCCGTGCTGATGGAGCAGGAGTGCCAGCACATAGCCGTCTCCGGCATTATTGCCGCTGCCGGTCACAATGTCGATCCTGCCATGCCAGTTCCAGCTCTGAAACAGACCCAGTCCGGCGCGGTACATCAGAGTTTTGCTGTCTGTGCCGCCGGCAATCTCTGCGGCATCGCTGGCACGCATCACGGCAACGGAAATGAGTTTTTCCATAGGGATTCCTCCAGTTTCAAAAAAGGCAATGCCATTTCAAAGAACAGCATTGCCTTGTTTTTTGCTTATATTTCGATTACTGCAAGCCTGCCAATGCTGCAAACTGTGCCTTTAGTGCTGGGTAGATCTCCCGGTACAGCTGGTAATAGGATTCATATACCGGAACATTTTCTGTCTGCGGTGTCTGGGTCTTGTCCGTCTTGACAATCGCGTCGCAAGCTTCCGGTACGCTGTTGTAAATGCCTGCGCCTACCGATGCCAGGATCGCTACGCCCAGAGACGGGCCTTCCTTGGAAGCCACTGTTTTTACGGGGCAGTTGTACAGATCAGCCAGCATGCTCCGCCACAGAGGAGAAGTGCCGCCGCCGCCGCACGCCATCATGTCGTCTACCGAAATGCCCATTTCCCGGAACACTTCTACGCAGTCACGCAGGGAATAGGTTACGCCCTCCAGAACGGCGCGGAGCATATCGCGCTTGGTGTGCATGGCAGAAAGTCCGAAGAATACGCCGCGGGCATTTGGATCCAGATGCGGTGTACGCTCACCCATGAGGTACGGCAGGTACAGCAGGCGGTTTGCGCCGACCGGTACCTGTTCAGCTTCCTTGTCCATGAGATAGTATTCATCTACGCCCATGAGGGATGCGGTCTGCTTTTCTGCGGCGCAGAAGTTGTCACGGAACCATTTCAGGGACAGACCGGCGCCCTGGGTCACGCCCATAACGTGCCAGCTGCCGGGAACTGCTGCACAGCAGGTATGCACTCTGCCCTTGGTGTCCATTGCCATGGAAGAGGTATGGGCAAACACCACGCCGGAAGTGCCGATGGTGGTGAAGGCCTTGCCGTCCTTGACTACGCCGGTGCCTACTGCGGCAGCTGCATTGTCGCCGGCACCGCCCACAACCACAGTGCCTTCGCACAGACCCAGGGTGTCTGCCATTTCGCGGGTCAGCTTGCCGGTGACTTCGCAGGATTCATAGACCTTGCCCAGCAGTGCCTTGTCGATCTGGAGCAGGTGCAGCAGCTCATCCGACCAGCAGCGGTTTGCCACGTCCAGCAGCTGCATGCCGGAAGCATCAGAAACCTCAGTGGCATATTCGCCGGTGAGGATCAGACGCAGATAGTCCTTGGGCAGCAGGATGTGGCGGCACTTTTCGTACACGTCCGGCTCGTTGTTCCGTACCCACAGGATCTTTGCCGCAGTCCAGCCGGTGAGCGCCGGATTGGCAGTGATCTCCATGAGCTTTTCTCTGCCCACAACACGGTTCATCTCGTCCACTTCCGCAGCGGTACGCTGGTCACACCAGATGATGGATTTCCGCAGGACGTTGTTGTCCTTGTCCAGCATGACCAGGCCGTGCATCTGTCCGGAAATACCGATGCCCTTGATCTCTTCCTTGGACACGCCGCTTTTGGTCACAACGGTCTGAATGGTGCGGATCATGGCATTCTTCCAGTCAGCCGGATCCTGTTCTGCATAGCCGTTTTTCGGCTGATACATGGGGTATTCAATGGTGGCACTCGCCATAACAGTGCCGTCCTCCCGGAACAATACTGTTTTTGTACCGCTTGTGCCGCAGTCAACGCCAATTACATAAGCCATAATTTCGATTCCTTTCTATGGTAGAACTTGTTTTACGCCGTTTATACCAGTTTTACTGGTTTTATTTTAACAAAAAACACGGTTTTTGTCAAGCATTCTTCTATGAGTATCGTATATTTCCGAAAGTTCAAATTTGTACGATTTTGATAATCATAGCTAATTTTCCTTTTACTTTGAGATGCTTTTTGCAATGCGGCAGGAATGAACGCAGCCAGAAAAAACACATCTTGCAATTTCCGGCACAGTGTGCTATAATATACTCACCGCACAGGCGGTAAGTATGGCAATACGTCCCAGGGGCGTTTGCCGCAGGAAATGGAGCGTGAAATAGATGCAGTATTCTTATACACCCCACGGTGTCTGTTCCCGTGCGATCCTCATTGACGCAGAGGACGGCATCGTAAATCAGGTGAAGTTTGTCGGCGGATGCAGCGGCAATACCCAGGGCATCGCGGCACTGGTGCAGGGCATGCCCCTGGACGAAGTCGTAAAGCGCCTGGAGGGCATCAAGTGCGGCAGCCGTCCGACCTCATGTCCGGATCAGCTGGCAAAGGCACTGAAAAAAGTTGCAGAGGAGCAGTAAGTATTTTCTGCTGAAAATGACAAACGGGACAAGGCTTCCTTTTTCGGAAAACCTTGTCCCGTTTTTTGTTGACATCGGTTATTTGATCCACCATTCCGGTGTGATGTCGCCCAGTCTGACGATACGTCCGGTGGCGTAGTCCATCATGATCTCAATGTCCTTGTACCTGCCGTTTGGCATCAGCTGTACCATAAGTTCCCGGCAAGCGCCGCAGGGCGCACCGCCGGAACCGTCCGGCAAAATGCAGAGCACCTTGTCGATTTCCTGTTCACCGTTGGTAATCATGTTGAAAATGGCGTTTCGCTCTGCACAGATGCCCAGGGTGGAACAGGTGTCGATGCACACGCCAGTGTAGATTCTGCCGGATTTGGATAATACCGCAGCAGCTACGCCACCGGCGAGGACATAGTCGGAAATTTGCCGTTCCTGCTGTACCGCTTTGGCGGCAGCATAGAGTTTTGACCAGATCTCGTCCATGGGAACCTCCTTGTGTACGAAATAATCACCCGATCCATCGGACACTCATTCCCGATATCCGATACCGAAAATTTCCTTTTCCTGGTTTACATAGAGAATGATCGGACCGAGCAGACTATCTTCCGTTGTGGAAAAGGTGACTGCGTAATAGGGACCGGTTCCCGGTTCTTCCACCAATGCGGCGTAGATGCTTTCTGACGGCGGATTTTTCATTTCCTGCACATCCGGTGTGTCCATGTCGAGGATGCTCGCCAGGGTCTCGTCAGTCTCGTTGTTCTGCAAAAAATCCTGGCAGATGCGGATGATGTCGGAATGTGCATTTTCAGAAACAGATGTTTCCACGGCACTGGTGGTTTCGTTTGCGGTTTTGGACGAATTTGTTCCGTTGCTGCACGCTGCCAGTGAGACCAGCAGGAATGCTGCAAGTGTCAGTGTAAATGCTTTTCTTTTCATAATAATACCTCCGGGGATATTTTGGATTTGGTTTTATATTTCAATGTGCCTTTTCAAGCACATTCTCACCCCAACAGCGACCGGTACAGTTCCACATACTTCTCCGCCGAAACATTCCAGCTGTAGTCGCACTTCATGGCGTGGCGTACCAGAGCGTTCCACTTCCGCTTGTCGGTGAACAGGGCACAGGCACGTTTCACAGCATCCAGCATATCGTATGCGTCATAGGTCTTGAAGGTAAAGCCGTTGCCATTTTTGCCGCCGGCATCAAAAACAGAGTCCTTCAGACCGCCGGTTTCCCGTACCACTGGAATCGTGCCATACCGCATGGCAACCATCTGTGCCAGACCGCACGGCTCATTCTGAGACGGCATCAGGAAGATATCTGCGCCGCCGTAGATCCGCCGTGCCATTGCCGGGACAAAGCCAACTGTGACGTGAACCTGTTCCGGATACTCTGCCTGCATTTCCCGGAAAAAGTCCTCGTATAATTTTTCGCCGCTGCCCAGTACCACAAACCGACAGCCCAGCTGCAGCATTTCCTGGAATGTCTGCTGTACCAGCTGGATGCCCTTATGTGCCACAAAGCGGGTGACAATTCCCACTACCGGCGCATCCGAATCCGTCAGTCCGCATTCTTTCAGCAGAGCAGCACGGCATTCCTTTTTGCCTGCCATTTTGGTAACAGAGTAATTCTTTTTCAGGTTGGGGTCGGTCTCCGGGTCATAGCCCACCACATCAATGCCGTTGAGAATGCCCACAACGCCGTCCTGCCGCCGTACCAGTGCGCGATCCATGCCGTAGGAATACCACGGGTCGAGAATCTCCTTCGCATAGGTGGGGCTGACGGTTGTGATACGGTCTGCGGTTTCGATCGCACCCTTCATGAGGTTCACCATGCCGTCAAATTCCAGCAAACTGGTGTGATAAGTGGGGATGCCCATCAGTTCTGTGACAACTTCTTTGCCGTAAACGCCCTGATACTGGATGTTGTGGATGGTGTAGATAATGCGGATATTCTCAAATTCCTGGTGATACTGATAGAGAACCCGGTAGAATACCGGAACCATAGCCGTCTGCCAGTCGTTGCAGTGAATGATGTCCGGTTTCCAGTCCAGCGCCGGCAGAATTTCCAGAACTGCACGGCTGAAAAAGACGAATCGTTCGCAGTCGTCATAAAAACCGTACATCCCGTCCCGCATGAAGTAATAGGGATTGTCCAGGAGATAATAGGTGACATTTCCGGTTTGGATGGTGTAGATGCCGCAATACTGCTTGCGCCAGCCCACCTCTACCGTGATATCCTTGAGATAGGTCATTTTGTTGCGGACTTCCGGTGTAACGCTGCGGTACAGCGGCATCACTACGCGGCAGTCCATTTCTTCTTTCCGGCTCAGGGCAGCCGGCAGAGAACCAGCCACATCTGCCAATCCGCCGGATGCGGCAAAAGGCAGGGCTTCGCTGGCAGCAAATAAGATTTTCATTTTCGACACTCCTTCTATGGCGGCAGCATTTTTTTGTGCTGCATGACGGCGCTGCACATACGAATTTGCAGCATTGCCGAAAACTGCCGTATGAACCGTTTCACAGACAAATGCCTGTGCATGCCGGTCGCATACGGCAGAAATTTCTATTTCAAATGGGATCTCGAACACATGGAAATGTGTTTAGATGGTAGCTTTCTTTCCCAGGTACAGCGGATATTCTGGAGAACCGGTCAGAACGCGGTTTGCAGAGATGGTAACATTCTTATCGGCAACAATGGCATCAATGTTGCAGCCCTCGCCGATCTCAGTACCCTGCATCAGCACGCAGTTGCGGACAACAGCGCCCTTGGCAATCTTGACGCCGCGGAACAGGACGCAGTTTTCTGCGGTCCCCTCGATCATGCAGCCGTCTGCCACCAGGGAATTTTTCACGTTGGATTCCAGACCGTATTTTACCGGTGCATTATCGCCGACCTTGGTATAGATCGGAGCTTCGCTGTTGAACACGTTATTGCGGATCTTGGTGTCCAGCAGTGCCAGATTTGCTTTATAGTAAGCTTCCAGGCTGTCGATCTTGTAGAAGCAGCCCTTGTGCTCATATGCCTTAAAGACAAATTCATCCTTGCGTGCCTGGAGCAGGTCACGGATGAGGCTCTTCTGGTTCTTGCTGATGGCTTCCAGAACCACCTGCTTCAGGAAATCTGTGGTCATGATGAACATATCCAGAGAGATGTTGCACTCGCCGGCAAGCATGGGATTGGTGAGGACTTCCTTAATGGTGTTTTCCTCATCGATCTGCAGGATGCAGCCGTTGGTGCTCTTATCGCGGTTGTACAGTCCCTTGGCATAGATCACGGTGATGTCTGCGCCGCTGTTCTGGTGCTGCATCAGAGCGTCGGTAAAGTCGATGGTGGTTACCAGATCACTGTTTGCCAGAACCACATACTCTGCCTTGGTGTGCTCCACGAAGCTCCAGATGTTGCTCAGCGCTTCCAGACGGCCCTGGTATGTACCGCCGCCGACCTGGCTGAACGGCGGCAGCAGGTGCAGACCGCCCTTTTTCCGTGCCAGATCCCATTCACGGCCAGAGCCCAGGTGATCCAGCAGAGAGCCATAGTTGGACTTGGTAATAACACCGACCTCAGAGATGCCGGAGTTCACCATATTGGAAAGCGGAAAGTCTACCATACGGTAACGTCCGCCGTAGGGGATCGAGCCCATGGTCCGCAGCTTTGTCAGGTCGATGACTGCGGAGTCATTGATGCTTGCAAAAATTAAACCTAAAACATTCTGATTGATACTCATTGTATGACACCGCCTTTACAGATTTTCGGAAATAATTTCTTTCGGAAGAACGCGCTTGCCGGAAGAGATGGTGATATTATGACCGAGAACGGCGATGCCCCAGTCTTCGCGGTTGGGAACAGATTCCGGATTCATACCGATCATGGCGTCGGATTCTACCACGCAGTTTTCACCGATGATGGCGTACTCTACCACAGCATTTTTCTTGATGGTGGTGCCGGGCATAACGATGCTGTACTTGACCGATGCACCTTCTTCAATGGTAACACCGGAGGAGATGATGGAGAAGTCCACCGTGCCGTCTACCACGCTGCCCTCTGTGATCATGGAATTTTCCACATGTGCGTTTGCACCGATATACTGCGGCGGCATGTTGTTGTGACGGGAATATACCTTCCAGTCGGGATCGTACAGGTTCAGCGGTACGTTCGGGCTGAGCAGATCCATGTTTGCTTCCCACAGACTGTCCAGTGTGCCGACGTCCTTCCAGTAGCCCTCGAACTCATAGGCAAACAGGCGCTCATCATTTGCCAGCATTGCCGGGATGATGTCCTTACCGAAGTCCTTGGAGCCGGTGTTGGCATTTTCGTTTTCGATGAGGTACTTGCGCAGCTTTTCCCAGGTGAATACATAGATACCCATAGAAGCCAGCGTGGATTTCGGTTCCTTCGGCTTTTCGGTAAAGTCTACGATTTTGCCGTTTTCGTCACAGGTCATGATGCCGAAACGGGATGCCTCTGAACGGGGAACATCAATGACAGCGATAGTGCTGTCTGCCTGGTTTGCAATGTGATAATCCAGCATCTTGGAATAGTCCATCTTGTAGATGTGGTCACCGCCCAGAACAATGACATATTCCGGATCATAGCGCTCAATAAACGCCATGTTCTGATAGATCGCATTGGCAGTGCCCTCATACCAGGATGCGCCTGCTGCGGTCTGATACGGCGGCAGGACATGGACACCGCCGTGCATCTTGTCCAGATCCCACGGCTGACCGTTGCCGATGTACTCATTCAGTACCATCGGCTGATACTGTGTCAGAACGCCGACCGTATCAATGCCGGAATTGATGCAGTTGGAAAGCGGAAAGTCGATAAAGCGGTTTTTACCGCCGTAGGGGATTGCCGGTTTTGCAACCTTTTGAGTCAGGGCATACAGCCGGCTGCCCTGTCCGCCAGCCAGAAGCATGGCGACGCACTTTTTCTTGATCTTCATGATATTCCTCCTAATATAAATTCAAAACTTCCTGATGGAATTGTTGGCAATGGAAATCGCAGAGCGTTTATGAAGGCATCTGCTTGGTCTTTTTTGCGGTTTCAGATGCGCGGACAGCCGGTTTTTTAACAGCTGCCTTTTTCGGCTTGTCGGCCGCATTTTTGGCAGCGGCAGTTTTCCGCGGCGCGCGTTTCTTTACCGGTGTATATTTCAAATACAGCACAGACAGCGGTGCAAGTGTCAGAGAAATGCATTGCTCAAAACCGTGCATCGGGACAGACAGCGTCTGGAATTTCTTTTCCGTTATGCCGCTTCCGCCGTAAACAGCTGCGTCTGTGTTGAATACGGTCTGATATCTTCCTTCCTTCGGTACGCCGATCTTATAATCGTTGCGCTGTACCGGGCAGAAATTGCAGACAGCAATGATCTCGTTCCCGTCGTCGTCGATTCGGCGGAAGGCAATGACGCTTTGCTGATAGTCGTCATGGGAGATCCAGCTGAAGCCCTGCCAGGAATCATCGTCCTGCCAGAGGGCGGCAGTGTCCAGATAGAACTTGTTCAGATCTTGTGAAAACTGTTCCATCTGCTTGTGCGCCGGCTGTTCCAGGAGTCCCCAGTCCAGCTGCGTCTCATAGTTCCACTCGTTTTTCTGTGCAAATTCCTGTCCCATAAAGAGCAGCTTCTTGCCGGGATGTGCCATCATGTAGCCCAGAAATGCCCGATAAGAGGCGAACTTTTCTTCCTCTGTCTGACCGCTCATTTTTTCCAGCATGGAGCATTTTCCGTAGACGATCTCGTCATGGGAGATGGGGAGAATATAGTTCTCCGAGAAGCAGTAGAAGAAGGAAAAGGTCAGTTTGTCATGATTGAATGCCCGGTAGATGGGATCCAGTGAAATATAGCTGAGCATGTCATTCATCCAGCCCATGTTCCACTTGAAGTTGAATCCCAGACCGCCCATATCTGTGGGCTTGGTGACCATCGGCCATGCGGTGGATTCTTCCGCGATCATGAGGATGTCCGGGTTGCGGGAGAATGCGGCTTCGTTTAGATGCCGCAGAAAGTCCACGGCCTCCAGATTCTCGTGTCCGCCGTAGACGTTGGGACGCCATTCGCCGTCCTGCCGGTCATAGTCCAGATAGAGCATAGAGGCAACTGCGTCTACGCGGAGGCCGTCCAGATGGAAGTCCTCCAGCCAGCAGCATGCACTGGAGATCAGGAACGAGCATACCTCGCCCTTGCCGTAGTCAAACACTCTTGTGCCCCAGCCCTTGTGTTCCATTTTCAGAGGGTCGGCATATTCATAGCAGTATGTACCGTCGAACTCACACAGTCCCATGGGATCCTTCGGAAAATGCGCCGGAACCCAGTCCAGGATAACGCCGATGCCGGCTTGATGGAACATGTCGATCATCTTCCGGAAGTCATCCGGGGTACCGTGCCGTGAAGTCGGTGCAAAATAACCAGTGACCTGATACCCCCACGAGCCGTCAAAGGGATACTCCGTCAGCGGCATAAATTCGATGTGGGTATAGGACATCTTTTTCAGATAAGGGATGATCTCTTCTGCAAAACCAATATAGCTGGGGAACTTTTCCTCCGGCTTGTGCTTCCAGGAAGAAAGATTCACCTCATAAATGTTCATGGGGCTTTTGTAAGGAACGTGCTTTTTCTTTTCCAGCATCCATTCCCGGTCTCCCCATGTATATTCACTTTCATACAGCTTGGAAGCGGTACCGGGACGGCGCTCATAATGTGCGGCATAAGGATCTGCCTTGTCCAGGATGTGTCCGTCAGCCGTTTCAATGCTGTATTTGTAACTGTCAAATTGCTTCAGGCGGGGCAGTTCTGCTTCCCAGACGGTATCTGAGATCTTATGCATCGGATGACAGGTGCGATCCCAGTTATTAAATGTGCCGATGACAGACACACTTTTGGCATGGGGTGCCCAGACACGAAAACGGTAAAATTGTCCTCTTCCGCGCCGAAATGGGTGTGCACCGAAGAATTTATGTGCTTCAAAGTTTTTTCCCTGATGGAACAGGTATAATGGAAAATCGTTTGCGGTGGATTTCTGCGTTGACTGCATAGCATACCCCTCCTTTTGTTTTCTATTCATATTTTAACATATATAAGATACTATTGCAAGTTATTTTTTGGCTAACCAGTAAATTTCATAGAACCAGACAGATTTAAACGCTTTATTTAGTCATGTTGCACAAATAAAAAGACGCGGAATAAATGCGGTATGGCTTTTCTGTTTACGCGGGAAGAAGCCGGGCGGCACAGACGGTCACATCATCCCGGCGGTTGCCACCGGCAAATATTTCTGCCTTGTCACAGATTTCCATAACGATCTGTTCCAGGTCGCTGCTGCGTTCCAGGAGCTGCCGGATCAGGGGATAAGCGTCTTCACTGACGCCGTCGGAAAGCATCAGAATAATGTCATCCGGGCAGAGAGAGACGCGCCGGACGGCGGTTTCGCCTTCTGGCTCCAATCCCAATGGGAATGTCTCGGCGCTGATGCGGGAGACTTTTCCGGCATGGCGGATCAGCGTAGCGGCGGCACCGGATTTCATCACAGTCAGCTTTCCGTCATCCAGATCGAACTGTGCCACATCCAGTGTAGCGAAGGTTTCCTGGGGTGACTTTGTCAGAAGCAGTCCGTTCATCATGCGTACTGCAGCAGTGCCGGAGATGCCGCCGCAGATGAATTTTCGGAACAGCTCAGTTGTCATGCGGGATTCGATGGCGGCATTTTTGCCGGTGCCCATGCCGTCCGAAAGAACCAGACAGGGGTTTCCGGCGCTGTCTGTAAAGAGGAGTGTGGTATCGCCGGAAATGGTCTCCTGGCTGGCGTGCAGGGCAGAGGTAAAATGCTCCAGACGATATTTAGGGCGCTGACAGAGCCGATAGCGCACCGTCTCTCCGGAATAGATGGGATCCAGTTCCTCCAATGTCAGATTCAGCGATTCTGAAAGAATGTGCCGTATCGTAGGCAAACAGCCGTCCAGTTCTCTCCCAGTGCAGTGCATTTCGATCATCAGGCGATCTGACTGTGTGTGGTACACTGCGGCAGCATCGCAGGGATAGCCATAATGCAGCAGCTTTCTGCGGACGGTTTCACTCAGCTCGCTGCTGTAGCGGATGTGCAGGTGAGAACTGGTGGAGATGAGAATGTCCTCTGCAGCGGCGAGCTGTTCCAATAAAACCGTGCGGCTTTCTGCGGTGCGCGCTGCCAGAAATCGCGCTTTTCTGCGGGATGCAGCATGTCGGGAAAACAGCGCCCGGAGACGTTCTCTTCGGCAGCAGTGCGCCAGTTCTTCCGGGATGGGCGGCAGATCTGCGCTGACGTGGCTTTCCATTTTCCGGAATCCGGCGAGGGTTTCCTCATAGGCAGATTCCCAGCAGCGCAGCTTGTTCCGGCAGCTGCCGCAAAACGTTTCGCAGACTTCGCGGGTCACGTCACCGGTGGTTTCTTCCTGGGGCAAAATAGCTGCGATGGCATCGGTGTCTTCCCGGACGCTGCGGATGGCATCTGCCATATACCGCAGCCGTTCGGACAGAGGAAGCGTATGGTTGGTATGGTCTGGCAGATCGGTGACCAGCCATTTGTCCAGCCAGCTGCTGTCCAGAAACAAAAACGCGGCGCTGCCCAGAAAGAGGTCTACAATGGCAGATATCTGGAGCAGGCTTGTCCCAAAGGTAATAAGCGCCATAAGAGAAAACAGAAAGAACACACCGGCAATGAGAAAACGGTTCTTGTCGGCGAGATATCCCACCAGCAGACCGCCTACCGGAAGGATCAGCAGCGGCAGTCCGGCTTCGGGGGCACCCAGAATCGCGCCGCATGCCGTGAGTGCGCCGCAGATCACGCCGCCGGCGCAACGAAATTTCTTTGCTCCGATCAGAGTGATAGCGGTACTGAGCACACAGCCGGCATTCATGGCGGGAATGCCATAGCAGCTGAATGCTGCTATGGACAAAATGAGCACCACTGCGGCAGCGCAGCCGTCTGTGGAACGGAGCGGGATCTTTCCGGTGCTGCGGACACTGGAAAATACTGCGTGCATAAAATAGGAGGCACAGCCGGTGAGTGCAGCGGTCATGGTATAGCCGATGACTTCCGCGCCGCTGGCGTGAAAAACCAGAGAAACAGCGATTCCGGAGAGAAAAACGCAGATTCCAGTGCTGCATGCCATGCCGGCTGCGGTTTTAGCCGGACGCTTCATGATCCGCAGGCAGACAACAACTACCAGTGCAAACAGAAGCGGCAGATTGCTCAGCATGGTGTCAGAGATCAAATAGGAGATCAGGCTGCCAATGAGAACTGCTATTGCACCAGGTGCGCTGAGATTAGCTGCAATGGCGATGGGCAGAGGAGAAGTCATGGTGCCGACATAGGTTCCGGCGAGAAGCAGACCGGAGAGGAATCCGCCGCCGGTCTCATAGAAAATACGGGGTGCACGTGGGCGGCGGAGCAGTTGCGAACGGTTGGTCTTATGCATGATAAAAACGTCCTTTCTTTGTGCGGTTTTGCCCTGCCATTCGATTGCGGCAGCAGGGCCTTGCACACAGTTGCATCCTCTATTATAGCGGCACAGCAAAAAAATATCTGTCAGAATCTCTTGCACCATTATGGGACAATCTGCATGAATCTGCACCAGTGCGCCGGGCAATCGGGAGATGCTGCATTTCCGGTCAGTCCGGGGTGATTTCGGGGAGAAAATCGGCTGTGAGTGCGTCAGAAACTGCATGATTCTGGAATGCAGCAAACATAAAAATGGGGCTTTGAGGTGTGAATAAAATGGCATTCTATCTTGACTAGTACATGGAAAAGTGATATAATAAATAATGGAATCATTGCCAAGCGGCGGTGGTATGTGAATCGTTATGGACTTTTCTGTCTGCGCATAGCTTTTCGGCGGACAGGTTTTCTACAAGAGGAGAGTGGGAAAATGAAAAATTGGAAAAAGAAATTAGCGGCAGTGACAGCGGGATTGGTTTGTATCATGGGGCTGCCAAAGATCAGTTTGGTGCTGTCGGAGACAGCGGCATCTGTTCCGGCGGCTGCGGCAGAATATACGGACGACAGCACTGCCGAGGGGGATTCGTCAGACAGCAATCTGGAATACCGTTACTGCACCAAAACTACCACAACCAGCAATTATGAGCTGGATGCGCCGTGGATTTTGGAGAGTACGGAGACAGGCTATACTGCGTGGAGCGATTGGTCAGATTGGTCTACCAGTGCGGTGGATTCTTCGGACATTTGCGATGTGGAGACCGAAAGCCGTCAGGAGACTGCTTCCTACAATATGGTGAACTATCGTACCAGAGGCGATTATTCGGTGGACAGCCATGTGCAGTACCGTGACTACAGCGTGAACGGAAACTACAGCGCCTATGGACTGCAGGCGAGCTTTGGCGAATATCACGGTTCAGAGATTGCCTATCCGTCCCAGATTGCAAGTGCAAAGACCGTAGCGCCGGGAGAATGGGCGGAGGTCGTAGAGCCGGAGTCCAACTATGACGGCTATAACAAGGGCAACAAAACCGGATATATTTTAAATCTGGATAGCTACTCAGAATTTGTCTGGTTTATTGACAGCATCAACTATACTTCACAGACATGGTATCGTTATCGAACCCGGACTGAGGAAAAAACGTACACCTATTATAAACAGCTGTCTCCATGGTCGGACTGGTCATCGACACCGGTGGAGGCATCCGACAATATGATCGTCGAGACGAGAGAAAAACCGGAAACAGATTATACACTGACTGCCGGCAGTCTGGATATTACCTTAGAGGAACTGAAAGCAGCAGATTATCGGGTAACAATTCCGATCAGCACCAACTTTGATGTGACATGGTTTAATGCCACGCTATACCTTTCGAGCGATTTGGAATATGTTTCTGCAGAGGGTCTTGGGGATACGTCAGTTGTTGATGCGGCTAGTAATAAAATTGTATCTCTTTATATGAGTGGTCAATCAGATGATGAGCAGGATTCGCCCGCTGGACCACAGATTGCAGTCACAGTAAAAATACCGGAATCCGCAGCAATTGGAGATGCTTTTTACATTGCGCCGTCTCTGACGGGGATAAGTGGAACTGAAAATCATTTTTTCAACACCTCTTTGGAAGATGCTATCCCGTTTGATTATACCCAAAATGGATACATTCGTATTGTAGAACCGGAACAGACCACAGCGCCCATTGCAACTTCTACCACTACCACAACCACCACCCGTGAGCCGAAAGAGGTTGTACTTTCTCCGGGAGACATTTCTCTGACACTCTCCGAACTCCAGGCAAATGGCTATGAGATCTCTGTTCCGATTTATGTGAACAAGGAGATCAATTCGGTGGGGTTGGGCATTTGGCTGCATGATGATCTGGAGTATGTCAAGCTTTACACAACAATAAATGGCGCAACCGCTCTGGCATCTAGCAATGAAAACTTTATTTTCATGCCGTTTGCCTATGCTTCGGTACCCTTGGAGACCATATCGCCCGGACAGTTTGCAACGCTTCTGGTAACAGTTCCGGATACTGCAAAACCCGGCGATCGCTTTGAGATCCAGTGCGTGGGGGAAGATTGGGATGGTAAACCGATGGCATGGAAAAACGGTGTGACCGGAGAAACCGGTTATTCAAAGGGTGCAAGCGGCTATATCACCATTATGCCGGACGAAACAACGCCGGTTGCGACTTCTACCACACAGGTGGCAACATCTTCCACGGGCGTTGCAACTTCTACAACCACAACCACTACGCCGAAGGCCATCCGGGTCGGCGATGTCAATCTGGACGGAGAGATCGACCTATCCGATGATATTTTGCTGAACAAGATGATAATTGGCGTAGTGGCTGCAACGGACACTATGCGGGAAATGAGTGATATCAACTCGAATGGTGAAGTTGAAGCAATGGATGCGATCCTGCTTTTGAAATTTCTCGTGCATATCATACAGGAAATTCCCTATCAGGAATAGACTCTCTTTCTAAGAATCGGTCAGATTCAGATCGGACGCTGAAAGCAGTATAAGAAAAGCAGTACTGCACAAGATCCTGTGCAAATGCTGCTGAAAGAATCGAAAACGGCATCTCTGCTAAAACAGAGATGCCGTTTTTGTCTTTTTGAAGCCGTTATTTTTTCTGATAAGCCGCCAGGACCTGTTGGAGCTCCTGGATGTACAGCTGTGCGCCGCGGCTTTCCTGCGTTTTGGGGTTGGAGATCCAGCCGATCTCCATGCGCTCTGGCGTGTTCAGCGGAACGGAGACAATATCGCCGCCGTTTAAGTCGGCGCTGACCATACCGCTGCAAATGGTATAGCCGTTCACGCCCCGGAGCAGATTGAACAGTGTTGCGCGATCGCTGACGCGGATGCATTTCTTATGGGGCATGGTGCTGAGGAGTTCCTCTGCAAAATAAAATGAGTTGTGAACGCCTTGCTCAAAGCAGAGGAACGGATAGGGTTCCAGATCTGCTGTGGTGACAGCAGCGCGGTCAGCGAGAGGATGGGCTGCCCGGAGAAAAACATGCGGTTCTGCAATCGTCAGCGTGTGAAATTCCAGGTGATACTCCTCCAGCATAGCACGGATCACTTTCTCATTGAAGCTGCTGAGGTACAGAATACCGATCTCGCTGTCAAAATTTCGCACATCCTCCATGATCTCATGGGTTCTCGTTTCCCGAAGGGTGTATTCATAGGAATCCGGAGACAGCCGCTGGATGAGACGGACAAAGGCATCTACTGCGAATGCATAGTGCTGGGTGGAAATGGTGCATCGCTGCCGTGTGTGTCGTGTACCGCCGTAATGCTGATGGAGCAGGTCGGCCTGCTCTACGACCTGACGGGCGTAGGAGAGGAACTCTCGGCCGTCCTCAGTGAGTGCAATGCCTCTGGCGGAGCGGTGAAAAATGGTGATGCCGAACTCTTCTTCCAGTGTGCGTACTGCACTGGAAAGGGTGGGCTGCGCTACATAGAGATGCTTTGCGGTTTCACTGATCGAGCCATGCTCTACAATGGAGATCACATACTGAAGCTGCTGTAATGTCATTGCTGTAACTCCTTAAAAGGATGCTGTCATGCGCAGAACGATATCTGCCACGCGCTTTGCAGCGATCTTCTCAAACTGATCGAAGGACATTGCGCCCTCATCATCGGTATTGTCAGAGATGCAGCGGACGCTGACAAAGGGAACATCGTTCCGGTATGCGCATTGTCCCACAGCGGCACTCTCCATATCCAGTGCATAGGGATGCAGCCGCTCCTGGATCTCTGCTTTTACCGCACTGTCCGTGACAAATGCTTCGCCGGAGACGATGCGTCCCACAAAGGATTTGACGTCGAAGGAATCGCAGGTCTTGACGGCCAGATCGATCAGCGCCTTGTCAGCGGCATAGATGCCGCAGTAAGGCGGATAGTCCTTCAGAAAATGCAGATCCAGGTCATGGGGCAGCACTTCGTTGGATACCACAACATCACAAACGTGAATGTCATTGTGCATGCCGCCTGCGATGCCGGCATTGATGACCGCATCCGGCTGAAACTCGTCGATAAGCGCCTGGGTGCAGACAGCAGCATTGACTTTGGCGATGCCGCTGCAAACGTGGACGATGCGGACATCGTTCACCTGATTGATATAGTATTCAAATCCAGCTTTTTTCCGGATCTCTGAGTTGGGGAGACCCTTGCGGATATCTACGAGTTCTGAGGGCATTGCGCCGATGATTCCGATGGTTTTCATGTCAAAATTACTCCTTTAGTTTGTGTGAAATTGTGCCTGCATCTGAATCGGCTCTGCGCGGTAAAATGCAGAGCTGACCAGACCGTCTACGCCGGTTGCGGCATATTCTGCCACATTCTCTTCGGTGAGGTTTCCGGCTGCGACAATGGTACAGTGGGGATAGACTGCCTTGACCTGTTCTACGGCTTTTGCCAGGGCATCCGGCTGCATCTGGAAGAACTGGATGGCATCCACGCCGACTGACAGACAGCGGAGCGCCGTCTCTGCGGATTGGGTTTCCACAAAGACTTTCTTTTCACAGAAGTGGCTCTTCTGTTGGGGATAGCGTTCCAGGAACACTTCCAGGCCGCCCATGCAGGCGATGTGGGTCTCATAGATGAGAACCGTTTCAGAAAGTCCCATGCGGTGGGGAATGACGCCGCCGGCAACTACTGCCTTTGTGACCAGCGCTTTGGTTCCCGGGAAATGTGCCCGTGCCGCAGTGAGGGAGATCGTGGGAGAGATCTCTTGTACCTGACTCAGCATGTTCCGCGCTTTTGTGGCAACACCGGAGCAGTGGGACAGCAGGGACTGACAAATCTTCCACGCCCGATGCAGATCGCAGACGCTGCCTTCTGCGGTAAAGAACAATTCTCCTGCACCGATCTGTGTCCCCGTGGGGAGAGAATAGGCAGTAGAAAGTCCAAGCTTGGAAAGAATACGGGAAACCTCTTCGGTGCAGCACAGCACACAGGCTTCACGGGTATAGAATGACAGCGAGCCGGGCTCGTCGCCGATGTCCAGTCCCAGGGTCGTCAGATCCAGGTATGGGGTGTCCTGCTGGATGAGGGCGTCCAGTTCGCTGTCCGGAATATAGATCAGATCGCTACGCATTGTGATCGCTCCTTTTTCTTTTATGATGCTACCATTATACCACAAAACCGGTGCGTTGTCCACTGATTTTCTTTTTCGTTTCCGGCGATTTGCTTTCTTTTTGAAATGCGGCGGTAAAAAGGAACGGGAGAATTTTGCAACAGATTTTAGGACTGTACTGCACAATTGCCAAATGGGAGAAAATGTGATATAATGATGATAGATTGTCAAGTCAAGTGCAGCACAATCAGAGAAAAATAGATTTCTGAGAAAGTATAGATTGACAGAAAGGTTATTTATGAAAAGCAAAAGAAAGCTACGATTTCTCATACCTATATTCTGTATCGTTCTATCACTTGTCAGCTATCGTTTTGCGAATGGCTTGATGAGAGAAAGAGAATTTCAGCATATGCCAGAAATATATGAGATACCGGATACTTCACAAGTATTTACGCAAAACAATGTCACAACAGTTCGGATAAATTATATCATAAAAAATGAATGCACTGATTTGGATCTATTGCATCAAAAAGTACAAGATTTCATTTATGATAATGATATCATCAATACCTCGATCAATTGTTCAGAAACAGAAGAATATTATATAAACTTAAGATTCTATCGCATTAGTGAACAGCTCCCTTTTGATTTTGAACAAATGCCGGGATTTGGGGGAGATGTCATTGAAAATCACACTGAAGATTTGATTGCAAGAGTTTCTGTTTATTCTGATTCTCCAGATCAATTGAGTTACAAGTTATGGAATAGAACAGAGAATGACAAAGATGGCTATAACGATGTGATAGAGGAAAGGTCTTTTTATGAAGCGCTGCGAGGCGTTGCATCATGATTTATTCTTTGGCATTGAAATATTTGAAATGCCATACAAGCTGCATACCATGTAAATCGGGTTGATTCATGATAATCTGAAACATATGGAATTTGAAAAATTCATTTTTACTTTTTATGCTCAAGTCGTAGCTGACTGACAGAACAATAAGATCGTTTTATACTCACTCCGTATTTTTGCTGGGTGAGTTTTTTATTTGGTACTTTAGAAGTTGATTATGCGGCAATGCATTGGGGAAATGCACAATACATATCTTTTTTAATTGACAAAAACTGTGGAAATATGCTATAATACCAATAGCACATCTGGATATGTGCAAGTGCAGTTATGATTGCAGAAAGGTGAAACGACCATGAAATATATGACACTGACTGATATCAATCAAGCAATGACCGCTTCTGAGGATGCCATGGCGCAGGCAGACCAGGCGTTTCTGGAGGAGCTGGAAAAGGTGGCGGATGCCATTCGCCAAACGGCGGTAGAGCGTCCGGTGATCCTGCTTGCCGGGCCTTCTGGTTCGGGAAAGACAACGACGGCATTTCTGCTGGAGCGCTTTCTGGACAACTGGGGCACGGAGACCCATACCATCTCCATGGACAATTTCTTTTCTACCATGACACCGCAGCAGCAGGAAATGGCTGCAAAGGGAAAACTGGATCTGGAATCTCCGGCACGGGTGGATATTCCCTATCTGAACCAACAGCTGCAAAGCGTCATTGCCTGCAAGCCCACCTGGATGCCCCGGTATCATTTCCCCACCACGACCCGGATCGACCAGGACTGGCAGCTGACCCGGAAACCCGGCGAACTGCTTTTGCTGGAGGGTATCCATGCACTGAATCCGGAAGTCATCACCATTCCGGAAGAGATGACCGTGCGGCTCTATGTCAGCGTCCGCACCCGTGTGACAAATGGAGAAACAGTGCTGCATCCATCCCGGCTGCGGCTGATGCGCCGGATGCTTCGGGATAAGCGTTTCCGCCAGCGCAGCGTGGCAGAGACACTTTCTATGTTTGAGCATGTGCAGGCAGGGGAGCACAAATACATTGCGCCCTATAAAAAACGTGCCACTTTTTCCATTGACACATTCCTGCCCTATGAGCTAGGCATTTACAAGACACTGTTGGATGGGGAACTAGAGGCGGAAATGCAGCATCCCATGCTGTTGGAGCTGCGGCAGATGTGGGATGATGTTGTACCGCTGACTCTGGAACACTTACCGGCGGATTCACTGGTGCGGGAGTTTGCCGGAGACAGTGTATTTCAGTATTAAATCACGTTTCCATAACAATGAAAGCCGGAAAAGCAATTGTTGCTTCTCCGGCTTCTGTTATCTTAACTTTTGAACTTCTGAAAGTGCCAGTCCCACATTTCCGATGATAAACACCAGCATTGTCACTGCTGTAAAAGCGGCGGCGTAGTTCTTTCCGGCGCATTTGTTTTCCCGGAGGTATTGTTTCAGTTGTTCCCGATGATGCAGCAGCCAGAATGCGGCGAAAGCGAAAAAGAAAATATTGATGCCCCGATAGAGATAGTCCTGTGCAGTCGGAGAAAGATGCCCCGTCAACCGGCTCAGCAGTTCACCGAACACCAGATTATTGCATAAATGCAGCAGGATCGACCACTTCAGGGAGAACTCTGCGGCGGTATATCCCAATACCAATCCGGTGAGAAAGGCGAAGGGCATCTGAAACAGGTTGGCATGCATCACGCCAAACAATGCCGCAGAAATCACAATGGCGAACACGTTTCCGTACTTCTGGAACTGCTGCATGACCAGCCCGCGGTAGATGATCTCTTCTCCCACAGGCGCAAAAATGGCGGTGTACAGGAACATGGAAAGGGTAGTGCTCTGAGACGATGCAGCATCTAATTGTCCCATGGCAGTATATCCGAACAGCCGGAGCAGCAGTTCCAGACTGTTCCCGAACAGGGAGTAGATCAGCTGTGCGCCCATGAAAATGCAGATCAGAAGGGGGAACTGCTTCAGCGGAAGCGAGTGCGTTTTTCGCAGCATCATTTTGGGCGGAGTATCCCGGCGAAAGTACCAGCTGAGAAACAAAACGCCCACAGCGACTGCGGCAATACTGGAGATGCCGCTGGAATAAGCGTTTTTCTCTAGTTGCTGTAAAAGTGTCTGCCGTTCGCCGCTGTCGGAGACCATCAGCCAGACCAGACACTTTCGCGCCAGCGGTTCTGCGGCGAAAACGGCATACCGCAGCAGCGTGTACAGGATCAGTCCAAAGACGGCGTGGTTGATCGTTTTGCGGATTTCCTGCATAAAGACACCTCCGAAGGTATGGAAAAACAAAAAAGCTGACCATGTTTTCACATAGTCAGCCCACCAAAATCTTTGGTGCGGATAAGAGGACTTGAACCTCCACCCCCTTGCGAGGACTAGCACCTGAAGCTAGCGCGTCTGCCAATTCCGCCATATCCGCAGCAGTTGTTTCCAGAAATAACCCGACGGAAACACCCAAATCACAGGAAAGACCGGGGATGCAATTCAATTAAAAGAGAAAGCAGTTGGTGCGGATAAGAGGACTTGAACCTCCACCCCCTTGCGAGGACTAGCACCTGAAGCTAGCGCGTCTGCCAATTCC
>CAKSJP010000007.1 GCA_934463425.1 uncultured Ruminococcus sp.
GCGACCAAGATTCCTCTTAGTCGCTTTGCATAAATTTTCTTTTGAATCTTTGTCTAACTTTTTGGGGTCAGTTCAAATCGTATGTGAGCTGTTTTACAATATGAAATCAGATTTTTTATTTCAGCATTTCAACTGCATCTTCTGCGATCTGCTCTGCTGTCAGACGGTTTTTCTGCAGCACCTCCTGTGCATCATAGCGGTCAAGAAATTCCTTCTGCAAACCGTAACACTTTGTCCTGACAGCAGAATCACCATAAAACCGCGCGATCTTTTCGCCGAAGCCGCCGTCCAGAATGCCGTCCTCCAGTGTGATTACAACCTTGTGGTCAGCTTTCAGCTGTTCCAGCAGTGCGGCATCCTGTCCCGTGATATAATACGGATTGATGACAGTTGGTGCAACACCGGTTTTTTCCTGAATCTTCCCGGCTGCTGCCACACCCAGGTGGTAGAATGAACCCAATGCCAGAATTGCCACATCGCTTCCCTGCTGTGTCACTTCATAGCGGTTCAGTTCGCCGAAATCCTTTGTCACTGCCTTACCGTCAGAAATATACTGTGCCGGCACACGGATCGCAACCGGATGCGCATCCTGATCCAGCGCCCAATCCAGCATCGCCTTGTAGTCCTCCACCGTTACCGGCGCCAGATAAACCAGATTCGGAATGTTGGAGATCATGGGAATGTCATAAATACCCAGGTGTGTTACGTCATTCATGCCAAAGACAGAAGCCGCAAAAACAGCAATGGTCACAGCGCTGTTGTTGATGCAGACATCCTGAGACAGCTGGTCATAGGTACGCTGTAAGAAAGAACTGTACACACCCCAGAACGGCTTGCCGCCATTTTTGGCGATACCAGATGCCATAGCAGCAGCCTGTTCTTCGGCAATACCCACATCCATAAACTGCTTGCCTGCCTTTTTCCGGATTTCCTCTGTGAATCCGAATACCGTCGGTGTTGCGGAAGTGATCGCACAGACACGCGCATCCTCTGCCATTTTCTTTTGCAGATACGCAGCGGTAAAGCTGCCGTAATCCCCTTCGCTGTCAAAAGAGACAGTGGACTTTCCGGTGGCAATGTCAAACGGCATGCACCAGTGCCACTGTTCCTTGTGCTGCTCTGCCGGCGCATAGCCCTTGCCTTTCAGGGTCACAATATGCACCACCACCGGCTTGGTGCTGTCCTTGACCTGCTGGAATGCTGCAATCAGGGACGGGATATCGTTGCCATCCTTGACAAAGACATAATCCAGACCCATCGCACGGAACAGATTGCACTCCGACTTGCCGTCAGTTTCCCGGAGCAGCTTCAGGTTTTTGTACAGACCGCCGTGATTCTCAGCGATAGACATATCGTTGTCATTTACTACAATGATAAAGTTGGTATCCATTTCACCGGCAAAATCCAGACCCTCCAGTGCTTCACCGCCGCTGAGCGAACCGTCACCGATCACCGCGATCACGTTGCCGCTTTCGCCCTTCAGATCCCGTCCCTTTGCCAGACCGCTGGCAAGGCTGACGGAGGTAGAGGTATGCCCCACAGTAAAGAAATCATGTTCGCTCTCGTGCGGGTCGGTATACCCCGAGATATCGTCAAAGTGCTCCTCGTACAGATAGGAATCTTTTCTGCCGGTCAGCATCTTATGGGGATAGCTCTGGTGTGAAACGTCAAATACGATCTTGTCCTTGGGAGAATCAAAAACATAGTGCATGGCGATCGTCGCCTCTACCATGCCGAAGTTCGGGCCAAAGTGTCCGCCGTGTTTGCTCAGACGGAACAGCAGCGCCTGGCGCATTTCTTCTGCCAGTGCTTTCAGTTCATCCTGATTCAGTTTCTTGACATCTTCCGGTGCATTGATTTTTTCCAGATACATGATCGTTCCTCCTAATCTTTCTTTTCTGCCGGGTCCTTCTCCCAGGAAAGCACCCCGGTCTCCACTGCCGCCTCATATCGGCTGATCTTATAGTTCAGACGATCTAATGTGGCATTGATCTGCGCTTTTTGTTCCAGCAGTGCCTCACGCTGATCCAACAAAAGCTGAAGCCGCGCCGGAATAGTATCCTCTCCCTGCTGACAGAGTTTGACATACTCGATCATTACCTCGATCGGCAGTCCGGCGCTGCGCATACAGAGAGCAAGTTCTACCCATCCCAGATCATCCGGCTGATAATTCCGGATGCCGCTGGGCGTTCGCGTCACCTTTGGGATCATTCCCACACGTTCATAATAACGCAGCGTATCCTGAGAGATCTGATATTTTTCACTGACTTCTTTAATGGTCATTTGCTCACCTCCAGCGACTCTATTATAACACTTAGAGTTTGCTCCAGGTCAATAGCTGCTCCGCAGATTTTACAGTTCATTCACAAAAAAAGCTTCCTGAAACGGAAAAGTCCCCAGGAAGCTCTTTGGTGAATTTATGAACCTGTCTTCACAAGAAATATGTGTGGATTTTCGAGCATAATTTTGTTGCAGACAAGGCAAAAATACGCAGGCGGGCTGTCGCCCGGCAAGTATTTTTTACGCAGTATGCAGCAAAATTTGCCGAAAAGACACTTGTATACGCTTGTGAAGACAGGTTCTATAATTGTTCGATAGAATCCCGCTGATAAAAATTCGGATTTCCCATCGGCTCTGCCGTCAAGCGAAAAATCACGCATCCATCCAGGCAGACGATCGTCTTGCTGTATTTTCCGTCACCGCCCAGATACTGCAAGTCACCGCCGCTGCGAACGGCCTCCATCAGCGGATAGAGCAGAGGCATGGTCTTGCTGCAAATTCCGCAGCCGTCCCCGTTTACAGGACATCCATAGGTGCAGTGATACACATCACCGATCTCTTCTCCGTTTCGACAATAATTTTCAGTTTGATCGCCGCGCAAAAAGCCAGTCACAGTTATGGTAAATGCATAATCTTCTGCAAACCATTTTTTCATATCCAATCTCCTATTGAATCGAATCGATCTTCCATTGACCGCCGTCCATTACGATTTGTACAGTCAGTACCGCAGTTGCGCCAAAGTTGTCATACTGCATGGAAGCGGCAAAGGAATTTTCTGTGACATTTGCAACTTCCACCTGCTCCGGATCTAACCAGGCAAAGCCGCCGCTGGTCGCATACTGTCTGCCGTACAGACCGCCGTTTGCATCAATATACAGCGGCTGGTCTGTTCCCAAAATTGCAGAATACCGCGCATCGATCATTTTCTGCGTCAGGTTAGACTCCAGATATCCCTTTAAGTCTGCCGTGCTGGAGAACTGTGTCTTTGCCACCTTTTCATATACCGCGCCGTACTTTGCAGACTGCACAATATCGTTTTCATCCTTGGGCAGATTGCCGCTGCCGATGCGGTCGATGTAATCCAGAGCGCCCAGTAGGCACTTGGCTGTTTCTGCGTATTCCGCTGTGTTTCCTGCATCTGCTGCAGCGGCTTGTGCTGTTGTCTCGGCCGCGCCGCTTTCCGTCGGTGTTGGAATCGTTTCTGCGGTTGTCTCCGCATTGGGTTCGGTTTCTGATGCAGTTTCTGCTGCCGTGGTTTCTGTTGTCTCGGCTGCTGTAGTTTCTGTAGCGGCAGTTTCCGCATCCGATGAGGAAACCGGCGTGTCTACCTCTGTACAGCCTGCAAAACCAGTCAGCACTGCCGCGGACAAAAGCGCCGCCAGCCATTTTTGTCTATTTTTCTTTTTCATAGGGTGTTCCCTCCTGTTTTTTCGCGTGAAATTCTTTCAGTTTCTCATTCATCTCATTCGCGGTTCGCTTATATGCCTGATAATTCATCGCTGATGTAAAGCTATAGACTGCCGCGATCGTAACGCACATTCCCAAAACACCAAAAAATGTAGGTGTATACCAGCCGTAAAAATAGGTACAGATCAATACCATTGCCGTAATCAAAACATAATGGATCACCAGGCGGATCATTGCCTCCCGATTTCCCATGTCTTTCTTTCGCGGCAGAACAAGTTCTGTAATAACACCGGTCAGCACGCCGATCAGCAAAATCTCCGGCAGCATGACAAATGAAATCTGCCCATGAAACGGCAGATCCCCATTCACCAGATTGGTAACACTGCCCCAGAATATACAAGCGATCAGTGTCCCGGTCGTCGATGCCGTTATGATCGAAAGCATTTTTTTGATTCTATTCCACATCGCCGCACCTCACAATCCAAGCCGCTTTTTCACATTCGGAACATACTGCCGGGAGATAATGACCTTCTCCCCGTTTTGCAGCATGGCTTCAAATCGTCCGCTGAAAGACGGCGCAAACCGCTCCACCTTCGCCAGATTCAAGATCATGGACTTTGAGATCCGGATGAAATCCATTCCGGAAAAGCGCTGTTCCAGTTCGTACAGTTTATATTTCAATTCTGACACCTCTGCCCTGCCGTAGGCAAAAACCTTGTTATCTACAGACTCAAAGTAGAAAACCTCTTCCGGATGGAGCACGCTCATACTGCCATCGGTATGATAGCACATCAGCTTTTCATTTTCCAGCTGCAATGCATGCAGCAGTTCCGTCACACGCTCTGAAAGCGCATTGGCCCGGATGATGATTTCCTCTTCTCCCCCCGGCGGCAGATTTTCGATAATTACTCTCATGTATGGCTCTGTTTCCTTTCTGCCAGATAATGTGCTGCAAGATATGCACCCAATAATACCAGAACTGTACTCCCCACATACACATACATTGCAGGGATTGTCACTGTTTTTCCGGAAAACTCCACTGCACAGTCCAGTTTTTCTTGTATAACATCCATAACTTCCTGAGGGACATTCTCCTTCTGCATCTGTGCCAGAACTCCGTGCATAGCATGATTCCGCACCAGTGAGGTCATATAGGTGCTCGGCAAAAAAGACAGCATCTTTTGCAGACCGCTGCCGAAACTGGAAATCGGCATATATGCGCCGCAAATGAAGCCGTAGCCGGCACTGACAATAGTACCCACCGCCGAGATCTGCCCCTGTGTGTTCAGGAAAAAGTGAATCAGTGAGGAAAGCGCTGTGCCAAACAGTACCAGCAGTACAACATCTGTCCCCAACAGCAAAAGATCCTTTCCGGAAAAGAACCAGCCAACCATCCGCACATAACCCAGACAAAGCGCCAAAGCTGTGAAACATACCAACAGCGACGAGAGTGCTGCTCCCAGAAAATAACTGCCGGACAGTGCTGCGCTGCTTACCGGGGCAATGGTCAGATCTCTCCGTGCACCGGTGATCTTGTCCTGTACCATCAGCATATTAGAGCAGAATGGTACAGTAACACAGCTGACTGCCAGAATGGAAGAGATCAGCTGTGCACCAACTGCACCGTCGATCAGTTTTTGAGAAACTGAAAAGCTGCCCGGAAGATTGGACGCAAATGAATCCCGGTATACATTTCCTAAAAAAGTCACATACAGCACCAGCAAAATTGCCGGCGTGATAAGCGAAGTAAAAAACATGCCCTTGTCTTTAAAATACAGCTTAACATTGCGAAACACCAGAGCTTTCAGCATAAGCACCACCTCCACTTGATTTTCCCGTCACTGCCAGAAATACATCATCCATTCTGCCCTTTGCGATCTCATAATCCAGAAACAGCTCCGGATGCTGTATGATAAGTTTCGTTGCCGTCTTGGTGTCCGGTACAGAAATGCGAAATGCTTCTCCGGTTTTTTGATAAGGCATTTTCAAAGCAGCCACATCTGCCTCCTTGACATGATACAGCGTCACATAATCCCCGGTGTAGCGATTTTTCAATTCCAGAGGTGTTCCTTGTGCGGCGATCCTTCCTTCGTCCAAAATCACCACCTGATCAGCTCCGGCGGCTTCCTCCATATAGTGCGTTGTCAAAAACACTGTCATGCCTTTCTTCTGCCGCAATGTCTCAATCACATTCCAGACTGTCTGCCGTGTCTGAGGATCTAACCCGGTAGTCGGTTCATCCAGGATCAGCAGCTTCGGCCGATGAAAAATGGCACGGGCAATGTCGATCCGCCGCCGCTGTCCGCCGGAAAGCTTTCCTACGGGACGGCGCAGCAGCGGACGCAGTTCCAGCAGCTCGTCCAGCTCCAGCAATCGTTTCTGAAACGCTCTTCCGGTAATGCCGTAGAGGGCGGCGCGATACCGCAGATTGTCCTGTACTGTAAGCTGCTTATCCAACGCCGAATTTTGAAAGACAACGCCCAGATCTTTCCGGACAGCGTCACGTTCCTCCCGGACATTTTTTCCATGAATGCGAATCTCGCCGGCATCCTGCCGCAGCTGTCCGCACAGCATGGAAATGGTTGTACTTTTTCCGGCGCCGTTTACCCCCAGAAATGCAAACAGCTGTCCGGTCTGTACCTGAAAAGAGAGGTCGTTTACTGCGTGAATGCTTCCAAATCGTTTTTGCAGATGTGTGATTTCAATACATGGTTCCATTTGTCATCGCCGCCTTTCAGAAGTTATGGTTTCATTATATCGCACCTTCCGCCGATTTTCAAGAGGGATCCGGTAAGATGTCATTTCAAGCCTGTAAGATGCAAAAAGCACATACTCCCGCGATTCATCGGAGAGTATGTGCTTTTTCATGCGGATCTGTCCATGCAGATCCTTCTGTACACCAGGCTCGCTTAACAGCCCTTCACTGTGTTACTTTTTCTTTCTTCTCGTCAGGATCACCAACAGCAGTGAGAAGCCGCAGGCCGCAATCAAAATGGTGATGTGCAGCGCATTTTCTCCTGTTTTCGGTGTTCCAGGAATGTTTTGCTTTTCCGGAATCGGAATCCGCTTCTTGATCGAAGTGTGTGCAGAAACATCAATGGTTGTGGTAGTTGTCTGTGTGCTGCTTCCGTCATGGCGATCGTTGTCGCTGACCGTCGCTGTAGTTGTGGTGGTAGTTGTGGTGTCGATGATAACATGATGTTTCTGTGTGGTAGTAGTCTCCTGGGTAGTGTCGAAGATCTCGGCGCTTGTATGATGTGTCGTTGTTTTGGTTGTGATCTTGGTAGTTGTAATACTGTGTGTATCGTTGCTGATATGATGCTTTGTCGACATTGTTGTCCGGCTGTCGGCCGTTGTTGATGTCGATGCAGCAGATATGGAGCTGGATACTGTCATCTGACTGCTTGTCAGACTGGTATGTGTTGTTGTAGTATGCGTTGTGATCGTTGTTGTGACAGACGGCTGTGTCGGCCCTGCACTGGAAAGCGTTGTCAGAGATGTGGTATTTGTGGTAGTTTTTCTGCTGACAGTGGTCGTCAGTTCAGTATGCGTGGTGTGCGTTGTATCCTGTGTCATTTTTGCTGTTGATGCTGTTGTCCGGGTTATCGGTGATTGTGTTGTCTGATGTGTATGCGATGCTGTGGTATGTGTGGTATGCCGTGTAGTGACAGTTGCCTGTTCAGAAGTGCCGGCCGCTGTTGTTTTCGTTGTATGTGTTGTGATATGTGTCTTTGTTGCAGAAGTTGTATACTTCGATGCTGCAGTGGTTTTTGATGTGGTAATCATCGTTGTTGCAGTGGTCTTTTTCGTTTGCGATGCTGTGACTGAAACAGAAGTCGATGTTGTACCGGATGTATGCTTATGGGATGTACTTGTAGTTGCAGTGGTATGCAGTTGTGTGCTGCCTGATGACATACTGCCGGAGTTGGATGTTGTCTCTGCGGTTTCAGATGACTTTGAAGTACTGGTGGTTTCTGCCGTAGTCGCTGAAACGGACGTTGTAGTCTCCTTGGTAGTTTCCGAAACAGCTGTTGTGGTCTCCTCCGGATCCCGGTTCAGATACACATCCAGCGAAGCGGCATCTGCGCCCTTTGCAATGTTATATCCATCCAGACAAGTTCCCGAAGTCAGATTCTTTTCCTCCGGCAGTCCCAGTACGAGACAGCCGTCCAGAATATTTCCGGTCAGATGGATCTCCGTCTGTTCGACATCTGCTCCGGCATATGTAATTGCATGATAGCCATCCGGAATCGGATCGACCCACAGGCGATAGCCTGCCAGATAGGTCTTGCCGTCGATCGTAACAGAAAGCGGCATATCTGCAAAGCAATATGTACCGTCTGTACCAGTTTCAGTGATACGCATTCCATCTGGAAGCAGTTCCCACTTTCCGTCCTTGCGGTAATACTGCTGCAGCACGATCCGTACATTTGCGATACCGGATTCGTTTGCGCCGATCTGCTTATCGCCGTCTGCATCATCCCAGACAATGCCGGAGATAGATGCGCCGATATCCTGCGGCACGATGCCGCCGTCCTGACCGGTGCTATCCTCTGCCTTAACAATATCATAATCGATGCCGCGAACGGTACGCTGATACACTGCAGAAACATTTTCGACAGTTCCTGCTGCCAGAATGATAAATTCGTCCGGCTGCTGCAGTTCCAGCGTTCCTGCAATCAGGTCGCTGTCCTTCATGCGGTCTGTTCCGGCATGATATTTGGTTGCTGCATAACCATCCGGCATCTGACAAAGCTTCAGCTGATAGCCTGCCACATATGCCCTGCCGTTCTTCACAACACTGACGGGCAGATTTTCAAACCGATATTCCCCGTTGGACGCCGATGCCGTCGGTGTTCCGGTAGCGATAGGGATCGCCGCCGTTGTGCCAGTTGCCACCGGAGCAGCTGCCGCGGTTCTTGCAGCGACCGGTGTTTCTGTTGCCACCGGTACGCCAGCCGTCATCGGTGCAAAGTCCTCGTCCAGTATCCACATGCCCTGATCTTCATCATAGTAGCTTCGTGTCAGCTGGACCGATGCTGTTGCAATGCCTACTTCCTCTGCATCCTGAATGCCGTTATAATTTGCGTCATTCCAGATATAGCTGTCAATAGACGCTGTTTCAACAGGTGTCAGACCGCCGTCATAATCCGTGTTGTCCTGTGCCTTGACAATGTCATAAGCATGATCTCCCACAGTGCGGTCATAATAGGTGTTGCCGCTGGACGGTTGCGCCAGAATGATCACCTCGTCCGTATCTTGATACAGATGCAGTGTGCTGGTGCCAGTAGCAGCTTGAACGTACAAGTCGCTGTCTGCTGTGTTATCATCTCCCATCCGGAATTTCGTTGCAGCGTAACCATCCGGCATCTCGTTCAGACTCAGCTGATAGCCTGCCAGGTAACGCTTTCCGCCGATCTCTACAAATGTCGGCAGATTGTCAAAGTGATAGTGTCCATCACTGGATGCTGTTGCGGTCGGTGTATTTGCTGCAGCCGGTGTGCCCGTTGCCACAGGAGTTGCCGTTGCAGTCGGTGTGCTTGTTGCCACAGGGGTTGCGGTGGCGACTGGTGTTCCCGTTGCCACTGGTGTACCAGTTGCCACAAGAACAAAGCTGTCGTCCTGCTTCCACTGTTTGTCAGCATCATCGTAATACTTTCGTGTCAGCTGAACCGATGCTGTTGCAATGCCTACTTCCTCTGCATCCTGAATGCCGTTATAATTTGCGTCATTCCAGATATAGCTGTCAATAGACGCTGTTTCAACAGGTGTCAGACCGCCGTCATAATCCGTGTTGTCCTGTGCCTTGACAATGTCATAAGCATGATCTCCCACAGTGCGGTCATAATAGGTGTTGCCGCTGGACGGTTGCGCCAGAATGATCACCTCGTCCGTATCTTGATACAGATGCAGTGTGCTGGTGCCAGTAGCAGCTTGAACGTACAAGTCGCTGTCTGCTGTGTTATCATCTCCCATCCGGAATTTCGTTGCAGCGTAACCATCCGGCATCTCGTTCAGACTCAGCTGATAGCCTGCCAGGTAACGCTTTCCGCCGATCTCTACAAATGTCGGCAGATTGTCAAAGTGATAGTGTCCATCACTGGATGCTGTTGCGGTCGGTGTATTTGCTGCAGCCGGTGTGCCCGTTGCCACAGGAGTTGCCGTTGCAGTCGGTGTGCTTGTTGCCACAGGGGTTGCGGTGGCGACTGGTGTTCCCGTTGCCACTGGTGTACCAGTTGCCACAAGAACAAAGCTGTCGTCCTGCTTCCACTGTTTGTCGGCATCATCGTAATACTTTCGGGTCAGCTTTACCGAAGCTGTGGCAATGCCAACTTCCTCTGCATCCTGAATACCGTTGTAATTGGCATCATTCCAGATATAGCTGTCAATGGACGCCGTTTCAATTGCTGTCAAACCGCCGTTGTGCGATGCGATCGACTCCGCCAGATTTGCCGGTGCATAAGCGATGCCATCAATGGTGACGGTATGCTCTGTCGCGCCTTCGGTTGCCCCGGCTGCCAGGATGATATGCGATTCACCGTCTGCCATCATACTGCCGTTTTCCGGGTTCAGGAAGCTGTTTTCCCGCCCCTTATCCGGTTCCGCGTACTGCTTGGTCACCGCATAAGTATCCGGCACTGTCGTCAGATCCAGCTTGACATGATAGCCATAAATGCGCTCCTTATTGTCCGCAGCGCTGCCGTCAGACAGATCTCCCGGTACATGCACGTCCAGACCATCAAACTGATATACCCCGTTATCCACGATCTGAGAAACTTCGCCGAATGCATCATCCGGTACCCATTTTTCATTCTCATAGATGTCACGAGTCAGTATCACACGAACAGAAGTGGCTACCGGCACTTCATCCAGGTTATACAAACCGTCATAGTTCTTATCCTCCCAGATCGTGCCGCGGATAACGCCCTTGTCCTGCTGCTTGAGTCCGGCATCATAATGAGCCGTATCCTTGCCGCACGCCAGATCTACCTGGTACATTGTACCATTGGCATCCGGCACTTCCCGTACCGAAGCACGGTTTGCTGCTCCGCTGGCATCCATACCTGCATCCGCCGCCGGAATGATAAATTCGTTTGGACTTGTCAGATAAGTGCTGTCCAGTGCGAGGTCGCTGTCCTTGGTGCGGTCTGTTCCCACGCGATACTGCGTTGCCAGATAGTTTCCGCGGAGATTTTCCAGACAAAGCTGATAGCCTGCGGCATAATCCACATTGCCGACTCTTACCCAGGTAGGCAGATTCGCCAGTGTGTATTTGCCGTCTGCATTTGTGGAATCAGAAAAGGCATTGTTGGCCGGCTGCCACTGGCTGCCGTCGTAGTAATACTGGATTGCTCTGACGGTGACGTTTTCGATTGCCGCCTTGTCCTCTGCGGTATTTGCACCATCATCCTGGATACCGTTATAATTGCGGTCGATCCAGATCCGTCCGGAGATGTCCCCTACTGCCAACTGTTTAAAGCCGGCATCATAACCGGAAACATCTTCCTTTCGGAGAATGTCCATGCCATCCACAGCATATGCCGTGCTGTCTGTATCCGCAGCCGCACAAGCAAAATAGGTGTCTTTCGTCAGATAACGGCTCTCCGCATCCAGATCGCTGTCTATTGTCGGATCGTCGCCCTGCTGATACCAGGTAATGGTATAGCCGTTTGGCACTTCGCTTGTCATCTTCAGCTGATAATAGCTGAGATAGGTCTTGCCGTCCACATTGCAGAATGTGTCTACATCGTTGAACTGGTACTTGCCGTTTGTGTCAGAAGATGTCTTCCACGTGCTTCCGGTAGAATGATAGCTGCCGTCTGCATCACGGTAATACTGTTCCAGTGTGATATCCACACCAGAAACATTTCCTTCGCCGGTATCCTGCAAGCCGTTGTAATTCGCATCGTCCCAGACACGCCCTACAACCTGCGCCTTTTCGACCTGCTTCAAGCCGCCGTTCCAGTCTGTCTGAGCTGCGGCATCCGCAATGTCATATGTCTTGCTGTTATAGGTTCTCTGGTATTCGCGATCCGTTTCCGGCTTTGCATCTGCTGCCGGGATCAGGTACTGATCCGGTGCAGTCAGATAAATGTTATCACTCTGATAGGGATCTGTGATCCAGAATCTGCTGTCTCCGCCTGCCTTGGTAATGCCGTAGGTGATCTTACCGTCAGCATCCTTCGGCAGCGCATCCAGTTTCAGCTGATAACCGGCCAGATAACGCTTACCGCCGACTTCCACAAATGTGGGAATAGCATCAAACTGATATTTTCCGTCGCTGTCGGTTTTTCCCGTTACAGTAAATGCAGTCGGTATCCAGCTTTCGCCGTCCCAGTAGTACTGTTCCAGCGTCATCGGCAAGTCATGCATGCCGCTTTCGTCAGATGCCATACTGCCGTCATAGTCTGCATCGTTCCAGATCCGTCCGCTGATAGATGCGTTCCGGAATGCCCGGATGCCGCCGAGGTACGCATCCCTGCTGTCACGGCTTTCTGTGATATCGTAAACAATATCGGTACCCGGAACTGCACGGTAAGTGCGGTCATAGTACTCGTTGTACTGCGACGTACTTCCGGTGTGTTCTCCGATATACGGCTGTGCCTCTGCTGCAACGATCAAGTATTCCTGCTTGCCCATCAAAGTGAGTGCGCCGTTGTCCCAGTGCAGCTTGTTGTCATTGGCGAGCACGGTAACCGCATTGCCATCCGGCAGCGCATCCAGATGCAGCTGATAGCCTGCCAGATAGCGCTTGCCATCGACTTCCGCATAAGTGGGAATGCCTTCAAAATAATACAGACCGTTGCTGTTGGTCACTGCGGTCATAGTCGCCTTAGTCTTTTTCCAGGTCGTTCCATCCAGATAATACTGATACAGTGTCAAATGGAGATCGCCGCAGCCGCTTTCGTCAGAATCCATTTTGCCGTCATAGTTTGCGTCATTCCAGATTTGACCTTCCATTGCCGCGGTTTGCATGGTTTTCAGTCCGCCGTTATACACGTCGTCAGAATTTTCTGCGGTAACAATATCATACTTCACATTGCCATATTCCCGTGCATAGTATTCGTGGAATCCCGGTTCACCGCTGCCATCTGCGCCATGCACCGCCTGCTTTGCCAGCAGGATATACTCGCCCGGCTGGTTGAAGTCCACAGTATGGTCTGAGTTAGAATCCTGAGACGCTGCCAGCAGGTCACTGTTGATGCAGTTTCCTGTGGAATCCAATGCCTGATACTTGGTCACCGCATAGCCATCCGGCACGGCATTCAGCCGCAGGCGATAGCCTGCCAGATACATCTTTCCGTCAACCGTCACAAAGGTCGGCTGGTTTTTAAACTGATATGCACCTGTCTTGGCATCTGTCTGAACAGAATCTTTCTTGATAAACTGCCAGTTTCCGAGCCCGTCCAGATAATACTGATCCAGATATATGGTCTGCTGTGTTGGCATTGCCGTTTCGCCGGATTCTCGCAGACCGCTGTAATCCTTGTCGAACCAAACTGTACCTTGAATCGTTCCGGTCTCAAATGCTTTCAGACCGCCGTTATAAATGTCAGTCACATCTGCATTCAATATGGAATCGTATTTCTTGTTTGTGACAGCATCAGTCAAATTATAGGGATCGTTGCCTTGTGCCAGCTGTGCTGTCAGGAAGTAATCTCCATTGTCCGGTGCAGTCAGATAGTTCGTTTTTGCGATCCAGTCGCTGTCTGTTTCCGCGGCATCTGTTGCCTGACGATATCGTGTCACCGCATAGCCCTCCGGCACGTCTGCACGAATGCGGTAATATGCCAGCTGGTCTTTGCTGCCAACCACAAAGTGGGTCGGCACCTTGGCAAACTGATATACGCCTTTGGCATCAGTTTTCACAGTCATGTCATTGTTCATGTGAACAAACTGCTTTACGGCAGCATCATAGCGATACTGTTCCAGAGTGACAGAAACGCCGCTCTTGCCCTTTTCACCGCGGTTCAGAATGCCGTTGTAATCCGTATCTTCCCAGATCTTTCCCTTTACCGCAGCAGTTTCCCGCTGCTTCAGTCCGGCATCCAGATTTGCATAATCTCTTGCCTTTACCAGATCGTAGTACTTCTGTTGTACAGTATTCGGGGTGTCAATGTTTTTGATATTGGTATCGCGAACATATGTCCAGTTATAATCGGTGTACGGTTCTGTGTTGTTGGACTGCGTGCCTGCCTTTGCCTCCTGTGCCAGAATCAGCATTTCGTGATTGTCTTCCAGCACGGTAATGGGCAGGTCACCTGTCCGCTGGCTGTCCTCTGTGCCGTCATCAGCATCTGTGACATACAGCTTGCTGTAAACCTTGTCCGGCTCTGCATCGTTCCAATACTTTGTTGCCGCATAATCCTCCGGCAAGGTTTTCAGAATAACCTGATAGCCTGCCAGATACTTTACGCCACCCTTTTCCACATAGGTGGGGAGATTGCTGAACGTGTAGGTTCCGTCTGTTTTGGTTTCGTGTGTCCGGAATGCTGCATTTTCCAGCACCCATTCGCCGCCGCGATAGAAATACTGCTGTAAGTGCACAACTGCCGGATTCTTGCTGTTATGATATGCTGCTTCGCCGTCGTCCTGAATACCATTATAGTTGGTATCCTCCCAGACCACGCCGCTGACGGATGCGGCTTCAAATGCCTTCAGACCACCGTCATAGCCGTCATAATCCTTTGCCTTGATGTAATCGTAGGCGTAATCATGATTTCCGTCGTGCACTGCCGCATCATCATAGAGAATGTACGGTTCAAAATAGGTTTTTCCGTCAATGCCTGCTTCTGTTTCCGGCTGGGACTTCTTTGCAGTGATGAAATAGTCACCGTCCGACGGAGAGGTCAGATAGGATACCGTATCATAGCCGCTATAGCCTGCTCCGTGCTGTCCGTTCTGCGAGATCAAGTGGCTGTCCACCACCTGGGTCTCTGCATCGCCATTCTGCCGATAGCGGGTAACGGCATAGTTTTCCATACCGCTAGGCAGCGACAGCAGCTTCAGACGATAATGTGCCAGTACCTTTTTCCCATTGATTTCCGCATATGTGGAAACACCGGAGAATGTGTACTTGCCGTCTGCATCAGTTTTTACAGTACGATGATTTCCGCTTGTTACCGGAACATATTTGCCGTTTTGCAGCACATACTGCTCCAGCTGGATTTCTGCGTTGGCAATTCCCTTTTCGTAGAATTGTGTCGCGCCGTCCGCATCGGTCACGGTATTGCGGATACCGTCATAGTCGAATGCCCCCTGATATTCTCCGGCTGCATTCCTGCCGTTGTCCTCCCAGAGATAGCCGGTTACTTCAGAAGTCTGAATCTCCGTAAAGCCGCCGCTGTAGTCCAGCAGACGCTGTGCTTCGCCGGTATCATAGTAGGTGTCCTTATAGGCAATGACATTGTTGTTCCAGTTTGTCGTTTCTCCGGCAATAATAATGATGTTGTCTTTTTTATCATAGTTGTGATATGCTGTGATATTGCCGTTTTCGCCATACTCGAACCAGTCATCGCCAATGAGGTAGTGCTGCATCTCACCGGTATACTGCAGATCACTGTTTTCCGTAGAACGGTTGTTCGGATACTGCTTATACTTGGTGATCGCATACTTCTGGTACAGATCGGCATTCTTAGCCGGATCGACATACAGCCGATAGCCTGCCAGATATGTCTTTCCGTCCTTCACATAATAGCTGGAAACATTCTGGAATACATATGCGCCGGATTCCGCCGTCTGAATGTCGCGTTCCCCGCCGGTAATGGCTACCCATTTTCCGGTATCGCCGTCATAGTAGAACGGCTGCAAGGTCACGGTCACACCCTCGATACCCTTTTCAAAGGTATCCCGGATGCCGTTGTAATTCGCATCGTCCCAGATCCACTGTCCGATAAATCCACGGGAACCGTTCACAAATCCCAGAGAAATGCTTCTGTTGATCTGGAAGGTCTGACCGTCGTCTTCATACAGCGGTTTATGATTTTCATCATAAGGAACGCTCGTCAGGAACGGCCGTGTGCGGAAACTGCCTGCTACCTTCATCAAGTCATTGTCATTATCCTTTTTCAGCGGATCATCATACAGCATAAAGGGTGACGGCTTATAGGGAACACCGGAAGTTCCGTCATACCTTGCAGCTGCCACATAGTTCTTGTTCGGATACAGGCGGAACTGATAGTAGCCTTCATCACTGGTGCGGACGACTGCCGGATTGCCGTCGCCGTCAACGGCGATCTCCGGAGAGATATTGCCGTCTGCGTCTACTTCGTGCATTTCTACAATGACATCATTCAGCTTCTTCTCTGCGTCGTCCATGATGCCATTACTCTCGATCGTGCTGCCGTCAGCAGCAATTGTTTCATCGACCCATGTCCAGCCGCCATAGGTATAACCTCTGGAGACACCCAGCATATAGGAAGTCATAGCAGTGTCATAAGCCTGATGCTTTGTCAGATCTTCTTCCACCGCATTTACATGAATCGGTGCAGTCTGTACGACCAGCTGTCCAGCCGAAGCCTTTGTGTTGGCTGTCTCATTGGCAAGAGCTGTAGTGTCACCTGCACCAATGCCGTTATAGACAACCGTTCCGTTCCGATAAACCTTGAGCGCTGTATTGGTCTGTCCCAGTTTCCGTGTGGTAACGGAATACTGATCGTATCCCTGCGGCAGTGTATATCGCAGCCGGTAATCTCCCGGTGTCAGATTCGACAGGATGAAATAACCCTGATTGCCGTAATAATCGCTTTCGGTGGTATAAGTCACCGGGCCGTCAGTAGTATACTGATATGCTGTCGGGTTGTTGTCCACACTTGTCAGAAATGCGCCGGTTTCAGGATCCAGCAGCACATAACGCGGTGTGTCCGGATCGGGGTTTGTAGACGGATTCGGGTCGGCTGCTACTGCTTCACCCTTTTGGTTCACTGAATAGCCCTTCGTGGTCAGCAGTTCAACTCGAACGCCGTTGATGCCGGGATCATCCGGCTTTCCGTCAAAATCAATGTCCGTTGTCCATTTTCCGGTAGGCAGCAATCTGCCGTTGGATGCCTCTGCATACGCAGCTTCATTGCACTTTGCGTCATAGTTCAGATCATTCCAGACATAGCTGCCGATATAGCCTTTTCCGTGAGGTGCAGAAATATACGCACCTGCCTGCTTATTTTCCAGCAACTGATAACCGCCGTCGGTTGACGAACTGTCCCGATAACCGCCTGCAAAGCTGTTCCACTGAGCATATTCCTTCACTGCACCCTTGATATTCTCCGCATTTTTCGGGTCCTCCGGATTAGAAATCGGCGTCCCTACATACTTCGGCAGATTCAGCGGTGCATGCATTTCGTAATAAAGCTCCAATCGGCTTTTTTTCGTAAGCGATGTATCTACATTTTTCAGTTCAGCCCATACTGCACGAATACCGCGTACCAGAGTTTCATATTCCGCATCAGAAATTTTTTTCTTCTCATGTGCTGCAATCAGATCCGACAGCTTTACAAAATAGGTGTCCTTCGCATGTACTTCACCGTACATATCCTCATAAAACTTCTTTTTGTCCGCATCTGTTACCGCATCGTCCGGCGGTGTCGGGAGCTGACTGGTATTCTGCAGCACATACTTTCCGCTTTGTGTCACAATCGGTCCGACCCAGATCGTATACTGATCCTGATTCAGGACAGAGGATACGTTTTCTGTAACCTGTTTCAGCTGCACCGATTCCGGGATGAGATAACCGTTCCACAAAGAGTTACGCGGCGTATTTTTATCACTGGCCTTGGTATCGCCATGATACGGCAGCACATCATAGAATAACAGCTTGTTGTATTTCGTATCGCCGTTGGAAGTGTTTTGCAGGGAAGCTGCATAAGAATACCTGCTGCCTTCCGGCACCTGTACTGGTATAGTACTGTTTACAGTATCCAGTTCTGAAGTTGCCGTTTTCATTTGTGTCACAGTATTAGTAGACATCAGTGTGATCGCCTGAGAAGTAATGGTGATTGCCATATCCCGGCTATTGCGATTCTGGTTGACATCATGACTGTCAACTTCATAAGCCACCATCTTGACACGATCCTGCTGCATCGGAATATACGGATTAAATGTGCCTTCCTTAAATCCATAAGCTTTTGCCTGCATCAGTTCCGTAGAAACCATGCTGTTATTGGTTGTATCCAAAGGCACCATCATTTCCACCACGATCCGCAGACCCGGCTTCAATGTTCCAGAAAACTTAAAGTTTACAATCTTACGGTTCAAGACATTCGTAGAAATCGGCTTTTTCACAAAATACGGATTCGGAGTTTTCTGCGTGTCCAATTCCATATTTGTGTTTTCAGCATCGGCATAATCCTTGTTTTCCAGGTCAACGCCGCTCAGCTTCAGATCTCCGGCCTTTTGCAGAGCAACAAACTCGCCCTTTTCATTTTCTACATGCCAGGTCCACTGCGGTGTTTTTTTGTCCAGATTTTCCGCCTGTGTTTCCACACCGCCGTCTGCGTCAAGCACTGCAGTACTCTTATAGTTGTCACCTATGTAGTAATCTGAAATGCTGCCGCTGGAATCATCCCGATATTGCACAAATTGAAACGAATCTTCCGAAAGATTTTCCAGATAGGGCAGTGCCAAAGAGACCGTCGGATTCGACAGGTTGTCCTCTTCTACGTCCTTTCGACCATATTTATCAGTTTCCAACAGATCATGACTCAGATTTTTATAAGTAATTGTATACTTCATCATTTTACTGTTTTGGCTGTTGATACCGGTAATATTGCTGCTCCATGCAAATTCCTTGACTCTGGTACCTGTGAAATATTTTGCATCAATGTCAATGCCAAGCCACGGAAGTTCCGGATCCAGGTAGAATCCTACACGAGAACGTGTTCCGGAAACAGCGTACTTAAAATCATCGCTGCGCAGGATCACACTGACAAAATGATTGTTATGCAGTGAGATTGAAACAGCTGTATTCGCCGGGCGTGTCTGAAATGCAACACGCGCACTGTTTGCCTGAATGTCCTCGCTCAGTGCCTTCAATCCGTAATTCTCCGGATCTACTTCGTTGCGGTCCTGTCTGCCCTCAGTCTCTGCATCCGCATCCACGTTCATGTACAGTCCCTTTGGAACAGGATAATACCGCGGTGCTTCCGCATTATTCAGAGTAATTTCGCCCTCTGTAAAGCCCTCTGTCCGGATCACCCACCGCACCTGGCGAATGGATTCATTCAGATTAAGCTGTGACAGCTGCTGCTGGAGCTTCTGGTTGGTGCTGTCAAAATGGAGATTGTTCTTTTCCAGTGCAATGGTTGTGTTTGCATCCAGGGCATAGCCATTTTCGTCACCAATGCGTACCCACCAGCTTGTACCAGTTCCGGAATTGGAATAGGTGTTGGAATAAATACCGTCATCCTGCTCCGTCTCCGGCGTATAGAATCCGGTTTCCTTGTCCGGCTGTGTGCTGATAAGCACGTAGGGATAGACCTTCAGATGCTTTTCCAGAATGTCATGCACCTGCTCCGCATCTGCAGCATACTCTGTCTCCAGTTCGCCGGATGAGGGAATTGCCCATTTACCAGTGGAAATTTCTGAAACACTGGGATAAACCAATTCAGAAACATGTGGTGTTACGTTCGGATAATTCACTGGTGCTTCCTGATCTGTACCGCGCAATGTCGCATAATTCGCCAGATTATAATTCACCACAAATTCATTGACCGATGCTGTATCATTAGACACCTGATCAATATAAGTGACTGTTTTATAAACCTGCTTGATATGCGGGTCTTCTGCGATGACCGTAGAAGAGTTTGGATCGTTGACGCGCACACGCTGATAGTTCAGGTCAGCGCGCACAGTGGTCTTGGGCGCAATCACAGTGACCTTTGCAGAAGATGCGATCAGATTGATCTCACCCGGCACAACGCCGTCAAAGGGTTCGATCTCCGGAATGGCATTTTTCTTTGTACTATTGGTATCCTTCACCCGCACCGCATTTTGCAGCTGCATACCCTCCATGGTCTGTCCGGAGAAGTTGAAATCATAGGTGTCATAAGCCAGCTTTGATTCCGGCACTTCCTGTCTCTGCTGCTTTTCGTAGACGATATTGCCGTAGGCATTATAGACATATGCCCCGTTCTCGTCCTGTTTCGGCATGAGACAGCCACCGCGGACATAGTACTTGCCGTCTGCATCCCGTTCGGCAAAAACGCCGTCCTTTGTGATGGCAAACTTGCCGTCTGTATCCTCAAATGTCACATAGACCTTGGAATAATAGTTTTCCCAGCTGCTGTCGGTGTCGTCCGCCAGTTCCAGGTTGTCGATCCGGGTCTTGATCTTAAAGTTCAGCGTGCCGTTGAAATAGCCTGCCGGATGATTGCCTGCAACATAGGTCTTGTCGTCCTTGCAGTCGAAGCCTGCATCCTTCGGTGTGGTGATCTCGAATACCAGTGTTTCACCGCCGCGCTTGACAGCAGAATCCGCCCGTGTCAACTCGGCATCCGCATTTTCCGCCGGCGCAACATTCCTGGCAAAGTACCGCTGTGTCAGTTCGATGCCCCAGCCTGCCGCTCTGGCTTCTGCCATGGTCAGCTTTTGTGTGGTGCCGGACTTGTCGGTGTACTCCAGATAGTAGTCGTCCATCAGATCGTCCTCATCCCAGTACCGCACATTCTCCGGCAGCTGGAATGTCACTACCATCTTCGCGTGGAAGATGCTGCCGCGGTAACGATAGTCCTTCTCGGACTGACTGGACACCTTGGCACTGTACCAGAGAATATCGCTGTAGTCAAAATCCTTTCCACTGTTCTGATACTGCTGACGAGTGTCTACTTCGTCCAGGTTTTCCGTGTCTGCGGTAAAGCCCTTCTTACCCGCTTCTGTTTTTTCCGCAGCTACCATGTTCTCCGCCTTCAGGGACGGTGTCTGGGTGCGGATCTTCAGCGTATTCACAACGCCGGAATCCTGCATTGCTTCGGCAGAGGTGAAATCCGAGAAAAGCATATCCGTTTTTCCGTCATACGGCGAAACGTCACGGTTCAGTGCAGAACGGATGCTTTCCCACAGTGGCTTGTCCTTCCGGTACTCATCCATCTGCATTTCTTCATTTTCGGCATACCGCTTCATGCTGCCCAGCATATAGGTGCCGTGTTCGTAGTTATGGTTCAGCAGAACATAGGAATCCGAACTGGTTGAAGAAAGTCCGTCATTGTCTGTATCCGGACGCATGGGCAGGGTATTCTTGGAAGCAAGATACTCCGTGCTATAACTATCATGATAGTTATAAGTCACCTTAGCTGTCGCAGCAACCGCATCCTTACGTTCATCCGTTTTACGGAATCCATAATCATAATAATTGTTGATGATCGGCTCGATCACTGCCGGCGAGCATACCTTGTATGGATTTCCGGAAATGTCGTTGTCCGTGATAAACTGGTACGCGTTCACTCTGCTGGAAACATAGGAATAGTTGTTCAGGTAATTTTTCAGCAGATCTTCGTCTTCCGCGCCGTTTATCATATCATCCGGCTCTGCATAGGTGAAGGTCTTGATGCAGAAATTGTACAGGCTGCCATTTCGGATCGCCGCATCCTTTTTCTGCTTTTCTTCCAGCTGTGCTGCTGTCATTGCCGTTTCGGTATCATTTTCCTCCCTGGCAAAGATCTGCACCACATAACGCTTGGTAGACGCATCATAATAGACCTCAGTGTCATAAAGCGCCGCCTGTTCGGTCAGTTCTGTCTCTGCATCCTTGTCGTACAGTTTCCACTCCACGGACTTTTTACGATTTTCCGTGTTATCCGTGGTATAGCGTGAGCCATCCGATGCCACCGGAACGATACCATAGGGCAGAATGTTGGTGATGACCGGCAGAGAAAGCGAACCCTTCTGACCGCCGTCTGTACCGTAGCTGTGCAGCGTTTTTTCATTGACATAACCATATGTGCCCGTGCTGCCGTCAAAGCCATATGCATCCCAGTAATAATTGTTCTCCACATGGACATTGATCCAGTTGACCTCGCCCTGTGTCTCGGTGTAATACTGTTCCACCGTCTTGCCGTACATCTCGGTTTCATTGCTGCCGATGGTTTCGCTGATGGTTGTCCAGCTGCGCACCAGAGGCTTTCGCTGAACCGCTCTCGTACCAGTTTCGGCATAGAACATAGTTGTACCGCTGGTATAGCGGGAGATGTCTCCGTTGTTGGTGAAATGATAGCTGCCGTTCTCCTCCACCGTTTCCTTGTTTTGGATATTATAGCCATTGACAGAAGGCGTGTTCGGAGAAGCCGCCAGGTACTTTAACTTTTCCGGCTGCGGATCAGAATAATACCAATGATAATATGCCGGACTCCAGAGGTAGTCCATGCCGCTCAGCTGGTTGTGCTTTGCCAGTGTTTTGGTCGAGCCGTCCCAGTGATCGATATCGTAGATCTGATAATAGAGATGGTTTTCGCTGTTGTCTGCCACATAGGGCTGTGTGAGCACACGGTCATACCAAGTACCGCTTGCCGTGTTGGTAAATACTCTCGCCGGAAGTGTTACCCGGGTGATATAACCAAAGTCACTGCCTCTGCCGTACCACTTTTTCAGCGGCTGTTTTACGGTGATCTTTACCACATACGGTGTATACTGTTCCGCAGTGTAATAACCATCCGCTTTGTCAGTGATCGCTGTATTCTGCGCCGCATCGCGCATCGCCTTCGGCGCAAGATACTTCGGATTTTTCGTTTCCGGTGTCTGAATGATCTCTGCTTCTACATTCGCCGCATCGATCGCTGCAAACTTTCCGGACTTGGAATCGCCGGTGTTGGTATATGCCAGCACCTGGGAGACATCCAGCTTTCCGCTGTCATCCACTACTGGCTTCATGCCGTAAGCGAATGTATACAGGAATGTCACGCCATCCAGATCCCAGTCACCATAGTTGTATGCCTGAAGCTGAACGGTCGTATCCTCGTCATATTCCAGGGCAACAGCGCCGGAACGGTCTGTGATAGAATGAACCTTATTTCTGTAAGAATTATCACTGTAGGAATCATTATATGTACCGAAATACGGGTAATTCGGGTCGGTCAAAATGCCGTCTGTCCAGTCGCCGCCGGTCGCTTCGTACTGAATATTTTTTTCCTCGCTCAGGAACTCTGTGCTGGTGGCAAGCCATGCCTTTTGCAGGTGGAGACGTGTTTCACTCCAGATCACCGGCGTGTCCTTTGCAGCATCCAGTGTTTTCCAGTCGGCATGGTCAGCATTTCGCTGATGCATCGCCAGCCTGAACCAGTCGCGATTGATGTTGTTCGCCTTATATTCTACCGTCTGAGGCTGCTGCTGCAGCTGTTCGGCAGCGGTGATACCGGAAGCCGCATTGTACCATACCTTCTGCATATTCTTTGCAGTCTGAGAATCCTCGTCCAGCAGCACACCGTTTTGACCGCTGATATTGCCGCTTGTGGTAGACGAGCCGGGGATATGGGTGATGGTCTGATCCAGAAATTCCCACATATCCACTTGTGTATTCTTATCTGCACTGAAACCGATATCATGCATCAGATAATCCATATCCATCAGGATATTGCTGTTCTGTATCGGCTTATCGTTATTATTGGCATTCCATGTGTTGGAGAATCCGCCCGGCAGCATAGGGTACAAATTGCCGTTGGGAGAAAGCGATTCTGAACCATAGTGTACCAATCCGTTTTGATAATACTCACCAATGCGCGGGAAGTATGCCGGATGCAGTCCGGCAGATCCGGTCGTAGACGCTGCGGTATCATTTGCATAGGTAGAAGCCGTGTATACCATAGGCAGATCTTCCTTGCGAATGGTTGCCGAATAGCAGAACTCGATCTGCTCGCCCGGCTGCAAAACGAAGTCCTTGTCATGGTCATCTGCATAACGCAGGCGCAGTTCGTATACCGTAAACGAAATCGAGAAAGTATTGTTGCTGTCGGGCTTCAAATCCGCAAACGCTTTCCGGCTCGCATTGCCGTTGGTGTAACCGTCAGTATAGGTCATCTTTCCGCCGCTGTCATAGCCGGTCACTCCTGTGGTTCGATTCGCCAGATACAGCTCAATATTAGTCAAATCCTTCTCGTTGCCGTCAGCATCCAGGAGACGCAGATGAAAATCGGGTATGCTGTCGCCGACCTCATACGAATCGTACAAAGCCGAAGCAAAATATTCCGGCATCTTATCATAGATCACCGGGTTGATGAGTCTGCCCTCCTCGCCTGCCTGACTGCCGCTCTTCAGTGCTGCCAGGTTGTTTTTCAGTGTCACCTTCTGCCAGATGGTTTCGCCCGGACGATAGCTTGTTTTCTGTGCCGCATTCTCCTGATACGGTGCAGCGGCCGCTTTCTCTGTGGCAAAGGTCTGGGTATGGAACGATGCAATGGGATTTTCCCGATAGATCGAATGGGTCAGTTCTTTTCGGTCTGCCGTCTGGATCGTATGGGATGTGGCTGTAGCATCCGCAGCAATTGTGCTTCCGGATTCGGTCACAGTAACCGCCTGGATATCCTCACTGTGAATATGGGTATAGGTGTTCACTGCGGTGAAATGCTGAGAATAAGTGTCCGCTTTCTTTGCAGTGCCGTCTGTCAGATCCTGGTATCTTCCCACACCGGTCAGCTTGACATCTTCCAGCGCGATCTTGCTCTTTGCCGTACTGCTGAACTTGGTGTCAGTTGCGCTTCCCTTCAGATCGTAGTAGATCCAGCGTACCCCAACTACATTCGGCAGATCGGCATCTGTCATAGCTGCCTCTGCCAGCTGCCGTGCTTCGCCGGCTGTGTAGGTATCGGATTTCCAGGTGATCTTTATTTCGTCGTTTTCGTCTGTCTGGAAGGCGATGTTTTCATCTTCTGCAAAGCGCGGGTCTGTGCTGGGTGTTGCAACCGCATAGAGCACTTCTACCTTGCTGAACTTGTCTGGTTCAAGTGGAACGGTATACGGTTTTGTCAGTTCAAAGCCGCGGTAATACTTGACACCGCTGTCTTTCGTTTTCTTTTCCAGGAAAGAAACATCTACAGAATAGGTGTCGCAGTTGTGTCCGGTCTCCTGATACAAACCGCCAATGGTCAGCGATGCGCCCTTTCCGTCGTAATTCTGCTTCGGGTTATCCGCCTGATAGGTCAGTGTGACCGGAGCAGTAGACTGATATTTCAGAGTACTCTGCACATGGGCATAATACTGCGTCTGCGATGCCGCATCCTTCTGAGAATAGCGGTAATAGTAGAGATAGCCTGCCAGATCTGCTCTGCGGGCTGCATAAGAACTGGTGTTGTTTGGCTGATAGTTTCCGCTGCCGGAAGCGTTATAGATCGCATACTGCGGATAAGCATGCTTCTGTGCAGCGTGCACCTTTACATCTACTGTGCCGACCGACACATCATCATAGCTTCCGCCGTTTTCGGTGAGCTGTGTCGTCACACGGAGGTAAACCGCTTCGCCCGGGTTGATCTGATCGTCAAGCTCTGCGCCCTTGCCCAGTTCAGCCGTCAGACTGCGGTAAGCCGTTTCCTCCGGATCGCCGTCTGTCTGGTTCAGCAGCGTGTACTTTACACCCTGTGCTGCTGCGATCTTTGTGCTGCCGTCGGACAATTCCGCGGTGATATCCGCCGCCGGAATATTTGCAGATGCATTCTCCGTCGTCAGAACCTTGCCGCTTGCATCCACTACATCCCACCGAACAATACGCTGTCCCTTGGGAACGCTGAAATCCACGGAAACATGCTCCAGCGGAATCAATGCACTGTTTGCTGCGCTGATCTTTGTGGTATATTCCACATAATCATAGGGAGACAGATGGAGATAGTCCACGGACTGGATATCGCCGGTCTTGGAATCCAGATCATACATTTTCGTCCGGGAAACATCGACCTCCATGATTCCAGTCAGATTCTTGATGTTATAATAGGAGGATTTGTTGCTTTTTGCGGCAGATCCATCCGCATTGGTATAGGTATAGACATCGGCATTGGGGTCAATGGAAGTAAACGCTACAGACAGCTTGTTCACAGCGCTTTCCTTTGCATAATCATTGGACTTCTTGCCGAAGGACGGCGTGGAGTCTGCATCCCAGGTATCCGAGGTAAAATCGTCAGGTGTCCGGTCAACATAAACGCCGTCATACAGGAACGTGCATTTTTCATTGGTTTTATCTGCGGTCAGATACTCTCCGTCTGCCAGAACGGTGCTGTCCTGGCTGCGGTCGGCGTTTTTCGCCTGGAGATCCAGCTGGAAGCTGCTGACATACGCCTTGACGTAAGTGCCCTGATCGAACGAATTGGTATAGGTGGAAAGCAGATCCGAATTGCTCTTATACAGCTGTCGGAGGATCTGCTCCGTGTCTACTGAGTAGACCGCTTCGCCGCCGACGTTCTCTGCTGTTCCCACATACACGGTGTAACCGCCGTTGCCATCCGGCCCATCGACACCCATTCCCTTTACGATATTTACCGGAACAGTCGTCTTGCCGTTTACAGTGAGGATCAGCTGCGATACGGCAAACCAATCTTCATCCAGCAGGAATGTCGGCAGGTAGATGTGTTCCAGGCGATAACGGCTGTCCATGGTGTTGACAGAAGAAGCCTTGCTGATTCGGGCAGCCGCCTCTTTTCCTGTCGCCTGGTTCTTGTTCTGATTATAGATTCTGACCCGATAGAGTCCTCTGTTGGGGGTATTATTATCAGTTTCGCTGTAATCATAATACAGATCTTCTGTGGTGTAATTCGACCGGGTCTTCAGTTCGTATCCGCCTTTGAAATTAATGAGATAGCCCATGATTCTGGCGGTATCCGACTGCTGATAGATCACCTTCTCGGGCGCATAGTCGGTGGAGACACTTGTTGCTGCGGTGTTGATACCGTATTTGTTATCATGTGTTTTCCAGATCGCATAAGGCTTTCCGTGCACCAGGATATCCCACTGGTTCGACTGATGGGTATCGGCTTTTTCCTGATCGGTCAATTCCGCGGAATAGTCGCCTGTACCCGGAATGTCATACATCGTCATGCGATAGTCGGTGACAAATGTATCTTCGCCCAACGCAATGACATATGCTCCGTTTTCCTGTGTGATATGATAGCTCGGCTCTGCTGCCGGCTCGGTATCCGGTTCCGTGGTCTCTGTCGCAACCGGAACATCACTTCTCCCCTTGTCCGGATACGTAAAGTTCACATACCAGTCATTTTTTGTGCCATACAGCGCCTTCAGATCCGCTACAGAGATAGAAACCGTCTGCGCTGTGCCGGTCTCTGCGCCGGTAGAATCCTTCGCTTTCAGCGTAAAGGTGATCTGGTCGCTGTCCCGGAAATACTGATAGATCTCTTTCTTGATCTGGATGCCGGTGGTCAAAAAGCCCTTATAATCATAAACATCATCCGGCTGGATCTCCGGCAGCTTATCCGAAAGCACAACCTGATCGGTAAACGCCAGCTTCTTCACCCAGTCATACTGATCTGTCCGGACATATGAACTGTTCATTGCCCAATGGTAGTCGTTGTTGTTGGGAGCTTTACGCGCATATGACCAGTAAACATAGGAGGTGGGAACAGAAGTTGTTCTGCCCTGGCGATAAAAGCTGATGGCAAAGCTGTTGTCCTGTCCGAACTCAGCTTCATCATTGGTGTCAACAGACGGTGTTTCACCCACACCCTTCAGCACGTTGTCCTGGTCATTGACAATGTGAACTCTTGTGCTGGACTGCAAATGTGTAGCATTATAGTCATACCTGGTCTTATACCAATAATCACCACAATTATAATTATAACTTGGGTTCCATCCATAATAATAGTTCTGGAATGACCAGGAAGAGCTCTTTGTTGTCTCGCCGGAGTCGGTGCGCTGCATGCTTCTGCCGTTGGTCTTGTTGCCCACAGTAACATCCGCATGCGCAGTTGCCACGGCTTCCTCCATCCGGTAGAAGCGTCCGGTCACTTCAAACGCACCCTGGGTAGAGGAATCTGTCTGATCGTACCAGATGCCGTAGTCCGGAGACTTTGCCGTTTTGCCGTCATCGTTGACAGTCTGATAGCGGTTGATATCGATGGTCACGATGACCTGTTTTACCGGATTCGAGGGCGCTTGTCCCTGATAGCTTTCCGGCTTCTTATAGAAGTATTTTTCGTCCGAAGAGAAGGTGTCTGCCTTTTCTCCCAAAAGATTGAGACGGGCAAACTTGCCGGCAGCATTGCTTTCCGCCGCATCATATACGATATCTTCGCCAGAACGCCTGCGCTCTGTGCCGTCCTGATAGATCACCTTTACCGACTGAATGTAGTCTTTTGCGCGCGGATCAACTTTCAGATAATATGCGTCAAAGGAATCCGTCGGCAGATCCAGGGTCACAGCCACGGTAGCCGCCGTGTTCAGAGAAGCATCCCGCACATAGTTATAGGACTGGTGCTCCTGTCCGGCAAGTGTCGGCTTTGCAGCCGGTAGGTTGCTTCCGGTATTGCAATACTGACGGAAATCCACCGCAAAAGAACCGATAGACTTATAGCCGATCTCCAGCTCGGAGTTATCGGCACTGTCGCCCCACACTCCATTTTCAGAGAACAGATAACCGTCACTGCTGTGCACATGGCCGTCGGAAGCGATATATTCTGTCGGCTGTGCATAATTCTGGCGAATGTGTTCCAAAGAACTGGACGCAGCAGCATACTTTTTATCTTTGGCAGTGGTGCTGTCCTTATAGAATGCCATTACTGTCGTGTCGAAATACATCTTGGAAACATAAATGGCAGTGGTGTCCTTTGCGGTTACGATATACTTGTTGCTGTCATACGTCTCGGTGACATAGCCCTTGGATTCCCGGAAGCCGTCCAGATAGTTATGTGTATCTACTTCCAGCGTATCGGTCTTTCCGAACAGAGAATCGTCATAACCGTCAAATTCAATATACCGCTTTTCCGATGCGGATTTGTCCACCAGCTTTACCAGTCTGCCGTTCAGTTCCACCTGTGTCAGATTTTCGATGCCAAAATCCGGGTAGACTCTGGTCTCCTCATCTCTGGTAAATGTCAATACGCCATTATTAAAGGTATACTGCTTGCTGGTATCGCTCTCCAGGTGGAATCCTGTCACCTTTCCGGTCTCGTCAGTTTCCGGCAAAAGGGTGATCTGCTGTTCCTTCCCGTCCGCATCTTTTCCGGTGAGGATAATGTTGTCAAATGCGCCGAACTGATCGATCAGATCTTTATAAATTCGCAGTTCCGTGGTATGGAAACCGGTTTTTGCTTCTCCCTGCTTTTCATACGGAATCTTAGCAATAATCTGGGTATCATCCAGAACCGAGATTGTCTCATTGGCAAATTCCGCACGCAGCATGAAGTCACGGTCATACGGAACGCCGAAAATGGTTTCATTTCCGTCCGTGTTGCCCGATGCCGCACGTGTGGATTCTTTCTGATCGTTATAGTAAATATGGGTGTTGACGCTGAGCGCCGGACGATCCACATGGAATTTTACAGAGGCAGACTTTGCCTGCTTTTCCATCAGCGCATGCTGCGGTGTCACCTTCATCGTTGCAGTCAGGTCATCGAACCAGTTACTTGTGCCATAAATGCGCAGTTCCGGTGCGTTGCCCTGTGCCACAGAGAGGTCGCGCTCCAGATCGGCATAGCGGATCTCAACATTGGCAAGGTACAATCCCTGCGTTTTCCAATCGGACAGGTCGATCACCAGATCGCCGTCTGCATTCTTGGTTGCTTCCAATTCTGCCAGGGAAAAGGTTTTCACAGGTGCCGGCCCGGAAACGCCCTCCGGCAGAAATGCAGTCAGCTGGATGCTTTCGATCTTGCCGCTCTTCGCATAGTTGGAAGAGAGGGTCACCTGATCCGACAGATAGCCCTTTACAATTTTGGCGCCGTCTTTTTCTGTCTTAACGCCAACGCTTTTCAGATCCACGGAAACCACAGACTTTCCTGCCTTGGAATAACAGCTATTGGTATCCTTATTTTCCAGCAGGAATCCATAGTACAGACCATCTGCCTTATTGGGCACGGTCAGGCTTGTTTTGCTGCTCTCGTTGGTCTCCGGTCGATTGGCAGTCGGGGTGATCGTCAGGTTGGTATCCGCCACTTCCATAGTTGCATTAGAACTGGTACGCGACTCAGCATTGATGCTGCCGATCACTTCAAATTTGGCATCTGCTTTCAGAGAGCCAGTCCAGTCTGTCGAACCGTACAGTTTCAGCGTCAGTTCCTTCAGGTGGTTCAGATCCAAGTTGCCGTATATCCGCGAGAAAATGATGCGCACACTGCGCAGACGGCGAATGCTTTCCGGCACTTCGTATGTCACAACACCGTTTTCATCTGTCATCAGGACATCCGAAGAAACCGTCAGATCCGGTTTAATTTCAGAAAGCGAATCTGCGGTATATGTTGTATTGTTCCAGTCAAACAGCTGGATCTCTTTGATCTCGGCAGCCCTGCCGCTGCCGACACCCTCCAGAACGATTTTCCGGGTGTCGAAGCCCTCCAGATCCTGGAGGCAGTCAATCGGTTCATTCTTCACACTGTCCATATTCACCTGGAGCAGTGCATGAGAACTGGTAGAACGGGAATTATTGGTCAGCAGGAACTGATACCATGTCTGCTCTGTCTCGCTGCGGTTGGGCACAGCCAGAGACGGATAGACGATGCGTGTGCCGTTTTTATCTGTGACCGTGTGCTGTGTCTCTACGGCTTCTGTTCCATCTTTTCGGATAGCATGCACGCTTGCAGTCAGCTGCGGCAGTACCTTAGACACCTCCAAAGTCACAGTAGCTTTCGCCACAGTATCCTCAGCAGTCTGGTCATGAGCGCCAAAGCTGTATGCCGTTTTCAGTTCAGCGTGCGGCTTGATCGTCTGTTCCGTGGTGGGCGTACCATTGATCTGGATGTAACAGTTGTCATCGCTTGTACTGTCTGTATAAGTGATCTGCTTTTCGATGCGTCGGAATCCCAGAGAAACACCCAGCAGATAGGACAGCGTGTTGTTCCACGCCGTCTTTGGAATCACCAGATCGCCTTCTGCATTTTTCGTGTACTGCGAAAGATCCAACGGCACCTCTTTATCCACCAAATCCTTTCCGGTATAGCCTTTTCCGCGCAGCACAACAGACTGGATGTCTGCATTTTCCAGCAGCGACTTACTGAGGACAATGCTGGAAGCCACCAGGCCGCCTCCGCTGTAGTTGTCATCAGGATACAATGCAGTAATGTCCATAGATGCCGGCATAATACGGGAAATACTGTCATTGGAAATCACAAACCGCGCACCAGCAGTGTCATCATTCAGAGATACCACCTGGGGGTTTCCCTTTTGCACCAATTTGCCAACGGGATCATCGTATACACCGACACCGGCCAACACCGGGTTGGCCTTTTCTGTCCGAATCACTGCATTGGTATCGTCTACGCTCAGCGGATCCTTGATCCATTCTGCCGCACTCGATGCGCTCTGCGGCTGATAATAATGGAACTCATAGGAGGTGCTGATCTTATTGTCATATGTCCAAAAGTGCGGAAACGCCCCGCGCATGGTAATCAATCCATTGAACTCCGTGTACCGCGGAATCTCTTCCCGGAACAGGAACTGCACTTCCCGGCAGAAAGTCAATCCGGATTGGGCTGTAAGCGCCGTCCCCAGCGGAAGTGTCCAGAACTTGGAATCCGGGTTTTCCTCTTCGGCATCTGTATCTTCTGTCAGCTGCAGCCCCAGTTCTGCAGCTGTTTTATAGACCTTGGTTCCATCCTCCTGTGTAAAGCCAAAGCAGATAAACCGGTCAATGTCACCGTTCTCCACCCGAAACCAGTCGCTCAGCTGGATGTCCGGATAATAAAGCGGATCGTTATCCAGGCGGATGTCAATTTCCTGCAGGTCGAAATCCTCCGGCACATAGTCAGTTGTCACCGCATGAAATACCGGAACATTGCCAATGCTGTTGAAGCCGTCCAGATAATAGGCATCCACATCGCCGATACCCACCGTTTTTTCTGTCAGCTTATTGCCGTCTGCATCCATTACATATTTTTGATGCTGAAAATTATTTCTTGTAGGCGCTGTGAAATCTGCTGTGTTGCTTGCCGTTTTTGACCAGTGAATGCTGCTGCCGCCGCCGAAGGTGATCGTCGAGATCAGTCCTGTTTTGTTATCATATCCCGTTCCGGAGTGGAAGTTATTGGAATACGGCACAGCGACCATATAGGTGTGCGCATTGTGATATGTTACTTCTGTGCTGTTCTGGTTCAGCTCAGCTGCCTTTTCCGCAGAATACAGCATGTGCGACTTATCTTTTACTTCCTTCCGCAAGATAATATTGCCGGAGCCAGTATAGCTGTAAGGCAGGGACTCCTGGGTAATGTTCGAGAATTTCTCCAGATCCCATTCCGTCTGCCAGTCAGGAACATCGGTGACATCATAGATCAGCACACCGCCCTCATTGGGCTTTCCGATAAAGTCATGCTGCTGATAAAAATCAGAGGATACATTTTCATTTCGCGTATTCGGATCATCTGCCGGCCAGCACAAAAGATCCTCGTCCAAAACGCTCTTCATGCGGTCTGCACGATACTGTGCCTGGAGTGTCAGCAGATAGTTATCAATGGTGCTTTCCTTTTCAGTAGAATCATTAGATACCGTGATCTGATAAACCATGTAATTATACTGCTGCCACATTACTGCGCTGTTTTTTCCGGCATCATCTTTTTTGAGTTTGACCGTCGGAACATTTTCAATAGAGGTGCTCCAAATCAAATTTGAATTGACAAAGGTAACACGGCGTTTTGAAAGGGTTGTTTCATCCAGTTGATCGGTAGACCACCCGTCCCCGAGCTTCTGTTCATTGCCATTATAATACTCGCTGTAAGAAAATTTCATGTCCAGCGTTGCTGAAGCATTCTCCGGAATCGCCATCGCTTCTGGATTTGCACTGTAAAACTGGATTTCAAAGCTCGGTGTTGCAGTTTCGGACAGATTATCATAGTTATTGTTTCTCAAAATGATTTTTCCGCAAGCATAATCATTCTCGCCAAGCTTATTACCATTTGCATCAAATACAAAGGTAGAATCGCCAAATTTCGCAAACCCTTTTGATTTGGCGCGGATCCCGATATATTCTCCCGCAGCGCGCTTCGATTCCGGAATTTTCTCCGGAGAGTCCACCTGTACCAGCACGCCGGTAGCGTCATCCAGATACAGATATGGCAGGCTGATCTCCAGTTCCTGTCCTTTTACATAACCTGTGGTGAAACCTGGTTCGACAATCGCTGTCAAAAGAATCTCCTGGCTATTCGGAACCATATAAAAACTGCCGTCTTTTCCATCTTCGCCGTTTTGCTCCGGGTTCACCGTCGCACCGCCCACGGTTACGGTGCCGAAGCGCACCTGGAATGTTCCGTATTGTCCCAAAGAAGCGGCAGCCGTATAGATCGTCCCCCAATTGCACGAAGTCAGCAGCATTACTGTTGCTAATATACCATAAATCAATCGTTTCCATATGCTTATTTGTCGATTCATCACAATTCCTCCTGTTGAATTTCCATTTTTGCTATTTGAATTAACAGACACAATCTTTTTTTATCACTGTTTTTCAGAAATGCAAGCTGTAAAATGCATTCCACTTTCTCATATGATTTTTTGTAGAATTACATAAATCTAAGTTTGCTTTATTCTATCATCATAGTGCAATTGCACAATCACGTAAAAGAATACGCTTAATTTTATTATAACATTTCTATGTGAAAATGTCAACATACAAAATAGAGATATTTGGAAGCTTTTTATTCCGACCCGAAATAAAAATTTTCCATGAAGAGAGAATTTAAAAAACCGCAGAATCAGACTGAACTGACTCTGCGGTTTTGCGAACCGAATTTTTTTGTTATCCGAGAAGCTTTCTCTGGCTTTCAAGCGGATTTTCTGCATCGTTTTGCCAGAAACAAACTCACTAACAGCAGCACCGGGAATATGATCGCCGCCAGAATGCCCATGTGCAGGTCATTTCCAAAGGCACTGGACACCAGACCTGCCAGTGTCGGGCCGCCGGAGCAGCCCACATCACCTGCAAGCGCCAGCATTGCGAACATCGCCGTACCGCCGCCGCGGATACCTGCGGACGCTTTACTGAATGTTCCCGGCCAGAGGATTCCCACAGAAAAGCCGCACACAGCGCAGCCCAAAAGGCCTGCCAACGGAACAGGCACAAACACGATACACAAATAAGATGCCATACAGAGCAGGCAGCTGCCGCCCATAAAGCGATCCAGATCCAGACGATCGCCGTATTTTCCATAGATCAGCCGTGCAGTTCCCATCAGCAGGGCGAATGCCATCGGGCCGGCGAGGTCACCCACTGTCTTGGTGACACCGAGACCTTGTTCCGCAAAGGTAGAAGCCCACTGGCTCACCGCCTGCTCCGAAGCGCCGGCGCAGAGCATCATGAGCAGAAACACCCAGAACAGCTTCCGGGAAAAAAGCTGCTTTAGCGTCAGACCCTTCTCTCCCTCCTCATGGAGCGAATAGATTGGCGCTTTGGCAAAGAGCAGGATATTACAAACCGGAATCAGCACCCAGAGCACTGTGAGTATTTTCCAATGCTTGATCCCAAACAGCGCAAAGAACACGGTGGAGACCAGTACCACGCCCACATGTCCCCAGCAATAAAACGAATGCAGCAGGCTCATTGCCTTTTCCTTGTTATCTGTGGGACAAGCTTCAAGAATGGGACTGATAAGAACCTCGATCAATCCGCCGCCTACCGCATAGATGCCGACAGAAAGTACGATTCCCCAATAGGGATCGTAAAACAGATCGGGCAGTATCGTCAGCCCCAGCAGTCCCGCAGCTGCACAGACATGGGCAAGGATCACAGAGGCGCGATAGCCGATCTTATCCACGAATCCGGCAGAGATCAGATCCACTGCCAGCTGGATGCAGAAATTGATCGTAATCAAAAATGTGATGCGCGACAGGGAAATCCCATAGCTTTTCTGAAATGTCACAAAAAGCAGCGGTACAAAGTTATTGACTACTGCCTGCACAATATAGCCGATAAAGCAGGCGTACATGGTTTTCTGATAGTTCTGCCGCACGGTTATCCTCACTTTCGGAGCAGTGCTTCCGGCACTTCTTCTGCCATTCTGGCATACGCCGTCAGACTGGGGTGCAGATGGTCGCCGCTGTCATAGCCTTGTGCAAAGGCAGTAGGATGCGCCGGATCACAGACGGCACGGTCAAAGTCCACGCAGCCATCAATCTCGTTCGTGGTACGAATCCACTGGTTCACCGCCGTGCGCAGCTTTTCCCGAAAATCCGCATAGGTGCGCCACCCCTCAATGGGGAGCAGCGTGCCGACATAGACCTGCAGTCCGGCAGCACGGGCAGTACGGATATAAAATCGCAGCCCCTCGATCATCTCCTCCGCAGTAGGCAGATCACTCCAGGGACGAAAACGGTTGACTTCTGTTCCCACCGGGTGAATGATATCATTGATGCCATGCTGAATGAGTACAGCTTCTGCGCCGGAAACCTGGATCTCCCGCGGAAAGCGCGTTTCGCCCTTCAATCCATAGGAATCATAGGTGATATTGTCATACTGCCGCAGGATGCGCGTACCGCTCGCCGCCTTTCGGATCACCGCCGCAGTGCCGTCACCGCAGCGCAGTGTGCGTTCAATGAGATAGTCCGGCCACGCCTGGGCAGTGATGGAATCGCCGTAGCAGATCAGCGTATGATTTTCCGATGCCGTCCGCACATCGATATCACTGAGAAAATATACCGTATGCGTCTTTTTAGAAGTATCCATATCCAAAACAGCGGCATCCGTCTGGTTTCCCACTGCAAAATAGCCGCCGGACAGCGGCCCGGTAATCACCACGCCGGAACGCATTTCTGTAAATCCGGCAAAGTAGAGACTCACGGCAATGGTCTCGCCCTTTTTCACCGGAAAATCCACAGGGTCGCTTTGCAGGCGTTCCCCTGCCGGAATAACAACACTTTTCGCGCCGGAAAAAGTCAGCGACACCCGGCTGTCTGCTGCAATGCCGTCTGCACCGTCAGAGCGTGCCACAGAAGCACAGGTCAGTGTCACAGCCTCATGACCGCAAAAGTTGTCCAGTGTGATCCGCAGCGCACTGCCGTCCAGCATCATTTTTACCGGATACCGCAGTGTCAGATCTTTTGCATAATTTTCCGGTCGGCGCTCTGCAACAGAAATTGCATTTCCCCAGGCCGTAACCCATTTTTCATTCATATATCTTCTCTCCTGATCCATAAGGCAACACTGCACAAAACCGCCCGACAGCTTTGCGCGCAGTCTGCTTGCTGATTTTCCGTCATAATCCCTTACCAGACCCGGGGAATATGCCGGCGGAATTTCTAAACGATCTGTCGAAAAATCCGGCTGCGCACCTTACGCACAAGCTTTGTAAAGGGTTGCCCTAAATTTCTTTAGATGATGTTATCTTTGCTATTATATCATATTAAACCGCGAAATACAAGAGGCAGCACCGCGCAAAATTGTGCGCTGCTGTCAGGAAGAAATGAAAGCTGTCTTTTGAGAAGCGATTCGGAATGTACTTCCAGAAAATACCGATACAATTTCCTGAGCATTCTTCAGAATTAATGAAAAGCAATTCCAATCATAGAATCGACACAGAAGCTTTCACAAATCATCATGATATGTGATTGACTAATTCCACATATCTTGATAGACTATAGTTATATTCCATAAAAACGCACAGGAGGAATTTGGAATGAAACGAAAAAGCAAACACATATTAACTGCCATATTGACAGCGCTGGCAATTATAAGCAGTTTTCTTGCAATCCAGCCTGTATGGCTTGCGACATCTGCGGATACTGTCTCCTATCCGGCACAGGCAGTGCACTTCGGGGCGTACACCACAAACCGGAATCTGAACAATGCCGGCGGTGCTGCCAACACGCAGAAAGCCGCCGGAGCCGATTCAGAGGACTGGCGGATTGACTATGTTTCTGCCGGCATGTACCAAATTGTCAGTCTGGCTGACGGCAAGTATCTGTCCGCCAACGGTACAGCGTGTACACTGACGGCAAAGACTGCTGACAACAGCCAGATTTGGAACATTGAAAGCGTAGAGAAAGACTTCGAGGGATACGACTTGTATTACAAGATCACCAGTGTTTCCACCGGTGCGGCACTGACCTATTATCAGGGAAATAACACCATAGGGCTGAGCGCATACACCGGTGACGGTGCACAGAAGTGGAAGCTGAATTGCAGCGGCCTGGAGGGATACGCCGCAAATGCACTGGCAAACGGCAAGGAAAAAGCGGGAACCATTGGCGGCCTGTTGGGTGAAACCGTTTTTGTTTCTACTGCAAATGATCTGGAAAAGCAGCTGAACACCACTGAACCCAAAACCATTGTCATTACAGCGGATATCGATATGCAGAGCAAATCCCATACTCGTATCCGGGACAACAAAACCATTGTAGGCTCTTATGGGAGCAAAACAATTTACGATTCCCAGTTCCGCACCAATGATACTTATGGTGCAGCAAATGACAATCCCAGCGACAACATCATTTTCCGGAATCTGAACATGATCGCAAAGAATGTGAAGAACCGGATCTTGATCAACATCTGGTCCTCGCGTCAGATCTGGGTGGATCACTGCACGTTTATTTCCTACCTGCCGTCTGACCACACCGGAAACGGGCAGGACGAAGTAGGAAAATTCATCTGGCTGAACACACCTTATGAAAGCTATCTGGACGCCAAGGACAACGGCAGAAGTCCGGACTATATCACGATTTCCTATAACACATTCAAGAACCGTTTCTGGACGGTAGCATATGGCACACAGAACAGTGAAACGTCCCGCTGCCGCACTACGCTGATGTACAACTGGTGGGATGAATGCGTCCGCCGCTGCCCGCAGATCGGAAACGGCAGCGGTCATATCTACAACAATTACTATTCCGGTGATGACAGCTTTTTGCCCAACAGCTGCAACCAGATCATCAGCGGCGAGGGCTCCAACATGGTCAGCGAAAACTGCCGTTTCCAAGCAGTTTCCGGACGGGAAATCATTGTGCAGCCGGACACTTCGCCGTATCGGGACAGCGGTTCCTACACAGCAAAAAGCAGCTCAGAAACCCCGACTAAGCTGAATTATACCGCAAAAGTCACCAGCACATGGAATCCCAAAGACAACTATGGCTACACCCTGTTAGATGCCTACAACACCAGGGGCACAGACACCAAGGATTTCTGTACCAAATACGCCGGTGCTGCATCATCTTCCGGCGAACTGAAATACGTCACAGACAGCAGCATGCAAACCTTTGCGACAACCGTTTACACAGCGCCGTTCCTGACAGACAGCTTTGATTCCGCCTACGGCAATCCGGTAACCGACTACACACCGGCAGTCCTGCAGGAAGGTGCAGTCTACATGATACAAAACGTCAACAGCGGACTGTATCTGGAAGTGGACGGCGGAAAGGCTGCGGACGGCACCAACGTCCAGCAGTGGGGTGCAAATGAACCTGCATCCCACAACACATGGCGGGTGCTGTCGGACGGTGACGGCTATTACACCCTGTATCCGCAGATCGGTGACAAGGTGAGCTATCTGCTGGACGTTGCCGGAAATGCTGCAGCAAACGGCACCAATCTCGGCATCTGGTCAGCCACCGATGCGGATGCACAGCGGTTCAAATTCTACGAAGCCGCAGACGGTGTCTATTACCTGCTTACCAAAACCAGCGGCGACCAGAGCTGCGTTGCCGTACAGGGGGCTTCCACAAGTGCCGGAGCCAACGTGGTAGAATGGGCAGTTAACCTCTCCGACACTTCCCAGCAGTGGAAGCTGACACAGGTAGAGGACACCGGCTGCGTCATGGATACCACAAAAACATATCAGTTCCGCAACGCCAACAGCAATCTGTATCTGGAAGTGGCAAACGGAAAAGCCGAGGACGGCAGCAATGTGCAGCAGTGGGGGGCAGACCAGCCCGCAGCCCACAACTCATGGACACTGAAAGAATTTGGCGGCGGATATTACTACATTCTCTCTGCTTTGGCAGACGGTAAGACCTACTATCTGAATTCTGTCGGAGAAACAGACGGCTCCAATATCGAGATCCACACCAACAACAAATCCAGTTCGCACCTGTTCAAATTCGTCAAGAATCCCGACGGAACATACACGATCCTGACACGCACTTCAAAAGATCAGGCTGCTGTAGAAGTGGCAAATGCGGAGAAGTCCAGCGGTGCCAACGTGCAGCAGTGGACAGTGAACGGCAACGCCTGCCAGAAGTGGAACGCAGTTGCTTTTACCACGACAACCTCAGTGTCTACTACCGCTGCTACCACTACAACTACTGTTGCAACAACTTCTGCCTCGTCTGCCACCGAAACCACAAAAGCATCTGCCACGACCGCTGCAGCTTCCAAAACCACTTCCACAATCACAACAGCTACAGCTATCGTATCCTCTGCATCAACTGAAAATCCAACAAGCACAACAGCTGCAGATATTTCAACAACATCGATCGTATCCACTGCAGATCCAGTGACAGCGTCCACAACAGAAACAACAAAAATTCATGCCGTTCTTCTGGGAGATATCAATCTGGACGGCAACGTAGATCTGGTGGATGCAGTACTGCTGAACAAAAAAGTGGCAGATATTGTAAGCTTCAACGAGCAACAGACAGCGAATGCGGACTGCTATATGATGGATGGAGAAATCAACGGACAAGATGCAATTTCTCTGCTGAAATTTTTAACACATATCATTGATTCGCTGCCGAGCATGGATATATAAGACGACCGGCAGGCTTTTATCTGTATTTTTGCGTGTTATTTTAAGCAAAAAGGCTGCTGCAGCATATGCTGCAGCAGCCTTTTTCTCTTTGGTGCCGCTGACCGGACTTGAACCGGTACGGTATCGCTACCGAGGGATTTTCTCACTACTCTATGTCACCATAGCCATACAAAACTGTATGTTGTAGTCCGGACTTGGTCTTTACCCTATCCTTTCGGACTTAGGTAGTCGGTGTAAGGTCTCTACACTCACTCTTGCAAGTTAGCACGGCGTTCTGTTTGTGCCTTCGCCGTTTTAGCCGACTTCTACACCACAGATTTCTCTGCGGGCACTCTCTGCGAACAAATCGCAGACGCACCTATGTGCGTACAAACATCAAAGTCCCTTGTGTCTGCCTATTCCACCACAGCGGCATGTTTATTATGGCAGTCTGCCGTATTGAACAATCATGACCAAATTGCAAGGATTCAAAAAATATGACTGCATGATCTGCATATCATTCAGGCAGCACCGCACTCTAACTTGATAAGTATAGCATGTTTTTTCCAAAAAGTCAAGCATTTTTTTGTGACAGATCCAAAAATCAGTTTTTCGTCCTTATCGATAACATGGAACGTACTCTCCCCAAGGCAAACAGCAAAGCCGCTCGAAGGATATCCTTTATCACATATAAAAAAATACATCCTTCTACGTATACCGACATGCAGAGCGATATGCAGATAGGATGTATTTTTCTATAGTGATACAGATATTTAAGAGAGGAAATTCAACTGCACCGCATTTGTACCCAATGCAGCTGATAAAAAATATTCGGAGAGACGGGCAGCATAAAAATGCAATTCTTCTACTGTCCGTCTGTATGAAGTTTGGAAAGAGGATGTCTTATTATTCTTACAGCAGTGCTGTACAAAATTTTCTATAACAATCGCCTTATGCCTTTTCCGGCAAAGAATCAATGAGGTGTACCAAAAAGCGCAGCAGCGCAATTCCATCTGTACTGCTTAGTGTTCCATCTGCGTCACAGTCTCCATTTGCCGCTGCCGCATCATTGAGTGAAACACTTCCGGCAATTGCTTTATTCAGCAGAACCGCGTCAGTGATATCCAGCTTGCCGTCCAGATTGACATCGCCGTACAGCACAGATTCCGGCTTTTCAGAAGCGTTTGTGGTCGCTGTCGTTTCAGAAGAAACGGTATCCGAAGTCTCACTGCTCTCGATCGTTGTTTCTGTCTGCGAAGAAGATGTGCTCTCTGTGGTTTCAGAAGAGATTGCGGTCTCAGAGCTTTCCGAAGTTGCGGTAGTTTCTGTAGTGCTCGTTACTGTCGTGGTTGTTGTAGTTGTCCCTGTGCCGCCGAGAACCTCGATCGTCAGAACCACATCCGGACATGTTGCAAAAGCAACATGCAGTGTGTGTGTTCCTGCGGACAGTGTTTCCAGATAAGAACGATTGAAACGGAATTGACTGCCGTTAACTGCAAAGTCCGTTCCCTGCTGCAAAGCATTGTCCTCTTCTGTAATGCCAGTCAGCACATGACCGTTTGTGATAATGGTAAAGATAACATCCTCCGGATTTTGCCGATCAAAGGTTGCCTTGGTTTCTGTTGCTTCTGCATCGGGAGCAACGTCACTGCCGTCATGGTACAGACCGATATCATCGAAATACCACACGCCAGTACCCGGATTGCCGTTCTGTCCGGTGTAGATGGAAAATTCCTTTACGCCTTCCAGCGTCGGTGTTTCTGAGGCAGTTCCCCACTGCTGTACATGAAAGTCAGAAAACGGAATCTTCACCTCCGTCCATCCCTCATTTGCTGTCACCTTCTGAATGCTTTCCCAGTATGCTCCTGCACCGTCTACAAACTGGATCGTGGTGTCGCGGTTGCTGCCGTCTGACAGAATCCAGAAGCGGATGCCGTCAAATCCAGTCCAGTCTGCACTGTTCAGGCTCTTCGTTGCGCCGCAGTAGCCCGGGCCGCCGTCTGCTACGCTGTATGCATACTTCATTGCTGCCTTGCCATTCTTGACCTGCTCACTGTCCAGAGAAACGGTCAGTGTATCACCGCTGGAATTGCGCACATATGCCGCTGAAACAGCTGCACTGTCCTCATAGCTTTCAAAGTCATCGATCACACTGCGGGACTGTTCTTCTGCCGTGGAATCGTACACCCGGATCAGTGCAGACGGCTGTGCGCCGTCAGTTGTCAGAACTGTTACCTTGTGATTGCCCAGTTCCAGTTTTTTCAGTACGTCAGCAGAAATCGTGACAGCAGAGCCGCTGATGGTATAGTCTGTTCCATTACTCAGCACAGTGTCTCCCAGCTGTACGCCGGAGATCTCTCCGAGCTTCATCGTTGCCTGGAATGTAACATCTGCCGGTGCTGTAACATCAAAGTCTGCCTTCTTCGGAGAGATGCTGTTCTGTGCATTTCGCGCATTCATCCGCTCAGCATGTGCCAGGATTACATCACGGGCATCATTGGTTTTTGGATAGTCCCGATAATAAACCGTATAGCCGTCATAGTCCTGATACAGGCTGTCGCCATCCATAGATGCCAGCATCCAATAATTTGTACCGGCAAATTCTACACCTTCATAGGTATTGCCTTCAAAAATATTAAACCAGTCTGTATAAACGTCTGCACGCTCGCTCTGATCCTTCCAGCCGAACTCTTCTGCGATCAGCGGCTTATTCATGGCAGCCGTGTCCTCGCCATGCTTCTTGAACCAGAACTCACCCTGTTCCTTTGTCAGTCCCCACTGATCACAATAGACATGCAGTGTTCCAAAGTCAATATCCGGAATAGCGGTCAGCTGCAAATAGTCCATACCGGAGCTGCCGTGATAAACGTACTTGTGGTCACCTTCCGGAAAATCGTTATAGCCATAGTTATAGAAGCCCTCATCGCCTACTGCCAGCATATGGTTGCTGTCAATAGACTTTACATAAGCGCTCATCTCAGTTGCCCATTTTACAACGGTATTATTCTCGCACCCGGCATCCGACTCGCAGCGCGGTTCGTTTGCCAGTTCCCAGGAAAAGATGGTGGGATCATCCTTATATTTGACTCCGGTATAGACATTCTCATGGTTGAGCATGGTCTTGATATAGTCCTTGTACCAGCCCTTAATGGTCTCGTTTGTATAGAAATCATCGTGACCGCTGACGTTTTCTCCTGCCAGCTTTGCCCATTTCACATACTGTCCCATGCCGCCAAATGCTTCCCAGTTGTTAGTAAAGGTAATCAGAAGCTTGATGCCCTCCTGTTCTGCCTTATACAGCGCATAGTCTAGCTTTTGCAGACCGTCCTCGCCTTCGTTGACGACCGGCTTGTTCAGATCGGCATCAAAATACTGATAGTACACACCCTCTTTTTCGCCGGAGCCATCTATGCTGTCTGTGAACACAGTGTATCCCCTATCCGAAATTTTATCCGTCTTGACACCGGCATCCAGATTGCCCCAGGTGCGAACTACCTTCAGCCCCATTGCTGCTGCATCTTCCAGTGCGGCATCCACTGTTGCTTTCGGTTTGAAGTTGATGTAATAGTTGTTCGTTCCGGCATAATAAAATGTAGAACCATCCAACATAAACTGAGTTCCATTGGTTGTGACAAATCCAGTACGGGAATCTGCGGCAGTTACAGTTGTCGAAAACGGCGCTGTAATCGCGGTGCATCCCAACACCAGGCTGCTTACAGCTGCAATCCATCTACGCTTCATTGTTTCCTCCTTATAACGTCATGCCTGTCCTCTCTGGGTGCAGACAAAATTATTACCATTGCGCCTTTTTACTGCTGGCGCATAAATTCCAGGTTCTTTTCAATCAGATCACAGCGCTGTTTCACGCAGTCTGCGCTCCGCAGCGGATCACCGGGCGTATGGAACGCATAGTCCAAAAGCCGCTTGATGTCGGTTGTGGCTACATGCAGCCGGGTATCGGATGATGCATAATAGATATAGACAGTACCGTCCGGACGAACGATCGCGCCATTGGTAAATACCACATTGGAAACATCGCCGATCCGTTCTTCTCCCAACGGTGCCAGAAAATAGCCGGATGGCTCCGCAATCACCTTCCACGGCTCATGCAGATCTGTCACAAAAACATACAGCACATAGCGAAGTCCTGCGGCTGTGTTCCGCACGCCGTGCGCCAGATGCAGCCAGCCCTTTTCCGTTTCAATTGGAACAGCACCAGCACCGTTTTTGGATTCCGTAATGGTGTGATATTTCCGCAGGCTGGTCATCCGTTCTTCTTCGATCACCGCATTGGTGATATCGTCTGCTAATCCAAAGCCAATTCCTCCGCCAGAGCCCGTTTCAATAAAGCTGTCCATAGGTCTGGTATAGAACGCATACTTGCCGTCTACAAATTTGGGCAGCAGGCAGACATTCCGCTGCTGCGGACTCTGTTTGGTCACCAGATTCGGCAGTCGCTCCCAGGTGTTCAGATCCTTGGTGCGAACAATGCCGGCAGCGGCCACTGCGGCAGACAAATCGCTCGGATCTTTCGCACTGGACTCCGAACAGAATACACCGTAGATCCAGCCGTCCTCATGCTGCGTTAAGCGCATGTCATAGACATTGGTCTCATCCGGATACAGATCCGGCAGCACAATGGGCTTCTCCCGAAAGCGGAAGTTGTCGATGCCGTTTTTGCTTTCCGCCACGGCGAAAAAGCTCTTCCGGTCATTGCCCTCTACCCGGACAACCAGACAATACTTTCCGTTCAGATAGATCGCGCCAGCGTTGAATACGGCATTGACGCCAAGACGTTCCAGAAAAAACGGATTTGTCTCCGGATTCAGATCATACCGCCAGTGCAGCGGCACATGATCTCTGGTCAGCACCGGGTTCTTCCAGCGCAGATAAATGCCATTGTAAAAAGATGATTTTTCATTCTTGCGGCAGAGCAGTTCCTCCTGCTTTTCTTTCTGCCGCAGATATTCCACATGATACATCCGGGTTCCTCCTTATGATTTCCATGCACATTCTTCCATTATGATACGGGCACTTCCACGGGTCTACAATCGTCAGCTTCTTTACCGATTTGCCATCGACATCCACTTTCCAGAACCATTCACTGTTTTCCCGCGGATCAACCAACAATCGCAGAATGCAGTTCCATACTTTTTCTGCCGCTTCGCCGTATTGCTTCTGTTCCGGGTGCTTTTCCAGCATATGGATAAATCCCAGAATTGCCTCAGACTGCACCCACCAGATACGATCTGTATCTGTCACGCCGTTTTCGATCTCATTGCACACTGCTTCGCCGTCAAAGCCGTGTTCCAGAACGGACTCCGCCAACACATCTGTCATACGGTGTATCTTCTCCGACAGTTTCCGGTCGCCCAGCAGATCGCAGCCCCAGTCCAGCAGCCACGCACTTTCAATATCGTGACCGTAGCTTTGCAGATCAATCAGAGGGTGGTACTCCCGATCAAAGAACACCTCCTGCCGCCGTTTTTCCGGCTGGAACATTTTCTCCGACCAGATCTCCAGCAGTGCGCGCATTTCTTTTTCCACTTCAGGTGACTTCGCCGCTTGATACAGACCGCTGTAGCCTTCAAACACATGAAGCAGCGTATTCATGGTGCGTTCTGCCATCACGCCGTTTTCCGAAAGCTTTTCGTTTGACTGCGGATTCCAGAAACGGTCATATGCCTCACCATAACCGCCGGCATCCCGGCAATGGCATTCTACACAAGAAAACAATTGCCGTGCCGCCTGAAGCGCCTCCGGATTTCCGCTTAACCGATAATAGGATGAGAGTGCATAGATGGCAAATGCCTGGTTATAGGTGTGCTTGGTGGTGTCCAGCGGCTTGCCGTCATAGGTCACCGACCAGTATACGCCGCCTGCCTTTCGATCCATGCAGTAGCGCATCAAAAAACGATACGCATGATCTGCTGCACTGCGCAGATCAGAACGGCACAGCAGCATCGCCGCTTCTGAGAAAAACCAGAGAATCCGGCTGTTCAGAATACAGCCTTTTTCCGCTTTTGGATCTCGGCGCAGATCCAGATCAACATAACTGATAAAGCCGCCATATCGTTCGTCCTTCAGTGAAAGCCAAAACGGTATAATATTTTCTTCCAGCATTCTCTGCACCGCAGCTGCCAGTTTCATCTGCTTCAGCTCCTTTTAGCGTCTGCCCTCGCTGCGGTCATCATCATCTGCCGCATCGTGCGCTTTGATATAGTCCAATACCGTTTGTACTTCTGTAAACGCCAGTCCCACATAGCTGTCTGCACAGCCATAATAAATAGCAATTCTTCCGGTGTCTCCATCCTGGAGCGTTGCACAAGGAAAGCAGACATTCGGCACAAAGCCGCGTTCTTCATACCACTGTTCCGGTGTCAGCAGGAAATTTTCGCAGCGGTATTTTACCTTGGACGGTTCCTCCAGATCCAGAATTGCACCGCCAATGCTGTAAACAAAGCCGTTGCAGGTATTGGTCACACCGTGGTAGAACAGCAGCCAGCCCTCACTTGTCTCAATGGGTGCCGCACCGCCGCCGATTTTGGTGTTCTCCCACCAGCGGCTGCTCTTTCCCATCACATGGCGGTGATGTCCCCAGTATTCCATGTCCCTGCTCTCGCTGAGGAAAATATCGCCGAACGGCGTGTGACCGCTGTCACTGGGACGAGAGAGCATCATATACTTGCCGTCGATCTTCCGAGGAAACAGCACTGCGTTTCGGTTAAAGGGCAGGAATGGATTTTCTACTCGGGTAAATGTCTGAAAGTCTGTGGTTTTTGCCATACCGATAGCCGCCCCATAGGCATCCTGGCACCAGATCACATAATAGATGCCGTCCACTTCTACCAGCCGCGGATCATAGGCATAAACCGGCTGAAACGGCGCGCCGTTTTCATCTACAAACTGAATTTTTTCCTGGTCGAATGTCCAGTGAACGCCGTCCTTGCTTCTGCCGAAGTAGATAAACGGAATGCCGTTCACCTGCTCGCCGCGAAACACACCGACAAAAGTCCCTTGATACGGAATGACTGCGCTGTTAAAGATCCGGGCAACGCCGGGAATGGGATTACGGGAGATAATGGGATTTTCCCGATAGCGCCATACCGGAGCAGTACAATCTGCCGGGCTTTCCTGCCATGGGATATTCGGCAGGCTCGCTGCCTGTGTTAAAATCGGTTTCATTTGGAATAGCCTCCTCTTATTCTTTGACAGCGCCCATCGCCATGCCGCTGTAGATTTGTTTCTGACAGAACAAAAAGATAATCAGGATCGGAATCATGGTAATAATTACGCCGGCACATATGTATTGATACTGGCTGCCCATCGGCCCGGTAAATGTATAGAGCGAAGTGGATACCACCTGATATAAACTCTTGTCCTGCAAATAAAGATTTGCCATATAATATTCATTATAGGTGCTGACACCTTTCAGAATTGCACTGGTAACGATCGCCGGTTTCAGCAGCGGCAAAAGAATACGGAAAAATACGCCGAAATAGCTGCACCCATCCAAAATCGCTGCCTCATCCAATGTTCTCGGAAGATTCTCAAAAAACTGCAAGAAAATGTAAATCGCAATGACATCTGTACCCAGCATCAAGAAAATATAACCATAAAGCGTATTGACCAGATGCAGTGCCGTCATGATCTGATAGACCGTTACCTGGGTTGCAATGCCGGGGATCAGCGCCGCCACCATAAACAGATTGCGGATAAGATGATTCCCTCGAAACTGAAAGCGGTTCAGCACATATGCCAGCATCGCCGAGATCATGGTGCTGCCCACCAGGACGCACACCAGGATCAGAAAGCTGTTGAGAAAGGCTCTGCCCATGCCAGCCTTTTCCCAGGCGATTTTAAAATTTTCAAAATACAACCAGTTTTCAGGCAGTGTCATTACACTTGTAGTACGATATTCTTCATCGGTTTTAAACGCCGTCGTCACACAGCTGACAATGGGAACCAGGGCACAAAATGCACCGAAAAGCAGGAGCGCATATTGCAGGATCTGCTTCGGGAGCTTTTTTAGAAAAGCACTTTTGGTTTTCATTTTCTTGCCCTCCTCCTTTCAATTTTCACACCGGAATCCAGTTTCTTTTCTGCCAGCTTCTGCACTGCACTGACGATCAGGATCAACAGCAGCAGTACCACTGCCATGGCAGATGCCAAACCGACTTTCTGGTTGGCATGTGCCAGTTTGTCCATCAGGACAAAATAGGTAGATGTGCCGAATCCGCCGTCTGTAATAACATAAGGAATCTCAAAAACAGAAAGCGAGCCGGAAATTGCAAGGATCATGTTCAGCACAACGATGGTGCGGATGGACGGCAGGATGATATACCGGAAGCGATGCCATGCATTTGCGCCGTCAATGGCAGCCGCTTCATACTGCGTCTTGTCCACGCTGGCGATGGCACCGATAAACAGTACCATATTCTGTCCCATATATCGCCAGATGGAGGAAGCCACCAGTACCCAGTTATTGATGCGCGTGTCCTTGAGCCAGAACGGGAGCATATCCTCCGGGATTCCCAACAGACCAAGAAGAGAGTCTAAAACGAATCCGTGGGTGTAAAAGTATTTGAAGATAAATCCGACGGCAATGCCGCAAACCAGACTCGGAAAATACAGTGCACCGCGGAAAAAGCTGCCGCCTTTGGGATTAAAGCTGAGGATCGTTGCAAACAGCAATGCCAATGCCAGCTGCACCACAGAACCTACCATATAATATAAGCTAAGTTTCAAGGCGTTGAAGCAATCGTCTCGGGTGAATACGTTCACATAATTTTCCAGGCCGACAAACTTTCGTTCTCCGATATATTTCATGTCATAGAAGCTGAACTGCACCATTTTAAAAAACGGCAGATAGGTAAACAGTACCAGCAGGAACAGCGGTACAAACAAAAATGTCAGCGAAACAACTACTTTTTGTACATTGATATTTGACCATTGCAGCCGTCTTTTCCGCCTGGACAAACCAACTTCTGTACGTCGTTCTGTCATGTCCATGCACCCCTTTCTGACTCATTCAAAGATTTACTCTGGTGTTACACCGTTTTTTTCCTGTGCAGAAGTCCACGCAGCATTCCATTCATCTGCGATCTCTTCCATCGTTTTTCCGCCGCCGATTGCTGCTTCAACAATTGCTGCAACGTGTGTCGGGTCAGAATCCAAAGAAATCTCAGAATCATTATTGATCTTATTAAACAGATCCTCTTCGCCAGTCGGCGCCGGCGTGTCTGTGATCAATGTGATATCCTGAAAGCTTGTCAGAGAATCCGGGTACGCATCACCCTTGACGATCGGGATCCCGCCCTGTGTTTTTGCATAACCAGACGATTCTGTCAGCCATTTGATGTACAGCATTGCAGCAGTTTTTTCTTCGCTTGTGCTGTTTACATTAATGCCATAGCAGTAATCTGCACTTGCTGAAGCATACTGTTCTCCGTCCACGCTGATAGGGAACGGCATATAAGCAATGTCATCTGCGTTCGGACCGCCTGCCTGCATCTGCGGCACTGCCCAGCTGCCCAGAACCATGCATCCAATGTTGCCTTCATTGATCTGCGCCTTGCAGCCCTCCCAATCCGTAGTAGTCGGATCTTCTTCTGTCAAGCCCTGCTTCACCGCTTCATATAAGGTATCATAAACTGCATACGGTCCAGTCATATCATCGTGCTTTTCAAAAGGATTTTTAGAATGCACCAGCTTGTTGTTTTTAAAATCGGCATCTCCAGTAGCACCGCCGGAAATATAGCTGTCCCATGCCGTCAGTGTCCATCCTGCAGCATAGTTGGTGTACAGCGGGATCGCATCCGTTTTCTCCTGGATCAGTTTCAGATCTGCCAGAAAAGCTGCCGGATCTGTAGGAAGCTCTGTGATTCCAGCCTTTTCAAACACAGCCTTGTTGTAAACAATACCGCTGACGTTGCCCATTGTCGGAATGCCATAAACCTCATTGTTGAACATCTGCTTATCTACAAATTCGTAAGTATCCTGAAAATCTCCATAATCACCGATCTTTTCAAAATAGCTGCTGAGATCGCTTTTATCAACTGTAGACGGTATGCAGCAGATATCGCCCCAGTTTCCGGAAGATAATCTCGTGGTAGCATCTGTGTCATAATCTGTAATGCCCTCATAAGTGATCTTGATATTCGGATACATCGCATTAAATTCGCTGATATAGTCCTGGAAATCAGAATCCACCAGATCTGTACGATTGGTCAGGATCTTCAGATCCGCCTTCAGGTCGGTCTCTGTTTCACCAACCTTCATATCCTTGTACGCAACTGTCGGCTTTGCATCCTTGTTCTTGCCCGAGGTATTTCCTGTACTGCCGCAGGCAGTCGCTGCTGCTGCCAGAATTCCTGCCAGTACCAATGCCATCGCTTTATGTTTCATTTCAAATTCCTCCATTCAGGTTTTGCAATATTATTCTTTTTTCGCATACATGTTATCGGAATCCTTTTCGCATCCCGTTTTTTCATATCCCTATCTTACTATGTTTTTACCTAAAAGTCAAGCTAAATTTAAACTTAAATTTGCTTTTCTATGTTTTACACAAACTAAATCCATTTATATTGGCTATATTAAACAAACAGAGTGAGTGCATTGTTGTATAATATTGCAACATGCTGTTCCTGGAAGCTTATTTTTAGCTAAAAAAATAAGCTGCACCGTTTCTCAACAAGTACAGCCGCAAAAATATCCTGTTTTATAAATCGCTTTCCTAAAAACTGCTATGCCAAGCCAACAGGCAGACTTTGTGCAGTGCTTTCTAGCACATAGCCTTTACACTGTCCCGAATCACTAGCTTTCCACTGACGACAATGCGCCGCACATCCATTTCCGGTCGCTGGATACGCCGTATCAGCTGTTGTGCACTAGCTTTTGCCATATGATCAATATCCACAGCATAAGTAGTCAGCGCAGGAACAGCAAGTCCCGCTAAAATATAATCGTCAAAGCCGACAATCGACACATCTTCCGGCACACGAATCCCCTTCTCTTTCAGCGCATTCAGAAGAACATATGCCGTAATGTCACAGTTGCAGGCAAATGCAGTCGGAAGCTTTTTCAGATGTTCCAGTGAAATGACCACTTTCCCTTCACTGTCACGATCCGGCAAAATCCGATCGTCTGTCACTGTTACGCCTGCTTCCCGCATCGCGCGGCAATAGCCATAATATCGGTCTGTAATGCTGCTGGTAGAATTGACAGAACCCACAAAAACAATATCCCGGTGTCCCATCTGCAGCAGATAATCTACTATCGTATACATACCATAATAGCCATCTGAAATTACAGAATCCCGATGATACCGCGCATCAAAGGCATCCAGTACTACCATAGGAATCCCTGTCTCTGCCAGCATATCCCGATAGGCTCTCGAAAAATTGCCCATAACGATCACGCCGTCTACCCGCTCTTCCTGCACGAGCCGCGGAATCTGCTGCTCCTGTTCGGCGCTGTCTGTTACCACCTCCAGGATGCCGATATGTCCGGTCTGCGCCAGATAAAATAAAACACGCTCATATAAATTCCAGTAAAAAGACTGTCCTTTTTCGATATAGCGATAGGAGGTCACGATTCCCAAGGTATACGCCTTTGCCGGAGCATCCGGCTTATTCTTTTTGTTCTGGTATCCCATTTCATCTGCCAACTGTAAAATCTCCCGGCGAAGTTCCTCGCCGACACCGTCTTTTCCGGCAAGCGCTTTCGATACTGTTACAATGCTGACATGCAGCCGTTCGGCAATATCAGACATTCGCACTGCTTTTGCCACGTTTCTCCGTCCTTTCTTTTTACAATTTGTTTTTAGCTAATTATACTGTAATTTAAGTAATCTGTCAAGTGCTTTTGCATAACATTTTTGGAACAAGAAAAAATAATACTGTGAAGACAGATTCTAATATATGTCCATTCGCCTGATCCGCATTTTTTTCATAAGTCTCATACAGTACTTTGCAAGTAAATCGCAGCGGTCAAAACAGTGCTTCTCAGTCTGGTGTGATTTTTACAAAAACAATTGACATTTCCCACAGATTGTGCTACAATATAGGCAAAACGAAAGTCAAGGCGGAGTAATTTCGCGCGCAGATATGGGGAGGACTTTATGCTGCATCATTTTTTTCAAAAACTGCTGCTTCCGGCGACTTTGGCAGGAGCCTTGTTCGCCGGCACAGCCGCACCGACAATTTCTCTGGCGGCACAAGCAGCTACACAGCCGGACAGCTACCATGATGACTGGCTGCACGTCAATGACAACGCCGAAATCGTAGACAAAGACGGCAATCCGGTATGGATCACCGGCTGCAACTGGTTCGGCTATAACGTCGGCAGTCAGGTATTTGACGGAGTGTGGTCGCAGAATATGCACGAAATGCTGCGGCAGATCGCCGATCATGGATTTAATTTTCTTCGTATTCCCATGTCTACGGAAATTCTGCTCCAATGGAAAAATGGTGATCCTGACCCGGCAACGCCAAAGGTCAACCAGTATACCAACCCGGAACTTACCGAAGAGGGCATCGAGGGCGGTACGATCAAGTACAGCTTCGATATCTGGAACATGGCTGTGAAATGGTGCCGGGAACTGGGAATCAAGATCATGATCGATATTCACAGCGCGGAAACTGCCTCTGCCGGTCATCAGATCAGCCTCTGGTATACAGATAAGTTCAGTACCGAGGACTGGTGTGATGCATTGGCGTGGTTCGCAGATTACTACAAGGACGATGACACCATTCTCGCCATCGACCTGAAAAACGAGCCTCACGGCACAGCCGATGTCAAGGATCAGATGGCAAAATGGGATGACTCCACCGATCCCACCAACTGGAAATATGCCGCTGAAACCTGTGCGGCGCGCGTCCTGGAAAAGAATCCAGAGCTTCTCATTATGGTTGAGGGCACAGAGGTATATCCCAAGGAAGGCTATGACTGGACTGCACCGCGAATCGACTATACTACCATGACGGAATACTACTACGGCACATGGTGGGGCGGCAACTTCCGGGGTGCCAAGAAATATCCCATTGATCTGGGCAAATATCAAAGTCAGCTGGTCTACTCTCCTCATGACTACGGGCCGCTGGTATGGGAACAGAAATGGTTCTATGATGGCTTCACACAGGAAACACTGCTGAAAGACTGCTGGTATGACAACTGGTTCTTCCTCCAGGACGAGGGCACAGCCCCTCTGCTCATGGGGGAATGGGGCGGCTTTATGGACGGCGACAAAAACGAGCAGTGGATGACATACCTCCGGGATTTCATGATCGAAAACCGCATCCATCACACATTCTGGTGCTTCAACGAAAACTCCGGTGATACCGGCGGCCTGGTCTATGACAACTTTGGCAAGTGGGATGAGGACAAGTACGCCCTGGTCAAACCGGCACTGTGGCAAGACGACAACGGCAAATTTATCAGCCTGGATCATACGATTGCTCTGGGTGCAAACGGCATTTCTCTCTCCGACTACTATAGCGGCGGCAATACTGCCACCACAACACAGCCGAACAATACGATGATTTCCGGTGATGTGAACAGTGATAAGCTGGTCAACGGTATGGACCTGACACTGATGCGGCAAAACATCAACAAATGGCAAAGCACAGAGGATGTACTGACTGCCAGCCCACAGGACACCAACGGCGACGGCATATTCAGCGTAGCGGATATTGTCCTGCTGACACAGTATCTATTGGGAAAAGACGTGACACTGAAAAGCTACTCTTCTTAACAAAACCTTATGATATCACAACAAAAGCACCTGTTTTTCCGGTACAAGCCGTGAAAAGCAGGCGCTTTTTGCGTAGCATAAAATGATATCAGACAAATGCTTCCTTGATACTGTCATAGTGCAGGAAAATACCCTGCGCAGCAATAGCGCGAATCTCCTCAGCTGTTGCCAGTGCAAATTCTGTTACTTCATCCGGCTGTACTTTTACATCTGCTTCGGTAAAGTCCAGCACATATTTGTAAATATCCACAAAGTAATTGTTCTGTTCCTCCGGATTGACACGCTTGTAGGAAAACGCATAGCCGCCCTTTGCACCGGTAACATCAATTCCGGTTTCCTCCAGAATTTCTCGCTGCACCGCATCCGCGCCATCTTCTCCGGCACGAACACCGCCGCCGGGGATCTCCCACCAACCAGGTGCCCACTCTTTGTCTAGCTTCCGTCGCGTGATCAGATATCTCCCGTCCGGCCGCTGCAGCACACCCAATACGGTCAAATGAAAATCTCCCGGCTTCATATGCCAGTCATTCCGGTTCATCGTGCGTCCGGTCTTTTGCTTATTTTCGTCGTAAATATCCCACTGTTCCATGCTTTGTGCTCCTTTTGGTATTTGTTTTTATTGTAACACAGATCACGGTATATTGTCAAGGGTAACACTACGGCAAAAAAGGTGTCTGCCAAGCAAAAAAATGTTGACAAAAAAGACGACAAATGTTATAATATATTTGTTCTCTATTACAACAAAGCTAGCGATAAATATTTGGAAAGAAGGATGATATCAGATGAAATTCAAGAAACTCCTGGCGGCAGTCACCACTGGTGTGCTTGCTGTCACCAGTCTGTCCCTTTCGGGGCTGGTCAGCTCCGCAGAGGTACAGGAACTAATGAACGACACTTTTGAAACCGGCTACGGCGCATGGAAAGGTGTCGGCTCTTCCCTGTCTCTGTCCACAGAGCAATCCCACGGCGGCGGTACATCTTTATATTGCTATGACCGCACAGCAAGCTGGGGCGCACCGCGGTGTTCTCTGACGGGAATCGTGGCTGCCGGGCAGAGCTATGAGATCTCTGCCAGTGCCATGTATGAGGGCAGCGGTCAGCAGAACATGGCGATCAAGATGCTCTATACCGATGCCAACGGCACCGACCACTATGAACAGGTGGCTGCTGCGCAGGCGACTGCCGGACAATGGGTAGAGATGAAAGGCAACTATACCGTTCCCAACGGCGCTACCGGCATGATTCTCTATGTGGAAATGCCCAACGCCGGAACCGATCAGACCTATTATATTGATGATGTAGTCATCAAGGGCGAAAAGACAGAGATCCAGCTGGACGACAAGTTCGAGTCCGACTTCGACAACAACTCCACCCAAAAGTGGAACGGCCGCGGCAGTGCCGAGGTAGAACTCTCCACCAAGTATGCCCACAGCGGCACGACCAGCTTATATGTTTCCGGCAGAACCCAACTGTGGAACGGTGCAACCCGCAGCGCATCCGACATCATGGAGGCAGGCGGCTACTACAAGGTCGGCACATATGTTCTCTATGACGGCGACCAGTACACCGACACCCAGAAGTTTTCCATCAACTTGCAGTACGATCTGAACGGCAAGGAAAACTATTACACCATCGCCACCGAGACTGCAAACAAAGGCGAATGGAAATATGTGGGCAGCGAATTCACCGTGCCGGAGGGTGCGACCAACTTCTATATCTATGTACAGACCGGCTACACCAGTGCCCCCAAGGAACAGGATCTCATGAACTTCTACATGGACGATGCTGTGGGTGAACATCTGCCCGATCCGGCGATCCAGGACGACATCGCATCTCTGAAAGATGCCTATTCCGACTACTTCAAGATCGGCTGCGCCTGCGCCGGCTCGGAGTTCGCACAGGGCGCTACCAAGGATCTCATCAAGAAGCATTACAACAGTCTGACACTGGGCAACGAACTGAAGCCGGACAGCGTGCTGGATCAGGCGCTGTCCCAGAAGTATGTGGCAGAGACCGGCGACGACACCATGCCCCAGATCTCTCTGAATGAAGCAGACGAGATGCTGAAATTTGCCGGCGAGAACAAGATCCCGGTACGCGGTCATGTGCTGGTATGGCACAGCCAGACACCGGACTGGTTCTTCAAGGAAAACTTCGATCCCAACGGGGAATGGGTTTCCAAGGACAAGATGACCAAGCGTCTGGAAAACTACATCAAGACCGTCATGGAAACGCTGAAAAAGGATTACCCCGATGTGGAATTCTACGCATGGGACGTGGTGAACGAAGCCGCTTCCGATGCCGGCACCATTCGGGACGCCGGTTCCAACAACGAGGTCAACGGACAGTCTGCATGGGTCAAGGTCTACGGCGACCAGTCCTATATTCCGCTGGCGTTCGAATTCGCCAAGAAGTACGCACCGGCAGGCTGCAAGCTGTTCTACAATGACTACAACGAGTACTCCCCCAACAAGCAGGCGTACATCATCAGCGACATTCTGAAACCGCTGGTGGAAAAGAACCTGATCGACGGCGTGGGCATGCAGTCCCACATCTCCATGAGTTACCCCACCATTGATCTGTACAAGTCCGCCATGCAGCAGTATGCAGACCTGGGACTGGAAGTACAGGTCACCGAGCTGGACGTTTCCGAAAAGTCCAACGAATACGCTGACCAGCTGGCTCTGGCACAGCGGTATCAGGACGTGTTCAAGATGTACAAGGAAATGAAGGATTCCGGCGTGAACCTGTCCGCGGTTGTTATCTGGGGCATCACCGACTCCACCAGCTGGATCGGCGGTTATCCCCTGCTCTTTGACAAGGACTATCAGGCAAAGCCGTCCTATTACGCTGTGATCGACACCGACTCCGAAGTAGAAAAACTCCAGACCATGACGGCATACCGCTATGACGGCACAGATGCCGATCTGGAACGGGCATTAGAAATCGGTACGGCACAGTATCTGAACAACGGAACCACATACTTTAAGGCTGCATGGTCAGATAAAGGCATGGTGGTTCGTGTTTACAATCCACGTCACATAGATGGATGGGAAACACAGGAAGGCTGTGTGATTACAAATATTGATTTCCCCGACATTCTGATTTATGGCAGTCAGGAAAAGCAGCAAGGAACACTTTTGCTTTCCGAAAAAGTCAGCAGCGACACCAAATTTGCAGATTTCACAATTCCGCTGACCGGAAAAATCGGAAGCAATGTATATATGGACGTACAAAACTGTGATCTTGCATGGAACGATACCGCTACTGCCGAAAAATTGTTTGGAGAATTTATTCATCAAAGCACCTTGACTTACGAAAGTGCAACTCCCACCTGCGGTATTGTCACCCTAGCAGAACAGCCCAAGTATGCCGAAGCAACCAAGACCGAAACACCCATTACCATTGACGGAGACATTGATGCCGCATGGGCAGATGCCAACACCATTGATGTCAACACCTACTCTATGGGCAACGGTGCGACCGCTGTTTCCAAAATGCTCTGGGACGAGAACTACCTCTATGTGCTGACCGAAGTCACCGACCCCGTACTGAGCGTGGCAAGTGCCAACGCCTATGAGCAGGACACCGTGGAAGTATTCTTCGACGAGAACAACCACAAGACTTCCTCTTACGAAAGCGACGACATTCAGTGCCGCATCAACTACGAGAACGACAAGACCGTTACCGACGGACGTTCCACTGACGCATTCCTCTCCGGCACGAAAAAGACCGACAAGGGTTATATCGTCGAGGTGGCAATCCCGTACACCATTGGTTCGTTCCACGCCAACCAGATCGTAGGCTTTGACGTACAGGTCAACGACGACGGCACCGGCGACGGCAAGCGTACCAGCATTGCCAACTGGAACGACCTCACCGGTCAGGGCTATATCAACACCAGCGGTTTCGGCGTGTTGAAACTGGTGGGTGACGGCACAGTTACAACTGGTACAACAACCACCTCCGGCACAACTACCACAGAAACAAGCACCACTACCGAAACTGTCACCTCTGCATCTGCAACCTCTGACACTTCCGGTACAACAGCTTCCAACACTGGCTCAAGTATTCCAGATACGAACACATTATACGGTGACGTTAACCTGGACAGCCGGGTAGATATTACCGATGCAGTTCTGCTGAACAAAGCAGTGGCCGGCGCAGTAAAGCTGGACGGACAGCAGCAGAAAAATGCAGACTGCGACGCCGACGGCGACCTCAGCAGCAATGATGCGATCATTCTGTTGAAGTTCCTGGTTTCTGTGATTACCTCACTGCCAAGCGCGGAATAAATTCGCAGAAATATTTATCCCCAGAAGCGCCTCGGATGCAATGCACCGGGGTGCTTTTTGTTTGGCCGAATTTCCTTGCACAGATGCTCTAAATTTATGAAACATTCCCGTTCTTTTTTAAGGAAAAACGCTATTGACAGAACCGACAAAAAGGCATATAATGGACTTACCAGAAGTGCATACCGCGCTGCTGCATGCTCCAGCGAAAGGATACGATATATTATGAAAAAACAAGTCTACAATCCATTTCTTCCGATTTACGAATGCGTCCCGGACGGAGAACCGCATGTATTCGGCGACCGTGTTTATCTATATGGTTCGCACGACAAAGAGGGCGGTGAAACCTTCTGCATGTTGGACTATACCACATATTCCGCACCGGTGGACGACCTGTCTGACTGGCGCTGTGAGGGGACGATCTACCGTGCCGACCAAGACCCGGCATATCCCTCTGACCGCAAATTCATGTACGCCCCGGATGTTGTACAGGGCAATGACGGCAGATTTTATCTCTATTACTGCATGTCCGGCAGAGACGGCTTCGGCGGCTATAACGGCCCGATCAGCGTAGCGGTCAGCGACTCCCCTGCCGGCCCGTTCCGTTATCTGGGATTTGTACACTATCCGGACGGCAGCCCGATGCTGAAATATGTCTGCTTCGATCCCGGCGTTATCAATGACAACGGCACGATCCGCATTTATTATGGTACATGGTCGGACGAAGCTCTGGACAAGGATTTTCAAAACAATGAATCGGAGATCCAGACCGTCATGAAGCGCTATCACAAGAGCCGCAATGAGGTACTGGACACCGAAGGCAGTGTCATGGGCGCTTGTGTGGTAACGGTGGGCGATGATATGCTGACCGTCACCAGTGAGCCGCGGCATATCATTCCGGCGGATGTCACCGGAACCGACTTTGAAGCACATCCGTTCTTTGAAGCCAGCTCTATCCGCAAGATCGGCGAGAAATACTACTTCATCTACTCCTCCTGGCAGAATCACGAGCTTTGCTATGCCACCAGTGACTATCCGGATCGGGACTTTGTCTTTGGCGGCACCATCGTCTCCAACGGCGATGTGGGATACCAGGGCAGAACAGAAAAAGACCGCCTGAACATGACCGGAACGACCCATGGCAGCATCGAAAACATCAACGGTCAGTGGTATGTATTCTATCACCGACTCACCCACAAGTCCGACTACAGCCGCCAGGCTTGTGCAGAACCCATTACGATTCTGCCGGACGGCAGCATTCCGCAGGTAGAGATCACCTCCTGCGGTCTCAACGGCAAGCCGCTGGCAGGCAAGGGCGTTTATCCGGCAGTGATCGCCTGCAACATCACCAACGGTCACATGCCCCACGGCTCTAACAAGATCTACATCGACAGCTTCCCCAACGCAACACACTGCGGTGATGACCGCTTCATTGGCGAGATCCAGGACGGCACAATGCTGGGGTACAAATACTTCCAGTTCTCTGATGCCAAAGAGATCGGCATCCAGTATCGCGGCACATGCAGCGGCAAATTTGTAGTATCGGATGATATCGACTGCAAGAACATCGTTGCCGAAATTTCAGTAGCACCGGCGGAAGCCTGGACAGATGCCAAGGCAGCTCTGCTGATTTCAGACGGCAAGCATCCGCTGTATCTGTTCTACCAGGGCAATGGTGAAGCAGCCGTAAAAGAACTTTACCTTGCATAAGAGGAGGGAAATGGAATGATTGAGCAAAGCATTCAGGAACTCATTCAATACGGCATCGCAAAAGAGCTGATTACCGAAGAGGACAGCATTTTCCTGCGTAACCAGCTAATGGATCTGTTCCGGCTCTCCGCATGGGAAACGCCGGCACTTCCGGAAGAGCTTCCCTCTGTGGATGAGATCTTAGACAAGCTGGTCTCCTACGCCGCCGAGAACGGCATTATTTCCGATTCCGGTGCGGCACGGGATCTGTTCGATACCCGCATTATGGGAATGCTGACGGCAATGCCGCATGTTGTCAACCGCGCATTTTTCACTGCATACCACCACAGTCCGGAAGAGGCAACAAACTGGTATTATCAGTACAGCAAGGATACCAACTATGTCCGTGCAGGACGTATTGCCAAGGATATGCGCTGGACATACGACTGCGATTATGGCACGTTAGATGTCACCATCAACCGTTCTAAACCGGAAAAAGACCCCAGAGACATTGCGGCCGCGAAAAATCAGCCGCAGAGCAAATATCCGGCTTGCCAGCTGTGCATAGAGAATACCGGATTCGCCGGCACACTGACACATCCGGCACGGCAGAATCTCCGTCCCATTCCCATTCAGGTGCACGGAGATAACTGGGCATTCCAGTATTCTCCATACGGCTATTACAATGAGCACTGCATCGTGTTCAATCAAAAGCATGTTCCTATGGTGATCGATGCAGCAGTTTTTGAAAAGTTGTTCGATATTCTGGACATGTTCCCCCACTATTTCATCGGTTCTAACGCTGATCTGCCCATTGTTGGCGGTTCGATTCTGAGCCATGAGCATTTCCAGGGCGGTCACTATACTTTCGCTATGGCAAAAGCATCCATTGAGACACCATTCCTGCTGCCAAATCAGCCGGAAATCCAGGCAGGCATTGTCAAGTGGCCTATGTCTGTGATCCGCCTGCAAAGCGAAAACCGCGCTGCGCTTGCTGCCGCCTGTGACCATGTGCTGACGGAATGGCGAAAGTACAGCGACCCGGAAGCCGCAGTATACGCCGAAACAGACGGAACGCCGCACAATACCATCACGCCCATCGCCCGGATGCGCGGCAGAACATATGAATGCGACCTGGTGCTGCGCAACAACCGCACCACACCGGAACGTCCGCTGGGACTGTTCCACCCGAATCCGTCGCTGCACCATATCAAAAAGGAGAACATCGGTCTGATCGAGGTCATGGGCTTGGCAGTTTTGCCGGCTCGCCTGGCTTCAGAGCTGCCGATTCTGGCAAAGGCACTTTACAGCGAAACGGATCTCAGCGGCACAGAATCTCTTGCGAGTCATATTGCATGGATGCAGGAGGTCAAAGCACGGCATCCGGAAGCCAATGCAGAAAATGCGGACGCGATCATCCAACAGGAGATCGGTGCTGTTTTTGAACAGGTTTTGTTGGATGCCGGTGTGTTCAAGCGCACCGAAACCGGAAAGGCACAATTTTTGCGGTTTGTCGATCAAATCCGTCAAACAGCAAAATAACCGCTTGGTTCTCATAAAATGTTTCCATAAACACATCCTGCATGAATCAAAAGTACAAACAGCCCTGTATCCAATAGAGATACAGGGCTGTTTTCGTTCTTATTCTTCTGTAAAATCCCGGTCAAATGTGATGCTCACATAACAGCTATGATCCATTCGGTTCAATTCACCAGAGACCATCTCCAAAAGGTCCTCGTCTGTATAAGTACAGTCAAACGGCACCACCAGATCAAAAATCAATCGATTGGAATTTTCCCCTGCAACAAGCCGAAAGTCATGCAGACTCAATCCCTGGTGCAGCCCGGAAATCACCTGCTCTGCCATTTTCCGATAATGGTTTACCATTTCGTTGTCCAGTTCAATCGGATCCATATGGATGGTCATCAGAATTTTCAGTTTCTCCTCAATTTCACGTTCAATAGTGTCCACGATTTCATGCACTTCTACAAAATCAGAATCACTGCGTACTTCAACGTGACAACTTCCCATAGTACGCCCCGGTCCATAATTATGCAAAACCAGATCATGAATGCCCTCGATCTCAGCGTGAGAGAACACCAGTTTTTTCAGTTCCCGCACGGTTTCCGCATCTGCAGGACGTCCAAGCAGATCACCCACGGTATCCCGGATAATATCCAATGCCGTTTTTAAAATAAACAGAGATACAGCTGCACCCATAAGTCCGTCTATTGGCAGATCTGTCACCAGCGAGAGGAGCAGTGCCACAATAGTCGCTGTTGTTGCCGCCACGTCGCTGCGACTGTCTTTGGCAGCAGCGATCATTACCGAAGAACAGATCTTTTTCCCCAATTTTGTATTGAACCATGCCATCCAAAGCTTAACTGCAATAGAAAAACCCAATGCCGCCAACGTCAGCCAGCGAAATTGCACCGCATCCGGGTGCATGATCTTTCCTATTGAATTTCGCAGCAGCTCAAAACCCATCAGTGCAATCATCACAGCAATTACCAGCGAGGTCAGATACTCCATTCTCCCGTGCCCGAACGGATGCCCTTTGTCTGCCGGCTTTGCTGCAAGCTTATACCCGAACATGGTGATCAGACAACTGGCACAATCCGATAAATTATTGAACGCATCAGAAATGATCGCAATAGAATGCGACAATGTCCCTGCAATATACTTCAATAAAAACAAAAATACATTGCAACAAATGCCGATTACACTGCTGCATGTTCCATATGCTTTGCGCACTGACGGATCTGTGGTATTTTCATAATCTGAAATAAACCGTTTTAAGAATCGCTCTAACATGCTTCCACACTTTCTCAAATAACTTTCTTCATTCATCTCCGAATCTTCCCGCAAACAGAAAGACTCAAAGCAGGCTCACACAAAATCCTTATACGTGAAATTTCACCAAAATGCCGCCTTCATTTTTACGGCAATACTGTGCAAATCCGATAAGCAGGCTTTATGCGGCATTACCTTATATGAACATGCTCTAGTATAACACATCTATATACACATGTCAACCGTTTACTCGCCGGCAGAGCAAATCCATCCCAAACATACCACGCAAAGATTTTTATGAATGACGCATGTAAGTTCCAAAAAAAGTAAACGCATTTCTTTTATTCCATATAAATCGCAATCAGAATCATATTTTCACCTTCTTTTTATGAGAATTTGTCGAATATTGTCGAATTGTAAAAAAAGCATTCTGAAAAAATTACAGACACCTATTGATTTTCTACAATTGCTATGCTATAATTTAATTATAGTGAATTTGATATAGTTTGATTATTTCCTGCAAAATTTGATTCCATGACATTATATCGAACGACTCCCACGAAATAGAAATCGATTTTCACAGGTTTAGAAGTTTTGCTTTTATCACAGAACAGACAGAAAATAAAAGCAGCTCTTCAAAATTTCTAGTGCAATAAAACAGGGAGGATAAAAAATGGTTCCTATGAAAGTTGCGATTGCAGATGACGAAATGTATGTATGTGAAAAAATCCGAAATTGCCTATTAAAGTACAGTGCGCAAAAAGATCTGGACATTGACCCGCCGGATATCTATAACAACTGCGACGCACTTTATAGCGCAGATCTTGGAAAAAAACGTTATGACCTGGTATTTTTGGATATTGACTTTTCCAATGGGGCATGTCCGGTAAAACCGACCAATACGCTGCTCCTCACCCGCGAAAATTGCTCTAACGGAATTATGTTAGGTGCACATTTGCGAAAACGCCTCGGACACACGAATTTTGACATTATCTATGTAACATCCCACGATTGTTATGCCATTAATACCATTCCGGTTCGTCCGGCAGCATTCGTGCAAAAGCCCGTAACATATACCAAAATACAACGTGCATTGGATGACATGCTTTATTATCGTGACATTTCCCGGCGGGTTTTTGAATGCATTTATCAAAAATCGCAAATCCACGTGCAGGTTTCTCATATCCGTTATCTCAACAGCTGTGGACGAAAGGTTTATCTGCAAACAATTGACAACTGCATCGGATTTTATGGAAAACTGTCAGAGGTACAGAAAGAACAATGCTTTGATTCCTTTCTTCCCATTCATAAGTCCTACGTTGTCAATCCGGATTATATCGATCACATTTCTTCAAACACTGTATACCTGCAAGGTGACAGCCACGAAGAACTTCCAATTAGCCGAACATATCAGCCGCTTGTGGAAAAGTGGCTGATGCAAAATTAATGCATTATGGAACAAGTCATTTATTTGATTGCGAACCTGTTTCATATTTATGCTGTTTATGAGTGTTCGCAAATGTTTTTTCAAAAATATCCACAGCGAAAAACAGCAGAGCTTTTCTGTTATGCAGGTTATTTCATCATTAACAGCGCTGCATACTTTTTGTTTTCCAATACGATCATCAATCTCCTCAGCAACCTAATTCCGTTTTTTGGAATTACATTGCTGTACCGCACTACCTGGCAGCACCGTATGATCGGCATCGTTTCGATCTATCTGCTGGGCATGGCAGCAGATGTACTGTGCGTGACATTTTCGATTTGGTTTGAATATACCTTATTTTTCACCAGCGGCTTTGCCTCTGCACTACTTTTCTTGACGATCGTTCGCATAATGGTACACTTCCGACTCTATAAAAATGACACCATACCGCGACTGCATGCTTTTTATATGATCACAGCCATCCTAATACCACTTGGCAGTATTTTTCTGGCTCATTATATTGCCCGAAAGCTTTCCTGGAGATCTCTGGTGGCAGCCGTTGTATTACTGCTCATCAACGTCAGCATTTTTTCTCTCTATGACCATCTGATTCATCTGATGCAGGAACAGCACAATACACAGCTGATCGAACAGCAAAACCGTGCTTACCGCTCCGAATTAGAGGTCATGCAGCAATCACAGATGCGTCTGCGTTTTCTGCGGCACGATATGAAAAATCACTTGTTTCAGATCCAGCACTATCTGGAAATCCACGATATGGACGGGCTTTACAACTACATCAGCGACGCCGAAGCAAGCTTGAATCAAACGCAAAATATGATCTATACACAGCATGAGGCTATTAACAGCATTTTAAATTACAAACTTTCACCGCTTCGGGAACAGGGCGTTTCTATAGATGTTTGTATTCAGCTGCCAGAACATTTGCCCTATTCTGTTTTCGATCTGAATGTTCTGTTAGGAAATCTGTTGGATAATGCGATCGAAGCAACTGAAAAGGTGTTTCCCAAAAGCAAACGGCAGATCTCACTTGTGATGAAAGAAAAATTGGGATCTCTGCAGCTTTGTGTCAAAAACCGGTTCGACAGCAAGCTGCCCGAGAAAAGTTCAACACGAAAAGCGGATAAGCGCAATCACGGTTTGGGTCTGAAAAGTGTTGCTGATATTGTACAGCGCTATCATGGAAAAATTTGGGTTGTCCCAGAGAAAGACTGGTTCGAGGTCAATGTGATCATATACCAACCAGAGGAAGCTATCCGACATGATGCCTATATCAGCAGCGCCGATGAACAATTCAACAACGATTAAAATCAGAACCAAACAGGTCGTACAAAAAGGAGTTCAGATGCCAATTCATCTGAACTCCTTTTTTGAGTATGCACATATTAGAACCTGTCTTCACAAGCGTATACCCGTGTCTTTTCGGCAAATTTTGCTGCATACTGCGTGAAAAACACTTGCCGGGCGACTGCGTTCGAGGCAGGATTCTGCTTGAGAACAAAGGAGTGTCGCACTAGGATGGATTGCGACCGACAGCCCGCCTGCGTATTTTTGCCTTGTCTGCAACAAAATTATGCTCGAAAATCCACACATATTTCTTGTGAAGACAGGTTCTTATACTTGCAATACAAAAAACGAAATTAAAATTTTCATACCATCAGCATCCGGAACATCTCGATGACTTGCTCCAATGTTGCTTCTCTGGGATTACCCGGATAGCATGCATCTGCCAGAGCATCCTTTGCCAGCTGTTCCAGATCTTCTTCCTTAATGCGCTCATTTTTCTCCGGAATGCCCACATCTTTGGAAAGCTTCCGCACTGCGGCAATGGCTGCGTCGCGGTATTCCTCCTGAGACATCGCTTCTGTTCCTGCTACGCCCATTGCCTTTGCGATTGCACGATAGCGGTCACCAGTATAATCCCGATTGAACTCCATAGAGATGGGAAGCAGCATTGCACAGGCAACGCCGTGAGGAGTATCATAGTGCGCGCTTAAAGTATGTGCCATGGAGTGGTCAATGCCCAAACCTACGTTAGAGAAGCCCATTCCGGCAATGTACTGTGCCAGCGCCATGCCTTCTCTGCCGCTGGGCTTATTTTCCACTGCGTCCCGAAGATTCTCTGAGATCAGACGAATTGCTTCGATATGGAACATATCCGGAATCTCCCAGGCTGCCTTTGTGGTATATCCCTCAATTGCATGGGTCAGCGCATCCATGCCGGTGGCAGCTGTCAGTCCCTTTGGCATGGAGGACATCATATCCGGGTCAACAATCGCGACAGCCGGAATGTCATTGGTGTCTACGCAGACAAATTTACGCTGTTTTTCTATGTCTGTGATAACATAATTGATGGTAACTTCCGCAGCAGTTCCGGCAGTGGTAGGAACAGCGATCGTAGGAACCGCATGATTTTTCGTCGGCGCAACGCCCTCCAGGGACCGCACATCTGCAAATTCCGGATTCGTAATAATGATGCCGATTGCCTTTGCAGTATCCATCGAGGAACCGCCGCCGATGGCAACAATGGCATCTGCACCGCAAGCCTTAAAAGCCTCTACACCCTCTTGTACGTTCTGAATAGTGGGATTGGGCTTAATCTTCGAATATATAGTGTAGGCAATCCCTGCGTCGTCCAAAATATCAGTTACTTTTGCTGTCACGCCAAATTTCAGCAAATCCGGATCTGTCGCAATAAACAAGTGCTGATAGCCATTGTTTTTCACTTCGCTGACAATTTCCTGAATTGCACCCTTGCCATGATAAGAAATGTTGTTTAATACAATACGATTTGCCATAATGCATGCACCTCACGATAAAATTTAATTGGTACTGCCATTTGAAGGAGTACAAACATATTATACAACATTTTGCTACAGTTGTCAATATGCATCGTGCACAATTTACATAATCTCATATTATACATTTCCTCTGTCAACGCCGCCATTGCTTTATGGCACAAAATGCAGCACAGAATATACAAAAAATCACCTCTGTTACCAGAGGTGACTGCTGCAATGGATTTGCACACAAAATCTTTCAAGAATTGCATACGTAAGATGAGACAAGATACTCCAATTATTTCTTTGCTGTTTTCAAATTTTGCCGCAGCAGCTGCATCCGCAGTGCCAGACAGGTAACAAACAACAAACCGATACCGCCGCCGATCACCCAACCAACAACAACATTTCGCATATGATAGATATCAGAATAGGGGACAGTGGCAAGAATCACATAATCACCGGTGGTCTGATAGTGTACCATTTCCATTCTGCCGTCTGCGTTCTTATGATCGAAATTGCCTTTATTGCGCTTCATGTTCTCAGCACTGTATGATGCAGTTGTTCCGATCAAACTGCTGTCGGTGCAGCTGATATACTTCATAGTGTCTGCTTCCAGAATTGCTGTTGTACCGGAAGAATACAGCGGCATATCCGATGCAATATTCGCCCAGTCCGCATCTTTCAGCAAAGAGACTGCCGAATCTGCGGAAAATGTGATCTGCACCATACCATGTCCACCATCCAGAGAAGAAGCGGCAACAATTGTCGGTGTATCCGAATCCAGCAAAAACAGAACGTCTGTGTATACATCATCCTGCAAATGCGCACGAAATTCCTCTCGTACCGAACTCCCCGCACCGGAAGGATCTGTGCTGGCGACCACATTGCCGTCTGCATCTGCCACGCTGAGCATATCTGCATTAACGGTTACACGCAGTTCTTCCAGTGTCCGGTCATCTGTAATAAAAGAGCTGTCCTGTTCCAGAAGCATCGCAATGGTTCTGGTTTTTGCAGAATAATCTTCCTTAAACTCTTCTGTCAATAATTCAGTAGCATTTTGGTTTTTTCCCAAATAGGCTTCTACAGAGCCAATATTTGCATCGATTTGTGCAATCACTGTATTTTGACCAACTACGCCTACTGTATAACCAGCTGCAACCGCCAGAACTGCGATACAAGCCATCATACAAAAAAGTACCCAACGATATAATTTAAAAAAACGTTTTACCATTTTTGCAAAACACACCTGCCCTTTTTTCAAAATCAACTTTTGTTATTATAACATATTCCGCGAGAAATGTCCAGCGTTTCCGCCAAATTTTCAAAAAACAGGATGGGCGAACTCACCCATCCTGTAAATTACTATTTTTTAAAGCAACACTGTGTAACCCCCACAGACAGATCTTGTGCGGTATTGCCTTTGCTGTTATTGCAGCTGATGCCGCTTTTCTGCAAAATACTGCTTGGTATCCATAGCAACCACGCCAGACAACGCAATCAGGGCAATGACGTTCGGAAATGCCATCAAGCCGTTGAAAACATCCGCAGCATCCCATACAGCTTCCACCGTCAGATACGGACCAATAAATACAGCGACAATATACAGCCAACGATATATCAATGTTAAAGTATGGCTCGCTTTACCGCGCAGATAGGTCAGGCAGCGCTCAGAGTAATAGCTCCAGCCCAGAATGGTGGTAAATGCAAAGAAGATCAGGCAGAGCATTAGGATGCAGGAAGAAACCTGTGCCGGAAACGGCAGTCCATGCTGGAAGGCAGCATCTGTAATCTGGACACCCTGGAGATCCGGATTTCGCCATGCACCGGAAATCACAATAGAAAGACCTGTCATGGTGCAGATAATAATGGTGTCAATAAATGTGCCAGTCATGGTGACCAGACCCTGACGGACTGGTTCTTTGGTACGGGCTGCTGCCGCCGCAATCGGCGCAGAACCCAGACCGGCTTCGTTGGAGAAAATACCTCTTGCAACACCCTTCTGCATTGCAACGATCATTGCACCCAGCGCACCACCGGCAACGGCGTCCATACCGAATGCACTCTTTACGATTTCTACAACGGCGTGAGGGATCGCAGTCACATTGCAAGCCATCATGATCAGGCAGCAGAGCACATATGCCACAGCCATAAACGGCACCACCACCTGAGAAATCTGAGAGATACGCTTCAGACCACCGATGACAACCAGTGCCACACAAACTGTGATAATCAGACCCATGATAACCGTTGTCCAGGTGTAATTTGTTTTAAACAGCGTAAATGCAATATGCTCACTTTTTGCGTCAAAAAAGTTGTTTGCCGCTGAAGCAATACCATTGATCTGTGTAATCGTACCGATGCCCAACAAACCAGCCAATACGCCGAACAGCGCAAACAGCTTCGCCAGCCACTTCCAGCGAGAGCCCATACCATTTTCAATATAATAAAACGGACCGCCCAGATAGTGCCCCTCTTTATCCACTGTACGGTATTTGATTGCGAGAAAGCCCTCGGCATACTTGGTCGCCATACCGAACAGCGCTGCAATTTCCATCCAAAACAGTGCGCCGGGACCGCCGGCTGCGATTGCTGTTGCAACACCGACGATATTACCGGTGCCAATCGTTGCAGACAGAGCCGTACAGAGAGCACCAAAACTGGTGACTTCACCCTCGCCTTCCTCTTCATTCTTGACCATGAATTTCAGTGCCAGACCGATCCGGCGTACCTGCAATCCACGGATACGAAGCGTCAGCCAGATACCGCACAAAAGGATCAGCAGGATCAGCGGAAGCCCCCATACCCAAGAATCAATGTTTTTGATGATCTTCGTCATCATTTCCATTTGTGTTCACTTCCTTTAATATTCTTTCAACAGATGCAAGAGATGACTGTCACTTCAAAAAATGATAACAAACCGCGATCTGTTTTTATACATTCCGACATTGCCAGAAAAAAACATTTTTATTATAGCACACTTCTGTATGTATTGCAAGAAAAAATGTAAAAAAATCTAAAAATTTTTTAGGGCAGCACTCCAAAAATTCTACGTGAGGCGGTCCTGGGGTATTCGACAAATGTACGAATTTTCCAAAAAAGTCCTAAACACCAAAAAAGCGTTCCGATCTACAGGACAGAAAGATCCTCTAGCTCCGAACGCCATTGTTCTTATGATGATTAAATACTTTAATTATCGGTTGTCTACTTTTTCCGGAAACAAATCATGATGGGTCAGTCTATCCCATGCCACCTGCTCCCATTTCGTTCCCGGTCTGCCGTAGTTGCAGTACGGATCAATGGAAATACCACCCCGAGGCAGGAACTTGCCCCAAACCTCGATGTATGCCGGCTCCATCAGTTTAATTAAGTCGTTCATGATGATGTTCACACAGTCCTCGTGGAAATCGCCGTGATTGCGGAAGCTGAACAGATACAGCTTCAACGACTTGCTCTCTACCATAATTTCACGCGGCACATAAGAGATGTAAAGCGTTGCAAAATCCGGCTGTCCTGTGATCGGACAGAGACTTGTAAATTCCGGACAATTGAACTTAACAAAATAATCCCGCCCCGGATGCTTATTCGGAAATGTTTCCAACACTTCCGGCGCATAATCGCTGGCATATTTGGTATTCTGATTGCCCAGCAGCGTGATATCTCCGGTTTCTTCCTTGCTTCTTCCTGCCATTTCTGTTACCTCCTCAATGCCGGGTCTTCCATGCCGTTTGCTGCAAAAGCTGCTGCACGGTCGCGGCAGGTACCGCAAATGCCGCAGGGCTTGTCACCGCCTTCATAGCAGCTCCAGGTCAGTTCATATGGCACACCCAATTCCAATCCTTTTTTCACCACATCTGCCTTTGTCCAGGTGACAAAAGGCGCTTCAATATGCAGCTGATTGCCGCTTCCCAGATAGATTGCCTGGCTGATGGCATCATTGAATGCGGTGCTGCAATCCGGATAGGCATTTCCGGCAGCATCGTCACTGTGCGCACCATAATAAATGACCTCACAATCATTGGACAGTGCAATGCTTGCTGCAGCAGACAAAAACAGACCATTTCGGAACGGCACATAAGTGGAAACAGGACTTCCGTTTGTCTCCTGCAGCTGCTCCGCATAAGTCTCCTTCGGAATTTCCTGGGTCGAATTGCTCAGAAGCGAGCAGTTGGAATCTGCGAAAATCACAGCCAGATCCAGCTGCTGCCATTTCACGCCATAGTACGCCGCAATTTTTCCGGCAGCTTCTACCTCTTTCTGGTGCTTCTGTCCATAGGAAACCGACAGCGCCAGAACCTGGTCTGCGCCGTATTGATCGACAGCGATTCCGAGACAGGTGGTACTGTCCACACCGCCGCTGAAAAGAACCAATGCTTTCATTTTTCTATCCTCCTAGAGTAATTCCTGCAGTGCCCGATCCGTCTGAAATGCGCCGCAGAATGTCTTGGTTGTTGTTCGGGATGAAACATTCCGGATGCCCCGAGCCGTCATGCAGCTATGGGAACCGGTAATGACTACACCCACATCCGGTGTCCCGGCCGCTTCCATAAGAATCTCCGCGATATCTTGTCCCAAACGCTCCTGCAGCTGCAGCCGCTTGGATGCCATATCGCAGATCCGGGCGATCTTACTCAGTCCGATGACTCTGCCATGCGGCACATAAGCCACATTCACAGACATGTCATACATCAGTGCCATGTGATGTTCGCAGTAGCTGAACACACTGATGTCCTTCATGACCACAGGTGCCTGGGATTTTCCTTGATCCGGCGCTTCAAATGTTTTACCAAACATCTCCGCGATCTCATGATTGGAATACTGAATCCCGGCAAAGATCTCCTCATACATTCTCGCCACACGCTGCGGCGTTTCCCGAAGCCCTTCCCGATCCGGATCTTCTCCGATGGCTTCCAGAATGCCGCGAATATGCATTTCTATGGCTTTGGTATCCATTGACATGCCCCTTCCTTCTATACACCGCGTTTCTGCGGATCCCAAATCAATTTATGCAGCTGTAATTGCAGACGTATCTGGTTCAGTGTGTGCTGCTTTAAAAACTCCACGATTTCCGCCGGTTCGATAGAACCAAATACCGGGCTGAAAAAGACGGTGCATTTTGCCGGCAGCGCATACTGCCGAATCACTTCCAATGCACGTTCCAGATCGGCATGACTGCCCACTACAAACTTTACGGCATCCTGATTCCGAAGCAGCGCGAAATTCTCCGGACGCATTGCGGCTTCCATGCCGCTTCCCGGAAGCTTGTAGTCCATGGTAAAGCAAGGTCGGAAGGACAAACCAGCAAAGGGCTGCAATGACACGCTGCCGTTTGTCTCGATCTCGACCCGGTATCCCAGTGCGCCCAGTGCGGTAATCAGTTCTCCGATTCCCGGTTGGAGCAAAGGCTCTCCGCCGGTCAGCGTCACATTCTGCACGCCGGTCTCCCGCACATAGGAAACCAGTTCTTCCGTTGTCATCTCCACAGCCGGCGTTTCTGCGGTGTTTGCCCATTTCGTATCACAAAAGCTACAGTCCAGATTACATCCGCGAAAGCGCAGAAACACTGCCAGTTCGCCGGCATGTGTACCCTCTCCGTTAATGCTGACAAATTTCTCAGCAACTGCATACCGATTCATGACTCACACCTCATAAACCGCGCAGTTTTCCGGTGTTTCGTACACAGCTACGCGGCGCACCGGCAGCCCGTCTGCGGTCAGCTTTTCATAAAAGCACTTCGCAAACTGTTCTGCAGTAGGGCGAAACGGCACCGGGATCAAGTGGAATCCTTCTGCAAGCAGCGCCTCCACTGTTGCGCGCTGCAGTGAGCCTTCTTCATAAATCAGTGCATGATCATAGCTTTCTGCCAGTTCCCGCAATGCATGCTTAACATCGCCGAAATCCAGCACCATACCGCGGCAGTTGCCCTCTTCCTGCAAATTTTCCATGCCGACTGTGACTTCGATCTTCCAGCGGTGTCCGTGAAGGTTGGAACATTTTCCCTGATAGCCGGACAAAAAATGTGCACTGTCAAAGCTGGCGGATGTCTTAAGTTCAAACATCGTTTTTCCTCCTATTGATAAAAAAATGCAGCCGTACAAACCATACGACTGCATCCAAAATTCATTTCAGAATGGGCAAAACTGCCCTGTAATCTACTGTTTCGGATGCCCTGGTTTTGTTTTACGACAGGATGGCGCAAACGAACTGTCGATATGTTACCGAAACACAGTATACCACACTTTTTTTGAAATGTCAAGTGATTTTGTTTTTAATCTTCCGGTGAGATATAGGTGGGAGCGTTTTTCGGGCTGGCACCCTTGATGACACTATGATAGAACTGATATGTCATGGGAATGCCGTCAGCACGGTTCAGTTCGCAGTCTGTCACCTCGCCCAGAAAAATGGTGTGTGTTCCGGCGGTCATGATTTTTACCAGCCGGCAGGTGATCCAAGCCATTGCCGCATCCGGCACCGGCATACCGTCATGTTCTGCGCAGGGAATACCGGCAAATTTGTCTGCATCCCGACTGGAACGATAACCGAAACCGCCGATCAATGCCGGGTCGGTATCAGTTGCCAGAATCGACAGCGCAAACTTTCCGCTCTGTGCGATCTGATCGTGGGTAGCGTTGTCATGGTTGATGCTCACTGCGATCTGTGCCGGTGCAGATGTGATCTGCATGGCGCTGTTTGCCACACAGCCGTACTGCTTGCCATCGCAGGCAGTTGTCACCAAATATACGCCATATGAGAGCTTCTGCAATGCTTTCCGATTCATTTCAATGCCTCCGATCAGTTGCTGTAAGGCAGTGCGTTGATCATGGATACCAGGAACTTCAACAGCACGATCGCATCCTTGCTGTCCACTTCACCGTTGGCATCACAGTCTGCGTTCAGACCCTGCTGGTCGGAATCCATCTGTACTGCACCTGCGGCAATCTTGTTCAGCATAACTGCATCGGTAATATCCACTCTGCCGTCCAGATTCACATCGCCGTACAGAACATTTGCCGGAAATTCTCTGGTGGTTGTTGTGGTAGAGGTTTCACTGCCGGAAGCTGTTGTAGTTGTCTCGTCAGAACTTGTTGTGACAGATTCGTTTGTCGTTGTGGTGGTTTCCTCGGTGGTAGAGGTGGGAATGACGCAAATCAGAATCTCGATCTCTTTGGTAAGTGTGATCGAGCCATTGGTTGCAGTCAGTGTCACAATGCCGCCGTCTTTCGCATGCAGCGTAACATTCAAACCGCTGCCCTCGACTTCCAGAATGTTCGGGTCAGAAGAAGTCCACTGGAAATCGGAATTGCTGCCGGTGTAGGAGATCGATGCACTGAAATCATCGCCTGCCATAATGTAGTTCGGGAAGTCTGCCCATTCCGCCTTTTCCTCAGAGGGATTTACAGTGATTTCATGGGTAAATATTTGACCGTTATCTTTGGCAGTCAGTGTGACCTTGCCCGCTTTCTTTGCAGAAATTTTTGCATAAGTATAGAAGTCGCCTTCCTTACCAGTTTCTGTCACTTCCAGGATCTCCGGATCAGAAGAAGTCCATGTGCAGGAAACGCCGCTTAAGCCAAGGTAATGTATGATCGTTGCCTTTGCTTCTTCTCCAACGGTCATTTCGTCCGGAACTTTTCCCCAGACAACTTCCCGTACCGCTGTAGACGTATCTGTCATTGTAGTGGTCTCTGTAGTTCCTTCGGTAGTAGTTGTCTGCTCCGTAGTGGTAGTGCCCGGCTGCGGTGTTTCGCCGTTTGCCACAGCAACTTCAGATGCATAGACAGTCACTTCCGGGCCGATTTCTGCCACAACAGAACCTGTGCCATAAGCTGCATACAGACCAGCTGCCGCACCTACCAGACCAACCTGATAGTCCAGTGCAACTTCGTTGGAGGTTGCTTCCTTTGCTGATTTATCATAGGTATTGAAGTCAGTGCTGGTCGGGCCGCCGCACAATGCGCCGTACAGAATATGTCCGCCGCTGGAAGCGTAGTCGCCGTCCCAGCTGTTGTACTCGTGCCAGTCAGAGCTGTTGGTCAGGTTGGAAGCGGCACGGTGGTGCGGAGAAGTGGCAGAAACATCATTCCAGCCAACGACCAGGCATACATTGGCATTGTTGTCACCCAGAATGTAGTTCATCTGCTTCTGTGCCCATTCGCTGTAATCCTTGCCGGATTCGTCCTTATGGTGAGAAACAACCAGTGCACAGGTCTGCATCAGGGTGTTATGTCTCGCACTGCCCCAGCTGTTCATAACATAGAACTGGTTCTGGTTGGAATTGACAATGCCGTCAATATAGCTGGTTGCATAACTCCAGTTGCCGGTGATCTCCGCGTTGATGATCGCAGCGCCCAAAGACGCATTTGCATAGCAATAATCCTTTGTCCAGTCGTTAGTGCTGCTGGTATACTTGCTGTTTTCTGTCAGGTAATCGTCCTGCTTGGTTGCCAGATACATCCAGCCTGCTGCCCAGGAGATATCGTCCTGCACATCCTTATCCGAATAAGTGCTCTGATCGTAGGTCATCTTCCGATACTTCGCAGCAAAGTTATAGAGTGCTGTCGCATAGGTCAGATCTTCCTGTCTGCCGGAGATGATATAGTTCTGTGCCAGTGCCGCAGCATACTGTGCCGCAACATTGCTTGCGCCGTCCTTAACAGAATAGGTCTCGCTGCTATCACGATCCCACATCTTTTCCGGCGCATACCATGTGCTGTGATCCTTTCCGTCATCGCCCATTTCATAGACAAATGAGGACACTTCATCACCGGAAAGTGTTGTAGACGCCTTAAAGAAATCACAGAATTCGTTCATGATCAGCTGGTAATGCTCCATGGTGCCTGTCTCCTGGAACTGATCCTGATACTCATAGCACATCCAGCCCAGTGTAGATGCCGTGAATCCGGCAGTCAAGCCACACTTAATGGCATCGCCGGCATCGTGAAAACCACCTGCAACAGCATCTCCCGTATGGCAGGCGCTTCTCCAGGAGAATGCGGAATTATCCGCCGCACTGCCGCACATGTTCGCATCATAAAAATACAGCGAATACTGCAGCAGTTTTGCATAGTTGTCCAACTGCAAGTCGGGAGTGTCCGCAGTTACCGTCATTCCCGACACTGCCGAAACCGTTCCCGTCACCGCCAAGACACCGGCGGACAGCACTGCAGTCAACTTTTTCTTTAAATTTCCTTTCCAGTTCATCTTTTTCACTCCAATTCTTCATTCCCGGTTCGCGTGGAACCGAATCGTTTTACGTACACTTTTATCATACCATATTTTTTAGTATATGTCAAGAAAAATAATACAATTCCATGAAACTTTTATGCAGTTTGACGAATCAACTCTTTTATGTATTGCACAATATACAAAAAAACCGGCGCTCTCTTCCAAAACGCCGGTCTTTCCTATGCAAAAGCTTTTTCAGCGCGGTATCTCACGCCCACCGCGGCTGAAAAGCACTTATGCCTCTGCCACAGCCCGCTGTCCCAACAGTGCCCGCAGCGCGGAAACACTGCTGCTCTGCACTCGTGCAATGGGGATGGAATTCTTCTTCGCCGCCTTTACGGCGCCCTGCACCATTTTATGGGACACGGTACGGGTAAACAGGATCATCAGATCCGGAGAGCCGATCTTCTTTTCGATCGGACCGGTTTCTTTCGGAAACACCTTCGCAGTACAGCCGTGCTCCATGCAAACATCTGCATACTGCCGGCTCATACATTCGTTTCCGCCGATAATTACAACACTCATTTGATTCACCTCACATGGCTCCTGGGCATTCGGCAGAATTTCTCTGCACCGCCCGCTGATATTTCTGGCAGCCAAGCAGACCCTCGTCATCAAGAGCCGCCCGTCCAATGGTTCGTCAACCGCTGTCCAGACAGCTGGGGATCTTTGCTTTTTCAAGAGTTAGCATAGACTAACTATAGGATACCATATCTTTTCCTCTTTGTCAAGCTTTTTTCGATTTTTTTGCCTGAAGTGTAATGAACAATATGTAACTTTCTTGTGTGATTTCATGGTTTTACAGCATTTCGCCCGAAACGCGGAAAATAGGGTTGACAAAAACCGACATATCCATTATAATTGTAAAGCGCGTTCTCTTAAAATCCAAATCAATCTCCAGCTGATTTTTTCAGAATGCTGTAATTTTTGTTTTGACGGCTTTCTCTGCTGTCATAAAGGAGAGGAATATGACAACTGCAATCACCATTGGAATGATCATCATCTATGTCGCGATCATGATGGGCATCGGTGTCTATACCGCTAGGCAGACCCGTTCCGTCAGCGACTTTGTGCTGGGCGGTCACAGCGTTGGTTCGTGGCTCACTGCATTCGCCTATGGCACATCTTATTTTTCTGCCGTAGTATTCATCGGCTATGCCGGCCAATTCGGCTGGACTTACGGCGTTTCCGCAGCGTGGGTCGGTGTAGGAAATGCGTTGCTGGGCAGTCTGCTGGCGTGGATCGTCCTGGGACGGCGCGCCCGGATCATGACCCAGTCTCTGGGGGCAAAAACCATGCCGGAATACTTTGAAAAGCGCTGGAACTCTAAGGGGCTGAAAGTTGCTGCTGCTCTGATCGTCTTTGTGTTCCTGATTCCCTACACCGCATCCGTATACAACGGGCTTTCCCGTCTGTTCAACATGGCATTTCAGATCGAGTCTGAGGGCGCGTACAAGATCATCATTATTGTGATGGCGCTGCTGACTGCCATCTATGTGATCCTGGGCGGCTATGCAGCCACTGCCATCAACGACTTTATCCAGGGAATTGTCATGCTGGTCGGCATCGCTGCTGTTGTGATCTGTGCTATCCAGAACCGCGGCGGCATGACTGCTGCCCTGTCTGCCCTTGGCGACATTGAAGTCAACGGAAAAGTCAATACTCTGAACTCCGTATTCGGCCCGGACCCACTGAATCTCCTGGGTGTGGTAGTCCTGACCTCTCTGGGTACCTGGGGACTGCCGCAGATGGTACATAAGTTTTATGCCATCAAGAGCGAAAATGACATTAAAAAGGGCGCTGTGATTTCCACGGTATTCGCACTGATCGTTGCCGGCGGCTCTTATCTCCTGGGCGGATTTGACCGATTGTTCTGCACCCTTACGCCAGACGGCAGCGACAAGACAGTTATTTCCACACTGTCGAATGGCAAGCCGGATTTTGATGCGATGATTCCGTCATTGCTGAACACTGCTCTCCCCGATATTTTGGTCGGTCTGGTCGTGGTTCTGGTACTGTCGGCATCGATGTCCACCTTGTCCTCACTGGTGCTGACTTCCAGTTCTACCTTGACCATCGACCTCATTAAGCCTAATATGAAGAAATGCTCTGACAAAAAAGAAATGCTCATCATGCGCATTTTGATCGCTGTATTTCTGTTGATCTCTGTACTGCTGGCATTCAATAAAAACGCTTCGATTTCTACGCTGATGTCTTATTCCTGGGGTGCTCTGGCAGGCGCGTTCCTGGGTCCGTTCCTGTACGGACTGTTTAGCAAAAAGGTTACCAAACCAGCAGTCTGGTGCAGCTTTGCCCTCGGGATCGGGCTGACATTGATACATATGTTTCTGTTCGGCTTTGGCCGGATGCCGGAGCTTTCTAAAGCAGCAGCTAGTCTGCCGTTGAATCTGGCATCCCCCATCAATGCAGGGGCAATTGCCATGCTGCTTTCGCTGATTGTTGTTCCGCTGGTGAGTGCCTGCACCAAGGTAAAGGATACTGCTCATGTAGAAGAAGTCTTTACCTGCTATGCGCCTGCTTCGGAGAAGAAGGATTAAGAAGCCACAATTCCAGTCATCGGATTTGTCATTGAATTGTAACTCATTTGTTATGACAAAGTTCTTGAAAAATCGACTGGATTCTCTTATGATATAGTATGAGACACCCCGCTTGTCGGGGTGTTGTTATTTCCGTTTCTCTGCATACAATAGCAATATAGACACGGAAAACTTTTTTGTAAAAAGGGGATTGAGGAGCATCTATGGTTTTTAGCACAATTGAATTTTTGTTCCAGTTTCTTCCGATTTTTCTGCTGGCATATTATGCTACACCGCAGAAATACCGGAATATCACACTGATTATTGGCAGTCTCATCTTTTACGCCATCGGCAGCGGGTGGTACACATTGCTGCTCTTATTGTCTCTGATGATCAATTACGGTTTATCCCGGATCATCAGCGGCACACATGCCAGACATCCCAGCTATGCCAAACGCTATTTGATCATAGGACTGGTCTATAATTTCGGGCTGTTGGTTGTTTTTAAATATACCAACTTTCTGATCGGCAACCTGAATGCCTTGCTATCCGTTTTTCACACAGCAATCCCGGAGGTCTCTATCGTCATGCCCCTGGGTATCAGCTTTTTTACATTTCAGATCACTTCCTATTTGATCGATGTGTATACCAATAAAACGAAACCGGCAAGAAGCATCACCGATCTTGGCGTTTATCTGTGCATGTTCCCGCAGCTGATCTCCGGCCCGATCTGCATGTACAGCGAGATTCAGCCGCAGCTGCAGAAACGGCATGTAGATATCCGGCTTTTGGAAGAGGGTATGGAAACCTTTGTAATCGGTCTTAGCGCTAAAACGCTTTTGGCGAATCCCATGGGCGGCCTGTGGAATAATCTTTCCGTCATCGGGTATGATAGTATCTCCACCCCTTATGCATGGCTGGGCGCTTTCGCCTACAGCTTTCAGATCTATTTCGATTTCTCCGGCTATTCCATGATGGCAATCGGCGTGGGAAAAATGCTGGGCTTTCAGCTGCCGCAAAACTTCAACCTGCCATATACATCTGGCACAGTCGGAGAATTCTGGCGCAGATGGCATATGACATTAGGACGCTGGTTTAAAAATTACATCTATTTCCCCCTGGGCGGCAGCCGCGTGGGAAAATGGAAAACCATACGCAATATGCTGGCAGTCTGGGCATTTACCGGGTTATGGCATGGTGCAAGCTGGAACTATGTTTTATGGGGACTGATCTTCTTCGTCCTGCTGACACTGGAAAAAAATGTATACGGTAAGTTCCTGGAACGCACCCATATCCTGAAGCATGCTTATATTATCTTTCTCATCCCTCTGACCTGGATGGTTTTTGCAATCCCGGATATGCATCAATTGGGAACATATTTCACACGACTGTTCCCCTTCCTCACCTCTGACGAAGTACAGACAAACACACGAGACGCTGTTCAGGCATTCAGCAATTACTGGAAGATCCTGATCCCCTGCGTCCTATTCAGCACTCCTCTTCCCTTGATGTACTACAAAAAATTCCGCAAGAGCGGCTTCTGTCTGCTGGTGCTGTTGGTACTGTTTATTTTCGCCATCCGCGCCATGATGACTCAGACAAACAATCCGTTCCTCTACTTCCAGTTCTGACCATGCCATGAAAGGAGCATTTTTCATGAATTTTCTGAAATTTCTCAAGCAATACCCTTTAATCATGGCGTTTGTGGTCTCCATTGCTGTTGCGAACATCTGGGACCTGGTACAGAGCGCCAAAAAAATTGACAATTCTGCTATTACAGCAGTTCAAACAACCACCCAGCCACTGCAAACCACAGATTCCGGACTCTTGGCGATGACAACAACTACTGCACCCACACCGGTTTTTCAAACTGTCGATAATTCCTATTTTGACGATGCACTCTTTATTGGTGATTCCCGGACAGAAGGGCTTGCCCTTTACGGCAGTCTCACCAACGCAGACTTCTTTTCCAGTGTAGGTCTCTCTATTTTCAAAGTAACCGAAAAAGCCGCCGGGAATCCGAATATCGGCGAAAGCATCACCCTTTCTCAAAAGCTCACGCAAAAGAAATATGGAAAGATCTATATCATGCTGGGACTGAATGAACTGGGAACCGGCACAACAGAGGACTGGGCACAGACCTACGCAGGAGTTATTGCACAGATACGCCAGGCACAGCCAGACGCGATCATTTATTTGGAGAGCATTCTGGTAGTTGCTGCATCTCAAGACAATCCGGGTGGTGCGATCAACAATGCCACTGTCAATGCCCGAAACCAGGCACTAGAGGCACTTGCTGATCCGCAGAACAACATCTATTATCTCAACGTCAACGAGGCGGTTATGGACGCAAACGGCTGCCTGGATGCTTCACTCACCTCGGACGGCATCCACCTGCTGGGCAACTCACTTTCTCTGTGGGAGGATTATTTGAAGCAGCATGCCATTGTAACCGGCAGCGCAGGCGCTGCCACAACAGCACCGACAACCTATACTACAGCAGTTACAAGCACATCCCCAGCGCAGTAATACCCTCTAAAACGAAAAATCCCCGTGTATTCTTTGAAAGATACACGGGGATTTTTTTAATCAAGGAGGTGTTTATCCAATAAATCCGGTAATACCACCGATCAGTACCAAAGCGCCCAGTGCAATACGATACCAGCCGAACACGGTAAAGTCATGCTTCTTAATATAGCTCATGAGGAAACGAATGACCACGATAGATACCAGGAATGCAGAAGCCATGCCGATCAGCAGCATTGCAGTTTCCATGCCAGTGGCAGGAAGTCCGCACTTCACCAGTTTCAGCAGGCTCGCGCCAAACATTGCCGGAATTGCCAAAAAGAAAGTGAACTCTGCCGCAGCCGTTCTGGATACACCCAGCAACAAAGCGCCGACGATGGTCGCGCCGGAACGGGAAGTTCCCGGAAAGATCGCTGCGATCAGCTGAAATACACCAATCAAAAGCACTGTGCTGTACTTCAAGGAAGCAATGCTGTTCATTTTCGGTGTGCGATTCTTGTGCCACTTTTCGATCCAGATAAAAGCAACACCAAATAAGATCAGCATGATCGCAACAGTCCAGGCGTTGTACAAATGTGCCTGACTCCAGTCATCCAGGAGCAGACCGATCACTGCTGCCGGAACAGTTGCCACAATGACTTTGCACCACATCTGAAGAATATCCTTTTTCAGACACGCCCCAAAACCGTCCTGCGCCATGGGATACGGATTATTCCGTCTGCCAAACGGCCACAGCTTCTTCCAATAGATCACTACAACCGCCATGATCGCACCCAGCTGGATGACAACATCAAACATCTCCTTGAAATTATCGGAAGCATCCAGCTTTAAAAATTCGTCCAGCAAAATCAGATGTCCGGTACTGCTGATAGGGAGCCACTCTGTGATGCCCTCCACAATACCGAATATCAGTGATTTGATGAGTTCCCAAACCATATGTACCAATGTCCTTTCCATGATCCGCCTTTCGAGATCATTCTGTTTTTGCATAAGTCACCTTATGCCGCTGTTCTCTATTGTAACACAATTACCGGAATACGTCAATGTTTTCTCATAAACTTTTCTGAAAAACCGCATCACATTTTTATAACCTGCCCCGTTCTCATTCCCGTATCTGCTGCATATGCTGTAGCAAAACCATAATTGGAGTGAGGTATATGAATGAGCAGTCCGAAGCGCGCGCTGTCATCCTGGGCGAATATATCGTCCGGCAAAAAGCCACAGTCCGCGCTGCCGCAGAATGGTTTGGTGTCTCGAAGAGCACCGTGCATAAGGATGTCAGCGAGCGGCTGGAGCAGATCCAGCCGGATCTGTATACACAGGTGAAAGAAATTTTGGAACAGAACAAGCAAGAGCGGCATATTCGGGGCGGTCTCGCCACTAAGCGAAAATATGCCATGCGGCGACAGCAGGAAGCAGAATATTTGCAGGCACATGCGCCGATAAAATTCTAAGGCAACACCATACAAACAAAAAGCCCTGTCTCCGTCTGAATTGGAAACAGGGCTTTTCTCCCTTATATCAGGTTAAATTTATTTTCCAAGCAGATAGTTCAGCAATGCTACGATATCCGCAATGTTAAACGTCTCATCTCCGTTTACATCGCTGATGTCCAGGCGAACTGCCAGATTGAACAGTTTGTCTTCAAGCACTTCTCTTGCCATTACCAGATCCATGCCGTTAACCGTGCCGTTCTGATCGAAGTCACCCTTGATAAACTTAGCCGGTTCTGTCGTGGTTGTTGTCGTTTCGCCGCCGTTTTCTGTTGTCGTAACAGTCGTTCCCGGCTCTACATCGGTATTGGTGTACAGATCATCCGGCAGTTCATCCAGTGTAATGCAGTAATCACTGGTGTACATCTTTTTCAGCTGATCCGGATCATTGTACTGACTGGACATCAGGTAATCGCCGTACCACGGGCAGAAGTACAGCCAGCCGGCATTCTCGATCACCATATTCTCTTCCGACGGGATCGAGTCATTTTCTGCCATGGCAACCATCTTCTTGCCGCCGGTCAGTTCATACAGATAATTGAAGATCGGAGAAATGGCGCTCAGGTTCGGTGTGCCGGCGCTCAGGCCGTCATCCCGGTTGTTCTCGCAGTTGTATTTGTCATATGCCACGATATCTACATAATCATCGCCCGGATACCATGTGTCAGAGTTTGCGTAGTTGTAGCTGTTGTATTCCCAGATGATATTGTGGAGACCATATTCTTCGGTCAGTGTGGTGTACAGAAGCTTCCACAGTTCCTTGTATACTTCTGCGCCGCGGTCGCCCCACCAGAACCAGGAAGTGCCGTCGCCGTAGTTACC
>CAKSJP010000008.1 GCA_934463425.1 uncultured Ruminococcus sp.
TCGTCGATGGTGATCTCTTCTTCGTTAAAGAACTTCTCCATCAGCGCATCGTCCTGCTCTGCAACGTGTTCCATCAGTTCCTGGTGATATTCCTCAGCCTTTTCCTTCAGATCATCCGGGATCTCTTCCACACGAATGTCCTTGCCCAGATCATCGTAGTAAACATAAGCCTTCATCTCAACCAGGTCAACGATGCCCTTGAACTCGTCCTCAGCGCCGATCGGCAGCTGAATCGGAACAGCATTACACTTCAGGCGATCCTTCATCATGTGTACAACATTGTAGAAGTCAGCGCCCATGATGTCCATCTTGTTGACATAAACCATACGCGGAACTTCATACTTATCAGCCTGACGCCATACGGTTTCTGTCTGCGGCTCAACGCCGCCCTTTGCGCACAGTACAGTTACCGAGCCATCCAGTACACGCAGAGAACGCTCAACTTCTACGGTGAAGTCAACGTGTCCCGGTGTATCGATGATGTTGATTCTGTGACCAGCCCAGTGTGCAGTGGTTGCAGCAGAGGTGATCGTGATACCACGCTCCTGCTCCTGCTCCATCCAGTCCATGGTAGCAGCACCCTCGTGGGTCTCACCGATCTTGTGGTTGATACCGGTGTAGAACAGAATACGCTCAGTAGTTGTTGTCTTACCGGCATCGATGTGCGCCATGATACCGATATTTCTGGTTTTTTCCAGGGAACAATCTCTAGCCATAGATGATCCTCCTTATACAGCAGCGCAGCGCGCTTACCAGCGGTAGTGTGCAAACGCCTTGTTTGCTTCTGCCATCTTGTGTGTATCGTCACGCTTCTTGCAGGCACCGCCGGTGTTGTTCAGTGCATCGAGAATCTCTCCTGCCAGACGCTCCTTCATTGTCTTTTCATTCCGCAGTCTGGAATACTTGGTGATCCAGCGCAGACCCAGAGTCTGACGGCGTTCCGGACGAACTTCCATCGGAACCTGGTATGTGGCACCGCCCATACGGCGAGCCTTTACTTCCAGAACAGGCATTACATTGTCCATAGCCTCCTGGAACATTTCCAGTGCATCCTTGCCGGTCTTTTCAGCAACGATATCAAATGCACCGTAAACAATCTTCTGGGCAACGCCCTTTTTGCCGTCTACCATCACATTGTTGATGAGACGGGTTACGAGCTTGGAGTTGTAGATCGGATCCTCCAGCACGTCACGTTTTGCGATTTTACCTCTTCTTGGCATTTTCGCTTCCCTCCTTCACAATAATTCATGAATTCACAGGTACTCAATCGGGCGGCATCCGTTCAGCGGATGATCCGCCGACCGTAGGGCCAATGGAGAGGAATACGCCGGCGTGTCAAACACGCCAATCTATATTCAAATCTCCACAGTTCCCGTGGTGATCTCAGTTTTCCTGTTACGCCGGAGCAGCTTTGCGCCGCTCCTGATTTTCGGTCAGTGTGTAAGCCCTGAAAAGCAGTTCTTACTTCTTGCCAGCCTTCGGCTTCTTTGCGCCGTACTTGGAACGAGCCTGCATTCTGTTTGCAACGCCCTGTGCATCCAGAGTACCGCGAACGATGTGATAACGCACACCAGGCAGGTCCTTTACACGGCCGCCGCGGATCAGAACAACGCTGTGTTCCTGCAGATTGTGGCCGATACCCGGAATGTAAGAGGTTACCTCATAACCGTTTGTCAGCTTGACTCTGGCGATCTTTCTCATAGCGGAGTTCGGCTTCTTCGGGGTAGCAGTACGAACTGCTGTGCAGACGCCTCTCTTCTGCGGAGAACTCTGATCTGTGGTAATCTTCTTCTTGGCATTATAGCCCTTCTGCAGTGCCGGAGCGGTAGACTTGTACTGCTGTACCTTTCTTCCCTTCCGAACCAACTGATTAAAAGTAGGCATAATTTTCCTCCTTTACAAAAAAATGAATTGACAGCAGCAGAAAAGTCTGCCGCATGCTTTTTTATTTTATCACAGCCCGTCCTCTCTGTCAACACTTTTACAGAAATTTTACAAATGTCATTTTGTGAAACCCGCGCCTTCTGTCCCCCCCTATTATAATGTTGCATGCATCGCATTTTTCTGGCGACGGAGCACCAGAAGATACAGCACTGCCAAATAGCTGATACAGCCGGCTGCCGCTGTGAGTGCCGCCGATGGCAGCACGCCCCAGGATGCCGTCCGGTCTGCACAGAGCCATGCCGCAGCCGTAGAAAAGGCAGATGCCGCAGCAATGGGAAGCAGCGCCCGAAAAAGCCCCAGAGACACGCCCAGGATGCGCCGCAGCTGCCACAGGATCAGCAGCAGCAATACCAGATAGCACGCCGAGGTGGCGATCCCTGCACCGGATACACAAAACGCAGGCATAGAGAGCAGCAGCAGATTCCCCGTTAATTTCACCGCCACGCCCGCCAGCATGCACGCAACCGGAACAGCGGCTCTTCCGATGCCCTGGAGAATGCTGCACAACGGAAAGGTCAGGCAAAGGCATGCCATACCGGGCAGCAGTGCCCGCAGCGCTTCTGCGGCGAGTACGGCTTCTTCTGGTCTTTCGCCGTAGAGCAGATGCATCACCGGTTCCGCCAGCACCCACAGACCGCCTGCCGCCGGGAGCGCCATTGCTGCCGCCGCGCCCACTACTGAGCGAATATGCGCCGCCGTACCCGGAATATCCTGCCGCGCCCAGAGCGCCGCTGCACAGGGCAGTGCACTCTTCCCCAGCATATTGGTCACAGACGGCACCAGATTGAAAACCGTGACCGCCATTCCGGTAAATGAACCGTAGACAAACGCCGGAAAATCCGGGTCGGCGGCGATCTTTCCGAAGTACGCCGTCAGTTCTGCCTCATGAAGCGCCTGAGTCTTGCCCAGACAGCGCATCATAGTCACCAGATCCAGCAGTGAAGTCAGGTTAGTCACCAGAGACCCCAGTGCCACCGGGATCATCACATAAAGCAGTCTGCGGAGGATCTGTGCCGCCGGTGCAGCCGGTACATTGCCCTGGGGCAGACGTAAACCCGGGCGCAGTCCGCGCAGCAGAAAGTAAAGCCATCCCAACGCAGTAGAAAGCGTCACGCCAAGCACCGCTCCGGCAGCTGCAAGCGCCGACAGCGGCACGTCTGCCGGGACACAGCGGCAGACCTGTTCCGGATGGGAGAGCACCCATTGACACAGCAGCAGTCCGAAGCCCAGCTTTGCCAGAGCTTCCAGTGCCTGAGAAATTGCCGTGGGCGTCATATCCTGGAGCCCTTCCCAATACCCACGCTCTGCCGCCGTCAGACAGCCGAACAGCGCTGCCGGCGCGATGGCAAGCAGGGCAAACAGAGCATGCGGCTGTGCTGCCGCCAGGACTGCAAACGGCTCTGCCAGCAGGAACATGCACAGACTGAGAACCAGTCCCAGAATGCCGCAGGCAAGGCGCGCCGTGTCCCGGATGCGCCGCACCTCTGCCCAGTGTTCCAGCGCCGCCGCACGGGAGACCGTCTGTGACACTGCGGCAGACAATCCGGTGACAGACAGCGCGTATACGGGCAGCAGCAGCCCATAGGCGGTGCTGAAATAGCCCATCCCTGTGCCCCCCAGCACATTGGTCAGCGGTATCTTAAAGCATGCCCCCAGCAGCTTGGCGATCATAGCAGATGCCAGCAGCAGCGCAGAGCCCTTCCAAAACGATTGCTTTTTGAACATAGCCTTTTCTCCTATCCGCATCAAATTTTGCACCGGATAGAAAAATTTATGTTGCCGAAAGCGAAAATATGTGTTATAATAGAATGGTAATGCCGCCAGAGGCGGTATGGAGAGTCTGCGTACAGGCTCTGAAATCCTGTGCAGCTGATAAATACGGTAACGCTGCCTGAAAGGAAGAATGTACCCATGCAATACAAATTTGCAGAAAATGTTGACGCATTGCAGCCTTCTGCGATCCGTGAAATTTTGAAATTCACCAGTATGCCCGGTGTGATCTCTTTCGCCGCCGGAAATCCGGCGCCGGAAGCTTTTCCGGTAGACACCATCCGCGGGATCTCCGCAGAGCTGTTTGAAAAAGATCCTGTCCTGGCGCTGCAGTACAACATTACAGAAGGCTATCCGAAGCTCCGTGAACTGCTGAAACAGCGCATGGCAAAGCAAAACTGCTTTGATGAAGCCGCAGACGATCTCATCACCACCTCCGGCGCACAGCAGGCAAACGAGCTTTCCTGCAAGGTGCTGCTGAACCGCGGTGATACCCTGTTCTGTGAAGCGCCCAGCTTTATCGGCTCGTTGAACGCATTCCGCTCCTATGGTGTCGATCTGGCAGGCGTACCCATGGAAGAGGACGGTATGGATCTGGCTGCGCTGGAGGAAGCGGTCAAGGCAAGCAAAAGCCCGAAGCTGGTCTATGTGATCCCCAATTTCCAGAATCCCACCGGCAGAGTCATGTCTCTGGAAAAGCGCAAAGGACTGTACAGCCTGGCGTGTAAATATGATCTCATCATTCTGGAGGATAACCCCTACGGCGATCTCCGCTTCTCCGGCACAGATGTTCCGTCCATCAAGAGCCTGGATACCGAGCACCGCGTCATCTATACCGGCAGCTTTTCCAAAATTCTGGCACCGGGACTCCGGGTGGGCTATGTGAGCGCACCCAAGGAGATCGTCTCCAAGATCACCGTCTGCAAACAGGTCTCCGATGTCCACACGAACATCTGGGCGCAGACGATCTGCGCAGAATTTCTGGCGCGCACCCAAATGGACACCTATCTGGACGGACTCCGGGCGATCTACCGCCGGAAGTGCAATCTTATGGCTGACGGCATCCGCGCGCATTTTTCCAGCAAGGTCAAGTGGGAAATGCCCCAGGGCGGTCTGTTCCTGTGGTGCACCCTGCCGGAAGACTGTGACATGCCGGCATTCTGCACCAAGGCAGTCAAGGACTATTCTATCGCTGTCGTTCCGGGAAATGCATTCCTGGTGGACGAAACCGCGCCGACCACTTCATTCCGTCTGAATTATTCCACGCCATCTGACGAACAGATCGTCAGAGGCATCGAGATTCTGGGCGGCATGACCAAAGAGATCCTGGGCGCATAAAAACACAAAAAATGAAAGGAATCCAATATAAAATGGCACAGAAAAAAGAACATGTACAGACACATTATCTGGTAACCGAAAACTACCTGATGACAAGAGATGCTGCGCTGCATTTTCCGGCAAAGCAGTTCGCAAATATGATCTCTGACACCCACAGCGTTTATGGTATGGTCATCGACATGCCTATTGATCCTCGGACACTCTGCACACTGGTAGTATATATCAATGGTGCAGCAAATCTGTACTTCAATAACGGCGGGGCCTATACCGGCGCTTCGCAGCGGTATCAGACCGTAGTACAGGCAGGACGCCTTCTGGTAGCAAATGCGCCCCGCATCCTGGGCGAAGCAAAGAAAACCACAAAATTTGCGCTGCCGACGGCACAGCCGCACCACATCTATCTGCTGACCAAGAACGGCATTTACGAAAAGGAAGTGCATCCCAATGCTGTCAAGGAGGAAAGCGCCGATATGCAGGCAGTTTATTTCCTCTATCAGCAGGTTATGCGGGAGCTTCGCTCGGCACAGCTGAAAGACCGGGCAACAGTACAGAAATAAAGGTAATATTCTATGATCCCATATGAAAGAAAAGCACATTATACCATTGACGATCTGGCAGAGATCGTCACCCTGCTGCGCAGTGAAGCAGGCTGTCCCTGGGACAAGGTGCAGACACACGCCTCCATTCGTTCAGATCTGATCGAGGAAACCTATGAGGTCATCGAAGCCATCGACCAGGACGATCCGGAAATGCTCCGGGAAGAGCTGGGCGATCTGCTGCTCCAGGTGGTATTCCACACGCGCATTGAGACCGAACAGGAGCACTTCACACTGGAGGATGTCTGCACGGATATCTGCAACAAGCTGATCGTTCGTCACCCCCATGTTTTCAGCACCGTCCAGGCGGACACCACCGAAGAGGTGCTGAAAAACTGGGACGAGATCAAGGCGGAGACCAAGCACCAGACTACGCGCACCCAGACACTGGAAGCTGTTGCAAAAACACTGCCGGCACTGATGCGTGCACAAAAGGTCTGCAAACGGGCAATGAAGAACAACAACCGCTTTCTGTGCAAGGAATCCGCACTGGCAAGCGTGACTGAGTGCAAGCACGCCCTGGAAGAGGCAATGCATCTGGAGGACAGCGCGCAGATCGCACGGGCGATGGGCGAGCTGCTGTTCTGCTGCGCCGGCATGGCGCAGACTCTGGGGCTTTCCGCAGAACAGGTCCTGACCGATACGACCAATCAGTTTATTGATTGTTTTCGCGCCATGGAAGAGACCTGCACCGCAGAAAGCCGCCCTATGGAGACGCTCTCCAACGGCGAGTGGAATGCACTCTGGAAAAAGACAAGACACAGTCTGGAAGAGGAGGACTAAGCCATGCGGCTGGACAAATATCTGAAGGTCTCCCGGCTCATCAAGCGGCGCACCGTGGCAAACGAAGCGTGTGATGCCGGAAAAATTCTGGTAAACAACAAGATCGCGCGGGCATCCTATGATGTCAAGGCAGGCGACCTCATCGAGATCCAGATGGGACAAAAAACACTGAAGGTACAAGTGGAACAGGTGACAGATGTCGTCCGCAAGGAGGACGCTGCCGGTCTGTATTCTGTTGTTTCACAGTAAGCACCTGTACCATCGTGATCTCTTGTGCAATCCATACAGCGGGCAGCTTCGGCTGCCCGCTTTTTTCGTCTGTCTGAACAAAAGATTTTTGAAAATCAAATGAAAGAAAAATGAAATATGACGTTTTCCTCGTTCCGTATGAATAAATATTTCTTCGCGGATCCGGCTCACCGGCAGAAAATATTCCTGTACTCTGCCGGCTGCATGCTCCTGTCTGCAAGGCACATACAATTTTTTCTGATAGATCTATCAAAAAAACACGCAATTTCAGTAAATTTCCAGGTCGTCGAGAAATCTCTGAAAAAAGCCTGGAAACCGCTGAATAGTTTGCATAAAATATACAATGATTTCGCACGAATCTTGTGACAATAGCACATTGACAATTTGCTACAAAAGATGATATAATTTGAGTATAGATTTGCAGTGCTTGAGGGGGTTCTGCAGATTTGCTGCATCCGTCTGATGCGTGCCCATTTTTCCAGAACAGACCCGGTTTGCATTTCTGTAACAGGGCAAACAGCACGGTGCAGCAGAAAAAATTTCACGGAGGGAATGTATTATGGAGAATTTGGGCTATCTTCTGCAGGATGATGACATGCCGCAGGCAGTGAAGCGGCGTACTGTAAGAGAAAAAAGCGGATCCCTGCAGTTGGAAAATGTATCAAAAAAGTACCTCTTTGCCAAACGCGCTCTGGACGCTGTTCTGGCGTTTGCGGCGATCATTGTTCTGGCGGTTCCTATGCTGCTCATCGCGCTGGCGGTCTTTTTGCAGGACTTCCACAATCCGATCTTCAAGCAGACCAGAGTCACAAAGGACGGCAGATTTTTCACCATGTATAAGTTCCGCACCATGTGTGTGAACGCAGAGCAGAAGCTGGAAGAGCTGCGCGCACAGAACGAAGCAGACGGTCCTGTTTTCAAAATGAAAAAAGATCCGCGCGTCACTCCCATTGGCAGATTTCTGCGGAAAACCAGTCTGGACGAGCTGCCGCAGTTTTTCAATGTCCTGAACGGCTCTATGAGCCTGGTAGGGCCGCGTCCGCCCCTTCCGAAGGAAGTGGAGAAGTATACCCCGTACCAGATGCACCGTCTGGATGCAAAGGGCGGTATCACCTGCTACTGGCAGTGCTCCGGCAGAAGCAATATTATGTTTGACGAGTGGGTCGAGCTGGATCTGAAGTATATTCGAGACCGTTCTATCTCTACCGACGCAAAAATTCTGGCAAAAACAGTAGGCGCAGTACTCCGCAGAGACGGCGCAGAGTAAGAATTACACAGGGCGGCATGATCTGGACAGGTCATGCCGTTTTTCAGGCTCCAACTGAAATATTAGGAGGAATCACCATGAAAAAAGGCAAAAAGCTCCTGGCAGGCATGATCGCCGCAGCCGCCTTATTGGGATGCAGCACAGTATTTCCGGCAGCAGCAGCGGCAGGCACATTGCCCTCAGCATGCAGCAACCAAGATATCCACCTGAGAAAGAATTCCTATCTGCAAAACACAGCAGACGGTTATATGCGCGTATATGTTTCCGACCAAGAGGAAGATACGGATATCCACATCGAGTATTATGACAAACAGTTTCAGCTGACCGAAAAGAAGTCTATCCCCAGAGAACTGGAATACTGGGGCGGCTTTTTCGAGGGAGCGGACAACTACTTTACAGTAGAAGGCACGAAAAATATGGACGAAATCGATGCTCAAGAAGTCCTCCGCGTTAACAAATACGATAAAGCCTGGAACAAGCTGGGGACGGCGAAGATCACCGGCAATCCGGATATGTTTGGCGGTGAGGTGCGGTATCCCTTTGATTACGGCTGCTGTGAAATGACGGAGCTGAACGGGACGCTGTATATCGCCACCGGACACGAAGGCTATGTGGATGAATCGGTGGGACAGGGGCATCAGGGATTGCTTCTGATCATGCTGGATGAGGCCGCGATGACCGGACAGATCGCAGACTGTGACCTCTGGCACTCCTTTGCACAATATCTCGACAATGACGGTTCCAGTCTCTATCTGTTTGAAAACAGCGAGGGCAGCCGCTGCTCTACCCTGACACAGTACGATCCCAGTGCCCTGCCGGCAGACTATTTCGACAGCCAAAAGGAAGCCACTATTCTGCAATACGGCGGCGACCGCACTTCTGCCTGGGCAATTCCTACCTATGCAGAATGCAGCGGCATTGCCCTCTCCGGAGACAATGTTCTGACACTGGGCACATCTGTGGATCAGGACAAATACGGCGAAGATTTTACCTACAATCTCTACGTCGGCGTAACGCCGAAGGACAATGTCAGCACCGAAGCAACAACCTTCAAATGGCTGACGAATTTGACCAGCAGCGAAGAAAATACCACAGCAGGCGTTGAAAATGCCCAGATCACAAAGATCAATGATGACCGCTTTCTGGTTTCGTGGACAGAGCAGTCAGACAGCTCGAACCTGACAGACATGAACGACCCGCTTTCTGACAACGTGCTGCACTATATGTTCATCGACGGCAAAGGCGATCCCATCGGCTATGAACAGATCGCCAATGCCGCCTATTCCGACTGCCGCCCCATCTATGACGGCACGAATGTGGTATTCTACAGTTCCAGCAGCAACGCTGTGGATTTCTATAGCATCAATGCCGCATCCGGCGCATTCTCTAAAAAGGTATACCGAGTCATCGGCGAAAATGTCACCTGGAACTATGCCGGCGGTGTTCTGACCGTCAGCGGCACAGGCGATATGAGTGTATTATCCTCGGATGATACTTGGTCTTACTTCCCAGTATGGCCCAAAGAATTGCAGAATAAAGTTACAAAAATCGTTGTCAAACGCGGTGTTACCAGTATTTCGGAAAACGCCTTTACTTATTTTGACAATCTAGAGGAAGTTGTGATTGAGAATGGTGTCCGGAGCATCGGCAAGCAAGCCTTCTATAAAAGCGGTTTATCAAAGATTACCATTCCAGCAAGTGTCACCGACATTGGCGAAGATATTGTATGGAGTGGTTCCTATTGGGTCGGTGATAACAGCCATGTGTATTGGGCAGTCATCTACGTCGAAAAAGGCTCTGCCGCGGAAGCATATGCAAAAAAATACAATATAAGCTATGAGTATTACGATGCTCTTGCCGCAGTCGAAGGCGATGTCAACGGCGACGGCGTATTTAATGTTGCCGACGCAGCCTGCCTGCAAAAATGGCTTCTGGCTGACCCGGACATATCCCTGGCAGACTGGAAAGCCGGAGATCTGAACGAAGACGGCAGCCTGAATGCCATGGATCTCTGCCGCATGAAGCAAATGCTGCTTTCTCAGGCATCCTAAAGAAAAAAACAAATACAGCAAAGCCGCATCCACTCGAGATTTCTGCCGAGTGGGTGCGGCTTTTTGGTTATGGTTTCGATTGATTCCGGCTCTGTCAGAATTGATTCTTATAAATTGCCGGTGCGATGCATCACAATGGAGAGTGCCGCAAGCGGTGCAGTCTCACAGCGCAGGATACGATGTCCCAGCCAGACTGCGTGCGCACCGTTTTGCTGTAGTTGCTCTGCTTCCTCCGGGTCAAAACCGCCCTCGCTGCCTACCACCAGCGCAATGGTGCGGCAGTCCGCAAGCTCCACCGCATCAAACCGCACGCCGCCGCTCTCATACAGCAAAATGGTGCAGTCCGCCTGCTGCATTTCTTCGCATGCCTGGGCAAAAGTCAGCATCGGCGCAATCTCCGGAATTAGTCCGCGGCCGGCCTGTTTTGCAGCTGATGCAGCGATTTTCTGGAAGCGCGGCAGCTTTTTCTGAAATTCTGCCGGCTTCGGACGGGAGATGCAGCGCCGTGTCAGCACTGGTACAATCCGAACTGCGCCCAGTTCCACCGCCTTTTGAATGATCTGTTCCAGCTTATCCGACTTCGGCATCGCCTGATACAGCGTTACGGAAACGGTCGGCTCTGCGGCACACAGCTCGGAGGAGAGCACATCCAGGTGCACCTCTTCCGGTGTGATGGAGCGGATCCGGCACTGGTAGTCTCTTCCATAGGCACAGACTGTCAGCGGATCGCCCACGCGCATCCGCAGGGCAAGTCCGATATGCCGGGCATCCGGGCCAGTGATACAAACATCGGATTCATCCAGTTCTTCTAAAAAAAATCTTGGCATACTCTGCTCCTTTTATAAAAATGATTTGGGTTGACATTCCATGCAAAATGTGATACAGTATTAAGTAAGAGCCTGTTTCGCAGCGGTTCATCCCCTTCTTTGCATTTGCGGCAGGCTGAAAACCAGGGACAGGATCCTGTCCGGAAAAGGATGCGTTAACACATGAAATTTCGATATTCTCTTTTACAGCGGCTCTTCCTCTGCGGTACTGCGGCAGCGCTGCTTTGCACAGGTCTGGCGGGCTGTTCCAACAGCAGTTCAGACAGCAGCGAATCCGGCGTAGATGTCGCCATGGAAGACCTGGAATACGGCGCGACCATGCGGGACGACAAAAGCCGTGCAGTTCCGCTGGAGTACGACAAGCGGTTTCTGGAGGACGGCGAACTGGACGCACTGGCAAACTATTACGGTTCGATCCAAAACGAAGATGTCGATCTGTTCCAGTCCTGCACCGTGGAAAAATACATGGAATCACTCTATGAAAACGCCTACGGCGGTCTGTTGGACGACAGCGCCTATCTGACACAGCAGAAAGAGGAATTTCAAAAGCAGGTCAGCGGCGACTTCAGCTTTGCGCAGATCGTTGTGAACGGCTGCATCGACCAGGATGAAACCGGTTCAAATGCAGAATACCTCACTGGCATGCTGGATGAACTGAACGAGGACAGCAGTTTCTGTGCAGAGCACATGACGAGCTGTAAAACACTGACGGTACAGCCAGTGGTCACTGACGGCACAGATACCGTCTATTGCGATGAGGTCACTGTTTTTGTGATCGCGTTGGACGATCAATATTACATTTGCGCATAATCACATCCAGAAATCACGCAGTTTGTCATGAGGCAGACTGCGTTTTTTCATTTTCCGCCGCTTCCGGCAGCACATCTGGTCTGTGGTAAATGATCTCAGCCGCATTTTTTGCTTCTGCCGCCTGCTTTTCTGCCTGCTGTGCCTGTGCCGCTTTTTCCTCACACTCCCGCATCTTGTCCGAAAGCTGATCCATCGCCCGGCGATACCGCCAGAACAGCAGGATCATAGCAATCAGATAAACCACGGTCACGATGCCGAGAATTATGGCAAGCTTATGTTCACCCATACTGCATTTTCCTTTCTGAAAGTTTATTCCATACACTATATCTTTTATTATAACAAAAATCAGCAGGAAAATCCACGTTATTTTGCACAAAAAAGAAGAAATAATTTGTGAAACGCCGAGGTGTTATACAGCAAACAGTTGTCCGTAAGCCGAGTACATTGGTAAACTTTTTGAGAACCTGATAAAAATTCTTCGTTCATAGTTGCACGCACCCGTGCAACTTTTTTTGTCTGCGGCGCTATTTATAGAGGGACACTTCTCTCGGAGAGGAGGCATTCACATAAAAGAAACCATCTGCACCATCACCGGCATCCTGGGCAGCTTTATCGCCGGGCTGTTCGGCGGCTGGGATGCGTCCATGGTCACACTGCTGCTGTTCATGGGCATAGACTGTATTACAGGCATCATGGCTGCCTGCATTGGCAGATCTGCCAAGTCGTGCAGCGGAAAGCTATCCAGTCAGTCCTGCTGGAGCGGCCTGGCAAAGAAATGCGTCTCCCTGCTGCTGGTCCTGGTGGCGGTGCGTCTGGATATTACTCTGGGCACCTCGTACATCCGGGACGCGGTATGCATTGCATTTGTTGCAAACGAGCTGCTGTCGATCACGGAGAACGCAGGGCTGCTGGGTGTGCCGCTGCCGGCAGTCATTGCTAAGACAATCGAACTGTTACAGACCAAGGGAAAGGATGAATAAACATGAGAGGAATCGATATCAGCAAACACAATGGCGCTGTAAACTGGGCGCAGGTCAAAGCGGACGGCGTACAGTTCGCCATTCTCCGGGCAGGCTACGGCAAGGAAACATCACAGAAAGACACGCAGTTTGAAGCCAACTACGCCGGATGCAAGGCACAGGGCATCCCCTGCGGCGCATACTGGTACAGCTACGCCACTACCCCGGCAGAAGCCAGACAGGAAGCGGCTGTCTGCCTGAGCTTCCTTCAGGGCAAAACCTTTGGGTTTCCGATCTACTTCGACATTGAGGAACAAAAGGTGCTTGCCCAGGGCAAGACCGCCTGCACTGCCATTGCAAAGGCATTCCTGGAAACAGTGGAAAAGGCAGGCTATTTCGTGGGGATCTATTCCAGCAAGTCACACCTGGAGAGTTGCTTCACTGAGGAACTGCGGACACGATACGCTGTCTGGGTGGCGCACTACGGCGTGGAAAAGACCACCTACCACGGGCAGTATGGCATCTGGCAGAAGTCCAGCACAGGCAAGGTGAGCGGCATTCGGGGCAATGTGGACATGAACGAGTGCTACACGGACTATCCGGCAGCCATCCGCAAGAAAGGGCTGAACGGGTTCAAGGCTGCCCAGACCGCAGCAACAGCGAAGCCGGCGCAGGCGAAGTCCTGGAAGAAAGGCCAGGCGGTGCACATCGGCAGCAATGTACCGCTGTTCGCCAACGAAACTACTACCACACCTGCTTCCCGGCTGACCGCCGGAACGTACTACATCTACGACGGCGTACCGTGCAAGCTGGGGCGCTATCGCATCACCACTACGGCGGCGAATTGCTGCAGGACACCAGTCGGGAAGTTTGTCACAGGGTATGTGTCTTGGGATAATTTTCGGGAAGTGTAAATAGGGATAAATCCGCAAAAAGTCCGCTACTCCAGAAGTATGGAGCGGCGGACTTTTCTGATTTTTCCGTGTTTCAAAGAAAAATTCCGGAAAACATGTCGGCTTGGTTGGGATAGCTGGATTCGAACCAGCGGAATGACGGAGTCAAAGTCCGTTGCCTTACCCCTTGGCTATACCCCAGTTTCCAATAAATTACTGTTCACACCTGTGAGCATATATTTTAGTATACCATACCTTTCTGAAAATGTCAAGTATTTTTTCCCGCCGAAAAAAACACCAGTTTTTTTGATGGTATCCCACTTTTTTTGAGAAAAATCTCCGAAATTCCTTGCAAATTGATTTTTTTTATGATATAATTGTATTGATCATATTGCAATTCAGCGATACGATCCACATATATTCAAAATCGGGAGTATCTTAGGCAGCACTGTACAAAGCTCTTGCACATGAAAAAACGCAAGCAGATTGCGTGCAAGCCGCAGACGAGCTTCGCGCAGCGCCGCCTTTACCCCACAGAAAAAAATACTGGAGGTTTTCGATTATGGGTTTGATTCGTGCAGCAGCAGGCGCTGTCAGCGGCACACTGGCAGATTCCTGGCTGGAATACATTACAGCAGGAGATATGGGTGCTAATACCGTTATGACAAAAGGAGTTCAGATCAAACGCGGCAAGCATGGCAGCAACACCAAGGGCACTCCGGATATCATTTCCAATGGTTCACGTATTGAGGTCGGACCGAATCAGATGATGATCCTGATGGACAGCGGCCGCGTTGTCGACTACACTGCGGAAGAGGGCTGCTATGAGGTATTTCTCTCCTCTTCTCCGTCGATGTTCAACGGTGAACTGAAGGATTCTGTCCGGGAGTCCTTCGAGCGCTTTAAGTTCGGCGGTCAGCCGGGCAAGTCCCAGCAGGTCTACTTCATCAATCTGCAGGAGATCCGCGGCATCAAGTTTGGTACACGCAATGCATTGCAGTATTTTGACAACTTTTATAATGCAGAGCTGTTTGTCCGCTGTCACGGCAGTTATTCCATCAAGATCACAGATCCTCTGAAATTCTTCATGGAAGTCATTCCGCGGAATGCTGCTAATGTCACTTTTGATGAGATCAACGAACAGTTTAACATGGAATTTCTTTCTGCACTGCAGTCTGCCATCGGTCAGATGTCTGTAGACGGCACGCGCATCTCCGCCCTGCCTTCCAAGAGCATGGAACTGTCCAAATATATGGCAACCGTCCTGGACGAGGATTGGACACAGGCACGCGGTGTGGATATCTGCGCTGTGGGCATCGCCAGCATCAGCTATGACGACGAGAGCAAGGCACTCATCAATATGCGCAATCAGGGTGCTATGATGGGAGATCCCAACGTCCGTGAGGGCTTTGTACAGTCTGCTGTAGCAAAGGGACTGCAGTCTGCCGGCTCAAACACTGCCGGCGCAGGGCAGGCATATATGGCAATGGGCATGGGCATGCAGAGCGCAGGCAACTTTATGGCAAGTGCTTCGCAGACAAATGCACAGCAGATGCAGCAGCAACAGGCAATGGCGCAGCAGCAACAGCAGGCTGCCGCACAGGCAGCCCCGGCAAATGGCTGGACCTGTTCCTGCGGCACAGTCAATACCGGAAACTTCTGCAACAACTGCGGCAGCAAAAAGCCTGCTCCCGCCGGAACATGGAAATGCAGCTGCGGTGCGGAGAATACCGGAAATTTCTGCACCAACTGCGGCGGAAAAAAGCCCGCTTCCTCCGGCGAATGGACCTGTTCCTGCGGCACAGTAAACACCGGAAATTTCTGTACCAACTGCGGCAATAAGCGCGGCTAATCCATATATACAAAGGAGATACCATGAATACCGTACAATACAAATGTCCCAACTGCGGCGCAGAACTGACCTTTGATCCGGAACAGCAGAATTTTTCCTGCCCCTACTGCGACAGCTCTTATACTGAAGCGGAAATGCAGCAGCTGTATCAAAACATGGAACAACAGGCAGATCAGAATGCAGATGCTTCTGCAGAGACATTGGACAGCGAAAATGATGACAAGGCGTTTGAAAACGAAACACGTCTTTATACCTGTCAGAACTGCGGTGCACAGATCATTGCAGAAGCCGAAACTTCTGCCACCTTCTGTTACTACTGCCACGCACCGGTAGTTCTCGCCGGACGGCTCACCGGAGAATATAAGCCGGCATATGTGCTTCCCTTTGCCGTCAACCGCGAAGCAGCACTGGAAAAGCTTCACGGCTGGTGCAAAAAGCGCTGGTTCCTGCCCAGAAGCTTCACCTCGGAAAAGCAGCTGGAAAAAATGACCGGCGTTTATGTTCCATTCTGGCTCACCAACTGTGACACCTCTGCACACGTAAACGCACTGGCAAAAAAAGAGCGCAGCTGGCGCGATGGCGATTATCGTGTGACGGAGACCAAGGAATTTGCCGTAGAACGTCTGGCAAAGATCCCATATCGCGGTGTCCCGGCGGACGGCTCACAAAAGATCGAAGATGCCCTCATGGATGCCATCGAGCCATTCCCCTATGACAAAATGAAGCAGTTTTCCATGAAATACCTCAGCGGATTCATGGCACAAAAGTATGATGTTCCCTATGATCAAATACTGCCCCGCATCCAAAAGCGCATTGATACCCATGCAGTAAAGGTTGTGGAACGCTCCATCACCGGCTATTCTTCTCATGTTGTGACTTCACACGATGTCCAGATGAAGAACCTCCAGCATGACTATGCACTGCTTCCGGTATGGTTCATGAACTTTCACTATCAGGGAAAGGATTATAACTTTGCTATGAACGGTCAGACCGGCGTACAGGCAGGCACACCGCCCCTCAGCTGGGCCAAGGCACTGCTCTTCAGCGGCGCACTGACAGCAGCTGTAACAGGTCTTGCAATACTGATAGGAGGGCTGATGTTCCGATGAAAACGCTTTGGAAATGGACTGCGGCAGTTCTGGCTGCCGGCATCTGCACCTGTAATTTTGCATTTCCCGCTGTCTCGGCAAAAACCGAGGATTCCAGCAGCAATGTCTATCTTTGTGACGAGGGCGACTTCCTGTCCGATGCAGAATTTCAGACGGCTATGGAAGAGCTTCAGGAAGCGGCAGACAAAAGCGGCATGTATGTGGCGCTCTGGATCGGTGATTCTGTTATTGGTAACGATTCAGATGCAGACACCATTGCATTCTGCGATGACACATACGAGGATCTGTTCGGCATCAATACTGACGGCGTGTTTCTCTATCTGGATATGTCCGGCGCACCGTCTCTGTTCGACTATCTCTCCACCAGCGGCAAGGGACAGTTCTATTACACAGACAGCGAGGACTATAACCGTGTGGGCACGATCATTCAGGAAGTAGAAGAACATCTGCCCCGCGGCCAAGAGGATCTGCCGTCGGCGATCCACAGTTTCTGCCACAATTTGGAGTTTTATGCAGACAAGGGTGTCCCCACTGACAAGTACTACACCTACAACAAAGATACCGGAAAGTATCTCATTATGCAGGACGACCAGGTGCAGGAAGTCAGCGAACTGCCCAAGGACTATACCGCTACACTCAGCTGGGGAACGATCATTGTTATTGCTATTGTGATCGGTTTGATTACAGGTATTTCTTCTCTGTTGAGTATCCGAAAGCGCTATCAGTTCAAAACTGCAGGCAGCATGCAAAACTATCTGATTACCAATGACGTACAGTATCTGCAGCGTTCTGACCGTTATTTGCGTACCTATACGTCCCGCACCAAGATCTCTTCGGAGAGCAGCGGCGGCGGTGGCGGCGGCGGCGGCAGCAGCCACAGCAGTTCTTCCGGCGGAAGCCACGGCGGCGGAGGCGGACACCGATGAGCGAACTGACATTCCGTCCTATTACTGCAGCAGACGAAGCTAACTTCTATGCCCTGGCAGAGGAATTTTATCATTCTGATGCCGTGCTGCACCCCATCCCGGCTGAGTATCACCGCCGCGCCTTTGCGGAAATGATGCGCTCCGGTCAGTATCTGTCCGGCTATCTCTTCACTGACGGTGACAGCACCGCAGGCTTTGCAGTCACCAACCGCATGATGCAGCACGAAGCCGGCGGCGTGATGGTCTGGGTGGAAGATCTGTACATCCGTCCGGCATACCGGGGACAGGGATTGGGCAGCCGCTTTCTGACATGGCTGGAGCAGCAGCTTCAGGGCGATGCGGTAATGCTGCGCTTGGAGACTGAACCGGAAAACGAGCGCGCACAGGAGCTGTACTACCGTCTGGGCTATGAGAACCTGAACTATCTGCAAATGATAAAGCGGCTGGACGAAAAAGACGCATGAAGCTTCGCAAAAAGCATCTGAAAATCGGGATGCTGATCCTGTTGGGGCTTTGTGTGCTGAGCGGCATTGTTTTGGGCATCTGCTTCCTCTTTTTCCACAAGGAAAAGCCTGAACCAGAACCGCCGTACACCACACTGATCTCAGAAAAGCTGCAAGCCGATCTGCTCACCGGCATAGTCATTACCGACAATCGAAGCGGTGATATCTATACCTTTGACAGCGACAGCGCCTGCACAGTGTTGCTGCGCGGATTGCAGGCGGTGCACCTCTACCGGGAGAAAAATCCCACAAGCTTTACGAATACGGATGCTTATACGATAACACTGGAATTTTCTGAGGATTCTGTCTGTCTTTCCCTCAAAGACGGCTTTTGCCGCAACGCCAACGGAACAGTCTATGACTGCGGCGAAACGGCGCAGAAATTCCTGACTGTACTCACACAGCAGATCGAAGAACAGACGTATTCCAAAGCAGAAAACAATTATTCCAAATAAAAACCGCCTGACGGCTGTACCCTTCCAGAGCAAAGGGACGGCCGCAGGCGGTCTTTTTATGAGATTTTATGCGATATCAGCTTGCCATTTTCGGCGCTGCCGAACGGCAGAAAATGTGCTGATATGCCTTCAGCGCCACCGGAAGCAGAATGAACAGCAGCGGCAAGTCCACCGCCAGTTCGATCACATTCTTCGCGACTCTCGCGACAATAGCTGCGCTGTATGCTTCCTGAGGAATGAAGCCATAGTGCAGGTTCAGCTTCGTCTGGATCAAAAGGTTGATAATAATGACATCTGCCAGACGCGCCAGAATTGCACGGAGATACAGAGTGATATCCGTGGTTTTTCCGGTCTTGTGGCTGACGAACTGGATGCTGTGACCCTTGACCTTCTGATACAGGAACAGCCCGTACAGAAGACCCTGCAAGCCGCCTACCAGGACATATGCCGGCAGGAAGCCGCCGCTGGGGTGTACCAGATAGCCCACGATATCGCAGGCAAAGCCAGCCATCAGACCCATGCACGGGCCAAACAGCATGCCAATAATGGCAATGGCAAGGAATGCAAAATTCAGCTTTGCAAAACCGATGTCAACAGAAAACATCTCGATCACCATAGAAACGGCGACCAGCAGGGATGTGGCTACCAGGCTGCGCACCTTGGTAAATTCCTTTGCGGATTCAGTGAATAATGACAAAAAGTCTCTCATGAAAAAATACCTCCTTCTGCCTTACGGCAACACAAAAACGTTTCTGCTTCGTGCAGCATAAGAGGTGTTTTCTCTGAGAGACTTCTGACTTCTTATGATACATTCAGCGGGATGCGGAAACAGTACCGCAAGCGATCTGACTCGCTTTTCGTCCCGGCAGCAACTCCCCGTCTGCCGAACACTTAACGCACCATTTCCTACTCTGGAAATGCAATCTATCCGGTGCTTTCGCACCGGTTTCAACCCGAAAAAATCGGGCAGATGCCTTTATTTTTCGATGACGCGTACACGTACTACGCCGTCGATGGCATTCAGTTCTTCTACCATGCCGTCTGTTACGCCGTCAATATCCAGGATCGTATAAGCAAAATCCTTCTTGCTGGCGTTGGTCATATTCTCGATGTTTGCGCCTGCTGCACCGATCACAGAGGTCAGCGCAGAGATCATTGCCGGCACATTCCGGTGAATGATGCAGACCTTGGTGTATACTGCCTGAAGCTGTGCATTCGGCAGGTTGACACTATTGCGGATATCGCCCTGCTCCAGATAAGCCATCAGTTCATCGGCTGCCATGCTTGCACAGTTGTCCTCACTCTCCGGAGTAGATGCCCCCAGGTGCGGTGTGGCAATAATGTGCTTGGCGTTGCAGGTCTTTGCATTGGGGAAGTCGGTGCAGTAGTAAGCAACCTTGCCGCTCTCCAGTGCTGCGATCATGTCATCATCGTTGACCAGTTCGCCCCGGGCATAGTTCAGTACGCGAACGCCGTCCTTCATTTTTGCAATAGAAGCAGCGTTGATCATGCCCTCTGTATCCTTATTGAACGGCACATGGATGGTCAGATAATCTGCCGCTGCGAAAACATCTTCCTGTGTCTTGACCACTGTCACAGACGGATCCAGACGCAGTGCTGCGCCTACAGACAGGAACGGGTCTGTACCAACGACCTTCATGCCCAGTGCAACTGCGGCATTTGCCACCAGTGCGCCGATGGCACCCAGACCAATGATACCCAGGGTCTTTCCCTTGATCTCCGGCCCTGCGAACTGGCTCTTGCCCTTTTCTACCTGCTTTGCCACAGATGTTTCGCCGTCCTTCAGCGTCGAAGCCCATTCGATCGCCTCCGGCACCTTTCTGGAGGAGATCAGCAGACCAGTCAGCACCAGTTCCTTTACGGCATTGGCGTTGGCTCCCGGAGTGTTGAACACACAGATGCCTGCCTCAGAGCAGCGATCCAGCGGAATGTTGTTCACGCCGGCACCGGCACGGGCAATGGCTTTCAGATTGTCGCCGAAAGCAGTGTCGTGGAGGGATGCGCTGCGAACCAGAATGGCATCCGGGTTCTTGGCGTCATCCGAAATGGTGTAGGCATCACAGAAGCGGTCTGTGCCTGCCTTAGAGATCTTATTCAGTGTCTGAATGGAATATTTCATGGTGATGTCCTCTCCTCAAGCGTTGTCTGCTTCAAACTGCTTCATGAAGGCAACCAGCTTTTCTACGCCTTCCATCGGCATCGCATTATAGATAGATGCGCGCATGCCGCCTACAGTGCGGTGGCCCTTCAGGTTTACAAAGCCGGCAGCGGTAGCTTCCTTGATAAACTTTGCATCCATATCCTTATCGCCGGTCACAAACGGCACATTCATCAGAGAGCGGTCTTCCTTGCGGACAGTGCCCTTGAACAGCTTGCTCTCGTCCAGGAAATCATACAGCACCTTTGCCTTGGCAATATTGCGCTTCTGCATTTCTTCCAAGCCGCCCATCTTCTTGAGCCACTTGAATACCTTGCCGCAGATATAGATACCATAGCAGGGCGGTGTGTTATACAAAGAATCTGCGTCTGCCTGGGTCTTCCATGCCAGCATAGTCGGTGTATTTTCCACAGCCGGCTTTTCCGGAATCAGATCTTCCCGGATGATGGCGATCACTACACCTGCCGGGCCGACATTCTTCTGTACGCCGCCGTAGATCACGCCGTACTGCTTTACGTCGATCGGCTCACTCAGGAAACAGGAGGATACGTCAGCAACCAACGGCTTGCCCTTGGTATTCGGCAGCTTCTTATATTTTGTACCATAGATGGTGTTGTTTTCACAGATATAAACATAGTCAGCATCTTCATCAATGGGCAGATCGGAGCAGTCCGGGATGTAGGAAAATGTTTCATCCTCAGAAGAAGCCACCTTGACAGCCTTGCCGTACTTCTGTGCTTCCTGGTATGCCTTCTTTGCCCACTGGCCAGTCACGATATAGTCTGCTACGCCGTTCTTCATGAGGTTCATAGGAACTGCGGCAAACTGCTGAGAAGCACCGCCCTGAAGGAACAGCACCTTATAGTTATCAGGAATCCCCATGAGATCACGCAGATCTTGCTCCGCGGTCTTGATGATCCCATCAAAAGCGGCACTGCGGTGGCTCATTTCCATTACGGACATACCTGTTCCCTGATAATCCAGCATTTCATCGGCTGCTTCACGCAGAACCTCTTCCGGAAGAACCGCAGGGCCTGCGCTGAAATTGTATACTCTATGCATTGTCAATACCCTCCTGTGGAAAAAAGCATACAGCTTATCATACAGCGTACGATTTTCCCAAAACTTTTCCGCATTTCCATTAGAAATTGCAACACGGTACTTTTCATTATACGCTTTTTCGGCGAAATTGTCAAGCTTTTCACCGAGAAATCAAAACAGCACACAGGCTGCACTTCGTTCTGCTTATCCCAGTACCCCGAACGAGCCATCCATATCCACTGCCAGGATCTCCAGTCCGTCCAGAATGGTGATCTCCTCGCCGTCACTGTTTTTGCCCTTCATGGTCACCGCAATATCATAGATCGCGTCAGACTGTTCCTTGAGCTTCGTAGTAAAATCCTCGCCGAACGTCTGAGTATAGGCATCCAGATACGCCTGCACAAAATCCGTGTCCTCTTCATAGGAATCCGCCAGCACTTCTTCTGCCTGTGCAAACTCCATGCTTTCAATGGTAAAATCATCTGTTCCGGCATAGTTCACCAGAGACTGGTGAAGCTGCTCCATGCTGTTTTCCATGCCGTGGCCATACTCACTTTGCAGCAGCTCCTCCAGGCTCTCCTGGTACAACGGATTAATCTGCTTCAGATAGAGGTCATAGTTCTGGGTATCCACCGCATAAAAATACATGGCGATCGTATGCGCCAGATCGTCGGGCACCTTGTCCTTGTCATAGTCCAGCTGATAGTTCATATCTGCCGGATCAGACTCTGTGATCGGCTGTGTCTCCTCTTCTGCCGTGCTGTCAGATGCGCTGGTCTCTGCTGCAGAACTGCTCTCTGCCTGATCCTTCTTTTCACCGCAGCCAACTGTGCCTGTGAGCATGCCGCATGCCAGCAGCAATGCCAGTGCCTGTTTCCAGATGTGTTTCATTTGTGTTTTCCTCCAAAACAAAAAGCGCGGAGCAACCGCCAGCTATTCCTACACACCTATACTGTAAGGAACTGTACCTGCATTCTCCCGCGCTTTATCGTATGCTTTCGATGTTTATCCTAATGTATTTGTGCTGATGCCGTTGGCTGCCGCCCATGTCTCAATGGCAGAGCCGGACGGACAAGTGATCGTCACGTGCAGCGGCTCGCTGCCCTCGATGATGCCCCAGCGTTCATATTCCAGAGACGGATTCGCCACAGTCAGATCGGTCAGACTGCCGCATCCGGTAAATGCCTCTTCCATAACAGTAGAGACAGTCGCCGGCAGGGAAATGCTGGTCAGCGCCGAACAGCCTGCAAAAGCCGCACGATCGATCTGTGCCACAGTTTCCGGAATCGTCACTGCAGTCAGACTGCCGCAGTCCATAAATGCGCCCTCACCGATCTCGGACAGACCGCTGGGCAGCGTCACACTGGTGATGTTCCAATTCGCTTCAAAAGCATGGTTTGCAATGGCAGAAACCACATAATTATCTACCGTTGCCGGCACATCCAGAACAGTTTCTGTTCCCTGATATCCGGTGATGCTGACTGTACCGTCATCGTTCATCTCATACTGGAACACGTTTGTTTCTGCGCTGCCGCCGGTTTCCTCCGGTGCGGCGCTGCTTTCCTCTGTCTGTGCGGCAGAGCCGGCAGAATTTACAGTGCTGCTGGTGGTATCATCACCGCAGCCGGTTGCTGTCAGGGCAAACGCCGCTGTCAAAATGGCTGCCCAAAGTGTCTTTTTCCAAAAATACTTCATATTTTTCGTTCCTCTCTTGGATGGGGGAATCTGGGCGTTCCCGTACAACGCAGTCAGATGCGCCTTGTACAGAACTGCCTCTGGTGTCTTATTTGAGCTTGCCGCGCATCTTTGCACGCTGCTGATTGCTTAAGATCTGCTTCCGGATACGCAGAGACTTCGGCGTAACCTCCAGGAGTTCATCGTCTGCCAGGAATTCCAGGCAGTCCTCCAGACTCAGATTACGGGGCGGTACAAGACGCAGCGCATCGTCGCTGCCGCTGGCACGGGTATTGGTCAGGTGCTTGCGCTTGCAGACATTGACCACCAGATCCTCTGCCTTCGGGGATGCGCCGACAACCATGCCCTCATAAACCGGAACGCCTGCGCCGATAAACAGCGAGCCGCGCTCCTGGGCATTGAACAGACCATAGGTGACTGCTTCACCAGTCTCAAAAGAGATCAGAGAACCAGTGCTGCGGCGCGGAATATCGCCCTTATACGGTGCGTACTCATAGAATACGCTGCTCATGATGCCCTCGCCCTTGGTGTCGGTCAGAAATTCGCTCTTATAGCCGAACAGACCGCGGGACGGGATCAGGAAGGTCAGACGGGTACGGCTGCCCTGGGGATGCATATCCTGAAGCTCTGCCTTACGGGAGCCCAGCTTTTCCATCACAGAACCGACGCACTCTTCCGGCACGTCGATAGACAGTTCCTCGATAGGCTCATAGCGCTTGCCGTCCACTTCGTGGAACAGAACACGCGGTGTAGAAACGCCCAGCTCATAGCCCTCACGGCGCATATTTTCAATCAGGATGGACAGGTGCATTTCACCGCGTCCGGCAACCCGGAATGCATCTGTGCTGTCTGTCTCTGTCACACGCAGGGACACGTCACGGAGCAGCTCCCGCATCAGGCGGTCACGCAGCTGACGGGAAGTGACGAACTTGCCCTCCTGCCCGGCAAAAGGACTGTCGTTAACGCTGAACGTCATTTCCACAGTCGGCTCACTGATCTTGGTGAACGGCAGCGGTTCAAAGCAGTCCGGCGCACAGACAGTATCACCGATAGAGATGTTCTCGATGCCGCTGATCCAGACGATATCGCCCACTGTTGCGGACTCTGCCGGAACACGCTGAAGTCCCTGAATCTGAAGCAGAGAAACGATCTTGTTGCGGCGGGTATTCTCCGGATCATGATAGTTGCCCAGCAGCACCTGCTGTCCTACCTGGATCGTACCTCTCTCGATCTTGCCGATGCCGATTCTGCCCACATATTCATTATAGTCAATGGATGAGATCAGCATTTGCAGCGGCTGATCCGAATCGCCCTCCGGCGGATCCACATAAGACATAATGGTGTCGAACAGCGGTTTCAGATCCTTGCCCTCACCGTGCGGTTCAAAGCTTGCCGTGCCGGCACGGCCGGAACAGTACAGGAACGGCGTATTCTCCAGCTGTTCTTCGCTGGCATCCAGATCCATCAGCAGTTCCAGCACTTCGTCTGCGATCTCGTCCAGACGGGCATCCGGACGGTCGATCTTATTGACCACAACGATGATCTTCAGGTTCATTTCCAGTGCCTTGGACAGGACAAAACGTGTCTGCGGCATCGGGCCTTCTGCAGCATCGACCAGCAGGATCGCGCCGTCTACCATGCTCAGAACGCGCTCTACTTCGCCGCCGAAGTCTGCGTGTCCCGGGGTGTCGATGATATTGATCTTGGTATCACCATAGCGTACCGAGGTATTTTTTGCCAGAATCGTGATGCCGCGCTCCCGCTCCAGATCGTTGGAGTCCATGACACGTTCTGCCACTGCCTGGTTTTCACGGAACACACCGCCCTGTTTCAGCATCTCATCGACCAGAGTTGTCTTGCCGTGGTCAACGTGTGCGATGATGGCGACATTTCTCAAATCCTCACGAACCATAATTTTCTCCTCATTCCCATGGTATGTGTTGCCGCGGACAGAAAAGCTTCTCTGCCCGTTTTCTACCATATAGTATATAGTTTCTGTCACTCTACAATCCATACACATGCGAAACAGAAAAAACAGGCAAACTCCCGAAGAGTCTGCCTGTTTTTTGGTGGGGGAGGACGGATTCGAACCATCGAAGCTAGAAGCAACAGATTTACAGTCTGCCCCCTTTGGCCACTCGGGAACTCCCCCATGTAACATATGTATGTTGTAGAAAATTGGAGCTGGTGGACGGACTTGAACCCCCGACCTGCTGATTACAAATCAGCTGCTCTACCAACTGAGCTACACCAGCACTCGTGCGCTGCAACGATAATTATTATATCACAACTTTCGGATACTGTCAAGCATTTTTTTGAGGTTTTTCTTTTTCAAAGTTTTCAGTGATGAAACTTGTCTTTTTCAATCTCAATATGCTTGTTTTAAAGATATATTGGCAATGAAAATAAAATTAGTGGGACAGGCGGTTTTTGGAGATGCCTCCGGTTTTGCCCCGAAAAAAACATTTTCCGGAGAAAATACTGCACTGCCAAACCGCATTTTTTTCACGAGATCGGATCACTGCGGCATGCTCCCTCGGCCACGATCATGTTCAGAAGCTGCAAAAAGCACCCTCTCCCGGATGGGAAAGGATGCCCTTGCGAAAAAGTATATAAGGAAGAAGTGGGAATCTGCCCTCATGGAACAGACAGACTCCACTTTGGGGATGTCAAGCTTTAGCCAACTGCTTCAACCGCATCAGAATCATCAAATTCCGTATCCGAAACGTCGTACCCGTCCTCGTTGTAATTTTCAACGTCAAACAGATCCTCAGTCCGGGGATCGTCGAAAAATGCATCCTTGACGGGCACGTGCAGATCAATCGCATTGCCCTGATCCGCCAGACCGTCCTCCGACCACAGGTAGATGTCAGCACAGGACTCCCCTGCCTGCATCGGTCTGTCCAGAATCGCATACTGCATGAGCAGCTGCAGCGATTCGCTCTGGTTCAACGGCTGGCAGTCAGAAGCATAGGCATAGTAACTGCTGTAAGCCGAGCTAGAATTCCCGCCGTAAGCATTCATGTTGACGGAAATGTTCTTCTCACTCTTGGTCAGTTCCGACAGCAGTGCCAGATTGTCCTTTTGTGCCGCATAGAGCATTTCGTAGAATTTCTTTGTCGTTTCTGGTGTCAGATTTTGATAGATCGGGCAGTCCAGCGCATACGATCTTCCGTTTTTGCGGAACGTATACTCGACATCGCTCACCCATGTATCGTCAGTACTGCCATTCTGTATCGTCTGATACAGGGTTTCAAAGTCTGCTGACTGCAATTCCTCCCGATAGGTCTGCAGCAGTTCCTCTGCCTGCTCTGTACTCAGATAGTAGGAACCCATCTGGTCGCCGAATGTTGCAGTGCCCTTGAGTTCCTGCGGCGGGTTTCGCCATACATCTACATAGTCCGCATTGGTCTGCAATGCATCCAGCAGCTTTTCTGTTTCGGAAGCAGGCACATAGATCAGCCGGCGGAGCGTATGGCTTTTCGTGCGGATAATAACATCATAGGCACAATAAGAATCAACGCGGTTTTCAGCAATTTCAATCTCGTCATAGCAGCTTTCAGTATAATACTTGCTCTGATAAGCATCATCGCCGCCTTCTTCCCACGTTTTCAGGTTTTCGTCCAGATAGTAGGACACCAGTGTCACAGCAGTGGGGTCGGTGATCTCGATATCCCGGCTCATCAGATTGATATAATCCCGATAGTTCAGATAGCTGCCGCCGGAAATATAGTCCGTGCCGTCTGTACTGCAGAAAGACACGCTTTCGATCTCCTGCATTGCCGGACGCTGTGCCACGATGTGATTTTCCACCGCATGCATGCCCAGCAGGATCCCCACATTCAGCAGTGCCACAATGCCCAGCCCCGGCAGTGCCGTCAGCAGGTTTTTCCACTTCTTCGTGGTGATCAGTTCGTAGGCAAAGTACACCAGTGCTGCCACCAGATAGAACACCAGGAACACAAACCATTCGTCCCGCAGCATACCGTTAGTCATTGCGCTGAACATCGCACAAACGATAAAGATACAGATCACCATGGTCACCACAATGCGGTAGATGTGCTGGAGCAGACGGCTGGGAGCAGACTGTCCGGCAGCCTCACTGCGGCGGCGACAGAACAAGAACGCTGCGATCACAAAATACAACAGTCCCAGCAGGAACGTGTACAGGTATGCCTGCCAGCTGGGGGAAAAGACAGTTTCTATGCTCGTCCCGTCATTTTCGGACATGGAAAAGACCACATTGACACCAGAGAACAACAGGTTATTGGCATTCCGGAAAAATCCCGTCCCCGCAGAATCCGACAGAAACGGCAGGGCATTCACCATAGACGACTGCAATGCCAGCACACAGAGCCGCGGCAAAAAAAGCAGGATTCCGGCAAACAGCAGGTTCGTGAAAACAGTACCGGTTATGCTCATGGAAACCAGCACACCGGCAACCAACAGAAAACTCATGCAGAACAGGCTCGCCGCAAAGGGCAGCAGGCTGTCCGTCAGCAGAGTGATATACTTGTGTGTAAACCCACAGGCAATAACGGAAGTCAGCGTTCCCAGCACCAGCAGCAGAACTACCCACAGCAGTACAGCTCCGGCATAACTCAAGTACAGGGTGATCCGTTTATGGGGCAATGCGTGGTACAAGTCCGATGCCGCCCGATTGTCCAGAAAGTGGAACAGCATCAGCGTCATCAGCGGTGCCGCCAGCAGCACCACAAGCAGTGTCACATTGATGCCCCACGCCTCATAGACGATTTTGGTATAATAAGGGCTGCTGCCCAAGCTGATCGCCTGGGCAACCGGCTCCAGAATGGCACCCAGCACCACAATTACTGCGGCAAAAATGCCGATCATCTTGCATTGCTGAAAGCCTTCCCAAAGCATTTTCAGCGAAAAAGTTGTTCTTTTCTGTTTCATCTTAGAAATCCTCCCCTCGCATGAAGGTATGCCGCAGCACAAATCGCAGCAAGTCCCAATACCACCGCCAGCAGCACCAGTGAACTCATCAGCTGACGGCGCGTCTCCCGGCGGTCATTTCGATTTAGATTCTGCATGGCGGTTTTCCTCCTCTATCAAGTCATCGATCTGGAACGTATAGCCCAGGGTTTCCATTTCATAAGTAAAGACCTCTTCCAGAGACAGCGGCAGCACATCCAGCAGGATTGGCTCCATGGCGCGCAGCTTCTGCACGATCTCTTCCCGGTCGCCGCTGACGATCAGATTGGCGACGCTGCCGCTCTTCTCATAGTGGGAAACCTGAATCCCCTGGAACTTGCTCTTGTCGTACTCGTCGCGGAACGCGATCTGAATCTTGAACTGAGAAGTTTTCAGATTCTCGATGTCGCTCTCCAGCACCAGACCGCCTTTATGCAGCAGTGCCAGCTGATCACAGATATCCTCCAGTTCCCGCAGAGAATGAGAGGTGATGATCGCAGAAGCGCCCCGTTCCAGAACATCCTCACAGATCAGCTTTTTCACAAAATTCCGCATGACCGGATCCAGTCCGTCAAAGGTTTCGTCGAAAAACAGATAGTCCGGCCGGCAGGACAGCGCCAGGATCGTTGCCGCCTGACGGCGCATGCCCTTAGAAAACTGTCCCAGAGACTTGTTTCGGGGCAGCTGCAGATGACTGCGAAGCTTTTCAAAGCGTTCGCCGTCAAAATCCGGATACAGATTCCGGTACATCCGTTCCATTCGGTTCAGATTTGCTCCGGAGAGAAAATACAGTTCATCCGGTACATAGGCAATGCGGCGCTTGATGGCAGGATTGTCCCAAACCGGCTGGCCGTCAATGCGGATCTCGCCGCCGTCCGGCTGATATACACCGGTAAGCGCCCGGAGAAATGTAGATTTTCCGGCACCATTTGAACCGACCATACCATAAATGCAGCCATTTCCGATGGAACAAGTCACATTTTCCAAAGCCGTAAAATCCTGAAAGCGCTTGGTCAAATTTTTGACTTCGATCATATCTGCTCTCCTCCATTCTGCTGTTCCTTTGCATTATGAAACGCCTGTTCCACACAGGCAGTGATCTCTTCTTTTGTTACGCCGGCCATCGCCAGAACTGTCAGCAGTTCCGTCAGATCCTTCATCTTCTCTCTTCCTTTCTCCAACAGCTTCTGCTGCGCATCAGCACAGACATAATACCCTTTTCCCGGCACAGATTGTATCAGTCCCCTGGCATCCAGCTCTGTATAGGCTTTTAAAATTGTTCGGGGATTGATAGAATTGGCCATTGAGACGCTGCGCACAGACGGGATCTGACTGCCCGGCTGCAAAACATCCGTCAGAATAAACTGCTGCACCTGTTGGATGATCTGTTCATAAACCGGCTCTCGTGACATCGGATCAATCTGGAACATGGCAAAACCTCCATTCTTTCAACGCGCATTCACATGAAAATAAAAGCAGCACCGCACAATACCGATGCATCCTTTGATCCTGGGGCAGACCGCCTGAAAATTCCGCAGGCATACTGTCGGCGTGATCCGCATCCGTCCAGCTGCTTCACAGAACGCGTCTTTGTTCTCGGACATGCGTGAGACAGCACTGCGATCCGTTCTCCGCCTATAGCGTTGTACGTATTGTAAGTGTTGTACTCATCATGCAACACGCTAAGTATACCATATTCCAAAGCACTTGTCAAGAGGATTGGAATACTTTTTTTGCAGTTCCTGCAATTTTGGGCAATATGACGAAAAATCAGCAGGCAGATTGTATGCAGCGCCGCCAGAAGGACTTTGCGCGGTGCTTTCTTTTGGAAAATTACAGCAGCGCTGCGCAAAATCTGAGCAATACCGCACAACATCGCTGTATAGGATACATCATCTGCTATCGAGTCAAACAGACAGAAATTCCACAGATATTTTGTTATACTGTCAGGGATTTCGGCCGCTGCAGCAGACGGTCCTGCATATGGTGTACAGGACGCTCAGACGGTCTCCGCACCATGTTGCGGTTTATTCATCATATACATACTACGGCTATGAAACTTTCAAAAAGTGCACCGATAATATTTCAACTTCAAGAAACCATCTGCAAATCGAGATATGCTATAATTTAAAGGTAGAAAAAATGAGAAAAATCATAGCAATTTGATATACATCCGAATTGCAGCATTTGAGAAACACCGATAGCAGTGCTTTTATCGAATGCCGTGCAGATAGAATCCGGGTGGCGGCGTGCACGCGGCGCGTCAGGAAATGAGAACCGTTTTCACAGACATCCTCTCACGCTTTTGAGAAGAGCTGATGCGTATATTTTTGGTGCATACGTGTTCTGAATGAATTGCTGAGAACAAAGACGGGCGAGCACTGAGTCTGCTCTGTGCCAAAAGGCAGCGCTGCATCGTATGTCTGGTGCGATACTGCCAGAGACACATTTGACGCTTGGGGGAGCGCATAACCATGAAACTGAAGAATCTGAAAAGATCAAATGCCCCGGCACCGGAGATTGTGGATGTCGTGGCAGATTCCAACTATGGAACTGTTTCGGAAGCATATAACACCGCATTCCGAAAATGGCGAAACCGAGAAGAGAACAACTATGCGTTTCGCTGCCGAAAACGGCGAAACGAGGCGGTCTATGTAGAAGGAAAGGGATATCACGAACCCGATCCGGCGGCAGAAGAGCGCCGCGCCATGACACAGGCGCATATGATCATTGGCATTGCGCTGTTTGCTTATCTGCTGATCGAAAATCTGCTCACTGCAATGCTCATGGGCATCGCACAGATCATTGGATTAGATGTAGGCTATTGCTACAGCGATGGTACGGTATACGGCAATCAGACGGCAGTGCTGGTGATCCTGATCATAAAATCGGTCTTAAAATATCTCGTGCCTCTTCTGATCATCCGGCTTTCTTTTCGGATGCCGCGACGCGTGGCGTATCACCTGAAGCTAGACGCGCCGCGAGAATTTCCGGCAACCATCGCTGTCACACTAATTATTTTCGCAGTGACAAACGTCTGGCTTCTGTTTTCACCCATCAATTTTCTCAGCCACAGCACTTTGGGAGAAGCCTACTATACGGTTTCTTATATGAAGCCGTCCTATCAGATCATTTACCTTGCTTTTGAACTGCTGTTTGTCAGCATCTGCAAGGAATTGCTTCTGCACGGTGAAATGCTTCATGTGCTTCGGCAGTTCGGTGACTGGTATGCGATCATACTCACTGCAATTGTATCCATCTGCGTTTCACACAGCTGCACTACGATTTTAATGGAATTAACATTCGCCATAGTTTCCGGCATTGCAGTCCTGCGAAGCGGCTCACTGCTGCCGTCTATCTGCTGCCGGATTCTATATCACGCGATGCTGTTCGGCATATTTTGGATAGAAATCGATCAAAATCATCTGCTGTTGGACTATCGTCCGCTGTTTATGCTTGTGGTTTTGACCCTGGGTATTATCCTGTGCCTGCTTTCCATTCGCCCCACACGAAAAAATCCGGCGCTGCTTCAGCAAAGACGCTATCTTTCCACAAAGGAACGGATCTATACCGCCATGCACCTGGGGCCGCTGTGCATCGTCTTTTTCCTCTGCATGATCCTGATGGTAATTGAGGTGATCTTTTGACGGCGGCCTTTATCCCTCAGGCGCGATATATGATGCGTGCGCTGGATCTGGCACGGCAGGCAGCGGAAATGGGAGAAGTGCCAGTGGGCGCTGTGGTGGTACAAAAATCCACCGGACGCATCATCGGCGAAGGATACAACCGCCGGGAAACAGATCGCTCTCCTCTGGCGCATGCAGAGATCATGGCAATCGATGCTGCAAGCAAGACACTGGGCGGCTGGCGGCTGCTGGACAGTGCACTGTATGTGACTCTGGAGCCGTGTCCCATGTGCGCCGGTGCGATCCTGCATGCCCGGTTGGAACAGGTGATCTATGGTACAACCGATCCCAAAGGCGGCGCGGTAGATTCTGTCCAACAGCTGTTCGCACTTCCGTATAACTGGACGCCGGAGGTACACACCGGGCTGCTCCAGGCAGAATGCGCTCAGGTGCTAAAAGATTTTTTTCGGGAACTGCGGCTGAAAAAGAAAGCGGAAAAAATCGCAAAAAACGGAATATTGCTATAAGAGGACACCGCATGGACGGCTGTCCTCTTTTTTATAAAGGCAGCACCGCACAAGGCCTGTACAAGACAGCCAAAAAAACAAATAAAAAAATCGAATTTTGCTATTGACAAAGCTCGGCATTTCTGCTATAATAATAAAGCTGACTGCGCATAAAGCAGGACAGTAAAAAATGGACAGGTGGTTGAGCTGGTCTAAGGCGCACGACTGGAACTCGTGTATACGTTAATAGCGTATCGAGGGTTCGAATCCCTCCCTGTCCGCCAAGAATAGAGCTGCTGCAGCATATGTTGCAGCAGTTTTTTTATACATATACAGCAATAAAATCAGGGCAGCACCGCACAAAGCCGTCAGACAGACTTTGTGCAGCGTTGCCCTTAGAACATTGATGCTATTGAACGAGAACCGCCTACCTGCTGCAGGCAGGAGAAAGCTCCGGCTTTTCTAAGTCGGACAGAATAGCATTGACATTCTCCAACTGCAATGCTATAATCAAACCAATGCAGAATGACAGATTTTCTTTGCGGATGCAAAGAAAGATCATTTTTTAGGAGGAACTATCATGCAGGATTTTCGCAACCCCAAACTGCCTTTGAAAGATCGTGTCCGGGATCTGCTCTCCCGGCTGACCGTAGAAGAAAAGATCCACATGCTCTCTACCCACCAGCTCCCGGTAGATCGCCTGGGCATCGGCGAATGGTATGTGGGACAGGAGGTGGCGCGCGGCTATGTCTCCCGCAACCCCGAAGAGCCGTCTACGGTATTCCCTCAGCCCATCGGTCTGGCATCCACCTTTGACCCCAATCTGATGGAACAGCTGGGCGAGATCGCCGGGGAGGAAGCCCGGTATTATCACCGGAAAGATCCCAAAGGCCACCTGATGGTCTGGGGACCCACCGTAGACCCGGAACGCGATCCGCGCTGGGGGCGCACCGAAGAGGGCTATGGTGAAGATCCGTTCCTCATCGGTGAAATGACCACTGCCTATACCCAGGGCATGGCAGGAAATGACCCGGTATACCGCCGCGTTATTCCCACACTGAAGCACTTCTGCGCCAACAACAACGAAAAAGACCGGATGCTCTGCTCTTCCAATGTTACCCCGCGCACCCTGCACGAATACTATTACCGTGCATTTGAAGCCTCCATCGTCCGTGGCGGCACAGGCTCCATGATGACCGCTTATAATGAACTGAGCGGCGTTCCGGCATGTATGAATCCCGATCTGCAGCCCCTGGTAAAAGATCAGTGGGGCTTGGAGTTTATCGTCACCGACGGCGCAGATTTCTCTCAGAATGTCCTGGCGCACCGCTCTCACGCCACTCACGCCGAAGCACTCGCCGCCTGTCTGAAAAACGGCAACGATGTTATGACCGATGCTGAGGATATGGTAGCCGCTGCGGCAAGAGATGCCCTGGACAGAGGACTTCTCACCGAGGCAGACATCGACCGTGCCGTAGGAAATTCCCTGTCCGGCCGCTTCCGCCTGGGCGAATTTGACGGCGACAGCTGCCCCTACAACACCGAACCGGCAGAGACCGACACCCTGCTCCACCGCGCCGTGAACCGCTGCGCCGCCATGGAACAGATGTGCCTGCTCCACAACAACGGCATCCTGCCGCTGCATCTGAAGCCCGGCGCAAAGGTAGCTGTCATCGGGCCGCTGGGCAGCGAAAACTACCGGGACTGGTATACCGGCATCTCCTCTTATGCTGTCAGCATCGCAGAGGGACTCCGGCAGCAGCTGGGCGCAGAGAACGTGCTGTTCGATGACGGCTATGATGTCACAGCACTCCAATCGGTACAGAACGGCAAATATTTCTCTGTGGCAGAGGATGGCACACTGTACGCATCTGCAGAAGCCATCGGCGACCGGGAAAAATTCCTGCTCCATGACTGGGACTTTGGCAGCATGAATCTCCGCGCCTGCTGCAATGGAAAATACGTCACCGAAAGCGACACTTATCAGGCAGTCAGCGACACGCCCTATGAGTGGTTCATTCGGGAATGGCTGCGGCCGGAATCCTACGGCGATGCCACGCGCTTCCGCAGCTGGCATGACAAGCCTATGGACATTGCACTCCAGGCAGACGGCACACTCCGGGCAGTCCCTCACGGCAAGCCTTCCGCAGACCGGCTGTTCCGGCTCGTACCGGTAGAAAGCGGCATCCAGCGTGCGGCGGCACTGGCAAAACAGGCAGATGTGGTGATCCTCTGTCTGGGCAACCACCCCATGCAGGTAGCGCGCGAGTGCTATGACCGTCCTGACCTGGAGCTGCCGGCACATCAGAAGGCGCTGCTCTGGGCTGTGGCAGATGCCAACCCCAACACCGTGCTGACGGTGGTCTCCAGCTATCCCTACGCCCTGGGCGAAGCACAGACGCTTGTCCCGGCGATCCTTTACACCACCCACGCCGGCGCAGAACTGGGCAATGCCGTAGCTGCCACACTCCTGGGCGAAAACAACCCGGCGGCGCGCTGTCCGATCACCTGGTACCGCTCGGCACAGGATCTTCCGGACATCATGGAATATGACATCATCGAGGCGGAGCGCACCTATCTGTACGACACCGTGACGCCGCTGTTCCCGTTCGGACACGGGCTGTCCTATTCCAGCTTTGTCTACCGCGACTTCACCGCAGAGGAAAAAACGGAGGGAATGCTGTTCCGGCTGACGCTGGAAAACACCTCCGACCGGGACGGCGACGAAGTGGTGCAGCTTTATTTCCGGGCGCTGCATCCCAGAGTGAAGCGCCCCAACCGGCAGCTCTGCGGCTTCCAGCGTGTTCCGGTTCCGGCAGGCGCATCCGTTCCTGTAACGATCTTTGTCCCCTGGTACGCCCTGGAATACTATGACGTAACGCAGGAGAAAATGCTGGTGGAACAGGGTGACTATCGCTTTTCCGCGGGCGCATCCTCGGCGGACATTCGCCTGGAACTGGAATGCACCGTTTCCGGTGAGGTGATCCCGTCCCGGGATCTGTCCCGTCCCACCTGCGTCAAGAACTATGACCGCAAAAATGGCATGGAGACTACGCTTCGCTTTTCCTATGGGAAAAACGATTGGTACGGCTGCACCAATGACTGGGGCGGCGGCTTTACTTTTGCAGATGCAGACTTTGCCGGATACACCAAGGCAGAGCTTTGGGCAGCTGCACCCTGTGCCAAGGCGACCGTGACCGTTTATGCCGGAGACACGGCTCTGGGCAGCGCCGACATTCTCCCTGCCCGGAACATGGAGGACTTTCAGCTGTACACCATCCCCCTGCAAGCATATACCGGAAAGGCTGATCTGCGGCTGGAGATTTCCGGCATGGCAAGCCTGTACCGGGTACAGTTGGGATAACGTCGCACAAAATAAGAACCTGTTTTCACAGGACACATGTATACGCTTGTGAAGACAAGTTCTAAGATAACATAACAAAAACGGGTCATCGGAACACATTCCGACAGCCCGTTTTTTGTATATGGTATCGTGTTAACCTTCCAGCTGCTTTCCCAGAAACTGCGATGCCGCCTGGATCAGGCTCTTCTGCGTCTCGCTGAGTTCGTTATCGTCCTCATTTTTCAGAAACGCCACCGCACCGGTCACATCCCCGGCAGCCAGGATCGGCATGCATGCCGCTGCCGCCTTATCCACGCCCTCTGCCGGAAGCAGCTCCGGCTCTCCGCCGCGGGAAAAATACTGCCGCCGCTGTTCCATCAGCTCCTCCAGTTCCGGTGAGACCCGGCGCGCGTTCCACTCCTTTTTGGCCGCACCGGAGACCGAGACCACATGATCCCGGTCAAACACTGCCACCGGACAGCCTGCCAGGCGGTGCATGATCTCTGCCACCTGTGCAGCATTTTCACTCATTTCTCCGATAGGCGAGTATTTTTTGAAGATCACCTCGCCTGCACTGCTGGTATAGATTTCCAGAGGATCACCCTCCCGGATCCGCATGGTGCGGCGGATCTCCTTCGGGATGACAACGCGCCCCAGGTCATCAATACGCCGGACAATTCCTGTTGCTTTCATAGATCAAATTCCTCCTTGCTTGCTGTATCGCACGATCTGCGACAGTGGTGTTATTGTCTGCAAAATCGGAAGAATTATACACTGCTGGCATACGGCTGCAAAAAAACAGTACATTTTTGAAAAAACGCCCTCGCGCTGCTTTTAAGCGAAAAAAACTGCGGCATTAGTCTGCGGCATCTGCTGCCGGCAGACCAAAAGCGTCGCCGCTGACCTCTACCTCCACTTCCCCATCGGCAACGTCTCCGTCCGACTGGATCTTTACAGAGTTGCTGTCCTCCTCATAGGTATATTCGCTGCCGTTTTCATCCTTGATCCGATAGGTGAGCTTGCCGTCATCCTCGCTGACCAGCTCAGCGTCATAGTCCTGCTTTTCTCCATTGAGATAGATGGAGAGCTTCGAGAACAGCGCACCGCCGGCAGCGGCGTTGGCGGTAATCAGAGATACTGCACCCACAGCAACCGCGGCTGCGGCAAAAATCAGGGGACGGATACGGCGGAGTGTCATTTTCGGTTTCATAGAGATTTCCTCCCTTTCCACAGGTTCTTCCAGCTTCTGCAAAACAAGCTTCTGCACACGTTCTGCACGCTGCGGATCTGCATCAGACTGGAATGGTTTCAGATGTTCCAACCAATTGGTTTCATTCGACATTGTCAAAACCCCTTTCTGTCATCTGCTTTCGGAGTTTTCCTCTGCTGCGGTGCAGTCTTAGCCGTACCGCGGCATCTGTCATGTGATATGCGCTTGCCAGCGCAGAGGTCTTTTCTCCATAGAAATAGAATCGGATCACCAAAGAGCGGTCTGGTTCACACAGCCTGTCCAACCCATGAAGGAGACAGGCGATCATCTCCACCATCTCTGCATCGCCGCAGAGATCCCTGGAATCGGACAGCGTGAGATCTTCATAGGACTGCCGCACCGGCGGCTGTTTTCCCAGCCGGCGAAAGCAGTTCTTCACGCCGTTCCGCGCGATGGCTGCCAGATACGGTGCAAGATCACTGTCATCCCGCAGACGATCCCGGCTGTTCCACAGCCGCAGGAATACATCTGCCGCCAGTTCCTCTAAATCCTCCGGCGGCAGCGTACCATGAGAAAAATTCCGGAGAATGGTATAAACATACCCGGTGTATTGTCCGATGATCTCGCAGAGTGCGGTCTCGTCGTCTTGTTTCAGACGGCAGATCCAATCAGTTTCCATGTCATCACCTCGTTTTTGAACGTTCACTTGTATATACACCGATTTTCCGAAAATGTTTCAGATGCACAGCAAAAAAGAGGCAGCACCCAAACCGGTACTGCCCCTCTGCAATATCTTTTTCAGCTGTCTCTGCGTGCCGTCGCATCATCGAACTGGCGAATGCGCAAATGGATTCCCAGGCGGTCTGCCAACTGCTGCGCCGCATCCAGTTCCGGCTTCGGCAGGATGTCCACCACGCTGAACATCACCTGCTGCACATACTGTTTGCAGTCCAGTGCAAACTGCTGCATGGCAGGATACGCCGCTGCGCCGTACTTGGGACGCGTTACCTTGAGGTATTCCTCCTCTGTCCCGGCGTTCAGGCTGACGGAAACGATATCTACCAGACCTTTCAGATCTGCCGCTGTCTTTCTGCCGTGGATCAGGTCAGACAAGCCGTTGGTGTTGATACGGATCGTCTTGACACCGCGGCTTTTCAGCAGCTTTGCCGTCTCGCACAGGATGTCCAGACGCTCAGTGGGCTCACCATAGCCGCAGAAAACCACCTCTTGGTACTGCGAGAGATCTTCCTTGTCCAGTGCTGCCCGAATCTCATCCATAGACGGTTCATGTTCCAGCCATAAGGGATCCGAGCCATATGCGCCGTCACACATGGTACGGATACAAAATGTACAGGCACAGGGGCAGTGGTTTGTGATATTCAAATATAAGTTTTTGCCTACTGCATAGGCGATCGTCATTGCTTTCTGCATGAAAAATCACTCCTACTTATGATACTTTGTTCCGGACAAGATCTGATAGCTGCGGTAGATCTGCTCCAGCAGCATCACCCGCGCCAACTGGTGCGGAAATGTCATGGCAGACATGGAGAGCTTGAGATTCGCCCGCTGCTTGACTGCATCAGACAAGCCATAAGAGCTGCCGATCAGAAAAGTTACTGCGCCGCTTTCGCCGCCCTGCGCTGCCTGTTCCAGTTTTTTCGCCAGCCCGGGACTATCCAGCTGTTTCCCCTCGATACACATAGCGATGCAAAAGCCCTTGGCACGCTTCAACAGCTCTGCGCCCTCTTTTTCCAGCGCTGCCGCAATTTCCTTTTCCGAAGGATTCTGGGGCAGAGACACCGGCTCCAGCTCCGTGATCTGGAGCTGGCAAAACCGGGACAGCCGCTTTTCGTATTCCCTGCAGGCATCCCGGAGATAGCTTTCCTTGCACTTTCCCAGTGCCAGAATCTGTATGGTCTGCATCAGAAGATCACCGCCTGTTCCAATCCCTCCGGCGAAGCTACCTGCAAAAGGAAATCCTGATTCCGGCGCATGCCCTGTTCCTGCAAGTGCTCCAATACCGTCTGCTGCGCCAGAGGCATGGTGTTATTTTTTTCGCTGAGATGTCCCAGTACGAGACGGGTCGTGCCCCGGGAGATCAGCATTTCCGCAGCGCCGGCGCTGTCTCCGTTGGAGAGATGTCCATACTTTCCGCGGATGCGATCCTGAAGCTGCACCGGATACGGGCCATAGCGGAGCATTTTCGGGTCATAATTTGCCTCCAGCAGCACCAGATCTGCACCGAAAACGCCCTTTTCCACCTCCGGTGTCATACAGCCCAGATCTGTGCACACGGCACAGGTCTGACCGTCGGGCATCTCAAACCGATAGCCGCAGCTGCCCGGCGCATCGTGCATGGTGGGAAATGCCGTCAGCACGGCGCAGTCGGTATGTATGGTCTCGGTGGGAAGGATCTCCCGAAGGTCTGCGTCCTGAGGAAACCTATCCGAAAACCGTAGCTGTGCCAGCGTCTCTGCCGTGCCGTATACCGGAACATGGTGCTTTCCCAAAAACACCCGAAGCCCGGCGATGTGGTCGGTATGGGCATGGGTGATGCACACTGCCTGCACTGCCTGTTCGGGAATGTCATGGGCTTCCAGCGACTGCAGCAGTCTGCGGCAGGAGACGCCGGCATCCACCAGTATGCCGCCGGTCGGACTGCCCACAAAGGAGGCATTGCCCTTGCTGGAACTGAACAGCGAATAAAACTTCGACAAAATGAGACCTCCGTTTTTCCACAACAAAAGCCGTCAACCAGGCTGACGGCTTTCCGGATTCTTATTCCTGCTGCTCAGAGTGCTTCTTTCAGCTCTGCTGCCGCAGCGGATGACGGTTCAGAAACCTTGCGGATGTCTGCACCGATCTGGCGCAGCTTAGCATCCAAATTGGCATAACCGCGTTCAATATGATAGATATCTTCAATTTCTGTCACACCATGCGCGGCCAGACCTGCAATAATGAGAGCAGCGCCTGCACGAAGGTCACATGCCTTTACCGGCGCACCGGTCAGCTTTCCGGTACCCTCTACCACAGCAACCTTGCCGTCCACAGAGATATCTGCACCCATACGGCGAAGCTCATCCACATACCGGAAGCGCTGTTCCCAGACACCCTCGGTAATGATGCTTGTGCCCTCTGCCAGAGTCAGCAGCGTTGTGATCTGGGGCTGCATATCTGTGGGAAATCCCGGGTGCGGCATCGTCTTGACGTTGGTGCGCACCAACGGACCATCTACCCAGACACGGACGCTGTCATCAAATTCTTCTACATTGACACCGATCTTCCGCATTTTGCTGGTAATCGGTTCCAGATGCTTCGGGATAACATTTGTCACCAGAACATCTCCCTTTGTAGCAGCAGCAGCAATCATAAACGTACCGGCTTCGATCTGATCCGGAATAACAGAATACACTGCGCTGTGGAGATGATCTACCCCGCGGATCTTGATAACATCTGTACCTGCGCCCATGATCTCTGCACCCATAGAGTTCAGGAAGTTGGCGAGGTCTACGATATGCGGCTCTTTGGCTGCATTTTCAATGACAGTCAGTCCCTTGGCACGAACTGCCGCCAGCATGGCATTCATGGTTGCGCCGACAGAGACCACATCCAAATAGATCTGATTTCCCGTCAGCTGATCTGCCACCAGATCAACCATCCCGTGTTCAATATTGCAGTTTGCCCCTAATGCTGCAAATGCTTTCAAATGCTGATCGATGGGACGATCGCCCAGCGGACATCCGCCCGGCATCGAAACACGCGCCTTTCCATAGCGTCCCAGCAGCGCGCCCAGAAAATAATAAGATGCGCGCATGCGCCGTGCGCTCTCATACGGCACACAATAGTTGGTGAGTCCCATCGCCGAAATACGGACAGTGGTCTTGCTTAAATATTCCACCCGCGCGCCCATTTCGTTCATAATGCGCAGACTGATGGAAACATCACTGATATCCGGAACATTTTCCAGAATACAGGGTTCATCACAGAGCAGAACTGCCGGAATCAGTGCGACTGCCGCATTTTTTGCTCCGCTGACTTCTATTTCGCCGGTGAGCCGATGTCCACCGTGAATGACAAATTTATCCAATTTCGTCTCTCCTTTTTTCTGTGCGCCCAATTGTCCATTGCTGCAACGGCATCGGGAAAGGAACCGATGCCGCCCAGATACGGCAGCACATCCGGTGTGTTCCTAGGCAAAGGGAATGCCCGAACAAACCGTTTCATGATTACAGCAAAAGGATACTGTCCATTTCGACAGTGCTGTGCTGTTCCCCGGTGTTCCATAATACACAAAACACCGGCCATTCCAAAAACTTCCGAAGTATTTTTCTCCGGTCTGCACACAACTATAGTTTGTATGCTATCTTCCTTATTATACACGAATCCTGCGCATTTGTAAAGTAAAAAACAAGCATTTTTCGCGTTATTTGGAAGTATCGACGGATTTTTTCTATCCCGCAAAAGTGCATTTGTACGGAATACATAAGTGAAAATATGTATTTTTCAAAAATGTATTATTTCACGTCAGTTTTTTGCAGGATTTGCCGAATCTGCGAAGTCCGCCCAGGTGCCGATCTCCACAGTTTCAATGCGGATGTCCTCCTCCGGCGGTGTATAACCGCCCTCGCTGGAGGCTGCCTTTGCTGCTGCATGGGTGATCGCATCGATGGTATCGAAGCTCTCATCCCCGTATGCCTGGGCAAAGACGGTCATCTGCTGAGAATAGTTCGGTACGCCGCCCTGCTCCAGAAATGCCTGATTGATCTTTTCGGCGTTTTCTGAAACCGTTTCCAGTTCCTGCTTGGCGGATTCATCAAAGGTAATGGAATCACAGACCACAAAGCGTGTCCCGCAATAGGTGGTCATCTTACCGCTCAGCCTGTCCCAGAAGCTGCCCTCCTGCGAAGTGGTGGGCACACAGAATGCACCGCGAAGCGGCCACAAGTCGCCGCTGATCTCCCGCTCTACCTTTTCATAGGTATCGTCTGCGCCGTCCGCCAGAGAGCCATCCGGGTTCGGGCTTCCTGCCTCGAAGTACACGCCGTCCTCTACGGAGAACACATAGGTATCATTATAATAACCGGACTCCGCCAGTTCTGTGAACTGCTTCACATAGTTGGGTGCCTGCTCCGGGAACAGCTCTGCAGTGATGATTCCGGCAGAAGTGGTGATCTTCATGGCAGGCGCATCGTCCTTCGGCTCATCCAGCTGAATCAGGTTCACCTGGCTCATATCCACAAAGGTCTTGCGCTCCTGTTCCATATAAGTGCAGCAGGAAAATACGCCAACGCAAAGCAGCGTTGTCACGACCATCAGGATAAAAATTCTTGTAATTGCTTTTTTATGCTGTTTCAGTGCCATAGTTATCCTTTCGGGGAAATATCAAAGCTCTCAGAGCTTTGTGATCTCTGTGCCCTGCCGTGTTTCCCGGACAGCATAGCCCAGTGCTGCGATAGCATCCCGGAGCCGGTCTGCCTCAGCGAAATCCTTTGCCTTTCTGGCAGCCTTGCGCTGTTCCACCAGTTCGGTGACCTCAGCCGGAATCTCGTCCGCCTTCTTCCGGTTATACAGCAGACCCATCACGCCGGTCAGCTCATCGAACAACTTTGCACCGGCTTCCAGCTGCTCCTTGGAGGTGGATGTGTCTGCACTCATGCGGTTCAGGTCGCGCACCAGTTCAAAGATGGCGGTCATGCCGTCTGCGGTGTTGAGGTCATCGTCCATAGCGGTAATGAACTGTTCCTTGCGCTTCCGGAAGATCTCTTCTGCCTCCGGTGCGATGCTGCCGGACTTTGCCGCAGCGATGGCACGATCCAGGGTATCCCGGCAGACATACAGCCGCTCCAGAGATGCCTTGCAGGCATCCAGCAGTTCCTTGCAGTAGTTGATGGGGCTGCGGTAATGCGCCTGCACCATCATATAGCGGATCACTTCATAGCCGTACTGCTCTGCCACTTCCCGAACAGTAAAGAAGTTGCCCAGGGATTTGGACATCTTCTTGTTGTCGATGTTGATATAGCCGTTGTGCATCCAGTAGTGCGCAAAGGGCTTGCCGTTTGCGGCTTCGCTCTGTGCGATCTCGTTTTCGTGGTGAGGAAAGATCAGATCCTGACCGCCGCAGTGGAGATCAAAGGTCTCGCCCAGATAGTGACAGGACATGGCGGAGCATTCAATATGCCAGCCCGGTCTGCCCTTGCCCCAGGGAGAATCCCAGTAGGGTTCACCCGGCTTTGCTGCCTTCCAGACTGCGAAGTCCAGCGGTTCTTCCTTGCCGTCGTTGATATCGATTCTTGCGCCTGCCTGCAGTTCCTCAATGGGCTGGCCAGACAGCTTGCCGTATCCCGGGAAAGAAGAAGTCCGGAAGTAAACGTCGCCGTTGGCAGCAGCATAGGCGTGGCCGGAATCCACCAGCTTTTTCACAATATCGATGATGAGATCCATGCAGTTGGTGACAGTGGGATGCACATCGGCATCCATGACGTTCAGTCCGTGTGCATCGGTCTTATACTCCGCGATATAGCGCTTTGCGATCTCTGCGGCAGTTGTACCCTCTTCATTTGCCTTTTTGATGATCTTGTCATCTACGTCCGTAAAGTTCTGCACATAGGTAACAGTATAACCGCGGTATTTCAGATACCGGCGCAGCACATCAAATGCACAGATAGGGCGGGCATTTCCGATGTGGATATAGTTGTACACGGTAGGACCGCAGGCATAGATGCCCATATGTCCGGCCTCCATGGGGACGAGTTCTTCTTTTTTTCGTGTCAGCGTATTATAGATCTGCATGACGATCGACTCCTTTTATGGATTTTCGGCAGAACAGTCTCTGCCGTTTTTTTATTGAAATAAAAATTGCTGAAATTCTGCCATCGACGGAAAAATTTGTTCCGTCAGCCGTTCGATCTCCGGGGTCGGCGGCAGAAGATCGGGGATCATCACCGGGCGCATCCCGGCAGCAGCGGCAGCGCGGATGCCATTGTAGGAATCCTCCACCGCATAGGTCTCTGCCGGGTCAGCGCCCAGGGCGCGGCATGCCGTGAGATAGATCTCCGGGTCGGGCTTGCTGCGGCGCACCATATCGCCGCCAATGATCTCATGGAACATCTGCTCCAAGCCGAAATGCTGCATCTCCTCCCGGACGACTGCTGTCCTGGTGGAAGAGGCGATGGCGGTTTTCCAGCCGTGCTGCCGCAGGGCATCCAGAATTTCCCGGACGCCGGGCTTTAGCGCCAGTTTGCCTTCCCCGACATTTTCCCAGTATCTCGCAGACATCTCCGCTTTGTATGTGTCATAGGGAAAGTCTGCGCCGTATTTTTCCAGAAACAGCTGCCGGGACTTTTCGGCGTTTGTGCCGAGACAGCGGAGACAGACCTCCCGGACATCCGGAATACCGTGGATCTCTGCAGTCTGTTCCCAGCTGTGCAGCACCAGCGCTTCAGAATCGAACAGCACGCCGTCCATATCGAATACCACACACTGCATGGCTGTATCCTCCGATCAATCTTTGCTTTCCTGCTTTTCCTTTTTCTCCTGGTTTTCCAGCTTAGACATCTCCGTCCGCAGACAGGTCACTGCGGATTTCAGCATGGTGATGTCCTCCATGGTCAGATCCGGGATGTGAATCTGATCCAGATCCTGCTGCTGCACCTTCTGGCCTGCCATCCGGGCGATTCGCGCCGGAACGCCTACGGCGGTGCAGTTGTCGGGAATGTCCTTCAGCACCACCGCATTGGCAGCGACCTTGACGTTGTTCCCGATGTTGATGGGGCCGAGCACCTTTGCGCCGGCACCCACCATGACGTTGTCCCCCAGCGTAGGATGCCGCTTGCCTTTGTCCTTGCCGGTACCGCCCAGAGTCACGCCCTGGTACAGCAGGCAGTTGTCACCGATAATGGTGGTCTCGCCGATCACCACACCCATGCCGTGGTCGATGAACAGGCCCTTTCCGATCTGCGCACCGGGATGGATCTCGATGCCGGTCTTGTGTCTTGCGCGCTGAGATATGATGCGCGCAATGGTGTAGAATTTGTGCTGATAGAACCAGTGGGCACGCCGATAGCTGCGCACTGCTTTCAGCCCGGAGTAGGTCAGCAGAATTTCAAAGCTGCTGCGCGCCGCCGGGTCTTTTTCCTTGACGATGGCGATATCTTCCCGAAGCTGTCGAAACATATTCCAATGTCACCTCCCAAAATCGTCCATGCACCTGCCTGCAATAAAAAAACGCCTCTGCAAGTGCTTTTTGCAATACACTTCCAGAGGCGGAAAAATTCTTCCACGGTTCCACTCTGATTTCTCACTCAACAGAGCATGCTCCCCGAGCTGCTCTTTTGCCGATAACGGGGCACACCGGACACGGATACTCCGGTACTGCCGCACCTTTCCCCATGCCAACGGGGAATGCGGAGAGACACCGATTCCCGTCGCAGTTGCACTTCGTCCCGGCGCAGGGCATTGTTCCACCAACCCAATGCTCTCTGTGTGCGCTGCCGCCGGAATTACTCTCACTGCTGCGTTGTTATATCACTACTATTATATGCGATTTCCGCGGTTTTGTCAATGGATTTTTTGAAAACACCACAGCCGTCACTGGGGCGGCATCACAGGCGGCACAGCACCGGAGACTGTCTTTTCTGCGGCATCGTTCCGCCACGCCATCAGTGCAATGGCAGCAGCACCCGGCAGCACGATCATCAGTGTGACTGAGATGAAGTTCAGCGGAATCCAGCCCAGAGCATAGTCTCCGCCGAATGTGGAAAAGCTGTTGACCGCGAAATGCATTATCATAGGAAAGACAACGGACTTATAGCGATGTGCCACCCAGCCCAGCACCAGTCCGCCGAAAAAGGCATATACGCCCTGCACCCAGTTCATATGCGCCACGCCGAACAAAAACGCCTGCAGCAGATTTGCCGCCCAGAATCGTCTGAACGCCTTTTCCGCGTATTTCATAGTCAGACCCCGGAAGATCAGTTCTTCACCAATGGGCGCCAATAAAACAGTAGCGAAGATCACCATGTAATTTGTACCGATGCCGGACTGTTCCATCATGGCATAGGTCTCTTCCACCATGTCCGGGAACAGCAGAGCCTCCAGCCCGGAAGTACCGCTGCTGAATACACTCATCAGGATACCCAGGACAAACGCCATTATAATCGGCTCCGGCTTCAGCTTTCGTGTCGTCTCCCGCAGCGCCGGCCGCGGCTTCTGAAAGCTCAGACGATACCAGAAGGCAAAGCCCACCGCTGCCAGCAAATGCGTCATTGCCGTAGCAGCAGGGATGCTGCTGTAAACAAGATTTTCGCAATTCCGCATAACTTCCCCTACATTTCCGCCTGTACGAAAAATCGCTGCAAAAATCTCTACAAAAATCATCATAAAAGATGCCAGGAATTGCAGCGCAAAAAAGCAGAGCAGCGGTAAGAGTGAGACAAAAAAGCTTGCCACACGTCCCATTTCCTTTTTGGGCTGCTGCGGATAGCCATAGCCGTTCTGCAGCGGCTGTGGGTAAGGCTGCTGCGGATAGCCATAGCCGTTCTGCGGCGGCTGTGGGTATGGCTGCTGCGGATAGCCATAGCCGTTCTGCGGCTGCTGTGGGTATGGCTGCTGCGGATAACCGTAGCCGTTCTGCGGCTGTTGTGGGTAGAGCTGCTGCGGATAACCGTAGCCGTTCTGCGGCTGCTGTGGGTAGGGCTGCCGCGGATAACCGTAACCGTTCTGCGGCTGCTGTGGATAAGGCTGCTGCGGATAGCCGTAACCATTCTGCGGCTGTTGTGGGTAGAGCTGCTGCGGATAACCGTAGCCGTTCTGCGGCTGCTGTGGGTATGGCTGCTGCGGAGTTGGGTTGGGGGATTGCTGCGGATTCTGCTGTTCCATAATAATTCCTTTCTAAGATGTCTATTGTGTATATTTTCTATATCGTATTGTAGCATATTCCAAAGCATTCGTCAAGACGGTGCACACGGTTTCCCACGCAAAAAAGCCGGACTGCTTTCCGCAATCCGGCTCTTCCTGGATATCTGCTGTATGCATATGGGAATGCCAGTTCTTATACCGATGCATTTTGCTGCATGCCGGTGTACAACAGGTAGTATCTTCCCTTTTCTGCCATCAGCTTTTCGTGGCTGCCGCGCTCGATGATGCGCCCATGATCCAGCACCATGATCACATCAGAATTCTGGATGGTGGAGAGGCGGTGGGCAATGACAAATACCGTTCTGCCATGCATCAGCGCATCCATGCCTGCCTGGACGATACGCTCTGTCCGGGTGTCGATGGATGAGGTCGCCTCGTCCAGGATCATGACCGGCGGATCTGCCACTGCGGCTCTGGCAATGGAGAGCAGCTGGCGCTGTCCCTGAGACAGTCCGGAGCCATCCCCGGACAAAACCGTATTATAGCCGTCCGGCAGCAGCATGATAAAGTGGTGCGCGTTGGCGCGTTTTGCCGCCGCGATGCATTCCTCATCAGTGGCATCCAGTCTGCCGTAGCGGATGTTGTCCATGACCGTTCCGGTAAACAGGTTGACATCCTGCAAAACGATGCCCAGGGAACGCCGCAGATCAGGCTTTTTGATCTTGTTGATGTTGATGCCGTCATAGCGGATCTTGCCGTCTGCCAGGTCATAGAACCGGTTGATCAGGTTGGTAATGGTGGTCTTTCCGGCACCAGTCGCGCCCACAAATGCCACCTTTTCGCCGGGCTTTGCGTACAGGCTCACATCATGCAGCACGATCTTCTCCGGCACATAGCCGAAGTCCACATCAAAGAACTGCACATCGCCCTCCATCCGGGTATAGGTGACTGTGCCGTCTCCGTGAGGATGCTTCCACGCCCACACACCGGTACGGTGGTCGGTCTCCGTGAGAACGCCGTCCTTTTCTTCGGCATTGACCAGTGTCACATACCCCTCGTCGGTCTCCGGTTCTTCGTCCAGCAGATCGAAAATACGGCCTGCGCCGGCAAGTGCCATAACGATGGCGCTCGCCTGCTGGGAGATCTGGCTGATGGGCATGGTAAAGCTGCGGCTCAGCTGCAAAAAGGCTGCAATTGCACCCAGTGTCAGACCGCCTACACCGCGAAACGCCAGTGCGCCGCCCAGCATAGCCAGCAGCACATACTGCACATAACCCAGGTTATTCATAATCGGCATCAGAATGTTGGCGAAGCTGTTCGCCCAGGCAGCATTCCGGAACAATTCCTCGTTGTGCTTGTCGAAGCCCTCTTTGGTCTCCTCCTCGTGACAGAACACCTTAATGACCTTCTGTCCGTGGATCATCTCTTCGATATAGCCGTTTACCGCACCGATGGACTGCTGCTGCTTGACGAAAAACGCACCGCTCTTGCCGCCCACGAACTTGGTAATCAGCATCATCACTGCCACAAACGCCAGCACAAACAGCGTCAGCCAGATACTCAGCCGTACCATTGCCACAAATACCGCAATGACAGTGACAATGGAGGAAAAGATCTGGGGCACGCTCTGCGCCAGCATTTGCCGGAGCGTATCGGTATCATTGGTGTACAGACTCATGATATCACCGCTGGCGTGGGTGTCGAAAAAGCGGATGGGCAGCGTCTGCATGTGAGAGAACATCTCGTCCCGGATGGTTTTCAGGATACCCTGCGCCACAACTACCATAAGGCGGTTATAGAACAGTGTTCCCAGAATCCCGGCAGCATAGAGCACGCCCAGCTTTATCAGCGCCCCGGCAAGTCCGGAAAAGTCCCGGCTGCCGCTCAGCAGCATGGGAGAAATATAGTCATCGATCAGCGTTTGCAGAAACGTAGAGCCTGCAACACCGGCAACTGCGCTGATCAAAATACAGACAAACACCAGGATCAGCTGAAGCCAATATCTTTTCATATAGGACAGCAGGCGCATAAAGCTCTTTCCTGCGCCCTTTGCCGCACCGGGCACCATAACGCCCCGCGGCGGCGGTCCTCCCTGTGGTTTCTGACTCATTGCGGAACACTTCCTTTCTGTTGAGACTCATAAACTTCCCGATAGATGGCATTGTTTTGCAGCAGCTCCTCGTGTGTGCCGATGCCGGACACCCTGCCCTCATCGAGAACCAGAATGCGGTCTGCATCCATCAGCGAGGACACACGCTGCGCAATGATGATCTTGGTGGTGTCCGGGATCTCGTCCCGGAGCGCCTGCCGGATGCAGGCATCGGTATGGGTGTCCACCGCACTGGTGGAGTCGTCCAGAATCAGGATCTTCGGCTTTTTCAGCAGCGCCCGTGCAATGCAAAGCCGCTGCTTCTGACCGCCGGATACATTGGCGCCGCCCTGCTCGATATAGGTGTCATAACCGTCCGGGAAGGTCTGGATGAACTCGTCTGCATGCGCCAGGCGGCAGACACGCTGCATTTCTTCGTCGGTAGCATCAGGATTGCCCCAGCGGAGATTCTCCTTGATCGTGCCGGAAAACAGCACATTCTTCTGGAGCACCATGGCGACCTCCTCCCGGAGCGTCTCCACGTCATACTGCCGCACATCCACGCCGCCTACCTGCACTGTGCCGATGGTGGCATCATACAGCCGGGGGATCAGCTGTACCAGAGAGCTTTTGGCGCTGCCTGTGCCACCCAGAATGCCCAGTGTCATACCTGCCGGAATGTGCAGATCCACATCTTCCAGACAGCATTTGTCCTCACGCTTGCTGTAGCTGAAGCTGACATGGTCAAAATCGATGCTGCCGTCCGGCACTTCAGTAACAGCATCCGCCGGGCTGACGATATCGCTCTCTTCGTCCAGGATCTCCACGATACGTTCGCAGGAAGCACGGGACATGGTAATCATAACGAACACCATAGACAGCATCATCAGGCTGGACAAAATCTGGATGGCATAGGTCATCAGACTCATAAGCTGACCAGTAGTCAGTGTCCGGCTCACGATCATTCTTGCGCCGAACCAGGACACCAGAATCAGACAGGCATACATGCAGAACTGCATCAGCAGCATATTGAACGCCAGCCGCTTTTCTGCCTTAGAAAAGTCCTGATAGATATTCTCCGAGATATTCGAGAACTTCTGGATCTCGTGCTCCTCCCGGACAAAGGATTTCACCACGCGGATGCCGTGAAGGTTCTCCTGGGTCACGTTATTCAGCTTATCATATGTCTTGAACACCCGTTCAAAAATGGGGTGCACCCGTGTCATAATGAAATACAGTCCCACGCCCAGTACCGGAATCGCTGCCAGGTAGATCAGCGACAGCCTTGTACTCAGACGGAACGCCATGACCATGGAAAAAATCAGCATCACCGGTGAGCGCAGTGCCACACGAATTACCATCTGATAGGCATTCTGCACGTTGGTCACGTCTGTAGTCAGGCGCGTTACGATACTGGCAGCAGAAAACTTATCAATATTGGAAAAGGAATAGGTCTGCACATGGTGGAACATATCATGCCGCAGATTCCGGGCAAAGCCGGCAGAGGCAAACGCCGCAAAATGCCCGGCAAGTGTGCCGAAAATCAGAGAGAGCACACAGCACACCAACAGGATCCAGCCATAGTGCATCACCGCATCCATGCCGCCTGCGCCGTCGATACCCTCATCGATCAGCTTTGCCATCAGCAGCGGGATCACCACTTCCATGACAACCTCCAGCACCACGAACAGCGGAGACAGCAGAGAAAACAGCTTAAATTCCCGTATGGATTTCATCAGTTTTGCGATCATTCGCCGCGACCTCCTTTACAAGTCCATTTTTGCAAAACATCATCTCCCAGATTCTTCCGCATTTGCTTGGCGACCCGGAGAAATGCCTCCTGATCCTCCTCCGAGATGCCGCGCGCCAGCATTTCTTCAAAGCCAGCAATGTCCGACTCGATCTGACAATGCAGATCTTTTGCCTTTTGCGTCAGCACAATGCGTTTGAGCCGCGCATCCTGCGCCACGCTTTCCCGCTGGATCAGCCCGTTTTTCTCCATCAGCTGCAAAGTCACCGTCACTGTGGAACGGCTAATGGAAAACGCCTTTTCGATATCCCGCTGAAACACATCCCGTTCCTGATTCTCATACAGATACCGGATGAGATAGCCGTGCATGCCCGTCAGACGGTCTGCGTCCTGGTGCGCCGCAGAATAGCCGCGCTGCCGTGCCATCAGCTTTTCCAGCCGGTGAATTTCCAATCCCAAATGCCGCATCTCTGCCCCCTTTCTGCACCGTTTCGGCGCTTGTTATTTTTGTTTAGTGCAAAACAGTTTAATATAAAACTGTTTACTGTAAAACTATTTTAGCACACTCCCCGGAAATGTCAAGGGCACATTTTTAAAGTTTACATTCTTTTCAAAAATCTGCCGATTTGACAAAGGCAAGGGGAACATGGTATACTATAAAAAACACAAAAGAAGGAGGCTCTTCCTCTTGAAAAAATACCGCTATTACTTACCGCCCCGGTCGAAGCTGCCCTTTGCGGCAGGGATTCTCGCCGGACTGCTGGGACTGAATACCATATACACGCTGTGTGCCATGCCCTATTACACCCACTACTGGGACTATTGGGCAACCCTGATCGCCGGTGTCCTGCTGTGTGTATTCAGCTTTCTCTTTCGGCAGCGGCACACAGAACTGACACTGATCCCGGCGGCAATGCTGGCGCTGATCGCCTGCTTTACCCCGAACCTGATCCATTGGATGGAGGTAGGCCTGTTCTTTCTGCTGCTTCTGGAATGGCTGGTGCAGCTGCCGAAATGGATGGGCGCGATCTGCCGGCTGGCAGGTGTGGTTTTGACCGGGATCGGCGGCATCGCCATTCTTGCGCCGATGCTGGAACGCATCCAGACGCTCTCCGAAAAGGGCATCGCCACAGCAGATTTTGTGCTCCCCTTTGTTGTCCGGAGTCTGGGCGGCGACCTGATGATCCTGCTGTCATTTTTGCTGATGGTGTTCGCAATGCGTCCCCACATTCTCCCCGGCTGGATGGACGAGGGAGACCGATACGACCGCATCTGGGAATAGCGCCAGCATCATACCCAAAACAAAAACCGTACCCCGGTATGTGCCGAGGTACGGTTTTTTTCTATCTGTGTGACGCATTTATGCGCGCTTTTGTTCTTCCATGCAGTGCAGGATGCCGTCCCGCAGTGCTTCCGGGCTGCCCATTTCCACAAAGGTGATGCCCGGCATGCCGTCCGTATAGCGTTCCCGTGTAGCGGCATTGTCGCCCAGGATCATGGGCTTTTCCATTGCTTCATAGATATACGCCTTGCCGGGAATGGTGCGGTTCGCCTTGCCGTTTTCCTTATTGAAGTGTCCGGCGAGACAGAGGTCTGCCTGGCTGATGCGCTCTGCCAGCTCCGGCTGCGAAAGCCACCGGATATAGGTGATGTTGTCGCTCTCCGCGGGCGTGACCTTTTGGTCAACAGGCCCGATAAAGTAAAAGTGAATCCGGGGATCGTCCGCCAACAGCGCCATTGCCTGCATGATGACATCCACGCCCTGCACCGGCAGTACACTGCCGAAATACAGCACGATAAACTGCTCCTTCAGCTCCGGCGGCTTCACCTGCGGACGGGGATAATAGATGCTGGTGTCCGCGTCCAGATACAGCGTTTCAATGGCAGAACGCGCCTTGCCGAACTCCGCGGAGAAATAGTCACCGTGAGCGTTGGTATCACTGATAACATGGTCTGCCAGCTTCAGTGTCCGGGTGTCGATCCAGTGGCAGAACTTTGCGCCGAGAGACCCGGGGCGCAGCTTTTTCCGGTCACAGACCATAGTATCATAGACCGAAATGAAAAAGTCGATGTCCACCGTATTTTTCCGAAAACGGTGCGCAAACAGCGGCAACACCAGCTGGGGCGCAAAGCCCAGAAAGACAGCATCGAAGGGCTTCATGGACATGGTACAGAGCTTTCCGTACACATGGAGCAGCCGCTTGGCATAGCTCTTTTCCCGGCTGCCCAGAACAGTCACGCTTTTTGCGGTCTGCTTGATAAGCCGTATTTCCTGGGTATTCCGGAGATAGTCCAGGTTTTTCGTCGTGACGAACAGTACGTTCTGATTTTCATAAGACTGCAAGATACTGCCCCGCCTTATGCCACAGAGTTGACGAACATGTCATAGATGCAGCGGATCGCCTGCTCAAAGTCCGTTTCCTTCACGGCAACAATGACATTCAGCTCACTGGAGCCCTGGTCGATCATGCGGACATTGATGTGTGCGTGCGCCAGTGCCGCAAAGATTCGTGCAGCAACGCCGCGCGTCCGGCACATGCCGCGGCCAACCACAGCGATCAGCGCGATACCGTCCTCGGTCTCGATACTGTCCGGCTGTACTGCCTTGATGATCTCGGTGCGGATCTCTTCTTCCAGACCGTTCAGGTGCTCAGAATCCACGATCACTGTCATGGAGTCGATGCTGGATGGCATATGCTCCAGCGGGATCTGGTGTTCCGACAGCACATTCAGCACGTCGCGGCAGAAACCGATCTGGCTGTTCATCAGATCCTTGTGGATATTGATGGAGGTGAAGTCCTTCTTGCCGGCAATACCGGTGATGGTATAAGCAGACAGTTCCTCATCGGTGCTGTCCGGTACGATCATCGTGCCCGGCTCTTCCGGTGCATTGGTGTTGCGGATATTGATGGGGATGCCTGCGGAACGAACCGGGAAGATGGCAGCCTCGTGCAGAACTGATGCACCCATATAGGACAGCTCACGCAGTTCGGTATAGGTGATGGTGCGGATCACTGCCGGATTGTCTACGATACGGGGATCAGCAACCAGGAAGCCGGAAACATCTGTCCAGTTCTCATACAGCGAAGCCTTGACTGCACCGGCTACGATAGAACCGGTGACATCGCTTCCGCCGCGGGAGAAGGTCTTGACATAGCCGTCTGCGCCGCAGCCGTAGAAGCCGGGAACCACAGCATTTTCCAGATTGCTCAGGCGCTCGCGGAGCACCTTCTCAGTCTTTTCATCGTTCAGGCTGCCGTCCGGCCGGAAGAAGATCACTTCTGCCGCATCCACAAAGGGAAAGCCCAGATATGCAGCGATGACCTTACCATTCAGATATTCGCCGCGGCTTGCCGCATAATCCTTTCCGGCGCGCTTTTTAAAGTTCTCTGCGATCTCCGCAAATTCTGCATCCAGAGAAAATTCCATGCCCAGACCGGCAATGATATCGTTATACCGTGCACGGATCGCCTCCAGCGCATCGGAAAAATCCAAACCCTGTTCTGCCAGGTCATAGCAGGTATACAGCATATCGGTGACCTTGATGTCATCAGAAAAGCGCTTGCCCGGCGCAGACGGTACAACATACCGCCGCTGCGGGTCTGCCTGGATAATCGCCGCCGCCTTCTGGATCTGCTTGGCATCTGCCAGACTGCTTCCACCGAATTTTACTACTTTTGTTGCCATATGTCTCACTCTGAGAGAAGCCCGGATCAGCTTCTTCTCGCTCCTTACTACATTGATATTTACGGCTGTTTCCGGAGCGCCGCCGACTCCTGCGGATGCCCTTTTCCGCGGCATCACACGATACTATATTAGTATATTGTTTTTCCGAAAAAAAATCAATAGGGAAATACAACAATTTTTCCCCGTTTTTATTTGTGTTTTTGGTAAATACGCTTGTATTTATCCGACGGACAGATCAGGAGTCTGCCGTTTTTCCTGTACTGCCGTTCACGCATCGTCTTTCTTCATAAATAATCGGTACATATTTTGTGCAGCTTGTACATCCTATTGTATGAAAGGTGTAAATTATCCGAAATCATAGCTCTCATCCTATATGTTAAAACAAAAAAGATATTAGACATCCGAAATGATCCGTGATATACTGAGTAAGACGAAAGAGAAGTCCCGTTTTCACAGGCACGATATAAGACTGCACAGGAGGATATGACAATGGGTGGAATTTTAGAAACAGCAATGCTGATCTGCTTCGGCTGTTCCTGGCCGATCAATCTGGTGAAAAACTATAAATGCCGCAGTGCAAAGGCCATGAGCCTGCCGTTCATTCTCCTGCTGATGATCGGTTATATCGCCGGCATCTGTGCCAAGTTCATCATCGGCGTCAATGCACATAATGCTTATGTCCTGGTAGTTTATCTGCTGAACCTCGCCATGGTGACTGCAAATCTGTTCGTCTACTTCCGCAACTGCGCACTGGACCGCAAGGCAGAGCTCTGCGCTGAAGATGTACAGACAGACGATCCGGCAATGGATCTGTTGGCAGCTTCTGTAGCAAAGCAGGTACAGCAGCGCACCAAGGAACAGCCCCGTGTTCTGCGTCCTAAAGCTGCCGGAAACGCTGCCGTTCTGGATTATATCCAGTGGGGCAAGACGTTTGAAGAATAAGTGAAGATACCTCTCCCCTGGAGGCCGCACACTTTTACACGCATCTTTTGTGTGCGGTTTCCTTTCCAATCGCCTGCTTTATAGTGCAGGCTGCATATATCCCACGGAAAAAGCTGACTGATTTTGACAGGTCAGCTTTTTTCGTTTCCGAAAAAAATGGTTTTGTGCATTATATCTATAATTTTTCCAATTATGTATATTGACATCGACAAACAAAACAGCTATAATAAAGATGTATGCACGGCATCTTGCTGTGCGGAAAACGCATGCAGTCTGTGCGATAATTTCTGAAGCACAGACAAACCAACACTTGAGGTGAATGTTTATGAAGAAGAAACTGACGGCATGGCTCACGGCAGCTGCCGCAGGACTGTCCATGGTGACAGCAGTACTTCCGCAGACGGCAATGTCTGCATCCGCCGCAGGAAGCATCCAGGCGGAATATCTGGATCGCGGCATCTCCGCCATCAACACCGGTTCGGGAATGCTGGTCAGCTGGCGTTTTCTCGCCAACGATTCCGACAGCGCCGTGTTCCAGCTGTACCGGAACAACACACTGATCTACACCAGCAGCGCCGGAGAGTCCACCTGTTATCTGGACGCAAGCGGCAAAAGCACAGATCAGTACCGGGTGGACACTGTGGAAGGCGGCAAGGTGGTCTCCACTGCCAACTGCACCATGATCTCCAGCCAGAACTATTTTCAGCTGAATCTGGATCCGCCCACCGGCAGCGGCTGCACCTATTCTCCCAATGACTGTTCCGTCGGCGATGTGGACGGCGACGGCATGTACGAGATCTTTATGAAATGGGATCCCTCCAACTCCAAGGACAATTCCCAGAAGGGAAAGACCGGGAATGTATTTATCGACTGCTACCGTCTGGACGGCACACGGCTGTGGCGCATCGACCTGGGCAAAAATATCCGTGCCGGCGCGCACTATACCCAGTTTTTCGTGGCAGACTTCGACTGTGACGGAAAGGCGGAGATGACCTGCAAAACCGCAGACGGCACTGTAGACGGCAAGGGCAAGGTCATCGGCGATGCCTCCAAGGATTATCGAAATTCCAGTGGCTATGTCCTCTCCGGCCCGGAATATTACACGCTGTTTGACGGCAGCACCGGCGCAGCTCTGGACACCGTGAACTATGAACCGTCCCGCGGCACAGTCTCCAAATGGGGCGACAGCTACGGCAACCGCGTAGACCGCTTCTGGGGCACTGTGGCATACCTGGACGGCAGCAAGCCCAGTGTTGTCACCGGACGGGGCTATTACACCCGCATGACAGCCACCGCCTATGACGTGGTCAACAAAAAACTGGTGAAACGCTGGGCGTTTGATACCGGAAACGATAAGAGCGTTGCCGGCTACGGCGACGGCAACCACAACAGCATGGCTGCCGATGTGGACGGCGACGGCAAGCAGGAAATCATCACCGGCTCCACCTGTATCGACGACAACGGCAAGGTGCTGTGGTGTCTGAACAAGGGACACGGCGATGCCATGCATCTGGGCGATCTTCTCCCCGACCGCAAGGGGCTGGAACTGTGGATCTGCCACGAAGACAAACCCTACGGCGTTTCACTGGTAGACGCTTCCAACGGCAAGATCATCTTCCACAAGGACGGTTCCGGCGACACCGGACGCTGCTGTGCAGACAATGTCTGGACAGGCAACAAGGGAGCAGAGTTCTGGGGACTGGGGAATGATGTCTTTGACGGCAGCGGCAATACGCTCAGTTGCCGGAGACCGGCAGTCAACTTTTTGTCCTACTGGGACGGCGACTTAGAGCGTGAGATCCTGGACGGCTACACCGACTCCCCTGCCACCATTTCCAAAATGGGCGCAGACGGCAAGCTGACCACCCTGCTCACCACAGACGGCTATTACACCTGCAACACCACCAAGGGTACGCCCTGTCTCTCGGCAGACATCTTCGGCGACTGGCGGGAAGAACTGATCGTCCGGGCGGCAGACAGCAAGTCTATCCGGATCTACTGCACGCCCTATGACACAGACTACCGCATCACCACTCTGATGCATGATCCCCAGTACCGGGTGCAGGTCTCTGCCCAGCAGACTGCCTATAACCAGCCGCCCCACCCAAGCTTTTATCTGGGTTCTGACCAGCCCCTGCCGACGCGTCCCAGCGTCACTGTACTGGGGCAGGCCACGCCCACACCCACACCGACTCCTGACCCGGAACCGGTAACACCTACCGCAGCTGTACTCCCGGAGGGCACAGTGTTCATGCTGAAAAATGTGAACAGCGGTCTCTATCTGGAGGTTGCCAACGGCAGCGCTGAGGCTGGGGCAAATCTGCAGCAGTGGGGCGCAGACAGCGCCGCAGCACACAACACCTGGCGCGCCGTTTCTGCCGGAGACGGATATTACTATCTGTACAGCCAGGTAGGAGACAAGATCACCTACCTCATGGACATTTCCGGCGGCAAGGCGGACAACGGCACAAATGCTGCCCTCTGGACAAAGAGCAGCCGGGAACAGGCACAGCAGTTCCTGTTCGCCAAAAACAGCGACGGTTCTTACACCATCTATACCAAAGCGTCCGATCTGAAAAGCTGCATTGAGGTGGAGAGTGCCAGCAAATCCAGCGGTGCGAACGTCCAGCAATATGAGAGCAACGGCAACGCCTGCCAGCACTGGAATCTGGAGGAAGTCGCCGACACCGGCGTAAAAATGGATACCACAAAGGTTTATCAGTTCCAGAACAGCAACAGCGGTCTGCTGCTGGAGGTGGTCAACGCCAGCGCCGAAGCCGGAGCCAATGTCCAGCAGTGGGGCGAGAACGGCAATGACTGCCAGAAGTGGACGCTCAAGGAATTCGGCGACGGCTATTACTACATCCTGTCTCAGCTGAGCGACGGCAAGACCTATTATCTGGATGTTGCTGACGGCAAGAGCGATGACGGCACGAACATCCAGATCTTTACCAACAACAAATCCTCTACCCAGTTGTTCAAGTTTATCCCCAACCCGGACGGCACATACTACATTGTCACACGGGCAACCAGAGACAAGGGCGGACTGGGTGTCTCCGGAGCATCAAAGGATGCCGGAGCAAATGTCATCCAGTGGACGAAAAACGGCAGCGCCGACCAGAAGTGGATCGTCACAGCCATCGGTGATATTACCGCTCCGGTAACCACAGAAGCCACAACTGTGACAACAGCTGCGTCCTCTACAGAGACCACCGCAGGAACACCTGCTGTTACAGAAACAGAAGCACCGGTGACCACAGAACAACCCGTGACAACAGAAAACGTCACAACCACAACAACAGAGGCCGCCACATCAACCACTACAGGAGGGTCCGCTTCTGAAACAGTTCTCACTACGGCAGCCACAACAGCGGTTTCTACAGAAACGGCACCGAACACAACAGAAGCCCCGGCAACAACGCCCGAAGAGACCAGCTCTGCCACAGAGACCACGGCTTCGGCAACTGACGCTTCGACTGCATCGGAAAGCACCTCTGCTGCACCGTCTGCGGTCTTCTACGGAGATGTCAACCTGGACGGCAGAGTGGATATCACAGACGCAGTCCTTTTAAACAAGGCGATCGCCGGCGCAGTCAAGCTGGACAATGCCGCACTGGTCAATGCCGATTGTGATGCAAACGGCGAAATGAGCACCAATGATGCCATTTCCCTGCTGCGCTTCCTGGTGCACCTGATCGACAGCCTGCCGCAGTAACGGCAGCACCTGACAACATGCCATAACACAAGAAACAGAAAAAAGCCTGGAGACGATCTCACATGTCTCCAGGCTTTTTGTGATGCATCATACAGACCGCTTATTTTTGCTGCAAATACTTCCGCAGAAATGCGAAAAGGGATTCCATCTGCTCGTCTGTGCCGATGGTGATGCGCAGATAGTTCCGAATACGGGGCGAATCGAACCAGCGCACGAAGATGTGCGCCTGGCGCAATGCCTCAAACAAATCGTGGGCATCGCAGTCTGGATGTGTCACAAACAGGAAGTTGCTCTTGGAATCCGGGAACTGAAAGCCCATTTCCGCCAGCACCTCCTTGGCATGCTCTCTGGTTGCCACGATCTTCGCCGTGATCTCCTGCAAATAGGCGCTGTCCTGCACCGATGCCGTACCGGCTGCCAGGGCAGAACGGTTCATGGTGTAGGAGTTGAACGAATATTTCACATCGTGAAGCGCCTTGATGAGTTCCGCAGAACCAATGGCAAAGCCAATACGCTCTCCTGCCATAGCACGGGACTTGGAAAACGTCTGCACCACCATGAGATTGTCATACTTTTTCAGCAGCGGCAGCACCGTCTCGCCGCCAAAGTCCACATAGGCTTCATCTACAACCACCAGAGATTCCGGGTTTTGCTGCAAAATGCCCTCGATCACTGCGGACGGCAGGGCAATTCCGGTGGGTGCGTTGGGGTTCGGGAATACAATACCGCCGTTGGGCTTGCAATAATCCTCCGGCACGATCTCCAGTTTGTCATTCAAAGGCTGCACTTCATACGGGATGCGGAACAGATCGCACCAGACCGGATAAAATGCATAGGTGATATCCGGAAACAGGATCGGCAGATCACTGTTGAAAAAGGTCTGGAAGATCATCGCCAGCACATCGTCAGAACCAACGCCGGTAAATACCTGAGATTCCTCCACGCCGTAAGCCTTGGCAATGGCTGCATTCAGCTGATGCGCCGTCGGGTCAGGATAGAGCCGCATCTGTTCTGCCTGGCTCTGCGCCAGAACCTCCTGCACTGCCGGCGCAGGCGGATAGGGATTCTCATTGGTATTCAGCTTTATCATATCGGGAAAATCCGGCTGATCGCCCGGCACATAGGGTACGACCTTGCGGATGTTCTGCTGAAAGCGCTTCATTTACATCACATTCCTTGCCTTTTTGGATTTCCGTCCGGACACGAACGGTTTTGGAATATCTTTAGTATAGCACATTTGGGAGAGATTGTCCAGAACATGTTTGGAAATTATCCCAGTGCCACATCCAGCATCATCATCAGCGCAAACCCCACCGCATAGAAAATCGTTCCCACATTGGAGTGCGGCGCTTCTGACATTTCCGGGATCAGCTCTTCCACCACCACATAGATCATAGCACCTGCGGCAAAGCTCAGCAAATAGGGCAGAATGGGGAGCACCAGACCTGCCGCCAGAATGGTCAGCACCGCACCGATGGGCTCCACTATGCCGGAAAGCATCCCGTACAGGAACGCTTTGCCCTTTCCCATGCCCTCTGCACGCAGCGGCATAGAAATGATCGCACCCTCCGGAAAGTTCTGGATGGCGATGCCGATGGAAAGCGCCAGTGCCGCTGCCGCAGTAATGGAGACATTCCCGGAAGCCCACCCGGCATAGACTACGCCTACCGCCATGCCCTCCGGAATGTTGTGCAGCGTTACCGCCAGCACCAGCATGGTGGTTTTTTTCAGCTTGCTCTTCGGCCCTTCTGCTTCACTGCTGTTCATGTGCAGATGGGGTATGAGGTGATCCAGCCCCAACAGGAAAAAGATACCCAGCAAAAAGCCGATCACCGCCGGCAGAAACGCCAGCTTTCCCATATGGGCGCTCTGTTCCATCGCCGGGATGAGCAAGCTCCACACCGAAGCTGCTGTCATAATGCCTGCCGCAAAGCCGGTCAGAGCGCGCTGAATATTGACAGACAGTGTGCGCTTCATAAAGAACACGCATGCCGCGCCCAGGGCAGTGCCCAAAAACGGGATCAGGATGCCGCGAAATATTTCTGCATTCATAAATACCTCCAGTCCGGAGGCGAAACAGCCGCTTAACGGGATTCTACCAGCTGTTTCGCCTGTGCAATGAGTTCCGTCACGTCCTCCGGCGGATGTACGGCGTATAAGATGCCGTAAGGGATCACATAGTCCCAGTCCACCGGAATCGTCACCAGCAGCGGATGCACCTCACGCCAGCATTCGATGTTCAAAAGCACATCGTCTGTCTGCGCGCAATGATTGAATACGCTCATATCATAATATTGCGGTGCATCCACAATGTGAATCTGCGGATGACAGACCTCCAGGTCGTGGCGGAGCTGATCGTTGACCAGAGAGTCTCCGCGCGGCACCATCATCAGGTTTTGCCCGTAGAGATCGGAGATCGAAAGGCGCTCTTTTGCCGCCAGGGGATGCCCCATGCGCACGGATACACACTTGCGGTAAGTGCCTAGCTGCAAAAAATGACTGTGCAGCAGCCAGTTTGCAGAATCGCACACACCCACCAGAAAATCAAACTTTTCCCCAAGGGCAGAGATCTCCTGCAAAATCGTGGTGTGCTCATCCTCAAAGGGTACGATGTTCAGGCGGTAGCCGGGAAAACGGGGCGCAAGCTTTCCCCACAGATCGACAAAGGGCTTGCAGGGATTGAGAATAGATGTCCCCACGCAGAATGTCTTTTCATAGTCCGACATCCGCTGTCTGGCACGCTGCACCGCGCGGGCGGAGTAATCAAACAGAAATTTGGCATCAGCATAGATCGACTCCCCTGCCGGTGTGAGCTGAATCCCCTGATTGGTGCGGGAGATCAGCTGCATCTGCAAATGCGCCTCCAGGGCGTTTACCTGCTTCATCACCGCCGTGGGAGAAAGATACAGCCGCTCTGCCGCTTGAGTAAAGCTGCCGCAGTCTGCCGCACAAACAAATGCTTTCAACTGGGGATTATACATTTGCATCGCCTCCGTATCAACTTTTGGTTAATACGATTATAACACATCGGGGATTCCCTGTCAAGGCGGTTTGCGGTATACTATAGGTAGAACGCAATACCGCAAAGGATTTACACATTCATCATAACGTCAGGAGGAATCACAAATGGATTTTGTCACTTTGAACAACGGCGTAAAAATGCCGCTGGAAGGCTTCGGCGTATTCCAGGTACCGGATGCCGCAGTTTGTGAACAGGCAGTTTCGGATGCCATTGCCACAGGCTATCGGCTGATCGACACCGCTGCTGCTTATTTTAACGAGGAGGCAGTGGGTGCAGCAATTGCCAAAAGCGGCGTACCCCGGGACGAACTGTTTATCACCACAAAGCTATGGGTGCAGGACGCAAGCTATGAGAGCGCAAAGAAAGCCATGGACACTTCCCTGCAAAAGCTGGGACTGGATTATCTGGACTTGTATCTGATTCACCAGCCCATGAGCGATTATGTAGGCGCATACCGTGCCATGGAAGAGGCGTACCACGCCGGAAAGCTCCGCGCCATCGGTGTCAGCAACTTCTATCCGGCACGACTGGCAGACCTGTGTGCAACTGTTTCGGTCATTCCGGCAGTGAACCAGGTCGAGCTGCACCCGTTCTTCCAGCAGCCGGACGCACTGAAACTGATGCAGGAATACGGCGTAACACCGGAAGCATGGGGGCCATTTGCAGAAGGCAATCACGGCATCTTCACCCATCCGGTACTGACTGCCATCGGCAAAAAGTACGGCAAAAGCCCGGCACAGGTGGCACTGCGCTGGAACGTACAGCGCGGCGTTGTGGTCATTCCGAAGACCGTCAAGGCAGAGCGCATGGCACAGAATTTCGATATCTGGGATTTCACCCTGTCGGAAACCGATATGGCAGAGATTGCAAAGCTGGACATCGGACACAGCGAGATCGTAGACCACAACAATCCGGACTTTGTGAAAATGCTGCACCAGCTAAAGGTGCATGATTAAAAGGAAAAAGCGCACATGAAATACACAGAGAAAGCACAGTTTGAAACCGCTGATGCATTCGGCATCGGCGCACCCAATGATGCATATGCCCAGTACTTTGTAGGGCAGTCGTTCCTGAAACCGCTGACTGAGCCGGGCAAAGCACCGGTGTTTCTGGCAAATGTGACCTTTGAGCCGGGCTGCCGGAACAACTGGCACATCCACCACGCCGCCAATGGCGGCGGACAGATTTTAGTCTGCACCGCCGGTGAGGGCTGGTATCAGGAAGAGGGCAAGCCGGCTGTGGCACTGAAGCCGGGCATGGTCATCACCATTCCGCCGGAGGTCAAGCACTGGCACGGCGCAAAGAAAGACAGCTGGTTCAGCCACATTGCAGTAGAATGCCCCGGCAAAAGTTGCAGCAACGAATGGTGCGAGCCGGTCAGCGACGAAGCATACAACGCACTTTAAGATAAGAGAAAGGATCTGATTTTATGGCAGTGAAACAAACCGCAGGCAGAGATGCCCTGGGAGAATTTGCTCCGAAATTTGCAGAACTCAACGACGACGTCCTCTTTGGTGAGGTATGGGCCAGAGAAGAGGAACTCTCTCTGCGTGACCGCAGTCTGGTCACCGTGGTCTCCCTGATCGCCATGGGGCTGACGGACAACTCGTTCCGCTATCACCTGGAATCCGCCAAGAAAAACGGCATCACCGCTTCGGAAATGGCAGAGATCATCACCCATGCCGCTTTTTATGTAGGCTGGCCGAAAGCATGGGCAGCATTCCGCATGGCAAAGGAGGTCTATGAAGCATGAAAGCACTGGTACTATTTTATTCCTACGGCGGCAACACACGCCGCATTGCAAAGCTGATCCAGCAGGAGACCGGCGCCGATCTGTGTGAGATCGAGACTGTCACCCCGTATACCGGCAGCTATAACGCAGTTGTAGACCAGGGACAGCGCGAAGTCAACAGCGGCTTTGAGCCGGAGCTGAAACCGATTTCCGCTGACCTCAGCCAGTATGATACCATCATCCTGGGGACACCGGTCTGGTGGTATACTTTTGCCCCGGCGATGCGCACGCTTCTGGCGCACCAGGACTTTTCCGGAAAGGTGATCTATCCATTCGCCACCAACGGCGGCTGGCTGGGACACACCTTCCAGGATATTGCACAGATGTGCTCCGGCGCAAAGGTGCAGAGCGGACTGAACATTCATTTCGACTCTGACCGCCTTGTGACACCGGAGGCAGATATTCTGCGCTGGATCAAGAAGATCTCATAAGGGAAATTTATGTAGGGGCGGATGCCCACATCCGCCCGATGCGAAATGTTTTCCTTTTTGGGGATACGGGGCGATGTGGGCATCGCCCCCTACAAAATCACATTCCTATTCAATCCAGCTATCCCACAATGTAAACCTAACACAAAAGGGCTTACCGTTTGTTCGGTAAGCCCTTTTTGTGTGAAAAATTCTGTTTACTTTGCCGGATCCTCTTTGGATACAGCTGCAGTATCGCTGCCTTTTTCTGAAACCATCTTCAGCGCCTGCATGCCCAGAATGACCACGCCGCCAATGAGGAAAAACACAATGCTGAAGGTGTGCAGGTTCATGGCAGCCTGGGGTTTTTCCAGAGTGGTGGGACCCATGAAAACGGAATACAGCGAGCCAAGCATCATGCCCAGGATCAGGTAGACCGTAGCCCCCCGGTGCTTGGTCAATGCATTCTGAATCAGCTTTACAATACTAACAATACCAGTGATAACGCCCAGACCAAACACGATCAGAATCGGCAGCATGTGAAAATCCAGATGCAGCAGATCATGAATACCGTTGATAATGGGAATATACAGGCCAAAGATCAGCAGCAGTGTAGAACCGGAAATACCCGGCAGAACCATGGCACAGATGGCAATAGCGCCGACTACGAACGCATACAAGTACATGCCGATGCCGGGATGACTGAGATCCTTTCCGCCGCTGACAAATGTATTGGCATAGGTGATGCCTACCACGAGCGCCGCACCGATCAGCACAAAGAAGCACATCTTCCAGCGATCCTTCAGCACCTTTCGTTCTTCATAAGCAACCACCGGGATGGCAAAAATAATAAAGCCGATGAACAGCGAAGAGACCCGGTAGATCTGAGACTCAAAGACATTCGCCAGAACCAGCACAGAGGAACAGAAGCCGATCACCCATCCGATCCCCAGCTTCACCAGATACTTGACCGCGCGGATCCGTGCTTCCTTTGTCCCGGAGATCAACGCATTCAGCGAACCGATAAAGTTATCATAAAAGCCCATGAGAAATGCGATTGTGCCGCCGGAAACACCCGGAACGCTGTCTGCCAGCGCCATACAGAAACCGTGCAGAATCGTAATCAATTTTTTCATATATTCTTTTTATCCTTTCTTAAGGCAACTCCGCACCAAGCTCGCGCATTAAGATGCGATGTCAGATCCCATGCGGCACTGCCTTACTCCGATGCATCTGCTTATATCTAAATCAGAACAGATGCAAAATATGTATACGATTTTTATTATACACTTTTTCCATATCTGTTTCAAAGAACGTTCTGTGTATTTTTTTTAAATATATTGTTTTACATGGATCGCAGCAGATCCTCCCAGGAAACATCATATCCTACAGAATCATAAGCAATATAAGTTAGCATCAGAGCCGCATCTGCTGCGTTGAGTGTGCCGTCTCCATTGACATCCAGCTTCGGCAACAGCAGTTCTTCCAGCGCTGCATACTCCGTAAAGGTATAGTCCATCCCGGCACCCTGTTTTGCACAGTATGTCAGCATCAGCGCCACATCAAAGGAGTCTACTCTGCCGTTTCGGTCTGCATCCCCTGTCAGCTTCGGCGACCAGTCTCCGGGAATCGTTGTGGTAATCGCAGTTGTCATCACTGCGGATGTTGTGGAAGCCGAAGTGGTCTGGCTTACCGGTGCACTGACAGTGGTGGCAGCCCAGGTTGTGCCCGTGGTGGTGACGGTCGTATGCGCGGTGGTAGTTCCCGTGGTTGTTCTGCTTGCAGTAGTTCCGGTGGTATTGGTGGTGGTTGTACGCACTGTCATGGCAACGGAAGTCGTAACGCTTTCAGTTGTAGTCGTTGTGACCGCAGACGATGTGCTTGCGGCAGTTGTGCTCGTTATCGTACTCGTAGTGACAAAGACTGCGGTACTTGCTGTAGAAATCGCCGTTGTCATTGCAGTGGTTGTGGTGTTCGTTGTTGTAGTGCTTGCGGCGGTAGTGCCTGTTGTAGTGCCCCTTGTCGCAGATGTGGTGGTGGTATCTGCTGTAGTTGTGGTACTTGTAGTGACAGTGGTATCCGCTGTAGTTGTGGCGGTTGTAGTGGCGGTTCCTGTTGTAGTGTCCGTTGTCGCAGTGGTATCTGCTGTAGTTGTAGTGCTTGCGGCGGTAGTGCCTGTTGTGGTGTCCGTTGTCGCAAATGTGGCGGTGGTATCCGCTGTAGTTGTAGTGCTTGCGGCGGCAGTACCTGTTGTGGTGTCCGTTGTCGCAAATGTCACGGTGGTATCCGCTGTAGTTGTAGTGCTTGCGGCGGTAGTGCCTATTGTGGTATCCGTTGTCGCAAATGTCACGGTGGTATCCGCTGTAGTTGTGGTGCTTGTAGTGGCAGTTCCTGTTGTGGTGTCCGTTGTCGCAGATGTGGCGGTGGTATCCGCTGTAGTTGTAGCGCTTGTAGTGGTAGTGCCTGTTGTGGAAGTTGTTTCACTTGCAGTTGAAGCCGCTGTGCTTGTTGTGCCGGAAGTTGTCGATGTGCTTGTAGTCGTACGCGCGGTGGTAGTCGTCGTGTCTGCTGCGGTGGTGACTGTACTCGTCCGGCTAGTGGATGTTGTCAAAAGCGTCTCCGTTGTCTGACGCGTCGTCACAACACTTGTGGTAACTGTTTCAGTGGGTCTGGTTTTGCTGACCGGCGTTGTGCTCGTTGCAGTTGTGGTGGCTCTGGTGGTTGTGGTAGTCTCACTTGTGGTGGTAGTGGTGGCTCTGGTGGTTGTAGTGGTCTCGCTTGTGGTAGTGGTGGTAGCTCTGGTGGTTGTGGTGGTCTCACTTGTGGTAGTTGTGGTGGCTTTGGTGGTTATGGTAGTCTCGCTTGTGGTAGTGGTGGTGGCTCTGGTGGTTGTGGTGGTCTCGCTTGTGGTAGTGGTGGTGGCTCTGGTGGTTGTGGTAGTCTCGCTTGTGGTAGTGGTGGTGGCTCTGGTGGTTGTAGTGGTCTCGCTTGTGGTAGTAGTCGCTTGGGTGGTCGTTGTTTCGCTCGTGGTGGTTTCACTTGTAGTCGTTGTTGTGGTTGTAGTAGTGGTTTCACTTGTAGTAGTGGTCGTCGTGGTAGTTTCAGTGGTTGTGGTGGTCTCGCTTGTGGTGGTTGTTGTTTCAGCAACGGCATTGCAGAAACCCTTCAAGACGGTTTTTCCATCCTGCACACACCAGATGTCTGTGGTTTCTCCGTTCAAGTAATTCACAGCTTCACCATTGGCAAACGCTTCACTAGCAACAGTAGTCGCCTCCCTTGACTGACCATTCAGTCCGGGATGTGGGCTGCCTGCCTCGTAAAGGCAGCTGTCATAATCAATGTTTCCTTCCGCCTTTGCCGCCAGCATGCCTGCTTCTATATTCTCAGTTGCAGTTGCCTCAACATCTCCCAAATGATAACATGCTCTGATTTCGCCATGAAATGACCCCACCAGACCGCCGACAATATTTTTTCCGCTGACCGTTCCGATATGATAGATATTCTCCAGCTTTGCACCAGCTTCTGTTGTGCCTGCAATGCCACCGACATTAAGCTTTGAACCTTTTATATCTCCAGTACAGTATGAATTGATGATCTTACCGCTGCAAGTTCCGGCAAAACTGCCAATTTTATCCTTTCCAGAAATCATCACATCTTCCAGACCCAGGTTTCGGATCTCACCGGTCATTTTTGCAAACATTCCCAGATTAGATGCATATTTTTCCATGTGCAGTCCCTTGATCTTATGATACCTTCCGTCAAATGTACCGTTGTAAGATGCAATAGGCGTCCACTCCTCCGTCAGCGTAATATCCGCCGCAAGCTCTGCGCAGACATCGGGATTCTCTGTTGCCCTTTCCGCAAATTCCAGCAGCTCTGCTTCATTGGAAATGACAAAAGGCGCTTCCGGCGTTCCGTCCCCGGTCAGCGCAGACACCGGAGCGCCGCTCCAAAACACTGTCAGCAATGCCATACACAGGATCGCCGCCGCAATGAAAATGCTCGTGACTCGGTTTCTCATCTTATTCTCCATCTCTTCTCCCTCGTTTCGACAAAATCCGACATTTTCCGTAAAAAAGAAAGCGATACCGTAATACACAGTATCGCTTATATTGTATCATTTTTGAAGAAAAATTGCAAGATTTTTTTGAAAAAGGAGAATTTTCAGCAGACTGTGCTCACTTTCTCCGCACCAACGCGCCCACGCCGCAGCATCCCAGAAAGACGATCAGATCTGCAATAACGATGGTTGCACCCACCGGCGTGGAAGCCAGGATGGAGATCAGCAGCCCGGCTACGGCACAAATCACAGAGATCACCGCCGCGCAGAGGATCACTCCCCGAAAGCTCCGGAACAGCCGCATTGCAGACAGCGCCGGAAAAACGATCAGCGCCGAGGTCAGCAGCGATCCCACCAGGTTCATGGCAAGCACAATGATGACCGCAGTCACAACAGCGATCAAAAGGTTGTACATCCGCGCCCGGATGCCAGTCGCCGCTGCAAAGGTCTCATCAAAGGTAACTGCAAAAATCTTGTGGTAGAACAGCAAAAAAATCGCCATGACCACAATGGACATTCCCACGCAGACCCACACATCCGTCCGGGACAGCGTGAGGATCAGCGTCGAACCAAACAGCGTGCTGCACACATCACCGGAAATATTCGCCGATGCGGAAAACAGATTCTGCACCAGATAGCCTACCGCCAGGGCACTCACGGAGAGCATGGCGATGGCGGCGTCTCCCTTGATCTTCGCGCTCTGGTTGGCACACAAAAGGATCACCGCGCACAGCACCGTCACCGGCATCACCACAAGCATGCTGTTGCTGATGCGCAGCACCGATGCAATGGCAAGCGCGCCGAATGCCACATGAGAAAGCCCGTCCCCGATCACAGAGAATCGCTTCAGCACCAGTGTCACTCCCAACAGCGAAGAGCACAGAGCGATCAGCACTCCGGCGATCAGCGCGTATTGTACAAATGAAAACGACAAATACCCCGACAGTTCTTCCCAGATACTCATACCTCTGCACCTCCTGTGTATGCCTGACCGATACGGCTTTGCAAATAATCCGCCTTCGGGCCAAAAAACAGCGGCGTTTTACTGATGTGCAAAATATGCGATGCATACTTCACCGCCGCCTCCATGTCATGAGAGACCATGAGAATGGTGATGCCGTCCTCCCGGTTCAGCTTTGCGATCAGCTCATACAGTTCCGTCTGCGCCTTGGGATCCAGTCCGGTCACCGGTTCGTCCAGCAGCAGCATTTTCTGTGTTGCACCCAGTGCACGCGCCAAAAGTACCCGCTGCTGCTGACCGCCGGAAAGCTCCCGATAGCACCGTTTCGCCAGATGCGTGATACCGAGCCGCTCCATGTTCTCCTGTGCCAGCTGTTTTTCCTGCCGCGTATAAAAGGGACGCAGACCGCTGCGGTTCAGACAGCCGGAGCGGACGATCTCCAATACAGATGCCGGAAAGTCCCGCTGTACCGCTGTCTGCTGCGGCAAATAGCCGATCTCATCGGAGCGCAGCCCATCGCCGGTCTCGATCTTTCCCGCCATGGGAGATTTCAGCCCCAGGATTGCTTTCATCAGCGTGCTCTTTCCTGAACCGTTTTCCCCGACAATATACAAATAATCTCCGGCATGCACCGAAAATGTCAGATGCTCCATGACCGCTGTTCCCTCATAGCCCAGAGTCACGTCCTTACAAGTCAATTGTGCCATATTCCTGCTCCTTCAATTCAGTGCCTGCTCCAGCACTGTATAATTCTCTTCCATTTTGGAAAGATAAGTAACGCCCTCCCGAATTTCCTTGCGGGACACCGCCTGCAGGGACTGCAGGGTGTCTATAAAGCCGTCTGAATCCGCATTTTCCAGGATCGTCCGCGCCATTGACTGATTGCTGCCCTCTATGGTCAGTACCCCCGGCAGTTCCAAAGCCTTCACCTTGTCCGACAGAAAGACGATGGTCTCAAAGCTTGCCTCGGTCTCGGCAGAACAGCCGGGAAACGCCGCGTAATATGTCAGTCCATAGTCCTCTGCCAAATAGCGGAACGGAAAGCGGTCTGCCACAACAATGGTGCTTCGCGCCGCGCTCTCCGTCATGGTCTGAAACCGGGCATCCAATGCCTGCAGCTGCTGCACATAAGCATCGCAGTTCTGGCGATAGGTGTCGGCATGCACCGGATCTGCAGCACACAGAGCATCCCGCATGGCTTCACAGGCAAGCTGTGCCCGGCGCAGCGAAAGCCACACATGCTCATCCAGCTCCGGTTCTTCTTCCCGTTCATCGTGATCGTGGTCATGGTCATGGTCGTGGTCATGGTCGTGGTCATGGTGTTCCTCCTTCATGCCCTCCACTGTCACTTCTTCATCGGCATGCGCTGCCTCTGCCATCGAGACCAGCTGCGCCGTATGATTCTCGGTAGTGTCCAGCACATCATTGACCCAGGTATCTGACACACCGCCTACATAGCAGAACACATCTGCCCGGGCGATCTCTGCGATATCCCGCACAGAGGGCTGATAGCTGTGCAGATCCGTTCCGTTCTGCACCAGCAGTGTCAGATCTACGCCGTCCACGCCGTGGGTCAGCTGGCGCGCCCAGTCATACTCCGGAAAGATGGTGCAGACCACCTGAAGCCGGCCGTCCGGCTTCGGCAGCGTGCCGCCGCATCCTCCCAAAAAGACGCTCCACCCCAGGCAGAGCGTCAGCAAAAATGCAAATCTGCGTTTCATAACCTCTCACTTTCTATCGATATCCCTGAACTCAAAACTGAAATTGAAAACGATTTTCATATTTGAATTATAACACATTTCCGATGAGCTGTCAAGGGGAAAAACAGGATTTTTACGGATTCTGACTGGAAACACTTGACGAAAGCACAGAAATGTAGTACAATAAAAATGATATGACTCGGAAAGGAGCAAAAAAACGATGCTGACAGAAAAAATGACTTACACCGTCTCTACCATTACCCCGAATACCGAAGTAGGAGACATTGTCTATGTAAAGTCGCTGGATTCCGGCGCACATGCCATCGGCGAGGTAACTGCGATCTATGCCCACGGTGTACTGGTAGATCTCTATATGGCAAAACCCATCGAAGAAGCTGTCTTTGAAGCAGGCAGAAAGCTGTATCCGGAATTTGTCAATATGCATATGTCCAACAACAGCACTGCCGCAGAACAGTAAGCATCCGGGCATATACAGGCTGCGCCTGAAGCGATGAGAAACCGTCTCTCAGGCGGACGACCTGCGGTGCTGCCGTATCCCCAAAAATCAAAACAGCCGGGAAAGTGCGCCTGCACCTTCCCGGCTGTTTTTCTTTTCCTTTATGAATAACGCTGCCGCTTCCAGATGCGATCCAGAAGCAGTCCCACCAGAAATGCCGCAATGTCTCCGAAGGTGGAGATGAGCCGCATGGTGACGGCATACAGCATAATGGTATTGGTATCCAGAAAGCTGCCGCACATCAGCATCATCACTGCCTCGCGGATGCCGATGCCGCCCGGCGCGCCTGGTGTAATAAAGCCGATGATCCAGGAGAACAGATACGTTCCCAGGAACAGTCCCAGCTTTTCCGCCGGAACATCGAACAGAAACACTGCCGGAACAGCATACATGGCAGTGGAAATGATATACTGCGCCACATACAGCAGGAATACACCCAGTACCCGGATCAGGATCTTCCGGTTCAGCAGCTTGCGGTACTTTTCAAAATAGCGCTGCAGCGGTTCGCGAAATTTCCAGCGGAGCAGCAGAAACAGCAGTACCAGCACGGCGATCCCTGCGCCGAGCACCAGGAGAAAATTCGTACTGTAGGTTCGGATCAGCTCCAGCATGTTTTTCCCCATCAGCACCACAATGAGCAGCAGCGGTGTCACCATGGAGCAGACGATATCCAGAACAGTGGCACAGGCTACATCCACATGACTGATCTTCAGATCTGCCGCAAGCTGATTGCGCCCCACATACTGAAAAATGTTCCCCGGCACATATTTCATCAGATTGGACTTGGTATACACCGGAAGCGCATCCTTCATAGGAATGTTTGTCCCGGACAGGATCCGCACAAACCGCACCCAGGGCATGGACATAAACAGGATCACTGCCGTCTGTACCAGTACACAGCCGCCGATCAGCGCGATGATCCGACCGGAGGCGAACATCGACCAGTCCACATCCATGGTCACGATTTTTTTCACCACAAACACCAGGGCGATCACGGTGACAATGGTTCCGATCACCTTATAATATTTTTTGAAAAAACGCATAGAAAATCCTTTCCGCCACGCCGTCAGACATGGCGTGATATGACATTGTCCTTATTGTAGCATGTTTTGACAGGATTGTCAATTGTGCGGATGCCACCGCCGGCAGAATGCGGCGCTGTCTTGCAAACATATTCCGCTTATGGTATAATACAAATATAAGATAACACCGCACCATCTTTTTGCAGTGTTTTATCGGCTTTGAGAAAGGAGAACTGCTGATGGCGAAGCCAAAAACAATTTATCGCTGCACCGAATGCGGATATGAAAGCGCCAAATGGAACGGCAAGTGCCCATCCTGCGGGGCTTGGAATACATTGGAGGAAGATGTGCCGCTGCCTGCACAGGCAGTGGGGAACAGCCGCCGCAAGCCGGTGGATCTGTCCGACAGGATTCAGGAACTGGACGAGGTGGATACCACAGCGGATGTGCGGTATCATACCGGCGTGGGCGAACTGGACCGGGTGCTGGGCGGCGGTCTGGTGCGCGGTTCTATTGTCCTGCTGGGCGGCGAACCGGGCATCGGAAAAAGTACGCTGCTGCTGCAGATCTGTCAGTATTTCGGAGAAAAGCACAGTGTGCTCTATGTTTCCGGGGAAGAATCCGCCAAGCAGATCAAGCTGCGGGCACAGCGCCTGGGCGTGACAACCAAAAGCTTATACCTGCTCACTGTAACAGATGCCCAGAGCATTTGCGACACCATTTCTGCAAGCCGGCCGGATATTGTCATCATTGACTCCATTCAGACCATGCGCATGGAAGAGATCTCTTCCAGTCCCGGCAGTCTGACGCAGGTGCGGGAGTGTACCAATCTGTTTATGCATACGGCAAAACAGCTGGACATCCCGATCTGGATCGTGGGACATGTCAACAAAGACGGTGCCATTGCCGGACCAAAGGTCATGGAGCATATTGTGGATACAGTGCTCTACTTCGAGGGAGAGCGCAATCTCTCCTATCGGCTGCTTCGGGCAGTGAAAAACCGCTATGGCTCTACCAATGAGATCGGCGTGTTTGAGATGCAGGACAGCGGCTTGCATGAAGTGCCGAATCCGTCCGCCATGCTCCTGGACGGCAGACCTCATGGTGTATCCGGCACCTGCGTGACTTGTATGATGGAAGGTTCCCGGCCGATCCTGGCGGAGATCCAGGTGCTTGCCACCAAAAGCGGTTTCTCCGCGCCCCGGCGGCAGACCCAGGGCTTTGACTATAGCCGCATGGTGATCCTCATTGCCGTGTTGGAAAAGCACCTGGGACTGTTCTTCGGGACGCTGGACGTTTATCTGAATGTGGTGGGCGGCTTTCAGCTGGATGAGCCGGCAGGCGATCTGGCGGCAGTGCTGTGTCTGTATTCCTCTCTGGTGGACAAGCCCATTTCAGAAAAAACGGTGGCATTCGGAGAAGTGGGACTGGGCGGAGAAGTCCGCGGCATCTCCCACATACGGCGGCGCGTACAGGAGGCAGAGCGCATGGGCTTCACTCGCTGCATTGTGCCGCAGCAGTGCCTGCACGAGCTGAAAGGCGGCTCGTATCAGATCCGCATCGCCGGTGTGCGCAATCTGCGCCAGGCGTTTTCCGTATTGGAAAAAGACGCAAGGGAGACCGAGGCATAGGCTCTTTTCGGAAAATATAAGGCAACACCGCACAAAGCCGTCAGGCGGGCATTATGCGGCATTGCCATAACAAACGCATCCTGTCCGGCCGTTTTTTGACCGGATGGGATGCGTTTTTCGTCCATATCCTATTTTTCTCCCAGGTATTGATTCAGCCCCGAAAAAAGGGTAAATGCTACCTTCTGCTGATACTCCTCTGATTCCAGCAGCGCTGCCTCTTCCGGATTGGACAAAAAGCCGCATTCCGCCATGACAGTGGGATTTTCGCTGAAATAACAAAGGTACAGTTCTTTGCCGCACTGCTTGATCTCCCGCGCATTGTCCGGCTGCAGCTGCGTCACAAATGCGTTTTGCAGAGCCTGCGCCAGTGCACCGCTGCCTTTTACATTGTCGGAATAAAACATCTGCGCACCGGAATATGCCGGGTCGGTAAACTGGTTCTGGTGTACGGAAATACACACCGCATTGTCATACTGATTGAACAGCGCCAGGCGGTTATCCATATCAGAGCTTTTCTGATTGGCGATGCCCTCAATGCCGTCGTCATGGATGCTTTTGTCCGTGTCGCGCGTGACCTCAACGGTATAGCCCTCCATGCGCAGCAGATCGCGCAAGTGCAAAAGAATGTTCAGATTGATGCCCTTTTCCGGCACATCGTGCACAGAAACACAGCCGCCGTCTGCGCCGCCGTGTCCGGCATCCAGTACAATGACCGGAGCTTCCTTTTTGGGTGCGGTCATTGTTGTAACGGCGTGCCGGATCCGCGTGCCGCCAAAGTAGATCGCTGCCACGCTGACAGCGCTGACGGTGAGGATCAGCCCGGTTCGTTTCCATATGGTTTTCCAAGTGCATTGCATACCCATGTCCTCCTGCATGCTTTTTGCTTCATGGTATGCAGAAGGGCGGCAGCTTATGCCTGCTCTGCCCGTTTCAGCCGCCGCTGAAACCATGTCAGCAGCTCGGTTTTGGACATGGCTTTTTGGTGCGCCGGCTGTGCCAGCTGAAATTCCAGAGGCTCCAGTTCCCGGATCAGCTGCCGCAGCTTTTCCGGCCGTTCTGTCCAGGTATCCCCCACCAGTTCCTGATAGACGGCATCTCCCAGAAAAACCATCTGTTCCTCCTTTACCCAGACGATCACCGTATCCCGTGCGTGGGCGCTGGTCACATGCTGTAGCACGCAGGTGCAGTTGCCCAGATCCAGCGTCATCTGTTCTGAAAAGATCAGCGTGGGGAGCACCACCCGAATCTGCTCCGGCTCAGGAAAATGTGCCTGAATGCGCGGCGCACAGAGCTGCGGCACAATGCCCTTCCGGACATTTTCCACCAGTGCGTCCGGTGTCCAGCGCAGCCGGGAAACCAGTTCCAGAGACTGCCGTGTCTGCACACAGGCGACAGACGGGATTTGCAGCGCCGAAAGCCCGAAGCAGTGATCCCAGTGAGAATGGGTCAGCACCGTAAAGCTTGGCTGCGGAAATCCGGCTTTTTCCACTGCGGCGCGATAATCCGCCACATGCTCCGGGGTGTTTCCGGCATCTACCATCAGAGAAAACCGGTCACCCCGAATGTACCCCAAAACCGGACGGTCGTTTTCCTGAGAAAACGGCAGCTGATATACCCGCGGGGTCAATTGTTCCAGTTGCATTGCAATACCTCCTCTGTGAGATCAACCGTGTCCGAACACCAACAGCTGAAACAGCGCCATCCACTCGCGCACCCAATAGGTCGGCACATACAGCGGATTGGTTTTTGCGCTTTCGCTCTCCGAGGACAGCCCGGCGCGTTTTGCCAGAAGGGAAGCGCGGTACTGGTGAAAACCGTCTGTCACAATAACGATGTGATTGGACAGTCCTTGTTCCTGCAGGATCGCCGCGGCGTGTTCCAGGTTCTCCTGGGTGTCCTGAGATGTTGTTTCCGCAAGAATGCGCTCTTCCGGAATGCCCTGTGCCACAAGCCAGTCCTTCATGGCCTGTCCCTCCGGGATATCCTCTCCTGCCCCCTGACCGCCGGTGGTGATGCAAAGCACTTCCGGATTCGCTTCCAGGTATGTCTTTGCAGCATCCAGACGCCGGAGCAACATACGGCTGGGACGTGTGCCGCGCACCTTGCAGCCCAGCACCACAACCGTTTCCGGCGATACAGGGCGATGGGAGATGGTGCGCGCCATCTGCACAGACATCACAGCAGAAAATGTCAGCCCGGCGGCGATCAGAACAGCTGCCGCAGACAAACTGATCTTTCCGCCAAGGTGTCCCCATACCTGGCGTATCCAGCGGGCAAAGACTGCCGGAAACAATGTGACAAACAACAAAAACAGGCAGCCCAGAATGCCTGCCAGATTGCCGGGATTGCACATACGCTTGAAAATGGGAAATACAAAAAAGAACAGCAGCACCAGCTCCGGCAGGAGCAGCAGATAACGTAATTTCATAGTGCTTCCTTTCTATCACAACGAAATGTCTATTGATTACAGCAGCATCGCATAAGCTTTGTGCGTTACTGCTTTATGATTATAGCATAGTTTTATCGTTTGTGTCAATCCTTTCGGCATTTGCATTCAAACCGCAAAACAGCCGTCCCACATTTCTGTGAAACGGCTGCTTCTATGACAACAGCTATGGCTGTATCGCTGCTGTTACATCAAATCACAAATACGGTTTGAAAATGCCACCGGATCTTCAACCGGCATGCCGGCGATCAGGAGTGCCTGATCGTACAGCAGCTTTGCATATTCGTCCAGCTTTGCGGTATCGCTGGTCTGAAGATCCATCAGACGCTGATAGATGGGATGTTCCGGGTTGATCTCCAATACGGTCTGTGCCTGGAGCTTCTGTCCCTCTGTGCCCGGCATTGCGTTCAGTGTCTTTGCCATTTCCATAGAGAGTTCGCCCTCGCTGGACAGGCAGACCGGATGAGACTTCAAGCGGCCGGACAGCTTGACATTACCGACTTTACCCTCCAGTGCCTTCTTCATGGTCTCCAGCATATCCTTACTGGATTCCTGCTTCTCTTCCAGTTCCTTCTTCTCCTCTTCGGATTCCAGATCCAGGTTGCTGTCCAGAACTGACTGGAACTGCTTTTCCTGATAGTTCTGCATCATGCGGATTGCAAACTCGTCCACATTCTCGGTAAAGTACAGGATCTCATATCCCTTATCCTTCACCTGTTCGGTCTGCGGCAGAGCCTCAATACGGGCAATGCTCTCACCGGCAGCGTAGTAGATCTTATCCTGTCCCTCCGGCATCCGGTCAACATATTCCTTCAGAGAAACCAGCTTGCCATCCTTAGAGGACGGGAACAGCAGCAGATCCTGAAGCAGATCCTTGTGCATGCCGTAATCCTGGTAGATGCCGTATTTCAGCTGCAAGCCAAAGGACTGGTAGAACTTCTCGTACTTCTCCCGGTCATTCTTCATCATACGCTGCAGTTCATTCTTAATGGTACGCTCAATGCTCCGTGCGATCTGGCGCAGCTGTGCGTCGTGCTGGAGCATCTCACGGGAAATGTTCAGGGACAAGTCCTCAGAATCCACCAGACCCTTGACAAAGCTAAAGTAATCCGGCAGCAGGTCTTCGCAGCGATCCATAATCAGGACGCCGTTTGCGTACAGCTGCAAGCCCTTTTCATAGTCCTTGCTGTAATAGTTGAACGGTGTATGGGACGGAATATACAGCAGGGCATCATAAGTGATCGTACCCTCGTTCCGGACGTGCATATGGCACAGCGGATCGGTATAATCGCCGCACTTGTCCTTGTAGAAGCTGTTATACTCCTCTTCGCTGATCTCACTCTTATTTTTATGCCACAACGGAACCATGCTGTTTAGTGTGACGTTTTCGATATAATCCTCGTACTCGTCGGAGTCCTCTTTCTTGCGGCTCTTGGTCATATCCATGCAAATGGGGAAGCGGATATAATCGCTGTAGCGCTTTACCAGGCTCTGGATACGGTACTGGTCGAGGAATTCGCTGTAGCTTTCGCCGCCGTTGCCGTCCTCGTCTGCTGCCACATCGTCCAGCAGTTCCAGCGTGATCTCTGTACCAACGGTATCCTTATCGCAGGTGTCCATGGTATAGCCCTCAACGCCCTCAGACTGCCATACATAGCCCTGTGTCTCGCCAAACGCCAGAGACTTTACCGTTACGCGCTTTGCCACCATAAAGGCGGAATAGAAGCCGACACCGAACTGACCGATGATCTGGTTGTCCTCTGCCAGGTTATTTTCCTTTTTGAACTGGAGCGAGCCGCTGTTTGCAATGGTGCCCAGATGCTCTTCCATCTCTTCCTTGGTCATGCCGATACCATTATCGGTTATGGTCAGTGTGCGTGCATCCTTATCCACAGCCAGGGTGATCTTGAAGTCAGACTTGTTCATGCCCACGCTGTCATCTGTCAGGGACTTGAAATACAGCTTATCGATGGCATCGCTGGCGTTGGAGATCAGTTCCCGGAGAAAGATCTCCTTATGGGTATAGATGGAATGGATCATCATGTCCATCAGTTTTTTTGATTCTGCCTGAAATTGTTTCTGTTCCATATGTTTTTTCCGCATTTTCCAGAGAAAACGCGACTCCTTTCTTGTCAAAGTGATTTGCAAAAGCACTAGATTAGCACTCTCGCTTTTTAAGTGCTAACACTATTATATCACATGTGCTAATTTCGTCAAGCGCGATTGCGGATTGTTTACAATTTATTTACAACAAAAGCGGAACACATCCGAGATATGCTCCGCTCTTTTTCTGTAATGCAATTTATTCCGAATAGGGCAGCGTATCCACCAGGCGCACCAGATACTTCATCAAAATGACCACGTCCCGGCTGTCCACTTCGCCGTCCCCGTCACAGTCTCCCAGGGTGACATATTGACAAAGCGTTCCAGTAGTTACAATTTTGGACAGCAGCACTGCATCTGTCACATCAATTACGCCATCCCAGTTCATGTCTCCCGGATGATAGATGGCAGGGTTTGTGCCATAGCCAGGGTATGTAAGTGACAAATCCACATAAACATCCGGATTCAGCACCAAAAGAGTTGCAATGATATTTGCCGCTTTACTGTCTTCTTTCCACAAAGAGACCGCCGGAAGTTCATATGCAAATGTGGTTTCAATATCAAATGCTTGATAGAGTGTGATCGTCTCGCCGTCTGCATTCACCTGGTATGTCTCATTTGGGGAATGATGAAACTGAACCATATCCACATACTTTCTGGGAATGCCTAATTCTGCACAAAACGCATCCAACGCGGAAGCATCCGAACCATCTGCATAACTGCCGTATTTTTCTGCCATAGCGTTGCATTGTTCCAATGTGGCATAAGCACAGCGAAATTCGATATTCTCATGATAGGTTTCGCATTCCTGAAAAATCTGCTCCAACTCCGCATCAGGCAGCGCATAAAACTGTTCAAACGTATAGTTTGCATAATAAGGTGCCTCCGGATTCTTCTCCGACACGAGGTCTTTAGAAGTATAAGCAGAAACCGGCAATGCCGCAGAAGCAGAAAATAGCATTAGTGCTGCCAGAACGGCAGAAGATATCCTTGTCCAAAATTTTTTCATTAGTGACCCTCCTTCAAAATCGTTGCCATTCTCCCACAAAATCGAAGTGACGTCTCGATTTACTTTCAGTATATCATATCACTGTAAAGCCGTCAATTCTCATGCTGCACAAATATACACACACTTTTTTTACAAAATAGACAATTTTCAAAGATTCCCGAATTTCTCCAAAAACTTCTGCACCCCAAACAAGTCAGACTGTACCGTAACCGTCAGCTGCCGCAGTTCCAATGTTGCCGGCACAAGATCCGGCACCATGATGACGCGCAGATTTGCCGCAGCGGCACTGCGAATCCCGTTCGGAGAGTCCTCAACTGCAAAACTCAACCCCGGCGTTGCGCCGATGGCATCACAGGCGATCTCGTAAATCTCCGGATCCGGCTTACCATGTGTTACCTGTTCCCCGGTGATGATCGCATCAAACATATCCGTCATCTTTGCGGATTCCAGGTGATGCATGGTACTTTCCCGTCCGGTAGAAGTCGCCAGAGCCACACGCCATTCCTCTTGCCGCAGCCATTGCAGCAATTCTACCGCACCCGGCTTTACAGGCATTCCATCTGCCAGCATTTCTGCCATGATTTCGTGATTGCGCTTGTGAAACGCAAGGTAATCCAAATCTGGGTATTTCCCCTCGAAAAACGCCTTGGTGTCGGCACGGTTCAGCCCGCGGCACTGAGAAATCGCATCCTCGATTTGTGAAAATCCCATTTCCTCAGCCGCCTGCCGCCAAGCCTGACCGCCGACGCGTTCTGTATCGAACAAAACGCCATCCATATCAAAAACAATTGCTTTCATGCTGTTCCTCCCATTAGTAAAAATTCCGATACTTCTATTATAACCGAACTGATGCCATTCTGTCAACAAAAAAAGCCGCCTATGCTAGTGCGGCAAAGGCGGCGCTGGGGATGATAAATGGTGGGCCATCGGGGACTCGAACCCAGGACCGACCGGTTATGAGCCGGTAGCTCTAACCAACTGAGCTAATGGCCCTCAAAGGATGCGAGGAGACATCCAAAGAAGGGGAAAACAAAAGAGGCGCAATCGAAAGGATTGCGCCTCAATCAATAAAGCCGGCATTGACCAATTTTCCCAGGTCGAGAAGACCAAGTATCGTAGGCGCGAAAGAGCTTAACTGCCGTGTTCGGAATGGGAACGGGTGGAACCTCTTTGCCATAAACACCGGCGAACTAAAAAACAGAGATAAATGAAGAGCAAAAGAAGCGAAGCGTCAGACGCAT
>CAKSJP010000009.1 GCA_934463425.1 uncultured Ruminococcus sp.
CCTTTATCAGACTTCCTACACTTGAAAAGTGCGAACATAAAAATAGTTTCATCAATATTCTCCTTTATAAATTCCGATTAACCACACCTTCATTATACCACACAGCCCCAACCAAGTCAATCCACAACCAAAATCACCGACACAGCCCCCTCCGCACCGGCTTTTTTGTGGCGAAATGCAGAATTTTCACAAAAACCTTGTAATCTTCACAGCTTTGGTGTATAATGAAAGAGTATTTGTGGGACAAATGGGGTATGTCAACGATTTGTTCCGCCAAACCAAACACAAAGGAGTCTTTCCCATGAATTTCAATATTGCATTGCTCCGCGGCGACGGTATCGGCCCGGAGATCGTAGACAGCGCTGTGGCTGTTCTCCACAAGATCGGCGAGAAATACGGTCACACCTTCACCTGCACCCCGTACCTCATCGGCGGCTGTGCGATCGACGCCACCGGCATTCCCCTGCCGAAAGAGACCATTGACGGCTGTCTGGCAAGCGACAGTGTCCTGCTGGGCGCTGTGGGCGGTGCAGTCGGTCACAACAAGTGGGATCAGATGCCGCCGCATCTCCGCCCGGAAAAGGCGCTGCTGGGCATCCGTGAGGCTCTGGGACTGTTCACCAACCTCCGTCCGGCAAAGCTGTATCCGGCTCTGAAGGGTGACTGCCCCCTCCGGGAAGATATCGTGGCAAAGGGCTTCGACATCATGATGGTTCGCGAACTGACCGGCGGCATCTACTTCGGCGAACGGGGCAGACGGGAAGGCAAGAACGGCGAAGAAGCATATGACACCGAGTGCTACAGCAAGATGGAAGTAGAGCGTATCGCCCGTGTGGCTTTTGAGACCGCCCAGAAGCGGAACAAGAACGTCATCAGCATCGACAAGGCAAACGTCCTGGAAAGCTCCCGTCTGTGGCGTGAAGTGGTTCACGAAGTGGCAAAGGACTATCCGGATGTGACCCTCACCGATATGCTGGTAGACAACGCAGCCATGCAGCTGGTCAAGAATCCCAGACAGTTCGACGTAGTTGTCACCTCCAATATGTTCGGCGACATTCTGTCCGATGAGGCTTCCCAGATCACCGGTTCTATCGGTATGCTGCCGTCCGCATCCCTGGGCGCAACCAAGCGCGGCATGTACGAGCCGATCCACGGTTCTGCACCGGATATCGCCGGACAGAACAAGGCAAACCCCATCGCAACCATTCTCTCCGCAGCCATGATGCTCCGCTATTCCTTCGACCTCATGGACGAAGCACAGGCAATCGAAGATGCTGTGGACGCATATCTGAATGCAGGCTACCGCACTGCCGATCTGGCTGGCGAGGGCGTAACGCCGCTGTCCTGCACGGAATGCACCGAAAAGATCATTGCACTGCTGAAATAAGCGGTGTTTCCCTGATACTAACATAAAAACCGAAAGAGATGACCCATATGACTCCCAGAGAAGAAATCGGATACGGGCTGGATGCCCTTGTGATCTTCCGCAGTTTGCAGCAGGATCCCGTGATCCGGGCGCTGATGCAGTTCTGCCACACCGACAAGGAAAATACCCCGGCACAGATCCGCTTTTACAGCGCTATGGTCTCCGCCCTGTATGAACGGGCAGACGACCTCACCGGCTATCTGGAACAGATCGTTCTGGAACATGAAAACGTCTATGTGCAGCGTGCCGGTGCAGGCGAACCTATCTCCCCGAACCTGGAGAACTGCCTGCACACGGAACTGAAGCTGCTCAACCGCATCGCCATGCTGACCCCTGCCATGATCCAGGCAGAGATGCAGACCAGCATTCCCCTGCCGGCATGGCAGACCCACAAGACCGACCTGGACACGCTCTACACCCAGCGTGTGGCGGAGATCTCCAAGCACGGCTACGGCATCTATGCACGGCACCACATGTTCACCGTGGGCGCAAGCGGCGAGTTGATTCCGGTGCAGTATCCCGATCCCATCTCCCTGGAACACATGGTGGGATACGAACGGGAGCGCAGCATCGTGGTGGACAACACCAAGGCGCTTCTGGCAGGCAAATACGCCTCTAATGTTCTCCTCGCCGGAGACGCCGGCACGGGCAAATCTGCCACTGTCAAGGCGATCGCCAACGCGTTCAAGAACGATGGTCTGCGGCTCATTGAGCTGAACAAGGATCAGCTGTGCTATATTCCCCAGATCATGGATCATCTGTGCAAGAATCCGCTGAAATTCATCCTCTTCATCGACGACCTGACGTTCTCCGAGGATGACCCCAACTTCGGCACACTGAAAGCGACCCTGGAGGGCAGCATTGCGGCGCGGATGCGGAACACTGTCATCTACGCCACCAGCAACCGGCGGCATCTGGTCAAGGAGACCTTCGACGACGGCAGCGACAAGCACTCCAATGACACCGTGCAGGAGCGTATCTCTCTGTCAGAGCGGTTCGGCATCACCATCACCTACAGCCGGCCGCAGAAAAACCTCTATCTGGAGATCGTCCACGCTCTGGCGGAACAGAACGGCCTGGACATCCCCGCAGAGGAACTGGACGCACAGGCAGAACAGTTTGCTCTCCAGAAGAGCGGCAGAAGCGCCCGTGCTGCGAAACAGCTCATCGACCAGCTTCTCACACAGCATTCTTAATCTTATTATGGAAAGGAAGTCCTATCCATGCTGACATTGGATAAAATCTATCAAGCAAGCCACGTGCTCCGGAGCGTGATCCGGAAAACGGATCTGATCCAGGCGCCGAAGCTCTGTCCGGACTGTGATCTGTTCCTCAAGACAGAGAATCTCCAGGTCACCGGTTCTTTTAAGGTTCGCGGTGCCTACTACATGATGTCCCAGCTGACAGAAGAAGAAAAGGCGCGGGGCGTTATCGCCTGCTCTGCCGGCAACCACGCCCAGGGTGTGGCACTGGCTGCGGCAAAGAACAACATGAAAGCCCTCATCTGCCTGCCGGACGGCGCGCCGATCTCCAAGGTAGAAGCTACCAAGAGCTACGGTGCAGAGGTCTGCATGGTCAAGGGTGTCTATGACGATGCCTACAACAAGGCTGTAGAGCTCCAGAAGGAGCACAACTACACCTTTGTACACCCCTTCGACAACGAAAACGTCATTGCCGGACAGGGCACCATTGGTCTGGAGATCCTGGATCAGATGGCAGACGTAGATGCCGTTATCGTCCCCATCGGCGGCGGCGGACTGATCTCCGGTGTGGCGTTTGCCATCAAGCAGCTGAACCCGAACATCAAGGTTTACGGCGTACAGGCAAGCGGCGCACCCAGCATGTATGAATCCATCCACAATGATAAGATCACCTGTCTGGATTCCGTTTCCACCATTGCCGACGGTATCGCCGTCAAGGAACCGGGGCCCCACACCTTTGAGTATGTCAAGAAGTATGTGGACGATATCGTCACCGTGACCGACGATGAAATTTCCGCCGCTATCCTGGCGCTGATCGAAAAGCAGAAGCTGATCGCAGAGGGCGCAGGTGCTGCATCTGTGGCTGCGGCGATGTTCCACAAGGTTCCCGTAGAGGGCAAGAAAGTGGTTTGCCTGGTTTCCGGCGGCAATATCGACGTAACCATCCTGTCCCGTGTCATCAAGCGCGGTCTGCTCATGTCCGGCAGAAGCTGCATGCTCAACATTGAGCTGCTGGACAAGCCGGGTCAGCTGAAGGATGTTTCCCGCATTATCGCCGATCTGGGCGGAAATGTCATTTCCATCCACCACGAGCGTGCCAACGAGGGCAGCGACATCAACGGCTGCTTCCTGCGCATCACCATGGAGACGAGAGACTATGCCCATATCCAGGAGATCCGCAGCGCCCTCATGGAAGCAGGATTCCATCTGGTGGACTAAGCAGAATCCGGAAAAAGCCGTACGGCGACGGGCAGATGTGGGCATCTGCCCCTACGATATTGTAGTCTTTCACATCTCATAGATTAGGCTCCCTTGAAAAGGGAGCTGGCAGCCGCAGGCTGACTGAGGGATTAATCCCCCTTTCCCTTCGGGACATCCCAGCACAAGGCACACCCTACGGACGCCTTTTCAAGTGGGAACAATGCGACTCCTCTGCCCTGCCGGGCATCTCCTCTATAAGAGGAGACTCTTCTTTTGGCTCCCCTAACAGGGGAGCTGGCAAGCCGTAGGCTTGACTGAGGGGTTAATTCCCTGTCAACTTACGCCTGTATCCCAAGCACAAAGCAGATAATTTTCATCATGACACCGATATCAAAGAAAAGAGGTTTTTATCATGGATACCATCTATACCAAGAACGCACCGGACGCAATCGGCCCGTATTCCCAGGCAGTGAGAATCGGCGATATGCTGTACACCTCTGGCCAGATTGCCATTAACCCGGCAACCGGCAATGTAGAAGCTACTGACATTGTGGGACAGTCCAAGCAGGTTATGTCCAACCTGAAAGCCGTTCTGGAAGCCGCAGGCACCAGCTTCGACAAGGTTGTCAAGACCACCTGCTTCCTCAAGGACGTGGCACGGGATTTCGGCGCATTCAATGAGGTCTATGCAGAAGCCATGGGCGACGCAAAGCCGGCAAGAAGCTGTGTGGGCGTGGCAGACCTGCCCAAGGGTGTGCTGGTAGAGGTTGAGGTTATCGCTGCGCTGTAAGCGGTAGGCTTCAAGCGGAGAAAAGAGAAAGCGGAGGACGTTTTGGACGTTCTCCGCTTTTTGTGTGATAACAAAATGTATTTTACTTATACTCCTTTTCGTAGGAAGAGTTCTTGTACAATAATACTTTCCTTCTGTTCTATTAGTAAAATTCTTGTTTTTCAAATAGTTAGAACAAAAAACAGAGTTGATAATAAGTGGATTAAGAATTGACATAGATATACAGATTAAAGCAATCGTTATCACCATTTTCATTCGTAAAATCACCAAAATCCATATAGATGATTAGCTTAGAGTATACATTACGCTAAGATAATCATATGCATGATATTTCCATGTAATAGTTACTCCGTTTTCAGTGACAGTTTCCTCTCCATCTAATGCGGAAGTTTTCGACATTCTTTTTACAACAGAATCGGATATCCCCAAAGTATCATTAATTTCAACAACATAAGACATCACTTCACTTACGCCTTTATCAAAAAAGTCGTTATGAATCTCTCTTATCGTTTTGTCAGTAATAGTATCATCTTGTATTATATATTCTACTTCAAATGAAATATAAGATCCATCTGAACCAACAGAACAATCAGAATATTCGGTTTCACCACATGAATCCACAGCAGCATTATATGCAGACGTCAGATCAGGAGTTTCTTCTTTTCCAGAACAACCAACCATGGAAGAAAGCATTACTCCCAATGTTACAATAGCCATCAATTTCTTTTTCACTTCTAAACATCCTCCATTTTAACTTTTATTTTGTGTTACTGATTTTTTCTTAATGATTCAGATTTCGCAGTCTATTGAGATCATGTGCTTCCTGCATTCTTATCGAATTCATTTGTGCCAACCGCGCATCGATACTTACAAATATAATAAGATACACGACAAAAGAAACGATTCCGGCAATCAGATAAGCTTTTCCAGAACGTGTTTTTCCCTTGGCTAGATTGACTATTCCCATAATAATTCCAACAATGGGAATCAGAATAGACAATATAATGAGTCCAACATTCGCCGGTTCATTTGCATCTCTCAATCGGAGATCACATGACTTTTTCTTTGTATTTGTAAAATTGTCCGTCGGTGAACCGCATTTTACGCAAATTACAGCATCATCCATAATCTCCGCTCCGCATTTTTTACAAAACATTTTTCAACATCCTCCAATGTATTTTTTGTCGAATCATCATTCAACTTATTACAGTGTAACATACAAAAAAAAAAAAAAAACAAGTACAGTTTATTTCTATTCTGTAAACGTTGATAAAAAGACCTGCAGAAGCCAAAATCTGTTAGCCTGCTTTGCGGGCGAACACTGTTCGCCCCTACAATTCTGAAAATGGTGTAACTATAATGAAACCGATTTTCTTGAAAAGAGGAATCCATGTTCGCAAAGCGTACTTGGGGAAATATCCCCCCTGTCAGTTCTTTTTTCAAGATATGGCTTTGTTAAAAAATAATTGTATTTGTCTAAAAAGCTTTCTTGACAAATCCGGCTTTCTGTGATAAACTATAATATGTATGTCAATTCCCGGCGTATCGCCGGATAATCTTGAAAAAAAGGTGGAACTGTTACAATGAAATTAGGTATGGTCGGGCTGCCCAACGTGGGCAAAAGCACCCTGTTCAACGCCCTGACAAATGCAGGCGCAGAGTCGGCAAACTATCCGTTCTGCACCATTGAAAAAAATGTCGGTATCGTTTCCGTTCCGGATGCTCGTCTGGACAAGCTGGCAGAAATGTACGATCCGGACAAGTTCACCCCGGCAACTCTGGAATTTGTGGATATCGCCGGTCTGGTAAAAGGCGCATCCAAGGGCGAAGGTCTGGGCAACAAGTTCCTGGGCGATATCCGGGAGGTAGACGCCATCGTCCATGTGGTACGCTGCTTTGAGGATGACAACATCATCCATGTAGACGGCAGAATCAACCCGGCATCGGACATCGAGACCATTAACCTGGAGCTGATCTTCTCCGATATGGAAATGGTGGCACGCCGCATCGACCGCACCAAAAAGGCACTGAAGGGCGACAAAAAGCTTCAGGCACAGGTAGACTTTCTGGAACGTCTCCAGGCGCATCTGGAAGAGGGCAAGTCTGCCCGCGGCTTCGACTTTACCGAGGATGAGCTGAGCTGGATCCACGATATGCCCCTGCTGTCTGCAAAGCCGGTGATCTATGCCGCAAATATGAGCGAAGAGGATTTCCGCAGCGGTGTGGATAAAAACGAGCACTATCAGGAAGTCAAGGCAATCGCCGAAGCAGAGCACGCCGCTGTGCTGCCCATCTGTGCAAAGATCGAAGAGGATATCGCAGACATGGAAGCAGACGACAAGGCAATGTTCCTGGAGGATCTGGGGCTGGAAGAATCCGGTCTGAACCGCATCATCCGGGAGGGCTATTCTCTGCTGGGTCTCATCTCTTATCTGACTGCCGGCAAGCAGGAAGTCCGGGCATGGACGATCACCAAGGGCACAAAAGCGCCCCAGGCTGCCGGAAAGATCCACACTGACTTTGAAAAGGGCTTTATCCGTGCCGAGGTCGTTTCTTATGATGACCTGATGGCATGCGGCTCTATGGCTGCTGCCAAGGAAAAGGGGCTGGTGCGCCTGGAGGGCAAGGAGTATGTGATGCAGGACGGCGACATTGTACTGTTCCGCTTTAACGTATAAGCACCTGTTTCAACCAAACAATCCAACAAACGAGGCAGAGCGGTCACCGTATTCCTGCCTCGTTTTTCGCCGCAATGACCGCATAGAAAGGAAGTTATGCCTATATGCAAATGAAAGAAAAGAAACCCTCTGTTTTTGAGATCGACTCCATCCCGAAAGCCGTGGCAACACTGGCGATCCCGTCCGTGCTGAGTATGCTGGTCACCGTGCTGTACAACATGGTGGATACGGTCTTTGTGGGACAGACCCACGACCCCTATCAGATGAATGCCGTCTCTATGGCCACTCCGGTATTTATGATCCTCATGGCATTCGGCAATCTGTTCGGCATCGGCGGCTGCGCCTTTATCTCCCGCTCTCTGGGCGCACGGGAATATGCGCGCGTAAAAAAGATCAGCAGCTTCAGCTTCTGGGGCGCAGTCTTTGTGGGGCTGCTCTCCACCCTGGCGCTGACACTGGGCGTAAATTGGATCTTACCGCTGGTAGGTGCAGATGCTTCTGCCAATATCGCCCATATTTCCAAGGATATTTCCGGCGATGCCTATGACAAGCTGGTGCAGAACTATCAGAACCTGGAACAATACACCAGAGACTACTTGTTCTACATCGGCGTGGGTGCGATCCCCACTGTCCTGAGCAGTGCCATGAGCAACCTGGTCAAGGGCGAGGGCGCGGCGAAGGTCTCCATGTTCGGCATGATGATCGGTGCTGTGACCAACATCATCCTCGACCCCATTATGATCCTCGCCATGGGCATGGGCGTCAAGGGTGCAGCCATTGCCACCAGCATCGGCAACACCGTAGCGATGCTGTTCTACTTGATCTATCTCAAGGTGAGCCGCACCATGCTCTCCCCGAACCCCAAGCATTTCACTGTAAAAAACGGGATTTTCGCCGGCGTATTCTCCATTGGCGTTCCCATGTTCCTCACCAATGTGCTGATGAGCCTGTCCAATCTGGTGCTGAACCGACTGCTGAACAACATCGATGTTCTCGCCACCGGCGGTATGGGCATCGCCATGAAAGCAAATATGCTGGTGGTATTCATTCAGCTGGGCATCGGTATCGGCATTCAGCCCCTGGTCGGCTTCCACTACGGCGCGCGGAACTTCACCAAGATGACCAAGGTGGTACGGTTCAGCATGGTCTGCACATTGATACTGGGCGCTGCGGTAACCGCACTGTACTACCTGTTTACCGAGCCGATCATCAGCATCTTTATGACCTCCGGCTCGTCCGGCTCTGTGGCAGATGTTACTGCACAGCAAAACTACGCCGTACAGATGCTCCGGGCGCTGATGATCTCCGGGCCGTTCCTGGGCATCATCTTCGTAAACAACAACGCCTTCCAGGGCATGGGACACGGTCTGGCTTCTCTGATCCTGTCCGTCAGCCGCCAGGGATTCATCTTCCTGCCGGTACTGTTCATTGCCAACGCCCTGATCGGTCTGGACGGTCTGATCTTCGCCCAGCCCATTGCAGATATCTGCTCCGTCATCATGGCGCTGATCATGATGGAAATCATCAGGCACCGAGACAAGCAAATGCTGAAGCCCGGCGTGAGAAAAGCGTAAGCTTTATGAAAATACAGGCAATACCGCACAAAGAGCGTCTGGCGACTTTGTGCGGTATTGCCTACAAAAATCCGGCAGCAGGAATGTCAGTCCTGCCGCCGGATTTTTTGTTGTTGCTATCTGTATCTGACAAAAGAAATAACCGCGCCGGTTCTCACAGTCCCACTGCCCCATCGATCGCCCGCAGTTCCTCGTCTGTCAGCGGTTTCTGTCCCACGATCTGCAGGGTATCTGTGATCTGTTCCGGCCGGGATGCGCCCACCAGTACACTGGTCACTGCCTTTTGCCGCAGGATCCAGCAGAGCGCCATTTGCGCCAGCGTCTGTCCTCTGCCCTGGGCAATGGCCTGCAGCTGCCGGAGCTGTGCCAGACGCGCTTCTGTCAGCTGCGCTTCGTGCAAAAATCTGCCGTCTGTGCGAACGCGGCTGTCCTCCGGAATGCCGTGGAGATACCGGTCGGTCAGCATGCCCTGTGCCAGCGGGCTATAGATGATAACACCCTTCTGCCGGTCAGCACTGGCATCCAGAATGCCGTTTCGCTCGGTCTCCCGGTCGAGGATGGAATACCGGTTCTGATTGATGATATACGGACAGTGCAGCTGCTCCAGGATATCTGCTGCCCGGCGCATGGTCTCACCGTCATAGTTGGACAGTCCCACATAAAGCGCCTTGCCGCTCTGCACCGCCTGCGCCAGTGCGCCCATGGTCTCTTCCAGCGGTGTCTCCGGGTCGGGGCGGTGGTGATAGAAGATGTCCACATAGTCTACGCCCAGCCGCTTCAGGCTCTGATCCAGACTCGCCAGCAGATACTTCCGGCTGCCCCAGTTGCCGTAAGGGCCCTCCCACATATCAAAGCCGGCTTTTGTGCTGATGACCAGCTCGTCCCGGTGGCCGGCAAAGATGGTCTTCAGCAGTCTGCCGAAGTTTCGCTCTGCTGCGCCGGCAGGGGGCCCGTAGTTGTTCGCCAGATCGAAATGGGTGATGCCGCCGTCAAATGCCGTCTCACAGAGCTGTGCCATGCGTTCTGCGTTGTTGGTGTCACCAAAATTGTGCCACAGCCCCAGAGACAGCAGCGGCAGCTTCAGACCGCTGTTTCCGCAGCGACGGTATTCCATTTGAGAATACCGGTCTGCATTAGGAATATATGCCATAACAAAACCTCCTAACAGAATCTCCGGAATATATTCTCCGGGGATTTCTCTACTTTTGCACCTCGTCCTGATCTTCATCAGAGAGGTATGTTTCAACAATAAACTTCGGACGCGCCTTGGTCTCCAGATAGACCTTTCCGATATACTGCCCGATCACACCAATGGCAAGCAGCTGCAGGCCGCCGATGGCCCAGATGGATACGATCAGCGAGGTCCAGCCCGTGGTGGTCGCACCCATCCAGTGCCGCACAACGGAATAGATCAGCATGATGATGCTCACCAGAAAGATCAGCATCCCCAGCCGGGTGATCAGGGCAATGGGCTTTGTGGAGAGCGAGGTGATGCCCTCCCAGGCAAAGGACAGCATCTTTTTCAGCGGATACTTGGAGGTTCCGGCGAAGCGCTCCTTTCGGGCATAGTACACCTTGTCGCTCTGATAGCCGATCATGGGGACAACGCCCCGGAGGAACATGTTGACCTCTTTAAAAGATTCCAGTCCGTCCAGTGCGCGGCGGCTCATGAGGCGATAGTCGGCATGGTTGAATACCACATCAGCGCCCATCAGCTTCATGACCTTATAAAATCCCTCCGCGGTAAATTTCTTGAAAGCCGTATCGGTTTTCCGGGCATTCCGCACACCGTAGACCACATCATTTCCGGCATAGTACTTATCCACCATCTCATCAATGGCATCAATATCATCCTGCAGGTCTGCATCCAGAGAGATCGCCATGTCGCAGTGTTCCTTTACGGTCATCAATCCGGCAAGCAGGGCGTTCTGGTGTCCCCGATTGCGGGAAAGGCAAATGCCCTGATAAATAGGATCTGCCGCATGCAGCGACCGGATGATCTCCCAGGTGCGGTCTTTTGAACCATCATTGACAAAGACGATCCGGCTCTTCTCCGAGATCTTCCCTGCCGCCGTCAGCGCATGCAGCTTTTCCCGCAGCTGCTTTGATGTCTCCGGCAGAACCTCTTCTTCATTGTAACACGGAATGACCAAATATAAGATGTCCGTTTTTGCTTCCTCCCTGCCGCTGCGCTTGTTCCAGACCCGGGACAGGCGCTTTGCTTTTTCATTGGTGTAGGGCAATACCGCACAAAGAGCGTCTGGCGACTTTGCACGCCATCTGCTTGCAAATTTACCGTCATATTTCACAAAAATGCTCGTGAATACATCAAGTATTCACTCCGCTTTTTGTTTCATCTGACGAAAAATTTGACGACGCATCTGTCGCACAATCTTTGTGCGGTATTGCCGTAGAACAATTGTAGCATATTTCCTGCAAATTGTCAACGCCGCAAAAGACCGCACAAACAAAAAAAACACACCAGGCAGCTTTTGCCCGGTGTGCAGTGTTTTATTGGGTTATAACAGTCCGAAATATGCCGCGATCACCTGTGCTTCGGCATCTGCCATTCGCTGCAGGTTTGCTTCGCTGAGCAGCCAGTTGGTGGCGCGCAGGTTGGTGTGATAGCTGTGCTCCAGCAGGATCGCCGGTGTTCCCACCTTGGTTGCGCCGCGCAGAACGCCGTAATAGTCTCCGTGGTCGCCCTGACGCTTCCAGATTGTTCCGCCCTGTGCAGTTTTCATCACCTGGTGCACCACATCTGCCAGCTGCTGTCCCAACAGATCCATCGTGCCGGTCACAGTACAGCATGCCAGCGGCGCATCCACAGAGGCATTGTTGCAGGCGTTGCTGTGCAGACTGAGGAAGAGATCACAGCCGGCAGATACCTTGCCCCGTGCTTCCAGTCCCATGTCTCCTGCCTGCGCCGGGCGTGTGGTAATGACTTCCATCCCCCGTGCCTCCAGCGCGGATTTCAGCTTCAGATGCAGCTTCCAGCTCATGTCGGATTCGTAATATGTTCCGTTCACCGGACTGCGGTTATACTTGCCGTAGTGGCCGGCATCCAGACAGATCCTGATCTTTTTCAGCGTGCCGTCTGCATTGAACTGATAGCTTTTTCCATCGATGGTCACCTTTCCGGTAACCATTGCGCCGTCACTGCCGAAATAATACTTCTGGCTGCCGATGGTCTGCCAGCCGGTCTGCATGGTGCCGTCTGCGCCGAAATACAGCTTCTTGCCGCCGGCGGTCTGAAATCCCGTCAGCATCGAGCCGTCCGAAGCGAAGCAGTACTGTCTGCCGTCCACTGTCTGCAGGCCGGTCTGCATCACGCCGCTGCTGTCAAAATAATACTGCTTGCCGTCGATCTCCTGAAGGCCGGTCTGCATCTGGTATGCTTCATCAAAATAATACCGGCTGCCGTCGCCCTGCACCCATCCGGAGACCGGGCTGCCGTCTGCATCATAATAGGTCACCGTAGCATCCGAAAATGTGCATAAGCCCACCTGCTGAATGCCGGTTTCTCCGTCGGTCAGATAGCGCATGCCGTCCACCGTAAATTCTCCGGAGACCTTTTCGCCGGATTCGTCTGCATAATAGCGGTGTCCGCCATAGCTGATCCAGCCGCTGACCGGCTTTCCGGTTTCGGGATCATAGTACCGCCGCACGCCGTCTACTGTGCGCCAGCCGGTCTTTTGCGCCCCGGCATAGTCGAACAGATAGGTCTCGCCGTCGATCTGCTGTGCACCGACTGCCGCCGCATAAGTAGCGCTGTCATAATAGTGCCATACATCGTCGATTTTCTGCCAGCCTGTCAGCTGTGTGCCGCTGGAATCAAACAGGTACAAAACACCGTCTACTGCCGCAGCCTGTACAGCAAAAGAGCCGTCGCTGTACTGATATTTCCGCGCGCCGTCTGTAACGATCCAGTTTCCGCTTTCCTGCGCCGCAGAAAGCTCCGGTGCGGTCGTCGCCGTCGCAACTGCCGGTACAGCCGGTGCTGCATCCGCCGCAGAAGCCGTCATACCGCCGAACAGCAGCATTCCGCCTGCTGCCGCACCCAGAGTCAGCAGAGAAAGCCATTTGGGATAGTGCATACTTCAACCTCGTTTCTCAAATTTGCCGGAACAGAGGGCTTTTTCATCCGATGCACAAGCATAGATCGTGCCGTCAAAGCCTTCGCTCCGTTTTCACGTTTCCAATACATCCTTTACATTATACATGATTTCAGCATATTTGTCAAGGTTTTTCTTGTGATTTTGCCAAAAAGATTTCTACCGTGGTCATGCTTTTTGGCTTTTCCGCATATAGATGATTGAAACCAATCCAAAAACCATCAGAAAGAAGGCGTCATATGAACGGTCTGACAACCAAAGCAGCGCGGGAACGTCTGAAGCAGGACGGAGAAAATGAACTGGCAGCCGCAGCAAAGCTCCATCCCCTGCGGATGTTTCTGGGGCAGTTTCGGGATGTGATGGTGCTGATCCTGCTGGCCGCCACAGGAGTCTCTGCATTTCTCGGCGAGATCACCGATGCAGTCACCATCATTCTCATTGTCCTGCTCAATGCCATTCTGGGCTTTTTGCAGGAGTACCGCACAGAACAGACACTGGAATCCCTGCGCAGTCTCACCGCACCCACAGCCACCGTCTGCCGCGACGGAAAGTGGCAGACGCTTCCGGCACGGGAGCTGGTCTGCGGCGACTGCGTCCGGCTGGAAGCCGGTGACAATGTGCCGGCAGACGCAGCCCTGCTCCAGGCGGCAGGACTGGAGGTCAACGAGTCCATTCTCACCGGAGAATCCGAGGCGGTCTCCAAGCAGGCAGGCGATCCGGCAGAGAGCCGCAACGATCTCCACAAGCGGAATGTGGTCTATGCCGGGACTGCTGTGCTCCGGGGCAGCGCCGAAGCCAGAGTCATTGCCACCGGCACACGCACCCAGATGGGACAGATCTCCGCCATGCTCCAGGAGGTCAAGCAGGATATGACACCGCTGCAAAAGCGCCTTGCCGGACTGGGAAAGGTGGTGGCGCTGCTCTGTCTGGGCGTATGCGGCGCGGTCTTTCTGGCAGGCGTGCTCCGGGGCGAACCGGTCTTTGATATGCTCATGACCGGCATCACCATCGCCATCGCTGCCATCCCGGAGGGGCTTCCGGCAACGGTCACCATTGCGCTGGCACTGGCGGTAAACCGCATGATGAAGCGCAACGCTCTGGTGAACCGGCTGCACAGCGTAGAAACGCTGGGGTGCGCCAGTGTCATCTGCTCTGACAAGACGGGAACCATCACTGAAAACCGCATGACGGTCACCGCCATCCATGCCGGCGGCGAAGCCTTTTCCGTCACCGGCACAGGGCTGCAGAAATCCGGTGCGATCCAGCAGGACGGCAGAAACGTCAATCCCCTGTCAAAGCCGGCGCTCCGGGAGCTGCTCATCTGCGGCGCACTTTGCAGCACTGCCGAGATACACAGCCCCCAGGAGAAGCCCCAGCGCGACCGCAGCAGCCGGGTAGAAAAGGGCGTATGGTCTGCCACAGGCGATCCCACAGAGACAGCGCTTCTCATTGCAGCAGAAAAGGGCGGCATCTCCCGGAAGGCACTGCTCCGCGCACACCCGGTGCAGCACATAGAGCCATTCGACAGCGAAACGCGGCAGATGGCGGTCACCGTCACAGACGGCGCAGGTGTCTGTACCTATCGCAAGGGCGCAGCGGATGTGATCCTGCCCCTGTGCGGCTTTGTTCTGGAAAACGGAAAAACCATACCGCTCACCGAAACCGCCAGAGCCGCCGTCCGCCGCACCGTCGCAGAGCTTTCCGATCAGGCGCTCCGGGTGCTGGCGTTTGCCAGACAGGAAGGCAGCGCCTGCATCTTTCTGGGGCTTGCCGGCATGCTGGATCCGCCCAGAGAATCCGCCCGGACTGCCATCCGCACCTGTGCCAGAGCCAATATCCGCACCGTCATGATTACCGGAGACCACAAAAACACTGCCGCCGCCATCGCCAAGCAAGCCGGACTGCTCCGGGGCAAAAAGGCAATGACCGGCGACGAGCTGGATGCGCTCAGCGATGCCCAGCTGGATGCCTGTCTGGATCAGTACACGGTCTTTGCACGGGTGAACCCGGCGCACAAGCTGCGGCTGGTACGGGCGTATCGGCGGCGGGGCGAGATCGTCGCCATGACGGGAGACGGCGTCAACGATGCGCCTGCCATCAAAGAAGCAGATGTGGGCGTCGCCATGGGACAGAGCGGCACCGATGTGGCACGGCAGGCAGCAGACGTGGTGCTCACCGACGACAACCTGGCGACACTGGTGGATGCCGTGGAACAGGGGCGCTGCGTCTATGCCAACATCCGAAAGTTTGTGCGCTATCTGCTGTCCTGCAACATCGGCGAGGTGCTGACCATGTTCCTGGGCATTCTGATGGGCATGCCGGTGGTGCTGCTGCCGACACAACTGCTTCTGGTGAATCTGGTGACAGACGGCCTCCCTGCCATTGCGCTGGGCTTAGAGCCGCCTGAGCCGGAAGCCATGCAGAAGCCGCCCCGAAAGCCGGACGAAAGCTTTTTCTCCGGCGGTCTCATGGGACGGATCTTCTTCCGCGGCATCCTCATCGGCATCTGCACTCTGGGGGCATTCTCGGCGGTGCTCCGGATCGGCGGCACACTGGAGGCTGCCCGGACTGCGGCGCTCTGCACCCTGATCCTGTCCCAGCTGGTGCACGTCTTTGAATGCAAATCCGAACAGCGCACCCTGTTCTCCATGCCCTATGGAAACAATCTCTGGCTGGTGGGGGCGGTCCTGGTATCTCTGGCGGTGCTTGCGGCAGCTGTGGCTGTCCCCATGCTCCGGGTGATCTTTTCCACCGTCCTGCTCTCCCGGCAGGAATGGTACATCGCCCTGGGATTCTCTCTGGCTGTGCCCCTGTGCAGCTCTGTCAGCGGACTGTTCCGGCGGAAAAAACGGGACTGACGATTGCCATACAAAAAAACGGCGTATCCGAAATTGTACTCGGATACGCCGTTTTATATAATGGGAAAATTCAAAATGTCATTTATTCAGTGTTTCCTTTATGCCTGAACCGGAGTGCCGGAAACAGCCTTGTCAGAAACGCTTGCTTCTGCCTCCTGTTCCTTTCTTGCACGAGCACGGAAGCCCGCCAGCAGCAGTCCTGCAAATACCACAGCGATCACTGCCAGTACCACACAGTCGGTGGTGATGTCCAGACCGGATGCAATACCGCTGCGGAAGCCGTGAACGGTATAGGTGAACGGCATGAACGGGTTCAGTACCTGATAGAACTTATCGGACAGCTCCAGCGGATAGGTGCCGGCACAGCCGCTGAGCTGCAGCACCATGAATACCAGCAGGAGAAAGTCGCCGATAATGTCCAGGAAGAAGTTGACGCAGTATTCCAGTGTCAGGAATGCAACGGATGCCAGGCAGGCAATGATCAGTGTCTTGCCCATATATTCCGGCTGGAAGCCGTTGATCCAGGACAGGCACAGGATCATGAGCACTGCCTGCAGCAGACCCATTGCCCAGAGCTTTGCCAGTGTGATGAGCCATGCCTTTCCTGCCTTGCGGTTACCGATCTTCTGATGATACGGCGACAGCATAACGCAGAACGCCAGACCGGATACCCACAGGCCAACGGACATCATATACGCTGCCATCGCGTTGCCGTTGGTGGGAACGGCAGTCTCATAGGTCTCATTGGTCATCACCGGAGCGGAGAACATGTCATAGGTCTTGTCGGTGGTGTCGATGCTGTTGACTTCGTCCGCACCGTCTGCCAGAGAGGTCTGGAGCGTTACTGCGCCGTTGGACAGCTGTACCAGACCGTCGCCCAGTGTCACAGAACCGTCCGCCAGCTGTGCTGCGCCGTCCTGGATCTGTCCTGCGCCGTCGGTGAGCTGTGCTGCGCCGTCATTCAGCGCCGCATTGTTTTCCACAAGCTGTGCCGTGCCGTCAGACAGCTGCGCTGCACCGCTTTGCAGCTGTGAAACCGCATTGGTCAGTGTGGGAACGCTGTCTGCCAGTGTCTTTGCGCCGCTGTTCAGGGACGATGCGCCGCCTACCAGAGCGCCTGTGTTGGAGTCCAGTGTCTGGAGTCCGTCGGTCAGACTGGACACACCGCCGGTATACTTGGATACACCGTATTCCAGTGTGCTGCTGCCGTCTGCCAGCTGTCCCAGACCGGCTTCCAATGTCTGAGAGCCGGGGATCAGCTGTGCATCCACTGCGGACTGCACCGACTGCAAGCCGCCGGACAAGGCGGAGATCGCCTGCTGTGCACCCGGAAGCGCCTGATCTGCCCCGGAAGCCAGTGTGCTGACGCTGGTCTTGAGCTGTTCCATTGCACCTGCAGAGCTGCTGAGATCCATGCCCTGGAGCGCAGATGACAAGCCGGTCACCTGATCGCCGATGGCAGAGATATCCGATGCCAGAGAGGTCATGGGGGCAGAGAAGCAAGCCAGAAGCTCCTGCTGAGAAGCAGCGTCCAGGGACTGGAACACCTCTGTCTGTGTCATCGCCGTCAATGCCGACTGCAGACTCTGCAGCTGTGCGCCGGCATCCTTGGCACTGGTGCCCATCGCCGTCAGGCTGTCTGTCAGCGTCTGTGACAGCGCACTGGTATCCGGCAGAGAGGTGTTCTGCAGCGTGGTGTTCAGGGTGTCAATCCCCTGCTGCAGCTGTGTCAGACCGCTGCTCAGCTGTTCCATCTGCTGCATATTCTCTGCAGAGAGGCTGCTGCCCAGGCTGTCCGACAAGGTTTGCAGCCCTGCGGTCATCTGTGCGCTGCCCTGCTGGAGCTGTGCCGCGCCGCTGGTCAGTGTGGCTGCGCCGTCTGCCAGCTGGCTGCTGCTGCCGTTCAGGGTCTGTGCGCCGCTGAATGCCGCAGCAACGCCGTCAGTATAGCTGCTGACACCGCTGGAAAGCGTGCCGGAGCCGTCGGACAATGCCGCTGCGCCGTCTGCCAGTGTGCCTGCGCCGCCTGCCAGCTGATCCATGCCGTCAGACAGGGTCTGCGCACCGCTGTTTACGGTCGCCACACCATCGGTATAGGTTTTCAGACCGCTTTCCAGTGTCTTTGCACCGTCTACAAATGTGAGGGTGCTCTCGGACAAAACCTTTAGGTTATCCGTGATCTTGGTGTTGCCGTCCTTCAGGTCAGACACGCCGTCTTTGATCTGCAGCGCACCGTCTGCGGCATCGTTCATGCCGTCGCCCACAGTGCCCAGCTGGTCGAAGATCGTCTGGGTGTACTCCCTGGTCACGCTCTCTGAGACCTCTTTCTGGATCTTTGCCAGGGCGGTCTCGCTCATCTTGCTGGCGATGTAGTTCGTGCCGGGATTGGTGGTGTACTGAAGCTCCATCTTCTTCGGCGCATCGTCCATCAGCGTGGAGGCATTCTCAGAAAAATTCGACGGAATGGTGATGACCATATAATATGTGCCGTCCGCAATGCCCTTTTCCGCCTTGTCTGCGGTGACAAAGTGGAAATCCAGCTGATCGTTCTCCTGCAGCCGTTCCACCAGCTCGTCGCCGACTGCCAGCTCCTTGCCCTCATAGTCTACCGATTTGTCATTGTTGACCACTGCCACCGGCAGCTGATCCACATTTCCGTAGGGATCCCACATAGAGCCCAGGAACAGGGTGGTGTAGATGGTGGGGATCAGAACGATCGCCGCCATAGCGATACCATTAAAATGCCGCCAGAAGAAATTCTGCTTCTTTCCGGAACCGCTCGATTGCATAACTACCTACTTCCTTTCTGCGTAAAACAAACACCGCTTTCCCCGAATGTACGGTTTTGTTTTCATCTGAGTGACGAAATACAGTTGTCTACAAAAAAGTTTTTGTCTACAAATAGAAAGCTGTTGACTTTTCGTCCTGTATCTATTATAATATAAGAGAAGCAAATTTGCAACCGTTGATTTTGCAAATTACGTCTACTAATAGACACCGTGTTTATTAGATAGTACAGCAACCCCGAATGCTGCACTGGACGCTGCTTCGGATACGATGATATAACATATAATATGGACGGCACTCCGTGAGACCCGGTACTGTGCTGCCGAAAGATAAGGAAGATCTATCATGACAAACAATATCAAGCAAGAACGCCGCTATCGCCGCACCGAAGCCCTGATCCTGAACGGACTCACCACCCTGCTCCAGCAGAAGAGCATCAAGGAGATCACTGTCCGGGAGCTGGCAGATCTGGTGGACATCAACCGCTCTACCTTCTATCTCCACTATACGGATATCTATGACCTGCTGGAAAAGACCGAGCAGCGCCTGCTGCAGCAGCTTCTGGACGCGGTCAATGAAAAATGGACGCTGCCGGAGACACCGAAAAACTTTTTTGCCTTTCTGGAGCAGGCGTTCAACATCCTCTCAGAGAACGCCCAGCTCTGCTCGGCGCTCATCGGCCCCAACGGAGACATTGCCTTTTTGCGGAGCATCGAAAAGATGATCCGGGAAAAGGGCATCCAGACGCTGCGTTCCTTTGCGCCGAAGGAGCTTCGGGAGCAGGATCTCCAGTATGCCATTTCCTTTGCCCTTGCCGGCTGTATGGGACTGGTGGAGCACTGGCTGAAAAACGGATGTCCCGAAACGCCCACCCACATGGCAGAGCTGACGCTGGTGCTTCTCCGGGAGGGCACGACCTCCATCGGTGCGCCGGATGTCACACAGCATGCACTCCACGGGGCGTTCTAAGGCAATACCGCAGAGAAACAAAAGAAAAAATAAGCGCGTATTCCTGTTTTCACCGGAACACGCCCGAACAAAAAGCAGCCGAAACGACACCCATCGTTTCAGCTGCTTTTTCCACAAATATTGCACAGACCGTCCGGCTGTGTTCTGGCGTTCCAGAGGTGATTTGAACACCCGGCCTACCGCTTAGGAGGCGGTCGCTCTATCCAGCTGAGCTACTGGAACATCCGGAGACAGGCGCAGAACGCCGTCTCCTTTCTTGGGCGGTATTGCCTTTGCTTTGCTTATGCCGTTACGCCGTACTGTTCCCGGTATGCCAGCATGGCATCCAGGTGCTCTCTGCCCGGAATGATCCCATCCCGGATGCCCTGGATGATGTCCTCCATATTGACGATGGAATACACCGGAACGCCGTACTTTTCATAGACGGACTGCACCGCGGACTTTTCGCCCTCCAGTGCGCGCTCCATCCGGTCTACGGTGATGACCATGCCGGTGATGTCCACATCTGCCGCGCCCTTCAGCTTGGGATAGACCTCAGCCATTGCCTTGCCGGAGGTCATGACATCCTCGATGATGACCACCTTTTCGCCGTCTGTCAGCTGCTTGCCGACGAACATTCCCCCTTCGCCGTGATCCTTGACTTCCTTGCGGTCGAAGCAGAAGTTTACGTCCTTCTGATACTTGTCCGCCAGTGCCACAGCCGCCGCTGCCGCCAGGGGGATGCCCTTATATGCCGGGCCGAAGACCGTTTCTACCGGGATGTCATGCGCTGCGATGCAGGCAGCGTAATAGCGTCCCAGCTCCATCAGCTGTGCGCCGCTGTGATAGTTGCCGGCGTTGATGAAATAGGGTGCTTTTCTGCCGCTTTTCAGGGTAAATTCCCCGAATGTCAGCACACCGCAGTCTACCATAAAGCGCAGGAATGATTCTTTGTATGTCATAGAGGTGTTCTTCCTTTCTGTTTTTCCGTGCACACAGCGCTGCCGCTGTCCATACTATTATTATAGCGAAAGCCGGAGCCTTTGTCAAGAAAAATCGATGCTTCTCCACGGAAATCAATTTTGATAAATGCCTCCCTTGAAAAGGGTGATTCCCCACGGGGTGACAAAGGGGACCGCTCAGTACGAGGTGGCACGTAGTGCGGTCGGGATTATCCCCCTGTCACCTGCGGTGACATCCCCCTTTTCAAGGGGGACTTTCTTAAAAAATCGATTTCCGTGATGCTTCTCCCAAAAGGCAGGGGTTTACTTCTGCAGCGTGCCGCTGGACAGGGCTTTCAGGTATGCGTTGATAAAGCCGTCCAGGTCGCCGTCCATGACTGCCTGGATGTTGCCGTTTTCAAAGTTGGTGCGGTGATCCTTCACCAGGGTGTACGGCATGAACACATAGGAGCGGATCTGTGCGCCCCAGGCGATCTCCTTCTGTACGCCCTTGATGTCGGCGATCTTGTCCAGGTGTTCCCGCTCCTTGATCTCCACCAGCTTTGCGCGGAGCATCTTCATGGCGTAGTCCTTGTTCTGATACTGGCTGCGCTGTGTCTGGCAGGATACCACGATGCCGGTGGGCAGGTGGGTCAGGCGAACGGCAGAGCTGGTCTTGTTGATATGCTGTCCGCCGGCGCCGCTGGCACGGAACACATCCATCTTGATATCCTCCGGACGGATGTCAACTTCCATGGAATCGTCAATTTCCGGCATGACCTCCAGTGCCGCAAAAGAGGTGTGCCGCCGTCCGGAAGAGTCGAAGGGAGACACACGCACCAGACGGTGCACGCCGGACTCCGACTTCAGAAAGCCGTAGGCATTGTCGCCGGAGATCATGATGGACGCACTCTTCAGACCGGCTTCGTCGCCGTCCAGATAGTCCAGCAGCTCCACCTTGAAGTTGTGGCGCTCTGCCCAGCGGTTGTACATCCGGTAGAGCATCTCTGCCCAGTCCTGCGCCTCTGTGCCGCCTGCGCCGGCGTGAAAGGTCAGGATGGCGTTGGAGCTGTCATACTCTCCGGTCAGCAGAGAAGCCAGCTTCAGGGATTCCAGCTCCTTGACAAAATTGTCCGCCTCTTCGTTCAGCTCGGCGTTGGATTCCTCCTCGCCCTCCTCCATGGTCAGCTCGATCAGCGTGAGGATATCGTCCAGTGTTTCTTCCATTTTCTGATACTTGCCGATGCGGTTTTCCAGGGACTTCACCTCCTGGAGCACCTTCTGGGAATTTTCCAGATCGCTGTAAAAATCCGGGTCTGCCACCTGCTTCTGCAATGCATCATAACGTGCCTGTGCCTTTTCAATGCCCAGCACTTCATACAATTCTGTTAAGTCCTTGCGGTAGTCACTCATCGTGACGCGCAGCTCGTCCAATAATACCATAACTATTCTCCTTGTTGCATAGGGTAAATCACGATCTCTTTTATTATACTACAAAACCGGAAAAGATGCAAATATTTTCTTTGGATATTGAAAAAATTTTTCTTCTGTGCTATAATATAAGGGCAAGACCGCACAAAGATTGTGCGACAGATGCGTCGTCAAATTTTTCGTCAGATGAAACAAAAAGCGGAGTGAATACTTGCTGTATTCACGAGCATTTTTGTGAAATATGACGGTAAATTTGCAAGCAGATGGCGTGCAAAGTCGCCAGACGCTCTTTGTACGGTATTGCCGAAAGAAAGCAATACCACAGGACAGCCCATGCAGCATGAGATTGTCCTGGAAAAGAGGGACGCACAGCATGAAAATACACATCGGTGAAAAATGCATTGTCTGCGGAAAGACGTTCACAGAGACGGATGACGTAGTCGTCTGCCCGGAGTGCGGCACGCCGTACCACCGGGCATGCTGGCAGGAGCACAACGCCTGCATCAACCAGAAGCTCCACGAGACCGGCGAAAGCTGGCAGCCGGAACACGCCCCGGAAGAGCCGAAGCCCCTGCAGATCTGCCCGGACTGCGGCACAGGCAATCCCCCGGACGCGACCCACTGCCGGCACTGCGGAAAGCCCTTTCTGCAGCCGGGAGACCGCCCGGAGACCCCGGAGACCTTTCGGGAGCAGCTCCGGGAGACCGCCGCGTACATGAGCGCACAGAACGCCACCTGCGGCATCGACCCGGAGACGACTCTGGACGGCGAGCGTCTGGAGGATGTGGCAGACTTTGTGGCGCAGAACCACCTGTACTACCTGCCGAAATTCCTGCGGTTCAGCAAGGGACACCGGATCTCCCTGAACTTTCCCTGCCTGATCTTTCCCCAGTACTATCTGGCATACCGGAAGATGTGGGCGGCGACGCTGTTGGTCACAGGGCTTTTTTTTCTCCTCAGCATCCCCAGTTCTATGGTACAGATGGATTTTCTGTTCCAGCAGTATCTGCCCATACTCCGGGAGGCAAACGCACGGCCGGAGGTCATCCAGTTCATCCAGAACATGATGCATAAGCTGGATGCCCACGAGACTCTTCTGTACAACATCTCCATGATCGGCAGCTATCTGGAGTTTGCGGTGACCGTCCTCCTGGGACTTTTCGGCAACCGCCTCTACTACCGCTTTGTCCTGCGGCGCGTGCACAAAACCGTTCAGGAGGACGTTTCTCCTGCCATGCGGCGGATCAGACTGCGGCAGGAGGGCGGCGTAAGCGGCTGGAACATCCTGGCGGTGTTCGGGATCCAGCTGGGCGCTTCTATGATCCTGGGGCTTGTCCTGATGCTCCTGCTGGCGGTTCTGTGAAGCATATCGCCCTGATCGCCGCCTTCGACTGCCGCCGCGCCATCGGCAGGGACGGGCGGATCCCCTGGCACATTCCCGGCGAGCAGAGGCGCTTTCGGGAGCTGACCCTGGGGAATACCGTCATTTTCGGGCGGCGCACCTATGAGGAGATCGGCGCGCCGCTGCCCCATCGGGAAAGCTTTATCCTCTCCCGGACGAAGCAGTTTCACGGCGCACATCTGCGCACCTTTCCCGACCTGGCTGCCGCCCTCGCCGCCGCAGAAACGCCCCGGATCTTCATCGGCGGCGGCGCAGGGGTCTATGCCGAGGCGCTTCCGCTGGCAGAGGTGCTGTATCTCACGGAGATCGCCGGAGACTTTCAGGGAGACACGTTCTTTCCGGCAGTCCCCGCAGACCAGTTCCGCCAGACCGCCGCGGAATATCATGACGGCACAGTCCCCTATGTGTACCGGACATACTGCCGCACCGCAGAGGGGCGTTCCGGACCGTGTGACGAACTTTGTGCAGATGGCGTGCAAAGTCGCCAGACGCTCTTTGTGCGGTCACGGAAATCAATTTTTTAAGAAAGTCCCCCTTGAAAAGGGGGATGTCCCGCAGGGACAGGGGGATAATCCCTCCGGCACTACGTGCCACCTCCCTTTTCAAGGGAGGCATTTATCAAAATTGATTTCCGTGTTGTGCGGTATTACCCTATGGACAAAGGCTGAAAAATATGCTATACTGAAAGAGACAAATCATCACATAAAGGAGTCGGGTGAAACCCATGCAGCATGAAAAATCCTGCGGTGCGATCGTGTACCGCAAATCCCACGGGAACACGGAGATCCTGCTCATCAAGCACGTCAACAGCGGGCACTGGTCCTTTCCCAAGGGGCATATGGAAAGCGGCGAGACGGAGATCGAGACCGCTGTCCGGGAGATCCGGGAGGAGACCTCGGTAGAGGTCATGATCGACCCCACCTTCCGGGAGACGGTGTCCTATTTTCCCAAGCGGGACACACAGAAAACGGTGGTCTACTTCATCGCCCGGGCGAAAAACTATGACTTTGTTCCCCAGGAGGAAGAGATCGCGGAGATCCGGTGGGTGGACATCGGCTATGCGTCCACCATCCTCACCTATGAAAACGACAAGAACATCGTCAGCAAGGCAAGAGCCGCCATCAAGGAGTTCTGAAAGGGTGACAGCTCTGTCACCCCTGACAGGCTCGTCACCGTGACAGCTTTGTCCCACACCCCTGACAATTCTGTCACCCCTGACAGCTCTGTCACCGTGACAGCTTTGTCCCATACCCCTGACAAGGTTGTCACCATACCCCCTGACAGATCTGTCACCCAAAACAAGAAAGACAAGAAAGAGAAAACAAGAAAGAATACTGTGCATCTCCATCCCATCGGCAGCACCCCCTCAGCTGTAAATGAATCTGTTGACACCACTGTCAATGAATCTGTTGACAGTATCCCACGCAGCTGTAAACGAATCTGTTGACACCACTGTCAATGAATCTGTTGACAGTATCCCCTCAGCTGTAAACGAATCTGTTGACACCACTGTCAATGAATCTGCTGACAGTGTCCCCTCAGCTGTAAACGAATCTGTTGACAGCACTGTCAATGAATCTGTTGACAGTACTGTAAACGAATCTGTTTACCAAAAAAGAAAAAGAAAAGAAACATAGAAAGAAACATACTTTGTGCATGCCGTCCCCTCTGGCGGACAGGAGCAGCCGCACATCGCCGGAGGGCAGAGTTCCCGGCACAGCAGGGCTCTGCATCCCAGGTGAATCAGAGCCTTGTGCAGTACATCCCTCTGAGAGCCTCTGTGACGGCTTCTGAGGCGCGTTTGCACTGTTCCCGGAAAAAGTTACTGCCCCGAAAGAAAATCGCTTACAGGGCACTCTGAGAGGCTCTGAGAGGATGCAGCCTTATCTGCGGTTTCACCGCCCTGCTGCTGTATCCGCAGTCCGCAGACAAAAGCCCGGAAACCGCCGCCGAAGCTGCTGGACTTCGGGGCGGTTTCTGTTGTATCTGTTGTATCCGGAGTACAGCACGGTGTAGACAGCACCGCGCCTCTTCGGGCTGCTGTCCCGGTTTTCTCCAAAACCAAAAAGCACGCAGTCCCGGCATACCGCCGGAGCTACGTGCAAACTCTTGGAGCTGTTAACCAGATTCGAACTGGTGACCTCTTCCTTACCAAAGTGAAGAAACGCCTTTTCAACTCTTTTCGATTCTGCTGAAACCAACGCATTTTCCATGCTTTTTCCGTTTCCGCCTGTCGAAATCTGTTGCCCTCTGTAGTGCCCTAACCGGATTTTAGTGCCCTCATAGTGTCCTCGCAGTGTCCTTGCTGCATATCCCGCAAGGGCGAACCCGCCCATTTTTGAGCAGGTTGCTTTTGTGCGTGGTGAAATCCTGCAAAGGACTATTGCTCATTTTTGAGCAAAAGCTGTGCCGTCAGAGCAGGTTCTGTGGTCTTAGCCGGTACCGAAACGGTACTCGATATATAAATATCCCTAACCCCAGATTAGCCTTTTCAGAAAAGCCCCGTGCTGCCCTCTGAGCCGTTCTGCCTGCTCTTTCGGAAAAGAACCAGAGGAAATGCAAGGCGGCTCTGCGGGGCTTGTGTGCGTTATGACGTACTGCTGCAAAATTCTTACTCTGTTCGCTTTTGCAGGCGTAGCGTTTCATAGAGCATCTGAAAGCGGTCATGTCTGTAGCCGCATTCGGACGGCTGAAACGTCTTTGCTGCCTCTGTGTAGCACCAGCAGAACAAAAGCCGCCGCTGCCGGTCTAGCTGGGTTTCTCTGTCCAGCTGCAAAATACTTTTCATGTGTAGAAATTCCTCCTTGACATACACCAAAAAACGTGCTATAATCACTATCAAGCATTTTTTCAGTGCTTATGGTTTGGCTCTCCTGTGTTCCTTGGTCGGTTTTGCAGGAGGGCTTTTCTTTTGGTTATCGCTGGAGCAGGTCAAACGCTGCACTTGTTTCCAGCGATAAAGCCTCCGTACTGTGTTCTTTCAGCCACTGCACAAGCTTTGCGGTGGTCTGTTGTACTTCTTCGCCGTCGTAGAGTTCCGGGTGTTGCAAGCGTGATTGCAAGCACCGGAGCTGCCACTTGTAATCGCTCATCATTTTCAATTCGATCACGGGCACGCCCTGTGCATATTCCTCCACCGTGTATGTTGTTCCGGCAATCGTGAGCGTTTCTGCTGTCTGGTTCATGGTATCACCTCGCTTTTTTGTTCCGCAAAAGCCGTTTCGGTTTTCTCCTGCTCTCTGGTGAGTTTTCCGCTGCCTGTCGCTTTTGCTGATTTTATTATAGCATACTTGTGTAAGTATATCAATAGACAGAATGAACAAACTTGTGTAAGTATGCTTGTGCAAGTTGCATACTTGTGTAAGTACGGAAAATGTGGTATAATTGTATTAGAAAAAAGCGAGGTGATCTCATGGGCAAAACTTCAACTGCAAGCAAACGAAAATACAATGAAAAAGCCTATGAACGAATTGCGGTGGTTGTCCCCAAAGGCAGCAAAGCCATTATCAAAGCCGCCGCAGAACAAACCACAGGCGGCAGTATCAACGGATATGTAAAACACGCTATTAACGAACAACTGAAAAAAGACGGTTTCACGGAGATGCAAAAGCAAGGCAACGATGAAGAATAAGCCTGCTCCGTGGAAAAGAGGTGGAAACAATGCCGATTCAATATAAGATTGACGTACTGGCAGCATTGAAAGAAAAAGGCTACACGTCCGCCAGAATCAGAAATGAAAAGCTGATCGGGCAAGCCACTTTGCAGCGGTTGCGGCACAAGCAGAGCGTTTCTTTTGAGGTGCTTGCAAAACTATGTGAGTTGCTGGAATGCAATATAGGTGATATTTTGGAGTACACAGAGGAGGACAACGAGCAGGCATAGAACAAAAACCGCATACCACACAAAAAGCCGGCTGCACAGGGCACATACCCCGCAACCGGCTTTTCTGCTATTCTCTGCACTGCTGCACAAGATCGAAACGATCTGGCAAGTATTCCATATGCTGCACAGCGTTCCACCGCTTGTGTGCTTGGTATTCCCGCCGCAGTTCTTGCAGCACCGAAGAACGCCGCAGCTCCTGCAAAGCTTTGCTTTTCTTGTTGGAAACATTCTGGTAAGTACAGCCCCACCGCTGGGCAATGTCCACGAGGGAAACGCCTTGAAAGAAATACAGTTCAATCACTTCCCGCAGACGTTCCGGCAGTCTGTCCACTGCTTCATGCACAAGCCGGCTTTCTTCGTCCTGCTCCAGCTGAGATAATACCGCCGTTTCAATGTCTGTCCCCTTGTCTGGCAAGATGTCCGCAAGCGTTACCTTGCCTTCCTCTGACTGGTTCTTGATTGGCATATCCAAAGAGACAGCCTCGTTCAGCGGCTCCCGTTTGGTGGAACGTGTTCCGGTCAGCTCCGCAAGCAGCGTGTGGAACGGATAAGACAAGTAACTGTTGAACTTGATGCCGGTTTCCGGTTTATACCCTTTGAGAGCACTTAGAAACACCACATAACAGCTTTGCCGAATGTCCCATAGTTCCACGCCACACTGCTGAAAAACGCTCTGACGGGCGTTATAGGCTTGTTTGGCTTTCAACCAGAGCAATGGCTTTACTTTCTCCCAGAGCAGGGGCACGAGTTCTTCGTTTTCCGGCTGTTGTGCCAGTGCCGCCAGCTGTTCATTTGTCATTCCTGCAACCTCCCTTTCCGGAATACCCCCGCCCGTTCATTTTGCGATCTCCTGCACGGCATTGGGCACCGGTCTTTTCATAGCCTGCTCCGTCGGGATTTTTACACCCCCACGCTCTCCGGCTCACCTGCTCTCGTAACGATGCGGACATTTTTGTCCCTAACTCAAACGGCGGAACCTGCTCTCGTGCGTGCGTGTAACGATGTCAGTTTACGCCGCTTTTCTCGTTCTCCCGTGCGTGTAACGATGTCAACAAACGCCGGAGCAGGTCGTTTCATCGATCTGGAAAGCGGGGCTCCCTGCAAGCAGTGCACGGCGAATCCCGTCCCAGAGGCTGTACGCCTCCGCCTGTGTGCTGCATCTGCAAATCACAACATCGTCCTTGTGACCGGCAAGCGTCGCCGCCAGAGATTCATAACACACCCAGATCACCTGCAAGGTGTCTGTGTTGAAAATTTTTCCGTTTTTCACGTTGATAATGTACATTCGGTACCCTCCTATATATTTCTATTCTGTAAATCGAAATGTATGTGCTTTATGAACATCAGCCCCGCAGAGCCGTTTTCGACGAAAAACATTCCCCAAAGGGGAAAAACAAAAACGCCGTATTTCACGCAGTTTCGGTGCTTTTTCGGTTTGGGGAAAAAATCGGCATTTTTCAACTCTGCTTTATATAATACGTAAAATCATGCGTCGTTGCGTGCTGCCGCCGCTGTATGTGCAGCGTGTGCAGTATGCAGTTTTTCATTACCTGTAAAAGAGTAAAGAGAAAACATTCCCCAAATTCCCCAAAAGTGAAAAAGAGCACCGAAACTGCGTATTATTTTTGTGGGGAGAAATCTGCGGTTTCTGGGGAATATGGGGAATTTGGGGAAATTATACGAACGGCGTGGAAAAAGCGGCAAATGCACGGCTCGCCGGTTCGGACAAGGTCAGCGGATAGAACCATTTGCCATGATATTTCTGCCGTACATTCTTTGTGGAAATGCCCAAGTAGTCGGCGACCTCCTGCCTGAACTGCTGGGGGCTGAGTTTGTAGCCGTCGCCCTCCTCCAGTGTCCAGTTTTCAAACGCCCGCCGCAGTTCATTTGTGCCGATACCGTCTTGACAGCTTTCACGCATCTTGCAGCACTCTCGAAAGAACCGCACGGCACAGCTGTTCTCCGCCTTGTATTCCTCCAGTTCTGCGGCAGTGCCTGCCGGTAGGTCGAACTTATGCCCGTTTTGCAGTACTTCCCGTGCCGCACGCATACAAAGGCAGAGGATCGCCTGCCGTTCTGCGAACATCTTCTCTACCAGCATAGCGTCTTTTTCCTGCTCCGGTATCACATGATCGCAGCGAATGGGCACGATACGCTGATAGACGTGGTCGCCGTGATCGCCGCCGAACTTGGGCAGGTCGTTCATGACAAACATGGTCAAGCCCTTATAGGCATCGGTGAACGGATCACGGTTTTTCTGTTCAAAAGAAAGCTTGTCGCCGCCGGTGATCGCTTTCAGCTTGGAGAGTTCTGCCACCCGTGCGAAACTCATATCCGGATCGTAGGCAAGCCGCTTGCCGTAGATGCCGAACATGGCAAACCGGTTGCCCTCCAGATCGTGCAGCGTGGTGGAACAAACGTTTTCGCTGCCCAGCAGACGGGCACAGAGGCGGGGCAGCTGGCTCTTGCCGGTGTCACCCTTGCCATACAGAAACACGGTCTTTTTCAGCACATCGCCCCGAATGTTGGACAGGATACAGCCCACCCACTGGAGCAGGAAATGCTTTTTGCTTTCGTCGCCGTCGGTCAGCGTGTCCAGATACCGGCAGAATGTGGGTGCGTGCTGCTCTGCATCTGGATCGTCTTTCCACTGCAAAGGCAGCTGCACCGTGCTGAGAATCCCTGTGCTGTGTTCGATCAGCTGCATGGTGTTCAGGTCTAAAAAGCCATTTTTGAAGTTCACGAGATGTTCGGCGGTGTTCAGCTGTGCCGGCAAAAAGGTAGCAGGATCAAGAAACAGCAGCTTTGCGGTTTCGTCCAGCACTTTGGTTTTCACAAGTTCCGGATCAAAGTTTTCGATCTCCTGCCGGAGCAGGTGCTTGATCGCCTCGTCTGATGTCTGCCGGTAAACGCCGTTCTCCCAGAGATAGCGAACCGGCTTGACGCTGCTGGGCGTGCCTAGCCAGAAATAGGCGTGCTTGCTGCGGAAGTCGTCGGCAAGCTTCGGGCAGGAAATTTCATAGCGGAGAAATACGCCGTTTCTGTCGCACTTCGCATAGATAAACGGCGGCAGTTCCTTTTCTGTCTGTCCTGTGTGCTCTTGGTAGTGTTCCAACAGCCGCCCTTTCTGAAAAGCCGCCTGCTCCTCGTCTGGGTTTCGTTTCAGTTCCTCCACCTGAAATGCCCGCAGAGCCTCTTTCTTGGTGCAGTGCCGTGTCAGTTCCAGCAGTTCCACGATCGAACCGCCGGGCTGTTTTCCGCTGGCAGTGCGTGGAGCAGAGCCGCCGAAACAGCAAAACGTATTTTCTGCGGGATAAATGCAGAAGTCGCCGTCATGCTTGCAAACGGGGCAAGGATCGACCATCACATACCGCCCGAATCGTTTTTCTTTCGTGATCTGGAAATGCTCCTGCACATAGCGGAGCAGGTCGAATGCCCGTGCCTGTTCGTAAACGCTGCCGCTGACCAGCTGACGGCTGCGGTTCTTGATTCTCTGGCACTCTGCGTTCAGGGAATTGGCAACGCTGCAGAGGTTTTCTGCGGTGTCCGGAGAGAACACAGCGGCTGCGTCAAAGTGCAGCTGTTCCCGTCCGCCGAAGTAAAGGCGGTCGGCATTCTTGCAGGCTTGGTCAGATTCCGGAAACAACGCCATAAGCCCACGCTGGACGTGCTCCCGCTGTACCGTGTCCGTGATACACGTTTCACACCGCAGGCAGATGCGGAACTTGGGCAGCTGCGGCGTGCTGCTGAATGTGCTGTAGATCAGAAACGGCACAAGGTCGTTTTCCCGACAGCGTTGCAGTGCCTGCTCCGGTGTCAGCAGTTTCTCCGGAAAGTTTTCAGCGTCCTTGTTATCAATGTCCAGACAAAAAAGCTGCTGTTTTGTCCAGTTCTCTGCCCTTGCACCGCCGTGCAGGATACCGGGGTTATAGGCTCGCCCTTGCAGCACTGCCTCTGTAAAAGATTCCGGCGTGCAGACAGTTTCCGGCTGTGCCGCAAGCCGTGGTTTCAGGCTGCCGATCTCCTCCCGTGCGGGCTTTTTGGAAAAGCAAACGGTGTCGATTTGCACCGGAAAAGTCAGATTTTCGCTCACCGGCTCTCACCGCCTCTCACAGACGCACCGGCACAGGCTGAATGCCAGCGGTGTGCTGTTCAGGCGGGACGGTGTGGGCATCGTCCCCTACGGCCTCGCAGTTCAAAAACGCTGCGAATTTCTCTTGGTTAATGAGGTAGCGGCTGCCGATCTTCACCGTAAAGGCTGCACCCCGCCGACTTCTCGCCAGTTTCCGCACAGCGTAGGACGAAAGCCCGAACGCTTTTGCTGTGGCATCAATGCTTTCCATGTGGGGAACGGTATATGTAAAATCTTTATTCATCAATTCATTCCTTTCTCTTGCAAACCTGCTCCGGATATGCTATAATAGGAGCAGGCTATTTTTGAATAGTCTTTTGGAAATTTAACGTGCGAAATGGCACGGGCGTGTGTCTGTTGGTAGCGGGTACACGCCTTTTTCTTTTGCCTTGGTGGGTGTCTTGTAGTGTGCATGGTTTTTCTCTCGCTTTCTGCCGGTCGTTCCGAAATAGTGGCAAACAGTGGTGTCTCTCTGTTCGCTCTTTGTTCGCTCTTTGTTCGTTGGGTTTTGCTTTCCATTTTTGGAAAGCGTTTTTTATGCCTGCTCTGCTTTTAGCTGGTCGATAGCGGAGAGGAACTGCTGCCGCTGTTCTTCGGTCAGATCACGCCGCATGAATCGTGTCATGTACGGTTCCGACTTCCCCCAAAGCTGGGCAATCTGCCACAGATACACGCCCGCCACTTTGGCTGCCTGCCGGAGATCGGCGTTTTTCTGGTTTCCTCGCATCTCTTTTCGCCTCCATTTTCTCTTTTTTCTTTTTGCCTCTTGCAATCATCATTGTACCGTGGTATAATACAAGTATGACGATTGACTTCTTCACTAGTATAGCACACCTCAAATGGAAAGTCAACACGTTTGAGAAAATATTTTATTCGATATAGTCAAATGAGTATTTGCGAGGTACAAACATGAACAGCGATTTTCAAACAGATGTTTTTATTTCACGTTTTGCAGAGTTAAAAAAAGAATCCGGCGAAACAAACAAGGACTTGCAGGACGTTTTCGGGCTTTCTCTTTCGGCGTTAATCAATTACCAAACAGGAAAGCGAATTCCTGATATTGCTTTTCTGCATAAGCTGGCACAGCATTTCGGTGTGTCTGCGGACTATTTACTTGGGCTTTCTGATGTCAAGAGCACAGAACAGGATATACAGACGGCGTGCGAGGTAACTCAGTTATCAGAAAAAGCGGTGAAGATGCTAAAAGATAATGCAGGCTATAAAAACGCTTTTTATAAAAATAACCTTTTGCCTATCCTGAATGCAATGCTTGAAACAAAAGATTTTTACCGAATTATCGATAGTATGAATACCATTGTCGCCAGTCAAAAGAAGATTACGGTTAACACTAAAGTTAAAACTAAATTTACACCAAAAGAAACGGAACAGATTTTCGGAATAGTCAACGAACGCATTTTTATAGGAAAAAAAGATATGCTTGATTCTCCGATAAATATACAACAAAGTTTTTCTTCAAGCTGGAACATTGCCCCTTTTATAAGAAAATTAGAGCAGGCTATGAAATTTCAAGTTGAATTTGAATTCCGTGAACTTTACACAAAAATAGTTGATATGCTTTTGAAAAAGCAGGAACAAGAAAACGAAGAAGGAACGGAACGTGCAGAAGATCTTAAACTTTCTGATTTCTTTGAGGCGATTATGTGCGATGATTCCGACAACGAACAGGAGGTGGCAGACGATGCCCAACATCACGAAACGGAAGAATAAAGCCGGCGAGGTGATCTCCTACCGCATTCGTGTCAGCCGTGGCTACGACAGCGAGGGAAACAAGCTGAAACCTCACGAAATGACGTGGAAACCCAGCCCCAACATGACACCCCGACAGGCGGAAAAAGAGGCACAGCGGCAGGCGTTGCTGTTTGAGGAGCAGTGCAAAAACGGGCTTGCCGGCGATGCAAGCCGCATCACCCTTGCGGAATTTGTCCCGGTATATCTGGAGCAGAAACAGCAGACACTTTCGCCGATGGTTCTTGAAATGTACTGCCGGGTAATCGATCAAAAAATACTGCCTGCTCTGGGACATCACAAAATACAAGATCTTCGCCCAGTCCATGTGCAAGCATTTATCCAGCAGCTGTGCAGCATAGACAAGCGAAACCGGGACGGCTCAGACAGCGAAGAAAAGCTTTCGGCTGCCAGTGTCAAGCGGTATCTTACAGTGTTGCAGTCTATGTTAAAACTTGCCGTAAAGCGGCGGATTATCAGCGAGAACCCAGCACGGGCGGAGCTGCTGGACATACCGAAAGCCACTGCCCCGAAGATCGATATTTTCACCAAACAAGAGGCAGCTGTCATGCTGGAGGCACTGGAGCAGGAGCCGCTGCAATTTCAAGTGCTGATACAGCTTGCTATTATTACCGGTGCAAGACGTGGGGAGCTGGTGGCACTGCGATTTTCTGATATTGACCGGAAAACTCGCAAAATCACCATTGAACGGGCTGCGATCAAGCGAACCGGTCAGCCGCCGGAGATCAAACCGCCAAAAGATTATGAAGTGCGGAGCGTAACGGTTACGCCGGCGTGTATTGAACTTGTGGACAAACTGGAGCAGGAGAAACGGGCACAGCGGCGGGCTCTGGGCAGCTACTGGAACGAGGGCGGCTGGCTGTTTACACAGGAAAACGGGGACATGATGAACCCGCAAACGCCCACAAAGCAATTTTCAAAGTTTCTGAAACGGCATGACTTCCCGCACCGGAAATTTCACGCACTGCGGCACACTTCGGCGACGCTGCTTTTATACGGCGGTGTTAGTCTGAAGCAGGTGCAGGGACGGCTCGGGCATGGGGATATTGAAACCACAAACAAGTACCTGCATTGCTTGCAGGAGGCAGACGAGGAGGCGGCTTGCGTGCTGCAAAGTATGCTGACAGTCAGCCGAAAGCCCAAACCGGAGCAGGCACAGACGCAGACAGAACCCACACAGGCGAAAGCCGGGGCATAACAAAAGCCGCCGCAGGGTGCATGATACACCTTGCAGCGGCTTTCTTTTTGTCGGATTTTGCTGGACTTTGCAGGGACTTTTCGAGGGCTTAGTGCCCTAATAGTGCCCTAAGCGTATTTCCCACCCCAAAACCAAAAAGCACGCAACCCCGGGAACTTCCCGAAACTGCGTGCAAATTCTTGGAGCTGTTAACCAGATTCGAACTGGTGACCTCTTCCTTACCAAGGAAGTGCTCTACCAACTGAGCTATAACAGCATTTTTTCTTTTTGTGGTTTTTGTCGTTTTGAGCGACTCAACATATATGATTATACCACAAACCAGGGGACTTGTCAACGGATTTTTTGCCTTTTGAAAAAAATAAAGTTTCCTCCCGGCGAACCAAAGATAAAAAGGTCGGATTTCTGCATCTGAGGTCTTTTTTGGCACAGCAGGAGCAAAAACAAAAGCCGTGAAAATCCCCAGAAGCCGCGTCCGCCGGCAGAAAAATGTGCGTCGCACAGCAGAACATCCGCATTTATGACTTGAAAATCCAAACCAAGTATGGTATAATAGAAAGTATCACTGCGGCAGCGCCCCGCACAGGCGCACTCCATCGTGCCATCACAGAAAGGAACAAAACTTATGCGTGAACCAAAAGAATCCTCCGCAAAGCCGGATACCAATAAAACATCCCGTCCCAGGGGCGGCAGCCACGTCCGCAAACGCAAGCTGCGGTTTGACCGTATTGCAGCTGTTGTGATCCCGCTGCTGCTCATTGTCCTGCTGATCGGCGCGCTCTGCTTCCACAGCTGCCAGCGCCGGAAGGATCCGGAAAGCTCCGGCGGCGCGCCGGTTGCCACCGCCACCACCACCCAGAAGCCCGCAAAGGACAAGCCGGCAGAGACCGCTGCGCCGGATGTTGCCACCGGGACCACACAGACCTCTGCCGACGACAGCAGCCGCACAGAGGGCAGGCAGATCACCCTGGCGGCAGACGGCGTGGATCAGGGCAGCCTGATCCTCATCAACCAGGCGCACAGCTATGACTTCCCCACAGGCGACCCCAAGCTCCAGAGCGTCTATGAAAACCGCACCAGCGCCTACAGCGTCAGCGATATGGATGTGCAGCTGGAACAGGAGACCCTGCAGCATCTCAATGCCATGATGGACGATTTTGTCCGGGAGACCGGGCTCAGCGGCATGCAGGTATTCAGCGGCTATCGGGACAAGGCAGACCAGGATGCCCGGTATGAAAAGGGCAGCACCAGCTTTAAGGGCGGCGCTTCGGACTATCACAGCGGCAGAAGCTTCAACCTGAAGATCAACTTCGGCGACGGCACTTCGGACTATTATAATGCAGAAAAATATCCGGAATACAGCTGGATCGCAGAGCATGCGGCAGAGTACGGCTTTATTGTGCGCTATCCGGAGGGCAAGGAGAGCCAGACCGGCGAGGACAGCCGGACGTATACCTTCCGCTATGTGGGCGTTCCCCATGCGGCATACATCACCGAGCACAAGCTGAGCCTGGAGGAATATATCGACAAGCTCCACAGCTACAGCGCCTCCAATCCCCTGGAGATCACCGCAGGCGAAAAGACCTACCGCGTCTTTTATGTCTCCATCGGCGGCACAAATGATGTGGATGTGACCATCCCCGGCAGCACCTACACCGCCTCCGGTGACAACATCAGCGGCTATATCGTGACCTGCGAGGAATAAGAACAGCACCGCTGCAGCGCGCCGTCCGGCATCTGCGGCGGTGTTTTTGTATCCTCCAGACTGGTATGCAAGCAAACTGGTATGCAAAAAAAACGCAAAACTGGCAATTGTGATAATACCAAAACTGTGGTATCCTAGAGGCAGATGCTCCGGGAAATGCCGGGGCAAATCATCATATCTGGAGGGATCCCCTATGGGAAATCGTTATGAACTGAACAAAAACCTGGCGCAGATGCTCAAGGGCGGCGTCATTATGGACGTTACCACACCGGAACAGGCAAAGATCGCCGAAGCAGCCGGCGCCTGTGCCGTTATGGCGCTGGAGCGCATCCCGGCAGACATCCGCGCAGCCGGCGGCGTATCCCGCATGAGCGACCCGAAAATGATCCGCGGCATCCAGGAGGCTGTCAGCATCCCGGTCATGGCAAAGTGCCGCATCGGCCACTTCGCAGAGGCACAGATCCTGCAGGCCATCGAGATCGACTATATCGACGAGAGCGAAGTGCTGTCTCCGGCAGATGACAAGTATCATATCGACAAGACCAAGTTCGATGTACCCTTTGTCTGCGGCGCAAAGGATCTGGGCGAGGCGCTGCGCCGCATCAACGAGGGCGCATCCATGATCCGCACCAAGGGCGAGCCGGGCACAGGCGACGTGGTACAGGCTGTCCGCCACATGCGCATGATGCAGGCAGAGATCCGCCGTCTCCAGTCCATGGCAGAGGACGAGCTGTTCGACGCTGCCAAGGAGCTGCGCGTTCCCTATGATCTGGTGCAGTATGTACACGACAACGGCAAGCTGCCGGTAGTCAACTTTGCAGCAGGCGGCGTAGCCACTCCGGCAGACGCGGCGCTGATGATGCAGCTGGGCGCAGAGGGCGTGTTCGTCGGCTCTGGTATCTTTAAGTCCGGCGACCCGGCAAAGCGCGCAGCAGCCATCGTAAAGGCTGTCACCAACTTCCAGGATGCCAAGATGCTGGCAGAGCTGTCCACCGACCTGGGCGAAGCGATGGTCGGCATCAATGAACAGGAGATCTCCCTGCTCATGGCGGAGCGCGGCAAGTAATGCGCATCGGGATTCTTGCACTGCAGGGTGCATTCGCAGAACACCGCGCCATTTTGCAGAAGCTGGGTGCAGACAGTTTTGAGATCCGGCAGAAGGGCGATCTGGCGCAGCCCATGGACGGGCTCATCATTCCCGGCGGCGAGAGCACCGTCATGGGAAAGCTGCTGAAGGAGCTGGACTGCTATGACGAGATCCGCAGCCGCATCGAAAACGGACTGCCGGTATTCGGCACATGCGCCGGTCTGATCCTGCTGGCAAAGGAGGCAGAGGGCGGAAAGATCCAGCTGGGCACGATGGATATCGCAGCGCGGCGCAACGCCTACGGCAGACAGCTGGGCAGCTTTTCCACCACCGCAGAGATGAAGGGCGTGGGCGAGATCCCCATGGTATTCATCCGCGCGCCGTACATCACAGAGGTCTCCGGGGACACCGAGATCCTGGCAGAGGTGGACGGCAGGATCGTGGCGGCCAGAGAGGGCAGCCAGCTGGTCACGGCGTTTCATCCGGAGCTGACCGATGACACCCGCGTCCATGCCTATTTCCTGCACATGATCGAAACGGCAGACCAGTGATCTGCATCGAAAAACAGAATCAGCCTGTGACCCCCTTGGCGCAGACCCGGAAGCAAAGCCTCCGCGCCTGTTCTGAGGGGGTCTTTTTGCAGGCGGCATATATGTGGGGCGGCGCAAAAAAGCCTCCCTGCCGCACAGCAGAGAGGCTCTGTCGGTCTGCCCGGAAGAGGGCGGACGGTTTGGTATCAGACGGACACGCGCCGGCTTATTTTCCCAGAATGGTATCCCAGGAGGGTTCCATGCCTGCGCCGTCCTGTGCGATAAAGGTGAGGAGATATGCGGCATCCTTGGAGCTGATCTCGCCGTTTCCGTCAATGTCAGCAGCCGCAAGCTGATCGTCGGTGAGCGTGGTATCCATGCCCACGGCGAGGCGGGCGATATAGGTCAGGATCTGTGCAACGTCGGTGGCATTGAGGGTGTCGTTGCCGTCGATGTCGCCCTTTGCCAATGTTGGAGTAGGCTCTGTGGTGGTTGTTGTTGTTGTGGTGGTGGTTTCGGTGGTAGTTTCGGTGGTGGTTTCAGTAGTAGTCTCAGTAGTAGTTTCGGTGGTAACTACGTAGTCTCCGTAGTGTATTGTAGCTTCTTCTATAGCATCGTTATAGGACTCAATATCCATGCTGTTCCATTCTGTTTCCGTACCGCCAAAATATACATCTGTGATACCAGAACAATTATTAAATGCATTATCACGAATGGAAACGATGCTCTGCGGCAAAGCAACAATTTTCATTGCCATGCAATCCTTAAAGGCATACATTGCAACTTCTGTCATACCATCCGGAAGCACGATTTCCTTCAAATTCGTGCAGCCATCAAAAAATCCTTTAAATACCTCGTTATTATTATCGATATAAGAATAATAAGGCAAAGCTTTCAGATTATCAGAAAGCTTTATGCTTGTCAAACCGGCACAGTCATAAAACACACCGCCTCCAACTTCTGCAACAGAATTTGGCATCTGAAATGTTGTCAGCAATTTACAACCAGAAAACGCTGCATCTCCAATTTTTGTAACAGATTCCGGAATCGTAATATTTGCAAGATTAGAACAATTTTCAAACGATTTGTTTCCAATACTCGTAATATTATTTGCCAAAGACACTTCGCTCAAACTTGAGCATCCAGAGAACATGTTATCCGGCACATCAGAAATTTCCATATTGCGATTAAACTTTACTTTCTTCAAAGAAGTGCAACCCTCAAAAATATTGCTGCCCAAAGAAACAATGCTTTTCGGTAATGTGATCTCTGTTAAGCTGTCGCAATTATAAAACGCTTTTGTGCCAATATATTTCAAAGAACTCAGCAGCGTCACACTGCTTGTACTATAAGCAACCCCATCAGTGTCATTGAAAGCTCTATCTGCAATACCAACCGTTCCTTCTTTTAATTCCACATCACCGTTTGTGCCTTGTACCAGCCAATTCCCCACATATTTTACTGCTGTTTCCTGCTGTGATAACAACGGAGTATATGCAAATGCCAGTTCTCCAATATGCGTAATGGTATCCGGCAACTTTACTTCTTTCAGAGAATAACATCTATTAAAAGTTAAAGGCTCAATAGAAGTCATACTTTCAGGAATCGTAATAGAGACCAATCTTTCAGCATCCTCAAATGCACGTTCTCCAATAGCAACAACAGAATTTGGAAGAGTGATTCCAGTAATATTAGAACCACAAAAGGCTAAAGCTCCAATATATTTTAGTGAATCCGGCAGAGTCACCTCATTAACTTTACTATTACATATACTAAAATCAGCAAGTCCAACAGTGTCTGGTGCTACATCCACTTTGCTTTCACCATTGCATGAATACAGCCATTTTCCAACATAGATCGGACCAGTTTTATTTTCTGTTAACGCAGTCTCGTAAAATGCATCTCTGCCAATACTAGTAATCGTATCCGGCAGTGTGACTCTGTCTACCTGTCTTTTAACATAAAATGCCTCCTTTCCAATTCGAGTAACCGGCGTTCCATCAATCTCAGCCGGTACATTCACAGATGATCCTGCACCATAATAAGAAACAATTTCAATCGTTCCATCCTCTTGATACCGATAAGTAAATTGATCTTCATAAGACGGATACTCAGAATCTGCCGTTACAAAGCTTGCAGATTCTGCTGTATCCAGTACCGCAGAATCACTCATGGCATATGCGGGAAAACTTACTGCGCCCCCGGCACACATTACCCCAGCCGTCAAAACCGCCAAAAATTTCTTCATTTTCCTCATTACAATAAACTCCCTTCACAAATTTTTCATTGCACAAAAGTACAACTCTCCATGATATATTGTAACATTGTCTATTATAACGCAAAAAAAAAAAAAAAAAGATACAACTTTTTAGGAATATTCTGTGAATTTTGAAGTTCTCACAAAAAAGTCCCCTTTTATCCAAAGGAGACTGTACCACTCGTTTTCACAAAATATTCCACCAAAAGGGCATTTCGCTTTCGCCCAGGCGCTGAATCCACATCCGCGCCTCTGACAGCTCCGACTCCAGCTCGTCGCAGTCCGCCCCGAGCATCGGCGTCAGGTGGGCGACCGTCACGTCGATCTGGACGACCTTGTCCCGCCATACCACCAGATTCAGCCGCCGCTCGGACTTTTCCCACTGCTCGTAGAAGTCCTGATACGCCTGCTCCGCCTCCTCCGGCGATGCCTCTGCCGCGTCCCGGAGGGTGTCCAGCTGCGCCAGAAGGCGGCTCGTCTCCGACCGCACCAGCCACGCCGCACCGCCGCTGAGCAGCACCAGCGCCAACAGGATCGCACACCCCAGTCTCACACGATTCATGCTCCGTCCCCCCGTTTCTTCGGAATCACCGTACAGCTGCCCTCTGCATCACTGACCATGAGAAACACCTGCTTTTCCGTCAGGCGGTACTCCGCCAGCTTCTGCTCCAGCCAGGTCTGGTTTTTCCCCAGCATCGCCAGGGACTTTTCCATGACTCTGCCGTCCTGTATCACCGCGATGGGCGGATTCTGCGCCGCCTTTTTCAGCGAGATGTCCTCCGGCGTCAGCGGCTGGCACGCCGCCCTGAGACAGACAGAGACCGTGCCTGTGGTCTCCATCACGGCGAACTGCACCTGGCTGATGTCGAACACCTGCTGCTGCCGGAGCGCCGTCATCAGGTCATCCACCGACAGCCGCAGGTCGCGCATGGTCGCCTGTTCGATCTGTCCGTCCCGGACAATGATCTTCGGCCGCCCGGAGATGATGCGGCGCATCCGCAGGGACTTCAGGGTCAGCCAGGAGACAACAGCCTCGAAGCACACCAGGGTCAGGATGGGCAGGATCCCCAGTACCAGGGGGATGCTGGTGTCCTCCAGGGGCAGCGTGGCGATGTTGGAGATCAGGATCGTAATGACCAGCTCAGAGGGCTGCAGCTCGCCAAGCTGGCGCTTCCCCATCAGGCGCACCCCGAAGATCACCACAATGTACAGGATCAGCGAACGGATGAGAACAACACTCATGAAAAAAGCGCCTCCTTTCATACGGATAGTATGCACAGAGACGCTTTGGATTATACTGTTTTATTCTGTCTTTTCTTTTTTCTGAAAGATGACCAGCTTGCTGAAAATATAGTTCAGCACCAGGATCACGATCTGCGCCGCGATCTTCACCAGCAGCGACCGCCACGCGACGATCTCGCCGTCCACGGTGGCGAAAAAGTGGTTGCCCAGCTCCATAATGAGCAGCTCCAGGAAATAGGTCACCAGGCGCGCGCCGTAGAACATGCCAAATTCCCGCCAGAACGCCGCACGGGTATGCGTCACGCTCTGGAACACATACTTCTTGTTGGTGAAAAAGGCAAAGGTCACCGCGAAGATCCAGGAGATCGTGGTGGACAGCCCGGTGTTCAGCCAGTTCGCAATGTGAAGCTGATTCAACAGCGCCGTGGGCAAGATCTGAAAAATCAGCGAGACGACGGTAGTCAGACCGCCCACAATGATGTACATCCACACAGACTCGTGGGCATACCAGAGCTTCCGGATGGGCTTCGGCATATGGTCAACGATCCAGCGAATTGCTTTTAACATAAAAATAACCCCTTTTTTGATTCATTTCTGCACTTTCTCTTGATTCTTTTCAAATTTTATGGTATGATATATGTTAAATGAATATCACACATTTCACGGCAGCCGCCCAAGAAGCCGGCTGTCCCGATTCCATTGGGAGGAACTACTTTTGGTTTACGTCATACCGATCCTGATTCTCGTCGCGTTTTCTGCATTGTTTTCCAGTACAGAAACGGCTTTTGCATGTGTCAACAAGATCCGCCTGAAGCACATGGCGGACTCCGGAGACAAGCGCGCCACAAAGGCGCTGGATATCGCTAACCGCTATGAACAGGCGCTGACCGCCATTCTGGTGGGAAACAACGTGGTGAACATCGGCGCATCCTCACTGGCTACCATTTTCTTCACGGCGCATTTCGGCTCAGCCGGTGCAGCCGTCTCCACCGTCGTCATGACCATTCTGGTGCTGACCTTCGGCGAAGTGCTGCCGAAGTCCTATGCAAAATCCCATGCGGACAAGCTGGCGCTGGCACTGGGCGGATTTCTCTCCAAGTTCACCCTGCTCATGACACCCTTTGTGCTGCTGTTCGGCGTGCTCTCCCGGGCGTTTGTGTCCAAGGAGGATGCCCCCAGCGTCACAGAGGACGAGCTGAAATACATCATTGACGAAATTGAGGAGGAGGGCGTTCTGGAAGAACAGGAGAGCGATCTGGTGATCTCTGCCCTGCAATTCGACGAGACCTCTGTCAGCGAGATCCTGATCCCCCGCGTCCGGATGGTGGCGCTCTCTTCGGATGCCACCATTGAAGAAGCCAAGCAGCTGTTCCTGAACAGTCATTTCTCCCGGTTTCCGGTGTATGAAAAGGACATGGACAACATCATCGGCATGATTACCAACAAGGACTTTTTCCGGCTTATGTGCGGTGAGTTCGACTCCCTGGCGGAGATCACCCAAAACGTGATCTACGTCCCGGATACCAAGCGCATCAGCGACATTCTCCGAGATATGCAGCATGCCAAGACCCATCTCGCCATTGTGGTAGACCAATACGGCGGCACAAAGGGCATGGTCACACTGGAGGACATCATTGAACAGCTGGTGGGCGAGATCTATGACGAAAGCGATGAGATCGTACATGAATTTCAGAAAACCGCACCCCACACCTACACCGTAGCAGGCACCTTCAGCGTCAGCGATCTCTGTGCCGCACTGGACGAAGCTGATGCTCCGGCGAAGGTGCCGGAAACAGAGTGCACCACCATCGGCGGCTGGGTCATGGAGCTGCTGGGACACATTCCCGCCGCAGGCGAGACCGTTTCGGACGGCGCGTTCCACTTCACCGTATTAGACGTGGACAACCAGACCATCCACACCATCCGCCTGGAGGTCACTCCGCCGGAAGAGGCACATCCGGAGGAAAAATGATCCCATCTGGGCGGTGTCAGCATCGCCCTTTTCTTTTTATCATCAGAACAGGCAGCCAGAATCCGTTTCCGGCTGCCTGTCTTTATTTTTTCTTATATTTAAACAAAATGCATGCCACCATCACGGTCAGCACCAGGGACAGGAGCGTAGGAAACCATGTATGCTGCGCAAAGGGCAGATCCAGGGTATTCATGCCGTAAAAGCTGTACACCATCGTCGGGATCGCCAGAATGATCGTCACCATAGTCAGCCGCCACATGACGATATTCAGATTGTTGGAGATGACCGATCCAAACGCATCTACAACGCCGGACAAAATGCCCGAATAGATGCTCGCCATCTCCTGTGCCTGTTTCAGTTCGATCAGCACATCCTCCAGCAGATCCTGATCCTCCTCATAGAGCTTCACCACTCTGCCGCGCAGGATCTTGTTCATCGTCACATCGTTGGATTTCAGAGAAGTGGAAAAGTAGATCAGGGATTTTTCCAGCTCCAGCATCTGTATCAATTCCTGGTTTTTCATTGCACCGTGCAGTTTCCGCTGCATGGCGCTGGAGGTCTTGTCGATCTGTTTCAGATAGACCAGAAAGGATGCTGTAATGTTCATCATCAGCCGCAGTACGAACTGTGTCCGGAACTGGGTCTGAATATTCCGCACCCGGCCGCTCACCACATCATCGATCACCTTATTTCCCCTTAAAGAAATGGTAAAAACATAATGATCGGTAATGATAATGCCCAGCGGCATGGTGTAGAAAATCAAGGTATCGTCCTTCTGTACCTCTGACACCGCCGTATCCACAATAATCAGCGTTTGATTTTCTTCCTGTTCCACACGAGAGGACTCCTCTTCATCCAGAGAGGATTTCAAAAAGTCACTGTCCAATCCGTAGTCATCGATCAGCATTTTCCGTTCCTGTGCCGTAGGATCGACCACGGAGATCCAGCAGCCCGGCGTCAGTGAATCCACCTCAATGAGCCGGTTCGCCACTGTTTTGTAATAAGAGACCAAATCGGATACCACCTTTCTGCAAGGCAGCGCCGACCGGTTTAAGGGCATCCGCTTTCCTTGCCTGTATTCCATGTGTTCATCCGTTTGCCATATGCTTTTTCCGGGCATGGCAAGGGATAAGGGTCAGCGTTCATGCCGCACCTCCTATTGTTATGATATTCCGGCGTTTTTTGATTTGCCGCACTATTTATTATAACAGAAAAAACCGCCCTTGACAAGGCGGTTTTTGTAAAATTTAAGCGATTTTTGCGGATCACGGTTTGTGGATCTCTTCCCGGATGCGTTCCCGGATGCCCTCAAAGATCACCTGCTTTGCATGCATCGCCTGTTCCTTGGTTGCTGCCGGAACGCCCTTGAGCGGATAGTCGATCCCCAGGTTTTCATACTTGACCTCACCCATAGTATGATAGGGCAGCACATCCAGTGCTTTCAGATTATCCAGACCGCCGATAAAGTGTCCCAGCTGCCGCAGATAATCATCATTCAGGGTGATGCCCGGCACAACCACATGGCGAATCCAGACCGGAATATTTTTTTCCTTCAGATATTCGGCAAATTCCAGGATATGCTTGTTGCTCTGCTTGGTGAGCTTCTGGTGCTCGGCATCATCAATGTGCTTGATGTCCAGCATCACCAGATCTGTCGCTGCCATAAGCCGGTCAAACTCCGGGCGGCGCTCCTGGCGGAACAAAATGCCGGAGGTGTCCAGACAGGTGTGGATTCCCTTTTTCTTTGCCGTTTCAAACAGCTCCGTCAAAAATTCCATCTGCACCAACGGCTCGCCGCCGGTTGCGGTGATGCCGCCGTCATGGAGAAACTCCTTGATGCCGTCATACTCTTTCAACAGAGATTCCACCGTGCGGAGATTCTCCCGGTTCTGATTGTCGATGGGCCAGGTGTCCGGGTTGTGGCAATAGAGACAGCGCATGGGACAGCCCTGGAAAAAGATCACAAAGCGAATGCCCGGGCCGTCTACTGTGCCGAAGCTTTCTGTGGAATGAATGTGTCCTTCCATGTTGTTCTCCTTTCTCGAACGCCCTGCAGGCGAAAGCGTTCAGATACAACAATGGGCGCACAGAAACTGCACGCCCACTGCCAACATTATGCTATGTTTATTTTGCGATTCCAGTACGCTTCCGCTTACAGAGCAGCGTGGAAAGTTCTGGTGATAACGTCATCCTGCTGTTCCTTGGTCAGCTTGATGAAGTTAACTGCATAGCCGCTGACACGGATGGTCAGCTGCGGATACTTTTCCGGATGTGCCTGTGCGTCCAGCAGAGTCTCACGGTTCAGAACGTTTACGTTCAGGTGATGTCCGCCTTTTTCTGCATAGCCATCCAGCAGGCCTACCAGATTTTCAATTTGCTTTTCGTTTGCCATGATAAATTCCTCCTTGAGAATTTACAAATCGGGATAAATACCGGGGACGGATGAGACTCACTCGTCCTCTATAAACTCAGTCGGCTGACAGCAAGCCATGTTCCCCTTCGAGCAATCCATGCTGCGATAGGTCTTCACATTCAAGCCCTCGCCCATGAGGTCGTCCTCTGAGATGGTGAGATGGCCGCTGCCGTCTTCCATGAGCTTTTCGATCATGTCCACCAGTTCGTCCGACTTGTCCTGTTCTTTGACTTCATGTTCTGCCATGACTCTGCGCCTCCCTTCCAATCGTCTGATTCAGACTTACTGCTTTTCCATTTCCTCGCGGATGGAAGCAACGTCGATGTCGCCTGCGAATACAGCAGAATCCTTACCCAGAGCATCCGGGATGATGGTGAAGGTATTGGAGATACCGTCCTGTGCATTCTTCCACGGCAGCTTTGCAACAGATGCCATAGATGCTGCTGCACCGTGAGTGTCACGGCCGTGCATCGGGTTTGCGCCAGGAGCCAGCGGCTGGCCCTTCTTACGGCCATCCGGAGTGTTACCGGTCTTCTTACCGTATACCACGTTGGAGGTGATGGTCAGGATAGAAGTGGTCGGAACGCCGCCTCTGTAGCAGTAGTTGCTGCGGATCATATCCATGAACTTGTCCAGGATCTCCACTGCGATGCTGTCTACGCGGTCGTCGTTGTTGCCGTACTTCGGGAAGTCGCCTTCAATTTCAAAGTCAGTTACTACGCCGAATTCGTCGCGGATGCACTTTACCTTTGCATACTTGATCGCAGACAGGGAGTCAGCTACAACGGACATACCGGCGATACCGGTTGCGAAATAACGCTTTACGTCTCTGTCGTGCAGAGCCATCTGGATTGCCTCATAGCAGTACTTGTCGTGCATGTAGTGGATGCAGTTCAGGGTATCTACGTACAGCTTAGCCAGCCATGCCATCATGTCTGTGTACTTTGCCATAACGTCATCATAATCCAGATAATCGCCTTCTACCGGACGATACTTCGGACCAACCTGATTGTGCTTGCCGGTCTTTGCGTCCAGTCTTTCATCCACACCGCCGTTGATCGCGTACAGCAGGCACTTTGCCAGGTTTGCACGAGCGCCGAAGAACTGCATTTCCTTACCAACACGCATGGAGGATACGCAGCAGGCGATGGCATAGTCATCACCGTGTGTCACGCGCATCAGATCATCGTTCTCATACTGGAAGGAAGAGGTGTTGATGGACAGCTTTGCACAGTAGTGCTTGAATGCCTTCGGCAGTCTCTTGGACCACAGAACAGTCAGGTTCGGCTCCGGAGCAGTGCCCAGGTTTTCCAGGGTGTGCAGATAACGGAAGCTGTTCTTGGTAACCAGTGTTCTGCCGTCGATGCCCATACCGCCGATAGACTCAGTAACCCACTGCGGGTCGCCGGAGAACAGTGCGTTGTATTCCGGAGTTCTTGCGAACTTGACCATACGCAGCTTCATGATGAAGTGGTCGATATATTCCTGTGCCTGTTCCTCGGTCAGAGTACCGTTGTCCAGGTCACGCTGAATGTAAATGTCCAGGAATGTGGAGGTACGGCCCAGGCTCATTGCTGCACCGTTCTGATCCTTAACAGAGCCCAGATATGCGAAGTAGGTCCACTGGATCGCTTCCTTCGCGGTGGTAGCCGGAGCAGAGATATCATAGCCATACTTCTTTGCCATGTTCTTCAGTGCCTTCAGAGCCTTGATCTGATCTGCCAGTTCCTCACGCAGACGGATCTTCTCTTCGGTCATGGTGCCGGAGGTAACAGCCTTCTGATAGTTCTTGTCCTCGATCAGACGATCTACACCGTACAGAGCAACACGGCGGTAGTCACCGATGATACGGCCGCGGCCATAAGCATCCGGCAGACCGGTGATGATGGCATTGTGACGAGCTGCACGCATTTCCGGTGTGTAAACATCGAATACGCCCTCGTTATGTGTCTTTCTGTAGTGTGTGAAGATATAGCTGATCTCCGGATCCACTTCATAGCCATAAGCCTTGCATGCCTCTTCAGCCATACGAATACCGCCGAACGGCTGCAGAGAGCGCTTCAGCGGCTTGTCAGTCTGCAGACCAACGATGGTCTCCAGATCCTTATCGATGTAACCTGCATCATGAGAATCTACTGTAGAAACCAGCTTGGTATCCATGTCCAGAACGCCGCCGTTTTCGCGTTCCTTCTGGAACAGATCCATTACTTCGCTCCACAGCTTCTTGGTGGAATCAGTCGGGCCGGCCAGAAAGCTTTCGTCACCCTCATACGGAGTATAGTTCTTCTGGATAAAGTCACGGACGTCGATGGTCTTTTCCCATGCGCCGCCAACGAAGCCTTCCCATGCCTTTGCCATTGTCTCTGCCATTTTAAGATCTCCCCTTTGCCGGATAAACCGGCGAAATTTGATTTGGATTTTTCCAAAGCACAATCGGTCGGGCAGGCAAAATCCGCGGTGCTTTCACATCGCCTTTTCTGTCGTCTGAGGACTGTGTTTTGCTCTGTCTTAATAATATCACATCTCAACTATGATGTCAATAGGTTTCTTGCAATTTCCAGAGATTTTTTTTTGCAAAACCTTACTTTTTGATGATGCGGTCCGATTTATTGCCTTCGTTTTAAAACAAAGAAAAGCAAAAGCACATTTTCTGTTTCTTTTGTAAAATTGTAGGTCCAATTTCAGCTTTGACGGTGACTATCTGATGTGTTATACTAATTATAAATAGGAACGGAGGTCTTTTCATGTTACAGCTTTCTCCCCGCAGTACCATTGCACTGGTGGGCAGTTCCGACGGGCTGCCCGGGGACAGTGATACGGTTTCGCGTCTTTGTGCTGTTCTGGAATCACTGGGACTGCACACCGTGATTTTTCCATCCCTATACCAGACTGCTGCCGGCAGGCCGCAGCCGGCAGAACGGCGCGCCGCGGACATACAAGCTGCGTTTGCAGACCCGGAAGTGGATGCTTTATTCGATCTGACCGGCGGTGACGCAGCAAATGCCATTCTGCCCCATCTCGATTTTAAAGAGATCGCCAGATGCTCAAAGCCCTTTTTTGGGTACAGCGACGTCTCGGTTCTGCTCAATCCGCTGCAGGATTTCGGAGACGTTCCGGTGTTTTATTTGCAGGCGCGCTTTCTGGCAAGCTGTTCCGCCGCCAAAGAACGGTTTGCGCGCTGGATACAGCAGCAGGACGATGCCCTGTTTCGATTTCACTATGCCTTTTTGCAGGGCAGCTCGCTCTCCGGAAGGGTCTGCGGCGGCAATATCCGCTGCACGCTGAAGCTCACCGGCACACCGTGGCAGCCAGATCCCACGGGACGGGTACTGTTTCTGGAGAGTTATTCCGGCAGTTTTGCTCGAATGGAGACGATGCTGCACCAATACCGGCAAATGGAAATGTTCTCCCGATGCAGCGGCGTGTTGCTGGGGAACTTTTCGGAACTGGCGGAAAAGCAGCAGCTCCCGACGCTGTACCGGTTGGTGCAGGACATCATAGACGATCCTGCGCTGCCCATTGCCGTGACCACAGAATTGGGGCATCAGCCGGAGGCGCATTGTCTGGCATACGAGGGGATCCGCTTAGAAGGATCGCAGCTGTAGCCAACCCACTGCCAGCAAAATCGCCAGCATCCCGAAATTCACAGCAGAAAAAATGCCCAGATATTTTCCCGGACGGGAATGCACTGCCCTACTGTAAAACTGATAGGAGATCAGACTCGCCAGAGATGCGATAGGCGTTCCAAGGCCGCCCAGATTCACGCCCAGCAGCAGTGCCTTTGCATTTTCTGTAAAGCCGGACAGCATCACCGCCGCCGGCACATTGCTGATACACTGCGAAAGCGCTGCCGAGACCCACAGTTCCCTGCCCTGCATCACGCCGGCAAAGAAATCCCGAACCACATCGACCCGTGCAATATTGCCCACGAACACGAAAAAGCAGACAAATGTCCCCAGGAGACAGTAATCTGCCTGGGCAAAGAGCTTTTTGTCACAGAGAAATACCAGTACAGCAGTCAGCAGAAGGCAGAGCCAGTCCGGAAGCACCCGGAACACAGTCAACAGACACGCCAGAAACAGCAGCAGATATACCGCCGCCGGCTTTTTCGGTATGGCAGACGAAGCCGTTTCCACAGGTTTTCCGGCGCAGGGCGTTTTCGGCAGCAGGAACGACAGTCCCAGAAGGATCAGCCAGCTCAGCACGCCGGCGGGGAGCATGGTACGAAAGAAGTCTGCGGTATGCAGCTGATACGCCGCATAGAGGTACAGGTTCTGAGGATTGCCTACCGGTGTCATCATGCTGCCCAGATTGGCGGCGGCTGTCTCCAGAACAATGACCCAGATGCGGCTTTTCTCATCCCCGATTTCCCGGAACAGCAGCAGTGTCAGCGGCACAAAAGTGAGCAGCGCCACATCATTGGTCACCAGCATTGCGCTGAAAAAACAAAGCTGAACGAGGAACATTCCCACACGCCGCACCGTCCCGGCACGTTTCAACAAGTTTTGCGTCACCTGTTCAAACACGCCGATGCTGCGCAGTCCTGCCACCGTGAGCATCAGACAAAACAGCTGGATCAGCACAGCCCGGTTGCAGTAGGACAAATAGCCGGCATCCGGCGGCACAAAGCACATGGACACCAGCGCCGCCAAAAGCGAGATCCCCAGCACCGGCTGTCCTTTCCACCATTGCAAAAAACGTTTCATTGATACATTCTCCTTTTCTGTTACGTTCTGCATATTTTCCAGTATAACACTTTTCCGGGAAAAGTCAAACGCTCCTGTCAGATGATTTTCCACATTTCCTTGACTTTTCCCCCGTTCTCGTTTATACTGAATATAATATATCAGATTCTAGGAAAAAGGTGATTGTATGAAAAAAGCCCTGATCGCCATGAGCGGCGGTGTAGACAGCTCCGTGGCTGCGCTTCTGATGCAGCAGAAAGGCTATGAATGCGTCGGCGCGACCATGAAGCTGTTTGAGAACGAACAGGCAGGGGTCAAGCGGGAAAAAACCTGCTGCTCTCTGGATGATGTGGAGGACGCACGGAGCGTGGCATACCGGCTGCACATGCCCTATTATGTTTTCAACTTTACGGCGAACTTTGAAAAAGAGGTCATGGACCGGTTTGTCCATGCCTATGAAAACGGCTGTACGCCAAACCCCTGCATCGACTGCAACCGCTACCTGAAATTCGAGAAGCTGTACCAGAGAATGCAGGAAATGCAGATGGACACCATTGTCACCGGCCACTATGCCAGAGTTGCATACGATGAAGTCTCCGGGCGCTATCTGCTGAAAAAGGGTCTGGACGGCAGCAAGGATCAGAGCTATGTGCTGTACAACCTGACCCAGGAGCAGCTGGCGCACACCCAGTTCCCCGTGGGCGAGCTTTCCAAGCACCAGGTGCGGGAGATCGCCGAGGAATACGGCTTTCTCAATGCAGACAAGCCGGACAGCCAGGACATCTGCTTTGTCCCCGACGGCGACTATGCCGGATTCATTGAACGATACACGGGAAAATCGCCGGAAACCGGTGCATTCCTCGACCCGGCAGGCAACCGGATCGGCACACACCGCGGCGTGATCCACTATACCATCGGACAGCGAAAAGGACTGGGCATCTCTGCACCCCATCCGCTGTACGTCTGCGGCATCTGTCCGGCGGACAACACCGTCACCCTGGGCTACAGCGAGAACCTGTTTTCCCGAAAGCTCACTGCATCGGATGTCAATCTCATCTCCTGCGACAGCATCGAAACGCCCATACGCATTCAGGCAAAGATCCGCTATCGTCATCCGGCGCAGCCTGCCACCGCATGGATGACACCGGACGGCACGCTTCATGTGGAATTTGACGAGCCCCAGCGCGCCGTCACCTGCGGCCAGGCAGTTGTCCTCTATGACGGAGATACCGTTGTGGGCGGCGGCAGGATCTCCGGCGCAGCAAAGGACTGAGTCTGTCAAAAAACGGTTTTGATTTTTGTGCAGTTTTTTTGGAAGCAGCCGTAATTTACACTTGAAAACCTATAAAACCTATGGTATAATAGTATTATATACACAAAAGAAAAACAGTGCAGCGTACTACAGAAAGGAACCAAAATGAAAATCTCAACCAAAGGGCGCTATGCCCTGCGCATGCTGCTGGATCTGGCACAAAATCAGGGGGACGGCTATGTTTCACTGAAGGATATCGCCAAACGGCAGGATGTCTCTAAAAAATATCTGGAACAAATCGTTCCGCTGCTGAACAAATCCAACCTGCTCCGCACCAACCGGGGCTATCAGGGGGGCTATCGGCTCTCTAAAGAGCCGGAGGAATACACCGTGGGAGAGATCCTGCGCATCACAGAGGGCAATCTGGCACCGGTGGCATGTCTCCAGTCCGGCGCGGTAGACTGTCCCCGTGCAGAGCAGTGCCTCACGATCTCCGTATGGGAAGGGCTGTATAAGGTCATCAATCAGTATCTGGATCACATCACCCTTCAGGACATCCTGAACAGCGGTCCGGGCAGCGGCGACGATTACTGCATCTGACACCGAAAAAGCCATATCACAGGAAAGATCCTGCGGTATGGCTTTTGTGCTTTATATTCATGTTACGCTTTTTTCGGCTTGATGACAACACGGTTTTTGTTTTTCTTATCCTGATACAGCGCCTGATCCGCAAATTTCACATAATTCTGGATCTGCTCACCGTCCCGGCACTGCAGCGTGCACACGCCTACGCTCAGGGTAATATTATACGGGATATCGCTGGTAGCGTTGTACTGCTCTGCCGCCCTTTTGATGCTGTCATAGATCGTCTTTCCGGCAGTTTCCGCATTGTCTACAACTGCAAACCCGGCAAATTCATCGCCGCCGACTCTGCCGATGGCATCCAGCAGCGGCACTGCAGAAGAGAGATACTGCACGCACATTTTCAGGGCGTGGTCGCCGCCGTCATGTCCGAAGGTATCATTGATAATTTTCAGATTATCCAGGTCAGCCAGGATCAGCACACAGGACTTTCCCACATACTCCGGACTTTCCAGCATCATATTCGACACCCGGTAGAAGCCGCGGCGATTGTATACACCGGTCAGCTCGTCAGAGTCAGAGATCAGCTTCAGCCGGCGGTTGTCGAACCGCGCCGCCTCCAGACTGCCCTCCAGTTCCTTGACCAGACGGGTCATTTTGATGGCAGAGCAGATCTGCGGTGCAACGGAATAGATCTGGGAGAAGTGATTGTAGTCCAGCTCACAGATAAACAGACCATACTGCTCCTCATTGGAGAACAGCGGCACCATCACAACCGTATACCGTCTGTCCCGGGGCATATAGCGGTTGGAAATGCAGTGATAAACCGAGACCTGCTGCTCCGGCGGTTCCACACGATGCAGTCCCCTTCCCACATGATAGGATTTCAGATACAGATTTTTCGGCATGATCCACTCGTCATACTGATAGTGTACCACAGGCTGCTGGAATACATAGATATAACTGCTCTTGAAATTGACCCGATACAGGTTCTTCACAATGGAGAAAAAGCTCTTCTCCTCATCATTGCTGTTGATCATCATATCCTTGTTGATGTTGCTGATGAGGAAATTGCTGTAGGTCAGATTGGTGCGGAGCAGATATTGCTGCTGCATGCTGTAGTCCAGAAGGTGATCCAGAAAGGCCTCGTGGATCTGTTCTGCCGCCAGAATATTTGCCTGATTTCCGCGGCTGATCTGCACCGCGATCACCTTGGCATAGGTTATGATCTTTTTCAGCAGCGGCACATGCACCGGAATCACATCTGTGCGGCGAAACAGCTGTGCAAGCGCTTCAGCATACGGCGCTGCCTCCAACTGTTCTCCGCTGTACAATGTCTGAAATTCCTTTGTCATAAGCGCCCAGATATCCTGAACAAATTCTGTTTTTTCTGCGCTTTCCAGATCGCCGATATACTTGTTGAAGATCTTGCCGACGACGTCATCTGCCGTACCATCGTCCCCAATGCTCTGCATCTGCTCTGCCGTCACATCACAGGATTCCCGGACGATCAGGCACGCATCCAGTATTTTGCTTTCCGCATGTCCGGTCCGGATCATCCGTACCATTTCCTGCACTGCCTGATACCCCATGCTGCTGATATTGGTGCGCACCGTCGTAAGCATAGGCTTCAGACTGGTCGCCACCTCAGAATCATCGAAACCGGTGACCAGAATATCCCTGCCCACGCGCATGCCGCGCTGCTGAAACACATGATAGCCGCCGATGCACATTTTATCATTGGCGAAACAGACCGCCTCCAGATCCGGATGCATCTCCAGCAATTCCCGTACCACTTCTTCCGATGCTTCAGAAAAATTGCCGTAGACCACCTTTGTGCGGTCATAGGGGATGTGGTTTTCCTCCAGGACCTCCCGATAGCAGTACAGGCGATCCATAGCGTCCTGATTCCCCATAGGGCCGGAAACATAGCCGATGTTCCTGCAGCCGTGATGGTGGATCAGATGCTCCACCGCCAGCTTCATGCCGTCTGTGTTAAAGCGGATACACGGATATTCCGGAAAAGCCACCTCCATCGTCAGCAGCGGCAGCGGGTCATAGGAATGCAAAAACTGCAGCATCTCATCCCGGCTGATATAAGACCCCACCGTTCCCACAGAGACCAGCAGTCCGTCCAGGTTCGCAGTGGAAACATAGTGATAGATCACATTATACTGATAATCGTAGATGGAATATTTCTCATCGTCCTCTATGGCGTTGATGCCGCGGCCGGGGAGCAGGATCAGATTGATGTCCAATTCCTCTGCTGCCGCGATCGCCCCTTTTAATATTTCACTGGCATACTCATTTTCCAGATGGTGTATCATCAGACCGATCTGGAGCCGTCTTTTTTCAGCCATGATATCTCTCCTCTGTCTTTCAGAAGCAGCTGTCCTGAAAAGCTAGTATAATACACTTTTGTAGTATAACACATTCGATTTGAAAATGCAAGAGTTTTTTCACATATTTTTGGAATATTTCAACAATTTTCCTCTGCACCAAAACAAATGGAAAGAACTGCCGTTTTTTTAAATGCTGTACAGGGCTTGCACATTGCTGTCTACGCTTCATTTTCCAGCGTATAGCGGCACTTCGGATACGCGCTGCAGCCATAAAAGTCACCGGATCGCCCGTGGCGCAGCACCAGCCTTCCGCCGCAGCGCGGACACAGACCATGCCGCAGGGCAAAGCTGCGATAGGCGATCTCGTCATCGATCTGTGCCAGATGTGCTTCCCGCGCCTGTGCCGTATCCAGATTGGCGCACAGGATCGCTCCGGCATAATACTGTGCATCCTCCCAGGAAAGCAGCGGCACCCTCTGCCGCCGAATGCGCCGGCGAAGCTGCCGAAAGTGCACCAGCTGCTCCTCGGCATCCGCTTCCTGCTCGATCTCCAGCACCGCATCATCTGCAAAAGCGACAACAGAAAAAAAGGGATCCTCATCCAATTCCAAAAGCTGCATCAGGGCTTGTATATGCGCATAATTCTGCCGAAAGGGATTGCGCAGGCTGTACTGTCTTCCATGCAGGAGCTGCGTCCAGAACTCCTTGCGGTCCGTACCGCAGATCGTGCCGTGATAGTTCTTGGTCTCGATCACGAAAATGCCGTAGACCGACACCACCACATGATCGATCTGCGTCAGACCGTTCCGCCGCGGCAGCATCAGATCAGACAGGACAATATACTTCTGCCCATTGAGCCAGCGCAGATGCCGCGCGACCTGCTTCTCGCCCTGTGCGCCCTTTTTTCCTGTGATGTGAAAACCGCGCACCGACAACACCTCCCTGCTTTGAAAACGGCAATGCGGCAGGACGGAAAAGCCTGCCGCATGCCAATGCATCAGAGCCGATACCGGCTCTCTTTGTACGGTTGTTCTCTGCGTGAAGCCGCGCCGATGGGCGCTTAGTTTGCTTCGTTTGCAGAAGCCGCCGCGCTGTCAGACGGCACGCCCACCAGAATGGACGAATCCGAGGACACCACATTGGGGTATTCTCCGTTCCACTTTTCGATCTGCTGATATTTCAGCACATTTTCGTTCAGAGAAGCGTTGATCTTCTCGTTTGCCTCGGCTTCTGCCTCCGCCTTTTGCCGGATGGCATCTGCTTCTGCTTTGGCGGCGATGACCTTCTGTTCTGCATCCGCCTGGGCTTCGATGACCTTTTGTTCCTTTTCGGTCTCTGCCCGGAGCTTGTTCTGCTCTGCCACCTGCTTCTGCTCAATGGCCGCGTTGAACTCATCCGAGAAGTCAAAGTTGATGATGTTGAACTTATCGATCAGAATGCCGTACTCCTGCACCTTTTCCGCCAGCGTTGCGCCGATCTCTTCTCCCACGGCAGAGCGCTTGGTGATCAGCTCCTCTGCGGTATACTGGGCAGTGATCGCCTTCATGGATTCCTGGATCGCCGGCTGCAGAACTGTATCTGCATAGCCCTCACCAATATTCTGATAGATCTTCGCGGAGTCGTCCTTGTTGATGTGATAGTTGATGGCAACGCCGCTGGAAACAGTCTGCAGATCCTTGGAGACACCGTTGGAGTCGATCTCCGTTTTCTGGATCTTGTTATTCATCATAATGACCTGCTGCGCAAAAGGCACCTTGAGATGCATGCCCTCATCCAATACCCGGTCAGAGACCTTTCCCATGGTCACGATCACCCCGGTGTGACCTGCCGGGACAACGGTCACTGCACCGACACCCACGATCAGAACCAGCAGGACAATAGCGCCCACAATTGCAGCTGTACGAATCTTTGTATTTTTCATAGCATTTCCTTTCTTCCTTGAAAACAAGATCAGGCTCTCCTGACAATACGATACATCCTGTCAGGCATCAGGAGACAATGGCATCCCAGTCCGGATCCAGTCCTGCGCCGTCTTTTGCAGAATAGGTCAGAATGAACGCCGCATCCTGGCTGTTGATCACGCTGTCCTCATTCAGATCAGCTGCCTGAAATGCCGCCGCCTCCGACAGCGCCGCACCTTCTGCTGTCAGGGACACCTCCATGCCCAGAGATTCCCGGGCTGCATAGGTCAGAACGCCGGAAACATCCGCCGCATTGACACTGCCGTCGCCGTTGACATCACCTGGCGTATAGTTCATGTACTGCATCTGCAGCGCGGTACTCCCCTGCCATATGTTTTCCTGCAGCGAAGCCTCTGTCACCGTCGGCGTTACCTTTTGTGTCTCGCCCTCGGCAGAGACAATGTTCCAGTCATAACGGCTTTCGGATACCGCCTGTGTAAAGCCCGGATCCACCACGAGCAGTCCTTCCTGCACATAACGCACGCCGCGGTCTGTCTTATCCCATACGGTTACCGTAAAGGAAGAGTCATAGGCACCGGTTTCCATATTATACTCACAGCTGCTCAGCGGAAATGCATATGTCCCGTCTGCCTCCAGCGTGGTATCGTAGTAGAGGATCGTTCCCTCCGATTTGGTCTGATTCTCGATCCTCACCCGGACTGTCCGCCCGCCCTGGATCGTCATATTCAGCATGCCGGTAACGTCCCGGTCAAAAGAAATGTGCTCACTTTTCGGAATGACAATCACCGCATCATCTGCAAACACGGCAGCCCCCGGGATTGCCATAGCGGTCATGGCTGCTGCAGTCAGCACTGCCGCAGCTCTCTGCATATGCTTCATAGATAAGCTCCTTTCACAGCTTTCAGATCACGTTTCTGTATTTAGACTACCAGATTTTTGCGCATTTGTCAAGGTATAATTCGAGTCGGTTTGACAAATGCCGAAAACTGTACTATAATATCTAACGGTATGATACCGGTCATTTTTTGAAATCCCTCTTGTATCCGGCATGCATACGCTGCACGGATAAGGGCGGAAAACAAGCTTTCAATTCAAAAAGGAGTGTTCCCATATGTATCAGATCGCGATCTTTGACTTAGACGGCACTTTGGTCAACTCCATTGCCGATCTCGGCAGCTCTGCCAACCATCTTTTAGAATCACGGGGTATGCCGGTACACCCCATAGATGCATACTATCATTTCGTCGGAAACGGCGTCCACAAGCTCTGCGAGCGCTGCCTCCCGGCGAATACTCCGGCGGCAGAGGTGGAGCAATTCTTCGCGGACTTCAACGCATACTACAGTCAGCACTGCCTGGACGAGACCGTTCCCTATGCGGACATCCCGAAGGTGCTGGAACAGCTGAAAGCTGCCGGCGTGCACCTGGCAGTGGCATCCAACAAGACACAGCCCTTTGTGGAAACCATTGTCAAACATTATTTTGGCACATCCTGCTTCGACCAGATCCTGGGCAGCAGCGATTCCCGTCCGAAAAAGCCGTCTCCGGAGATCATCACGCAGATCCTGAAAAATGCCGGCATACAGGCAGACCAGGCAGTCATGATCGGCGACTCCAACGTGGATATCCAAACCGCCAAAAATGCCGGGATCGCTTCCATCGGCTGCATCTGGGGCTTTCGGGGCAAAGAGGAACTGATCCAGGCAGGGGCAGACGAACTGGCAGAAAAACCGGAGGATCTGCTGAAATTCATGCTGATCTGACAAATTTTTCTCTTATTTTTTTCAGATTTTCGGGAAAAATAGATTTTTGCTTGACATTCCTGTCCTTTTTCGCTATAATGAATTTTGAAGTGCATCTATCCGTCTCTTCTGTGAGAACGGCGCGAAAAGGACGGTCTGCGCTTCTGTGCTGTGCGCGGAGAATCCGTTCTTTTTGAAATTTTTTTATTTTTTTGTTCTACAACCGGATTTTTTTGCCGCACGGATCTTGTTTTTCTGGCTCTGTTCTCCTGGGAGAACAGGGCTTTTTCTTTTTCCCGCTGATGCCGCAACCTTTCAATCTGTTTTTTTCGCCGATCTGAATTTTATAATTGTAATTTTGCAGCATATATTTTTTGCCTTTTTCGGTTTATTGGATTTCGATATGAAGAAAATGCAGAAACTCATTATTTTTGCATTGAAAATCATAGCGGAATGGTGTATAATAAATACTGTTCGGAGTGCGTGTACAGGTGTTTTAATCAAATGCACATACATTTTGAGTTTGGACAGCGTGTGAATACAGTAAAAGCATCGCAGCAGCTGTGTTCGTGACAGAATGTTTGCTACATTTTTATCCAACATTTTTATCCAACAGGAGGAAGATTCCCATGGCATTTACATTTAAGAACGCTTATCTTCAGGGCGTATACGACAGCGTTGTAAAGCGCAACGGCAATGAGCCGGAATTCCTGCAGGCAGTCGGCGAGGTTCTGATGTCTCTGGAGCCGGTCGTAGCAAAGGATCCGTCTTATGAGACAAACGGCGTCATCGACCGTATCGTAGAGCCGGAGCGTATGATCCAGTTCCGTGTTTCCTGGGTAGACGACAACGGCAAGGTTCAGGTAAACCGCGGCTTCCGCTGCCAGTTCAACTCTGCAATCGGCCCGTACAAGGGCGGTCTGCGTCTGCACCCGTCTGTATGCGCATCTGTTATCAAGTTCCTGGGCTTTGAGCAGATCTTCAAGAACAGCCTGACCACACTGCCGATGGGCGGCGGCAAGGGCGGTTCTGACTTCGACCCGAAGGGCAAGTCTGACAACGAGATCATGCGTTTCTGCCAGAGCTTCATGACTGAGCTGTCCAAGCACATCGGTGCTGACACTGACGTTCCGGCTGGCGACATCGGCACCGGCGCTCGTGAGATCGGTTATATGTTCGGTCAGTACAAGAGACTGCGCAACGAATTCACCGGCGTTCTGACTGGTAAGGGTCTGTCCTACGGCGGCTCTCTGGCAAGAACAGAAGCTACCGGTTATGGTCTGCTGTACTTCACAGAAGAAATGATGAGCTGCATGAAGAGCGACAGCATCAAGGGCAAGACTGTTGTTATTTCCGGTTCCGGCAACGTTGCAATCTATGCAACTGAAAAGGCACAGGAAATGGGCGCAAAGGTTGTTGCACTGTCTGACTCCAACGGCTACATCCACGATCCGAACGGCATCAAGCTGGATGTTGTAAAGCAGATCAAGGAAGTAGAACGCGGACGTATCAAGGAATATGTAAACCGTGTAGAGGGCGCTACCTATACAGAAGGCTGCAAGGGCATCTGGACCATCAAGTGCGACGTTGCTCTGCCGTGCGCAACCCAGAACGAGATCGACGGCGAGTCTGCTGAGATCCTGCTGAAGAACGGCGTTCAGGTCGTTGCAGAAGGTGCAAACATGCCTTCTACTCCGGAAGCAATCGACAAGTTCCTGGCTGCTGGCATCCTGTTTGGACCGGCAAAGGCAGCAAACGCAGGCGGCGTAGCTACCTCTGGTCTGGAAATGTCTCAGAACAGCGAGCGTCTGTCCTGGACATTTGAAGAAGTTGATGCAAAGCTGAAGCAGATCATGATCAACATCTTCCACAACGCATACGATCGTTCCAAGGAGTACGACGTAGAAGGCAATCTGGTTGTCGGCGCAAACATCGCAGGCTTCCTGAAGGTTGCTGACGCTATGAAGTGGCAGGGTGTTGCATATTAATCGAAGCTTTCGATTGATTTGTTTTTGAAAAAACTCTCTCATTGAAATAGAACAGCCTGTCTCCGGGGCTTTCCTGGAGACAGGCTGTTTTTGTATAGTTCCACAGCAAAAAGCGCGGCGCACTTTCTCAATGCGCCGCGCTTTTTCTATTGACAAAAAAACGGTCAGTCATCTTCCAAAACAAGAGGCTCTTCCCGGTTGGAAAACGCCGCATCCAGGATCTTTCCGTAGAACCCTGCCGGATTCAGCATGATCTGCTCACCCAGATACTTCGCCTGGGTATAATCCGGTGCGTACAGCTTCATATCCAGCAGATCATCCCCCACGTCCAGACACCGGACGTGGACGTAATATCCCTTTTTCAGCGGAATGTAGTTGATCTTCACTTCGCTTTCCCGCTTGATACGGGCGAAATAGTGAAACGCCGCGGAAACCAGCTTGTCCCGATATGCTTTTCCCACATAGTTGCGCAATTCCTTTGCTGTGCGAATGCCGTTTTCCGTCAGCACATAGTACTCCGTCTCGCCGTCCCTTCGGCGCAGTTTTACCGAATCATGTTCCATCAGATAGCTGATGGAATCCTGATAGGCAAAATAATTGATGATGTCGCTTCCCACAGCGATATCATACAGATGATTCACGCGCACCGGCTTGTCGATCTTATACAGCAAATAACAAATCAAAATATTTGCCGTATGCGGATCCATAATGGGCGGTGTCGCCATCTTTGACATCTTCAGCATGTTTTCTTCCTGCACAACTAGTCACCTCAAATCATAGAAAAATCAGCCTGTCATCACACAAGCACTTAAAAATTCGGATAATCCATCATATGGGACAGCAGTGCAATATTTACCGCCGCCTCAACACACGGCACAGCGCGCGGCACAATACACGGATCATGTCTGCCGTGAATTTCCAGCATCTCATTTTTCTTGGCGCGGAAGTCCACAGTCTCCTGAGGCTTCGCAATAGAAGCAGTGGGCTTAATGGCAACATTCAGCGTGATGGGCATGCCCGAAGAAATGCCGCCCAGAATGCCGCCGTGGTTATTGGTCTTGGTCTTAACGTGGCCATTGTCGTCGATATAGAACGGGTCGTTGTTCTGGCTGCCGACCATCTCTGCCACCTGGAAGCCTGCGCCGAACTCCAGTCCCTTGACTGCCGGAATGCCAAAGATCAGCTGTGCAATGGTATTCTCCAGTCCCTCAAAAATGGGAGAGCCCACGCCTGCCGGCATGTTGATGGTCACGCATTCAATGATGCCGCCCAGAGACTCGCCGCCCTTTCCGGCATTGCGGATATCCTCGCGCATTTTCTCTCCCTGTGCATCATTCCGCACCGGAAAGTCCTTTTCCCGAACGGCAAGGATATCTTCCTTTGTCACCTTGGTTCGGCTGAATGCATCATCGTGGATGCCATGCACACAGGCAATGTGCGCTCCGGTATAGATGCCCCGGCGCTCCAAAATCTGACCGCACACTGCGCCGGCGAAGCACAGCGGTGCGGTGAGTCTGCCGGAAAAATGACCGCCGCCGCGGACATCATTGAATCCGCGATAGCGCATTGCGCCGGTATAATCTGCGTGACCCGGACGCGGCAGACGCGCCAGATTGCTGTAATCCTTCGAGCGGGTATCCGTGTTCTGGATAAACGCGCAGAGCGGCACACCCGTGGTGCGGTCATTCAGCAGTCCGGACATGATCTGCGGCAGATCCTTTTCGCCGCGGGGCGTTGTTGTGCCGTCCTTTTTCGGTGCACGGCGCGCCATAAACTGCCGCAGCTTTTCCAGGTCAATGTACTCTCCCGGCGGCAGATTGTCGATCACAACGCCGATTGCCGGCCCGTGGGACTCTCCAAAAACAGAGAGCGAAATATTACGACTCCAGAACGATGACATTGGCAATTCCTCCTAATTGACGATAATCCTCATAGAACCGAGGATACGATTTTTCCACGCACTCTCCGTGCAAAATGGTAACATCTCCCGCACAGCGCGTAGCTGCCACAGCTGCACACATGGCGATACGGTGATCGCCGCAGCTGTCCACTGTGCCGCCGTGGAGCTGCTGAACCGGCTCGATTTCCAGACCATCTGCGGCAGCAGCTACTTTGCCGCCCAGACGGTTCAGCAGAGCGGCAGTGGATGCCAGACGGTCGCTCTCCTTGATGGCGAGACGATGCGCCCCGGTGATCCGGGACGGCGCTGTGCCGAATGTGGCAAGCACCGCCAGGATCGGCACAAGATCGGGGATATCTGCCGCATCCACATCAAAGCAGGCAGGCAGACCCTTTTCTCTATTATAACACATCTGCTGTGTGATTTCCACAATTTTTTTATCGCCCTGCACACTTTCCGGATTCAGGTTGGTGAGAGTGATGTCGCTGCCCAGGGCATTCGCCACATAGAAGAACGCTGCCTGGGAATAATCGCCCTCCACCTCCATGTCGCAGGCGCGGTACTGCTGACCGCCGGGGATGGCATAGCCCTGTTCTGTCTCCCGAACTGTCACGCCGAAATGCCGCAGGCAGGCAATGGTGAGGTCTACATAAGGCTTGGATTCCAGCCGGGACAGCATCCGGATCTCCGAATCCCCCTCCAGCAGCGGCAGCGCAAACAGCAGACCGGTCACATACTGGGAGGACACATCGCCCTCCAGTTCATAGATGCCGGAGCCCAGTGCGCCGTCAATGGAAAACGGCATGGTGTCGTGATAGTCGAATGCAATGCCTTTTTGGGTCAGTTCCCGGAGATAAGCGGTAATAGGACGCTGGGGCAGTCTGCCCTGTCCGAAAAAGGTCGTGTGAACACCCAGTGCCGCAGCCACCGGAATGAGAAACCGCAGCGTTGAACCGCTTTCGCAGCAGTCTGCCACAGCCGCCTGGGGTCTGTTTTTGCCGATGCCGGTGACGGTGATGGTGCTGTCCTCCTGCCGGAAGGATGCCCCGAATGCGGAAAGCACGTCCATGGTGGCGGTGATATCCCGCGACATATCCACGCCGGAAACCACAGAAGTTCCCTCCGCCAGGGCGGCGCAGATCAGGAGACGGTGCGCCATGCTTTTGGATGCCGGAATGCGCACGGTGCCGTGAAGCTTTTCCGGTGAGATCAGTATGTTCATGCGTCTCCTCCCATCCAAGCGGCAAACTCGTCAAAAGGCATGCTGCGGATCTCTGCTTTGCCAATGGTCTCGCAGACGATAAACCGCAGTGCTGCGCTGGCACGCTTCTTGTCATTGCCGCAGAGCGGGACCAGTTCTGCCAGCGGCGCGGAAACGCCTGTAGGCAGTTCATATGCCTTCACGCAGTCGCACAGCCGCACATACAGCTCCGGTGTGCAGGTCTTTTCGGTCATCATACACATGCCGGCTGCCACTGCGCTGCCGTGGGTGTATGTCTCATAGTGGTAATAGCTTTCCACAGCATGCCCCAGGGTATGCCCGAAATTCAAGATCATACGCTCACCGGTATCGAACTCGTCATGCTCCACCACGTCGCGCTTGATGCCGATACAGGTGGGAACGATCTCGTCCATGACCTGACTGACGTTTTCCAGCATATGCTGCTCCAGCAGCGCAAACAGCTTTTCGTCCCGGATCATGCCGTACTTGATGACCTCTCCCATGCCGTCTGCCAGAAACAGCTTCGGCAGGGTGTGGAGCGTATCCAGATCACACAGCACCGCCACCGGCTGTTTGAATGCGCCCACCAGATTCTTGCCGCCGGGCAGGTCGATGGCAGTCTTTCCGCCTACAGAAGAGTCCACCTGTGCCAGCAGACTGGTAGGGATCTGGAGATAGTCCAGACCGCGGAGATAGGTTGCCGCCGCAAAACCGGTAATATCACCTACAACACCGCCGCCCAGCGCCACCAGACAGTCCGTCCGGGTAATGTTGTTCTCGCAGAGAAAATCATAGATCTGATTCAGCGTCTTGCTGCATTTGGATGCCTCACCGTGGGGAAAGACAAATTTCAGGGTGCGGAATCCGCTTTCCTCCAGTGATTTTGTCACAATACTGCCGTAATATTTATCCACATGATCGTCGGTAATGACCGCCGCTGTCCGGGCTTTGGTCTGCTGCTTCAGATATGTGCCGCACTGTCCCAGCAGTCCCCTCCCGATCCAGATGGGATATGTCTGACTGGCGTGTACTGTAATTGTTTTCATGTTGATTTCCTCCTGTTGGAGCTGATAGCCTCCTGCATTTTTGATCATGCAGAAAGCTTTCGATAGATTCTCATATTTTATTATACTAAAAATCCTTTTTCTTTTCAACAACAAATTGTAAACCATCGCAAAAAGTTCCGACATTTCCCTGCATAATCAGCAAATGCACCTTGTACAGCACTGCCCGGCATTTCTTCCCGGAAAATATTTCTGAGAATTTCGTGAAAACCGTAGCAATTCAGAAAGAAATGTGGTATAATAAATTTGTATGCCTGCCAAAGCAGGGATACGCCAGCATTCCATATCCATGGAAATCATTCACAGCACCACGCCAAGCCACAGCTACCGCTGAGCTGCGCGCTGTGATTTTTTGGAAAGGACGATGTTATGACAACCAGTTATCAGCGAACCGCGCTCTCAGATTCCATTGCGTTTTCTGAGATCCTGGATTCCAAGTTAAAGACCAACCACCTGCGCATCCAGTTTTTGCAGCCGCTGTCAGAACAGACCGCAGCTGCCTGCGCACTTGCCGGGAGCCTTGTGGTTTCCAGCAACAAAGCCTATCCGTCCAATGCGGCCATGAACCGCAAGCTGCACCTGCTCTACGGAGCAGACCTGAGCTGCACCATTGCCAAGCAGGGCGATATCCAGTCCGTCACGCTGCGCGCCTCCGCCATCGCAGACCGCTATGCCCTGGACGGCGAAGCCGTTTTCGCAGAGCTGCTGGAAATTGTACTGGGCTGCATTTTCCAGCCCAATGTGACAGACGGCGCTTTCGATGATACCGAGTTCCGCATCCAGCAGATGAATCTGCTGGACAGCATTGATGCAGAGATCAACGAAAAGCGGCAGTATGCCATTTCTCAGACCTATAAGACCGCCTTCGCCGGCGAACCGGCAGCATTCTCCTGCTATGGCAGCCGCAGCACTGCAGAAGCTCTGACCCCGTTAGCTGCCTATGCCGCATTCCAGGAGCTGCTCCGCACTGCACAGATCGAGATCTACTTTGTAGGGCCGGAAGCTGTTCCCGGTCTGGCTGACACACTGAAAAATGCCTTTTCTGCCATTTCGGACCGCAAGGTGACTCCCGTAAAGTTCCTCAGCCCCAGTCCCTGCAAGACCGAGCCGGCAATCGTCCGGGAAGCGCTCCCGGTGAACCAGTGCAAGATGGTCATGGGCTGGAAAACCACCTGTTCCGACCGCTATGCCCTGAAAATGATGGCAATGCTCCTGGGCGGCACCCCCAGCTCCAAGCTGTTCGCCAATGTCCGGGAAAAGATGAGCCTTTGCTATTACTGCGCGGCGAATTACAACGAGTCCAAGAGCTTCATGCAGGTAGACAGCGGCATTGAGACCGAGAATCTGGAAACTGCACGGGATGCCATCGCCGCACAGCTGGACGCCATCTGCAAGGGCGACATCTCTGACGAAGAAATGGCAAGCACCATGATGACCATCCACAACACCCTCTGCGGCATCGGCGATACGGCGAGCAGCTATATCACCTGGTATTTCGGACAGTTCTGCCGCGGCACAAAGCTGACACCGGCAGAAGAAGAGGAAAACTACCGCAAGGTCACCAGGGAAGATATTATGGCTGCGGCAAAGTCCATGCAGCTGGACACGATCTATATTATGGAATGCAAAGAACAGGAGGCGGAGTAACATGGCAGAGACCACAATGACCACCATCAGTTCCCCCAACACCGGCGACAAATACACCCATATCCATCATAAAAGCGGTCTGGAGATCCTGGTTTGCGAGATGGAAGGGTTCAGTACCACAGAGGCCATGTTCGGCACCAAGTACGGCTCCATCAACACCCAGTTCAAGACTGCTGCTGACAAGGACTACTGCACGGTTCCGGAGGGCATCGCCCACTTCCTGGAACACAAGCTGTTCGAGAACGAGGACTGCGATGTCTTTGATCTCTACGCCAAGACCGGCGCAAACGCCAACGCGTTCACCTCATTCGACAAGACCTGCTATTTCTTCAGCTGCTCCGACAACTTTAAGGCATCTCTGGAGATCCTGCTCTCCTTTGTCCAGTCTCCGTATTTCACGCCGGAGAGCGTTGCCAAGGAACAGGGCATCATCGGGCAGGAGATCCGGATGTGCGACGACGATCCGGGCTGGCGGGTATTCTTCAATATGCTGGGCGGCTTATATCAGAAGCACCCGGTTCGCATCGACATTGCCGGCACTATCGAAAGCATTGCAGAGATCACAGACGATCTGCTGTACCGCTGCTACCGGACATTCTACAACCTCCACAACATGGTTCTGGCTGTTTCCGGAAAATGCACAGTAGAAGAAGTACTGGAGGTTGCCGACCGCCTGCTGAAGCCCTGCGAGGATCAGAAATTAGAAACTGTTTTCCCGGAAGAGACCCTGGACATCGTTCGTCCGGAAACCGTAGAAACTGCCGCAGTGGGACAGCCGCTGTTCAATCTGGGCATCAAGTGCCAGCCCCGGCGCGGCATGGACAATCTCCGGGCAGAAATGCAGGCGCACATCGCCATGCGCACCCTGTCCGGCAGCTCTTCTCCCCTGTACCAGGAAATGCTCCAGAGCGGACTGGTGAACGAGAGCTTCTCCAGTGAAGTATTCAACGGCGACGGCTTCTTTACCATGATCTTCGGCGGCGAATCCCGCGACCCCAGAGCAGTTCGGGAAAAGATCACCGCAGCCATTCTGGATGCCCAGAAAAACGGCCTGGATGAAGCCATGTTCAACGAGTGCAAGAAAACCACCTACGGCAGTCTGGTGCGGGAACTGAACAATGTTTCTGCCGTGAACAATGCGCTGGTGTCTTCTCACATGGCAGGCTGCGGTCTGTATGACACCATGCAGGTGCTGTCTGAAATGACTCTGGAGGACTGCAACCGTTTTCTCCGGGAAGAAACCGACACCGCACGCATGACACTGTCCATCATTGCTCCTGCAAAATAAACCAAAGGAGGCAGGGATCTCCCGCGAGATCCTGAAAACATATGACAACTGATACAATCGGCACACTGGATTACAATGAGATCACCTTTCCGAAGCTGGGGATCGATCTGCATGTGAACAGCACCGCCTTTTCCATTGGCGGACTGGACATCCAATGGTACGGCATCCTCATCACCTTCGGACTGGTGCTCGCTATGATCTACGCCTTTACCCAGGTAAAAAAATACGGCCTGCACCCGGACAGAGTCCTGGACTGCATCATCGGCGGCATCATCGGCGGCGTTGTGGGTGCCCGTGCCTACTACGTTCTGCTGAACTGGGACAACTATGCCGGCGACTGGAAAAGCATCTTCAACATCCGGGAAGGCGGACTCGCCATTTACGGCGGCATCATCGGCGCGTTTCTGGCGGGCTTCCTGGTGGCAAAGATCCGCAAGGTAAAGTTTCTGCCCCTGATGGACATCGTGGGCATCGGCTTTCTGCTGGGACAAGGCATCGGACGCTGGGGCAACTTTTTCAACCAGGAGGCGTTCGGCTGCAACACCGACAGCATCTTTGGCATGTCCGGCGGCCGCATTCAGGAGTGGATCACCGACCAGTATCCCTCTACCACCTATTTTGCGAACTTCGGCACAGCACTGGATGCATCTCAGCCAGTGCATCCCTGCTTTCTCTATGAATCCGTCTGGTGTCTGCTGGGCTTCGTTCTGCTGGCGATCTTCGCCAAGAAGATCCGCCGCTATGACGGACAGATTTTCCTCATCTATATCTGCTGGTACGGTGCAGAACGTGCTGTAGTAGAAGGACTGCGCACAGACAGCCTGGTCATCGGCAATGTGCGGATCTCACAGCTTCTGGCGATCTGCTGCGTGGTAGTTTCTATCATTCTGCAAGTTGTCTTTGGCACAAAGGTCAAGCGTATGGGTGTGGACTATCACATGTACAAGGACACTGCGGAATCCAAGCGCATCCTGGCAGAATACGCCGCCGAAAGAGCCGGCGAAAAAACCGAAACGGCTTCAGACACCGAACCGGACAGCGCAGACCATACAGAAGAAACAGCATCCTCCTCAGATGAGGAAGCAGAAGAGAAAAATGATTCAGAGAATCCACAACAGGAAAAGGAGTAAATCACTATGGCAAAATTGATTTCAGGCAAAGAAGTTTCTGCCCAGATCCGTCAAAAGATTCGGGAACAGGCACTGGCACTGCGGGAAAGCAGCGGCATTCAGCCGGGACTCGCTGTCATTCTGGTTGGCAACGATCCGGCATCTCAGATCTATGTCCGCAACAAGCAGAAAGCCTGCGAAGAAGTCGGCTTTCACGCATTTGAGTACCGGCTCAACGAAAATTCCACAGAGGAACAGCTCCTCGATCTGATCGGCGTTCTGAACAAGGACAACAAGGTGCACGGCATTCTGGTGCAGCTGCCTCTGCCGGATCACATCGACGAACAGCTGGTAATCAACACCATCTCTCCGGACAAGGACGTGGATGCATTCCACCCCATTAACGTGGGCAAGATCATGATCGGCAACTACAGCTTCCTGCCCTGCACACCTGCCGGCGTTATGGAACTGATCGACAGCACCGGCACCGATCTGGACGGCAAAAACTGCGTTGTCGTAGGCAGAAGCAACATCGTCGGCAAGCCCATGGCAATGCTGCTGCTCCACCGCAATGCCACCGTCACCATCTGCCACTCCCACACCAAGAACCTCAAGGAAGTCTGCGCAGCTGCGGATGTTCTGGTGAGCGCTGTGGGAAGAGCGCATTTCATCACCGCAGACATGGTGAAGGAGGGTGCTGTGGTAATTGACGTAGGCATGAATCACGACGAAAACGGTAAGCTCTGCGGTGACGTGGAATTTGCTGAGGTAGAACCGAAGGCAAGCTATATCACCCCGGTTCCCGGCGGCGTAGGCCCTATGACCATCACCATGCTCATGAAAAATACCCTTCGCGCTGCGGAACTGAAACAAAAATAAACTGACGTTTGTCACACATAAAAAAGTCCTGCCGCTCCGGATCTCTCCGGAATGACAGGACTTTTTTCATTCACGTTTCGTTGTTTGCTTCCTGCTTTGCAGCGTCCCGATCCATGCGAATTGCCTTCAGGACAATGGCGCATTCCAGGCGTTTTTTCTCGATCTCGCAGGACAGCTTGTGTGCCTTGTGCACATCGCCGCCGAACTGATAGTTGTTGGCGTTGCAGCCGCCGCTGCAATAGAATCTTGCCCAGCAGTTCCGGCAGTCCGGCTTGCTGTAGATATGCGTCTTGGCGAAGTCAGACTTCATTTCACGGTTGAAGGTGCCGTCATCGACATTACCCATTTTATAGTCTGCTTCACCCACAAACTGATGACATGGGTAGATATCGCCGTCCGGCGTAATGGCAACATACTCATTGCCGCAGCCGCAGCCGCGGAGACGCTTGATGGCACAGGGACCCTGATCCAGATCCAGCATGAAGTGGAAGAAGTTGAACTTCTTGCCGGTTGCCTCATAGTCCAGGATCTTTTGCATCAGGCGCTCATACTCTGCAAAGATACAGGGCAGATCTGCCTCGGTGATGGCATACGGTTCTTCGGGATCTGCGATAACCGGTTCAACAGAGATCTGGTCAAAGCCAGCATCCAGCAGTGCAAAAACGTCATCAGCAAAGTCCAGGTTGTACTTGGTGTAAGTGCCGCGAACGTAATACTCCTTTTCGCCGCGCTGATCGACCAGCTTTTTATACATGGGGATGATCTTGTCATACGAACCCTTGCCATCCACACGGGGACGCATCCGGTCGTTGACATCCTTTCTGCCGTCAATGGACAGAACCACATTGGACATTTCCCGGTTGATGAAGTCGATCTTGTCATCGGTGAGGAGCATGCCGTTTGTGGTGATAGTGAACCGGAACTTTTTCTTGTAGATCGGTTCCTGAGAGCGGGCATATTCCACGATCTTCTTTACCGTCTCAAAGTTCATCAGCGGTTCGCCGCCGAAGAAGTCCATCTCCAGGTTTACACGGTCACCGGAGTTTTGCAGCAGGAAATCCACTGCCTTTTTTCCGGTCTCATAGGACATCAGCTTTCTGCCCTCACCAAAGTCACCGGTCGAGGCAAAGCAGTACTTACAGCGCAGGTTGCAGTCATGGGCAATGTTCAGGCACATTGCCTTAATGGGAGATGCCACTGCAAAGTTGGCATATTTTTCATAGTCATCCGGGGAGAAGAGTATGCCTGCTTCATAGGCTTCCAGAATCTCCGCGTAGCAGGAGCGGATCTCCTCCGGGTCATAAAAGCGAGAGAGCTTTGTCACCACATCTTCCGGACATTCCGGCGCGAAAGGCGGCGCGATATTGTCCAGCATATCATAGGTCAGCTCGTCCACCACATGGACACCGCCGCTGTTGACATCCAATACCACGTTATAATCGCCCAATTTATACTTATGAATCATAATTCTGTTTCCTCTTTCCGGCTGCGTGGGGAAATGCAGCGCCATAAAATATGGGTATAGATGCGAAAAAAGGGACAAAACTGTCCCTTTTTCGTATCGGTTGCAGACTTGCGTAAGTGGTTCAATGACCCCTTAGTGCTCGCACTTCTGGTTAGCTACTGTGCAGGAAGTCTTGCAAGCAGACTGACAGGAAGCCTGACACTTACCGCAGCCGCCCTTTGCAGCAGAAGCCTTCAGGTTAGCTGCATTGATGGTCTTGATGTGCTTCATTCGGAACCCTCCCCCAAAAAAGTTTAACTACATTATATCACAAAATCGCCGGATTTTCAAGCGTTCCATGCAAAATGGGAAAAAAATTTACATATTGGGTGCGGTTCTGTTATTTTGGCGGTTTATAATGGGGAGCATTTACACCAGAGATGCCGCCCCACACGCTGCCACCGCAAAGGCACGCCAACCGCAGCGGACTCCCGGCAGTGTGCAGCCAGCACAAACTGCACACCGTCAGCAGCAGCCACAGCAGCAAGCCGCACAGCAGTCCTGTCCGCAGACCCTTTCGGCGGCGGTGAAAGCCGGCACAGCGCCCCATGCCATAGCCGGACAGCAGCAGCGAAATGCCTGCCAGAAGGGAAAGCATCCACGGCGCTGCATCGGAGAGCAGCATCAGCCCGGCGATCATGCCCAGAAAAAGCAGCAGCATCCCCATCCCCGCCGGCAGTGCCGCCAGGAGATACCAGCCTCCGGATTCCCAGAGATTTCTCCGCGCCTGAGGGCGTTTGGTTATCATGGACAGCACCTCCTTTTTCACCAGAACAAACGCTGTTATCTCAAGCTTATGCGGTGACAGATGCCCATAGAACACAAAAACGGACTGTACCCATATACAGTCCGTTTTCTTTCAGAAATTCTCGTTATTCTGCTTAGTCCTTCAGCATGCCCTGATCGGAATCATCAGAATCCTTCTTTTTCTTCTTGGCCGCCTTCTTTTCCTTGGCAGCGGCGATCTGTGCCTCCTGCTTCCGCTTTGCATTTTCAGTCATGGTCAGGTTTTCCTGCACTGCCCAGTTCTTGATGCGCAGCTTATTGCGGTTGCTGGTGGTTTCGATAACGATATTATCCTCGTTGACCTGTACCACCAGACCGATGATACCGCCGATGGTGACGATCTCGTCACCGACCTGGAGGTTATCCTGCATCGCCTTTGCTTCTTTATCCTTTTTCTTCTGCGGACGGATCAGGATGAAATACATCACTGCAAACAGCAGAACCATAAAGATCAGATAGCCGAATGTACCAAAGCCGCCTGCAGCACCGCCTGCGGCAGAGCCGCTTTCTGCAAATGCTGTCATGCTGCAAACAGCACCTGTCAGAGCTGCCGTGCTGACAGCCAGTCCCAGTCTTGCGAAATTCTTACTCATGTTCAAAAGCCCTTTCTCCGTTTGCTGTGCCCTTTCGAGAGGTACTTACGCCTGATCGCGCAGCACTTCATCGATGGACGCAGCAGCAGTTTTTCCGGCACCCATCGCCAGAATGACAGTTGCCGCACCGGTGACTGCATCGCCGCCGGCATAAACCTTGTCCTTTGTGGTAGCCATATCCTCGCTCACGACGAGACAGCCCCAACGATTTGTGTCCAAGCCCTCTGTTGTCGAAGAAATCAGCGGATTCGGAGAAGTACCGATCGCCATGATGACAGTGTCAACACCCAGAACAAACTCGCTGTCCGGAACTGCCACCGGTCTGCGTCTGCCGCTTTCGTCCGGCTCACCCAGTTCCATGCGGATGCACTTCAAGCCGTTGACACGTCCGTTTTCGTCGCCCAGGATCTCCACCGGATTGCACAGATTCTGGAACTCCACGCCCTCTTCTTTGGCATGATGTACTTCTTCCAGACGCGCCGGCATCTCTGCCTCAGAACGGCGATATACGATGTATACGTGCTCTGCACCCATACGCAGCGCACTTCTGGCAGCATCCATTGCCACGTTTCCGCCGCCGACAACTGCCACAGCCTTAGACTGGATGACGGGTGTCGCATACTTCGGGTCATAGCCGTGCATCAGGTTGATACGAGTCAGATACTCATTGGCAGAGCATACGCCCACCAGACCTTCGCCCGGAATATTCATGAACCGGGGCAGACCTGCGCCAGAACCGATGAACACTGCATCATAGCCGTCTGCCATCAGTTCATCAACGGACAGAATCTTGCCGATCACCATATCCGGCTGAATATCCACGCCCATATCCTTCAGGGACTGGATCTCCTTCTGCACGATCGTTTTCGGGAGACGGAACTCCGGAATACCGTACATCAGAACGCCGCCGGCTACCTGGAATGCCTCAAAGACAGTCACTTTATAGCCCAGCCGCGCCAGGTCTCCGGCACAGGTCAGACCTGCCGGGCCGCCGCCCACAATTGCCACGCGCTTGCCGTTGGGCTGGATCTCCTCCTGCTTTCCGGTATAGCCATGCTCTCTGGCATAGTCTGCCACAAAGCGCTCCAGACGGCCGATGGCCACCGGCTCGCCCTTTTTGCCGCGGACGCACTTTCCTTCGCACTGATTCTCCTGAGGACAGACACGGCCGCAGACAGCCGGAAGGCTGTTAGTTGTCCGAATGATATCATATGCCTGGAAGAACTCTCCGGCTGCAACTGCTGCGATAAAATCCGGGATCGGTACTCCTACCGGACATCCGCTGACGCAGGGTTTCGCCTTGCAGTGCAGGCAGCGGGTCGCCTCTTCCTGCGCCTGTTCCGGGGTATAGCCCATTGCAACTTCTTTAAAGCAGCGTGCCCGTTCCTTGGGGTCGCGCTCCGGCATCGGAACTTTTTCCGCTGCCATGTTAAACTTTCCTGCCATGGTCACTGTACCTCCTTCCGAAACAGATTGCACTCCTGCTCCTGCCGCTTATAAGTGCCGTTGCGGCGCATCAATTCATCAAAATCCACCTGATGGCCATCAAAATCCGGACCGTCTACACAGGCATACTTGGTTTTTCCGCCCACAGTCACGCGACATCCGCCGCACATCCCCGTACCGTCTACCATAATGGGATTCAGGGAGACAATGGTTTTTACCCCAAACGGTTCAGTTGTCTTGCAGACAAACTTCATCATCGGGACAGGGCCGATAGCAATGACTACATCATACTTTTTGCCCTGTTCCAGCTGCTGCTGCAGCACGTTGGTAACAAAGCCCTTTGTGCCATAGGAGCCGTCATCGGTGCAGAGATACAGGTTGTCACTGCATGCACGGAACTCGTCCTCCAGAATGACGATATCCTTGTTGCGGAAGCCGACGATGGTGTCAACCTCCAGACCCAGGCTGTGCAGATGCTTTGCCTGGGGATACGCGATGGCACATCCAACGCCGCCGCCGATCACGCAGACCGACTTTGTACCCTCCGGCAGCTCTGTGGGAACTCCCAGCGGGCCGACCAGATCCAGGATCGAGTCTCCTGCTTCCAGCAGAGAGAACTGGCGCGTGGTCTCACCGGCGATCTGAAAGATCAGGGTGATCGTACCGCCCTCACGGTCGTAATCAGCCACAGTCAGCGGCACGCGCTCACCAAATTCGTCCAACCGAAAGATAATAAACTGTCCCGGCAGAACCTTTTTTGCGATCAGCGGTGCTGCAATGCGTACCATCACAACAGCATCGTTGAGCTTTTTCTTTTCTACGATTTGAAACAAATTCTTTCACCTCATGCAATCATATCAGCCGTGCCAGCGCCTAATCCGAAAGTGCATCTCTATGCAAAAAGCCGGAAAATGCTGTTGCAGGCCGAATGAAACAAGCCGACAGACCGCCGGCTTGTTCTTTGATCCATATTTACAGCTGCCGCCTGTGCGGACAACCGTTTCATTTATTCTGCGGAATCGTCCTCTGCCGGTTCTTCGATCGGCACTTCAAAGGCATCCATGTCCAGATCACTGTAGTCAAACTCCAGCATCTCGCCGCAGCACGGACACGGCATCTCGCCTTCCTCCAGAACAGATTCGCTCAGAGCGATGACATTATTGCAGGACGGGCAGACTGTCTCATAGAGTGTCTCATCATCGTCGTCAAAATCGTCATCATCAAAGTCGTCGTCATCACAGGAATAGTATGCGTCATCATCATCGTCCTCATCATAGACAATGTCTTCCAGATCGCCCAGATCCTGATCAAACAGATCGCAAACCTCTGTCAGCTCGTCTACCTGGGTCTGCAGATCGGTGACATATGCTGTCAGATCCTGCATGACATCCAACAGCTGTCCCAGTACCTTGCCTTCTTTTGTGCTGGTCAGATCCAGTTCCATACCGTCGACCATACCGCGTACATACGCCATCTTATCCGTCAGGTTCATTTGAAATACCTCCTGTTCAAAACACGGGCTGCATCCTGTGCAGCACCGAAAATGTTTGCATCAAGCAGATTTTTCCGCTTATGCTCTTTCCATATACTCACCGGTTCTGGTGTCGATGCGGATCATATCGCCCTGGTTGATAAACAGCGGCACCTTGATCTCTGCACCAGTCTCCAGTGTTGCTGGCTTGGTTGCATTGGTAGCAGTATCGCCCTTGAAGCCCGGGTCTGTCTCAGTAACTTCCAGCTCAACAAAGTTGGGCGGCTCTACACCGAACACATTGCCCTTATAGGACAGAACCTTGACTTCCATATTTTCCTTCACGAACTGGAAAGCCGGGCCCAGCTTAGACTTGTCGATGGGCTGCTGCTCATAAGTTTCCATATCCATAAAGTAGTACAGATCGCCGTCGCTGTACAGATACTGCATGTCCTTGCGCTCAATGTAAGCAGTCGGATACTTATCCGTCGGGTTGAAGGAGCGCTCTACCACTGCACCAGTGATGACGTTCTTATACTTGGTGCGGACAAAAGCGGCACCCTTTCCCGGCTTAACGTGCTGAAATTCGATAACCTGTACCACGTTGCCATCCATTTCAAATGTGATACCGTTTCTGAAATCGCCTGCTGAAATCATAAATTGAAACCTCCGTTTTATTTCTAGGGAATGGGGGTCGGTCCCTGATACTCCCTATCTTTCATGCAACGACAGGAAATCGCCCTGCGTGAAAGCAGAGAATCCCCTCAAAAAACATTGCTTAACTTTATTATACAACATAATCGCTGTCTTTGCAAGACTTTCTGCAAAAAAATTTACGTTTCCACTGGAAAAATCTTTCGTTTTCCTTCTGTGAAATCGCCGCGTCCATCAGCAGATCATCACCAGCACCGCGTTCCCCTGTTCTGCGTCGGAAATCTGGTAATAGCCTGCATACATTCCCATTGAATCAGTCTCCTTTTACAGCACCAGCAGCTGCTTCGGCGCTTTCGTCAGATTCTCACAGCCGTTCTCCCGAATGACTACAAAGTCCTCGATGCGCACACCGAACTCGCCCGGCAGATAGATTCCCGGTTCTACTGTCACCACATTGCCGGGTGCCAGCTTTGTCAGCGTTCCCGGAGAAGCGTTGGGAAATTCATGGATCTCCAGTCCCACACCGTGTCCCAGAGAATGTCCGAAGTTGTCGCCGTAGCCTGCCTCATCGATGATATCCCGCGCCAGCTTGTCCATGTCTCTGCCGGTGATACCCGATTTTGCGCCGTCAATGCCGGCCGCCTGGGCTTTCAGCACAATGTCATAGACCTGCTGCATTTTTTCGCCGGGCTGTCCCACGCAGACGGTACGGGTCATATCGCTGTGATAGCCGTCCACCATAGCGCCGTAGTCCATCAGCACAAAGTCCCCGTTCTGCACCATGCGCTGTGCCGATGGCACACCATGGGGCATAGAAGTCGCGCTGCCTGTCAATGCGATGGTGGGGAAGGATTCTCCCTCTGAGCCGTTTTCCATCATGGTCTGGTTCAGCCGCAGCATCACATCCCGTTCCGAAATGCCAGGCCGCAGGAAATTGCAGATGTCTGCAAAGGCGATCTCCGCGATGCGCTGCGCCTGCCGGATCTTTTCGATTTCTTCTTCGCTCTTTATGGTGCGGCATTCAAAAATCAGACGGCTCAGCGTATCGCTTTGATCCAAATGGATCTGATTGCCCAAATGCTGTTTCAGCTTGAAAAACTGACTCAGGGTCATGTCCATTGCCTCTACCGAAAGGGTTCTCGCCTGGTGCTTCTGGAGCAGTTCCCGGAGCTGTGCGAACAAATCATGCTGTTCGATAACCGTGCAGTCCTTTACGCACTCCCGCGCTTTTTCGATATAGCGGAAGTCAATGATAAGATAAGCAGCATCCCGGAAGCAAAGGACTGTTCCGGCGGAGGACTGCATCCCGGTGAAATACCGGCGGTTCACATCCGACTGAATCAGTGCGGCATCTGTTTCAGCCGGCAGCCGCTGCATCAGCGCTTCCAAACGACTTTTCATGATGAAACATCTCCTTACATTTCAGAAAGCGCCTGAAGCGCCAGAAAATAGCCATTGATGCCGAAGCCGGCGATCGTTCCGGCGCAGACCGGGCTCAGCACCGAGTGCGAACGGAACTCGTCCCGTGCATAGATATTGCTGATGTGCACCTCCACGCAGGGAATGCGGATGTCATGAATGGCATCGTGAATGGCATAACTGTAATGCGTATATGCCCCGGCATTGATGACAACGCCGTCAAAGTTATTCCGTGCAGCGTGCAGCTTGTCAATGATCGCGCCCTCGTGGTTGGACTGAAAGATCTCGCATTCCAGTCCCAGTCCCTCTGCACGATCCAGGATCATGCGGTTCAGATCCGCAAAAGTGGTATTGCCGTAAACGCCGGGTTCACGCTCTCCCAGCAGGTTCAGATTCGGCCCGTGAATCACCAATACTTTTTGTACCATATCAGTTCAGCTCCTCGTTTTCTTCATATATTTTTTTCGGCAGGAACGGAAGCTCCATTCGCCGCTTGAATTTGAAAAATCTCGTCTTTTCCATTTCCATAGGGAATACGAAAATACAGGGCACACGAAACAGATTTGCCCCCAACACATCGGTAAAGATCTGATCGCCGACAGCGGCGACCGCCTTTCGGGGCAGTCCCATTTTCCGCACTGCCTCCCGATAGCCCTTGGAAAGCGGTTTTTTCCCTTCACACACAAAATCCAGCCCCAAACGTCTGGCAAACGGCTCAACTCTGGGGGGATGATTGTTGGACACCAGGCACAGCGCGATCCCTGCCGCCTGCATCCCGGCGACCCACGCTTCCACGCCCGGGGCAGGCACAGGGTTGTCGTGTGTCGTGAGTGTATTGTCTATGTCCAGCAGCAGCCCCCGGATGCCCATTTTCTCCAGAAGCTGCGGCGTGATGTCACATACGCTGCGCAGCGCAATTTTTGCCCGAAACAGCATAGATATTCCTCCTTTCGGCAGAGCGGTACAGACCGCAGTTACATTATACGCCTTTTTCTCTGCCGGAAATGTCGAACTGCGGTGGTTCATCTACAAAAAACGGGCGCACTTGTTACAAGTGCGCCCGCCTGCTGTTATCGCAATACTATTTATTAATACTTGCGCTTACGAGCAGCTTCAGACTTCTTCTTACGCTTTACAGAAGGCTTTTCGTAATGCTCTCTCTTACGAACTTCAGCGATAACGCCGTCCTTCGCACAAGATCTCTTAAAGCGCTTCAGAGCGGTGTCCAAAGACTCGTTCTTACCAACGCGAACTTCTGCCACTTACATTTCCCTCCCTTTGCCGCTACGGCAGAGGCTAATCTTCCGCCGGATCCTAACGACCAGACTTCTGATCTATACCACCAATAAACCCTTTTGAAGGGCATCGGGTATCAGCTAAACCTGTCATGCTGCAAACCTTTTTGCAATATGATTTATTGTACCACATATTTCAAAATTTGTCAAGTGCTTTTTCTGCAAACTTAGAAATTTGTTATTTTACCACAAAATTCACAAGTTTCTTTGGTACATATATCTGTTTCACGATATTTTTTCCGGCTGTCGCTTCTATTATTTTTGCATCTGCGGCAGCCTGCTCCAGAACAGCATCCTTTTCTGCATCTGCCGGGATCTCCAGCTTTGCCTTTACCTTGCCGTTGATCTGGACAACGATCTCGATCATATCGTCCACGCACAGGGCTTCGTCATAGGTCACCCATTCCTGTTCGCTGAGAACGCCCTCACAGCCGATCACCTGATACAGCTCCTCAGAGATGTGCGGTGCAAACGGATACAGCAGGATCAGCAGATCACGAAATTCCTTCTTGGTGACAGAACCGGCATCGTAAATATCATTCAGCAGGGTCATCATTGCCGCAATGGCAGTGTTGAACTTCATTGCCTCGATATCCTCAGACACCTTCTTGATGGTCTTGTGCATCTTAGAACGCAGGGCATCGCTGTAGCTGTCGCTGTCGGTCATCTTGTCCTGAAGCGCCCAGATACGGTCGATAAAGCGCTTGCAGCCCTTCACGCTGCTCTCGCTCCAGGGCGCAGCCTTTTCGTAGTCGCCCATGAACAGCACATACAGACGCAGCACGTCTGCGCCATAGACATCGACAACATCATTGGGGTCAACCACATTGCCTCTGGACTTGGACATTTTCTCGCCGTCCGGCCCCAGGATCAGACCCTGTGCAGTACGCTTTGCATAGGGCTCAGAGGTAGGCACCAGATCCAGATCATACAGGAACTTATGCCAGAACCGGGAGTAGATCATATGGCGTGTTACATGCTCCATGCCGCCGTTGTACCAGTCTACCGGCATCCAGTATTTCAACGCTTCCTGAGAAGCAAATTCCTTGTCATTCTGCGGATCACAGTAGCGGAGGAAGTACCAGGAAGAGCCTGCCCACTGGGGCATGGTATCCGTTTCCCGTCTTGCGTCTGCGCCGCACTTCGGACACTTGCAGTGTACAAAGGAGTCGATCTTTGCCAGCGGGCTTTCGCCGTCCTTACCCGGTTCAAAGTTCTCTACCGGCGGCAGACGCAGCGGCAGCTGGTCATAGGGCACCGGCACCATGCCGCACTTCGGGCAGTATACGATGGGGATCGGTTCGCCCCAGTAGCGCTGACGGTTGAACGCCCAGTCTTTCATCTTGTACTGTACGCCCTTTTCGCCGCAGCCCTTTTCTGCCAACACTTCCAGCATCTTTTCAATGGCATCCTTTTTGTTGGAGATACCGTTCAGAATGCCGGAGTTCACCATTTCGCCGTCTCCGGTATAGGCTTCCTTGGAAATATCGCCGCCCTTGATGACTTCGATGATATCGATGCCAAACTTCTTGGCAAAGTCATAGTCACGGGTATCGTGTGCCGGCACAGCCATGATCGCGCCAGTACCGTATCCCATCATCACATAGTCGGAAATGTAGATGGGAATCTCCTTGCCGGTGATGGGGTTGATGCCGGTGAGGCCTTCGATCTTCACGCCGGTCTTATCCTTGACCAGCTGCGTCCGCTCGAACTCACTCTTCTTGGCACACTCTGCCTTGTATGCATCCAGATCTGCAATGTTGGCGATGCTGTCGCGATACTTCTGGATGATGGGATGCTCCGGTGCAATGACCATAAAGGTCACGCCGTACAGCGTATCCGGGCGTGTGGTATAGATGCGCAGCTTTTCGTCTGCGTGTTCCTTGATCGAGAAGTTGACAAATGCACCGGTAGACTTGCCGATCCAGTTCTGCTGCTGGAGCTTGACGTTAGGCAGATAGTCTACCTCTTCCAGTCCCTGGAGCAGCTTGTCTGCGTATTCCGTAATGCGCAGATACCAGACTTCCTTGGTCTTCTGGACGATCTCGCTGTGGCAGATGTCGCACTT
>CAKSJP010000010.1 GCA_934463425.1 uncultured Ruminococcus sp.
TTCCTCTATAGCTCAGTCGGTAGAGCATGCGGCTGTTAACCGCAGGGTCGTTGGTTCGAGTCCAACTGGAGGAGCCAAAGTAAGCGAATCACATTTGTGGTTCGCTTTTTTGTTTGCAAAACAATTGCTTCATAAAGAGAAAGCGCATCCGATCATAAGTTATTGGATGCGCTTTCTTGTGATACTATAAATGAACACAAAAAAGCCGCCACATTTGTGACGGCTTTTGATTTGGCAGGGGCACCAAGAATCGAACTCGGGACACGTGGTTTTGGAGACCACTGCTCTACCAGCTGAGCTATACCCCTAAATGAATTGTTTTATACAGGAAACCTGCAACATAAATTATTATAGCACAAAAAATCTGGCTTGTCAACTGCTTTTTGCAATTTTTTTTATTTGACATTTGCATAAAATAGATACATTTTCAGAAAAGCACCGTATTCCGGCAAGAATGGGGTGGAAAAGGGGAAAAATGCGTTGTTATTCTGACAAAAGCCGACAGCAGAATTTGATATAATAGACCTTGTCGGAATGCCCTGCAGCAGGCGTTCCAGCAGGTCTGATAAAAGGAGGCTTTTATGATGCAGAATCTTTGGAAACAGGTGGCGGGTCAGTATCATGTCTCTGCGGCAGAAGTGCAGGCGGAAATCAGTGCGGCAATCTCCCAGGGCATGTGCGACCCTGATCCATCAGTGCAGCAGGCGTGGAAAGAGGTCCCCAGCAGTGACGAGATTCCGAATCCGGAAGAAGTTGTGGCATGGATTGCGGCGCAGCTTTTGGGAGCGGGATTGCTGCCGAATGCGGACGCTGTTTCGGAGCGCCCTGAATATGCTGTCAAACGGTAAACATACCCCCGCGCAGCATCGGAAAAATCCACACAGAGGACGGCAAAACGCCGTCCTTTTTGTGTTTCTTGATTCATAAAAAATCCAAACAAACCGCCGTAAAATCCCTTGCATCTTTTGGAAATGTGTGCTATACTAAATAGTATGCGGTGTATGCGCGGCTTATTCCGGGACACCGACATTGAAGAGAAAGAAGTGCAAATACAATGACAAAAATCACGATATTTTCCGGCTTTTTGGGTGCCGGTAAAACTACATTGATTCAAAAACTGATCCGCGAAGGCTATGTCGGCGAAAAGCTGGTACTCATCGAAAATGAATTTGGTGAGATCGGCATCGACGGCGGCTTTTTGCAGGATGCCGGCGTGGAGATCACAGAAATGAACTCCGGCTGCATCTGCTGCAGTCTGGTGGGCGATTTCGGTAAGGCGCTGGAAAAGGTTCTGGAACAGTACCACCCGGATCGCATCCTGATCGAACCGTCCGGCGTGGGCAAGCTGAGCGACGTTATCCGCGCTGTGCAGAACATTCACGCACACGATGTGGAACTGGACGGCTTTACCACTGTAGTCGATGCCAAGAAGTGCAAAATGTATCAGAAAAACTTCGGTGAATTTTTCAATAACCAGATCACTTATGCAAGCTGCCTGATTCTGAGCCATACTGCCGGCCTGTCTCAGGAGAAACTGGACGACTGCGTGCGCCGCCTGCGTACCTGCAACGAAAAAGCGCCCATCGTTACCACGGACTGGGATCAGCTCACCGGCAAGCAGCTGGTAGAGGCAATGACCCAGAAGAACACCCTGGATGATGAGCTTCAGGAGTTGCTGGCTGAGGCGGCAGAGCATGACCATCACCACCATCATGATCACGAGCATGAGCACGAACATCATCACGATCATGAGGAACATGACGAGAGCTGCACCTGCGGCTGCCATGACCACGAGCATCATCATCACGATCATGAACATGAGGAACACGATGAGAACTGCACCTGCGGCTGCCACGATCATGACCACGATCATGAGCATCATCACCACCACCATGCTGATGAGGTATTCACCAGCTGGGGCGTAGAGTCTGCGCAGAAATATACCCAGGACGAGATCACCAATGCGCTGAAGGCACTGGAAGATGCCGACAAATACGGCATGATCCTCCGTGCAAAGGGCATCGTTCCGGCAGAGGACGGCACCTGGATCCATTTCGACTATGTACCGGGCACACCGGATGTCCGCACCGGCAGCGCCGGCACCACCGGACGGCTCTGTGTCATCGGTTCGGGCATTCATGAGGATGCTCTGGCAGCACTGTTCCACGCAGAATAAAAGGAGGACAACAACATGGCAGGAGGACAACAGCCTCAGGAAAACGATGTTCCGGTATACCTGTTTACCGGCTTCCTGGAAGCAGGCAAGACTAAGTTTATCCAGGAGACATTAGAGGACAAGCGGTTCAATTCCGGCGAAAAGACCATGCTGCTGCTCTGCGAAGAGGGCGAGGAGGAGTACGACATCTCCGCGATGCCCTGTCAGGATATCTACATCCGCACCATCGAGGAGCCGGAAGAACTGAACCCGGCACATCTGGAAGAACTGCTGAAAGAATGCGGCGCGACCCGAGTGGTGCTGGAATATAACGGCATGTGGCAGCTCCAGCAGCTGTTTCAGAATCTCCCGGACGATTGGGCAGTATATCAGGAAATGTTCTTTGCAGATGCGACTACATTCCTGCAGTATAACGCCAATATGCGCAGCCTGGTGGTCGATAAGCTGAACACCTGCGAACTGGTGGTATTCAACCGGTTCGGCAAGGACATGGACAAGATGGAGTTCCATAAGATCGTCCGCGGTGTCAGCCGCCGGACGGATATTGCCTATGAATACACCGACAATCATGTGGAATACGACGAGATCGAAGATCCGCTGCCGTTCGACGTGAATGCACCGGTGATCCGCCTGGCAGATACCGACTTTGCCCTGTGGTATCGGGACATTATGGAAGATCCGAAGAAGTATGACGGCAAGACCGTTTCCTTCCGCGGCATTGTGGCAGTAGACCCAAAGTTTCCGCCCAATACCTTTGCAGTGGGCAGACATGTAATGACCTGCTGCGTAGAGGATATCACCTATAGCTGCGTTGTGGCGGAGTGGGAAAAGGCAAATATGCTCCAGACACGGCAGTGGGTACAGGTGACCGGAACGCTCCATGTGCAGAAGCATAAGCTGTACCGCGGAAAAGGTCCGGTATTGCAGGTGCAGGAGGTCGTTATGACCAGCGCACCGGAACAGGAAGTCGCGACGTTTTATTAAGGCGGATCGCTGCCTTTATATACGGTGAAAATTGCGCCGGAAAGTAAAGTTTTTCGATCCAGCAGTTTTTCAAAAATGCTGGCGGGGTCCAGGGCGAGAAGCCCTGGTCGCTGTCCGCAGACAGCGAAATCTCTGCGCCATGCTTTTGGCGCACGGAGAAAAGGGTGAGAAAATCGACAGATTTTCGAGGGGAAGCGAACACGACCGCTTCCCCTGGCTGCCCTTTTTCAAAATCAATATTTTGGAAATGTCCCAGTGGGACATTTCCAACGTATTATCACCCCCATTCCGCACAAACTTCCTACAGCTGCAAATGCAGCAAGGGAGGCGAATGCAGATGAGAAACCATTGGACAACCGGACTGCTGTCCGGTCTGCTGACGGTGGCGGTGCTCCCGGTACCTCCGGTCAGTGCCGTCAGCGGTGAAGTCATCGGCTATGGGCAGGGAACTGCTGTGGACAGTGAAAACCGTCCCCAGGATGCTGTGGCATTCGACGCGCAGTACGCCAGGTACGATGCCTATGCCACCACACCCGACCGCAGCCGGATTCTCTTGACCTTTGACCAGGGCTATGAAAACGGCTATACCGCACAGATTCTGGACACCCTGAAAGAAAAGCAGGTGCGCGCCATCTTTTTCCTCACCGGCGACTACGCCAAAAAGGAAACTGATCTGGTGAACCGTATGATCGCGGAGGGGCACGTCCTGGGCAACCACGGCATGACGCATGCCAGTCTGCCCACGCTCACCGAGGCAGAAGCTAAGGCGGAGATCCTGGATCTGCACCAGTATGTGCTGGACAATTACGGCTATGAGATGCAGTATTTCCGCTGCCCCTGCGGAGAATATTCCGAAGCGGCACTGGAGACCGCACAGAACTGCGGCTATCGCACCTTGTTCTGGAGCGATGCCTATGTGGACTGGAAAACCGACGCACAGCCCGACCCGGCACAGTCTCTGGAACGGCTGAAGGAACACGCTCACGGCGGCGAGATCCTGCTGCTGCACGCAGTATCCTCGACCAATGCGGCGATTCTGGGCGACCTGATCGACGAATTCCGTGCAGAGGGCTATATCTTGTAAACCATTAAAACAACTCGGCTTTGGTCGGGTTGTTTTTGCATCGTGCGGCAAAGTTATGCATATCCTACAATGATAGTATGATTTCATAATGCTCACTGTGTGCAAAGTGTCAAATTCTAAAAAACGCATAGAAAACCTATTGACACGATAGGTGAAATGTGATATAATACAACCACAGCAAAAAAACAAACCGAAAGCCCCGCAGGGCGCGGACGAAATAGAAAGGAAAGATCATCATGGCAAATCAGGAATATCGTTTTGAAACCAAGCAGGTACATGTGGGACAGGAACAGCCGGATCCCACCACAGACGCAAGAGCAGTGCCGATCTATGCGACCACATCTTATGTGTTCAAGGATTCTGCACAGGCAGCCGGCCGCTTCGGTCTGACCGAACCGGGCAACATCTACACCCGTCTGATGAACCCGACCAACGATGTGTTTGAAAAGCGTATTGCAGCACTGGAAAACGGCGCAGCAGCACTGGCGACAGCAACCGGTTCTGCAGCCATCGACTACGCCATCCGCAATATTGCATGCAGCGGTGACCACATCGTCTCTTCTCAGACGGTTTACGGCGGCACTTATAACCTGTTCGCAAACACCTATGCAGAGATCGGCATCGAGACTACTTTCGTGGATGCACACGATCCGGCAAACATCGAAGCAGCCATCCGTCCGAACACCAAGGCAGTTTATGTAGAGTCCCTGGGCAACCCGAACTCCGACGTTGTTGATATGGAAGCGATCGCAGAGATCGCCCACAAGCATGGCCTGCCGCTGATCGTGGACAACACCTTTGCAACACCGTTCCTGTTCCGTCCGCTGGAACACGGCGCAGACGTTGTGGTACACTCCGCAACCAAGTTTATCGGCGGCCATGGTACTGTTATGGGCGGTGTCGTTGTAGACGGCGGCAAGTTCGACTGGGCAGCAAGCGACAAGTTCCCGGGACTGTCCAAGCCGAATCCGTCTTATCACGGCGTTGTATTCACCGAAGCTTGCGGCAATATCGCTTATATCATGAAGCTCCGCACCACACTGATGCGTGATACCGGTGCGACACTGTCCCCGTTCCATTCGTTCCTGCTGCTCCAGGGGCTGGAGACACTGTCCCTGCGGGTAGAGCGCCATGTAGAGAACGCCCTGAAGGTGGTAGACTACCTGAAGAATCATCCCATGGTCAAGAAGGTCAACCACCCGTCTCAGGCAACCGGCAAGGATCTGGAACTGTACAACAAGTATTATCCCAACGGCGGCGCATCCATCTTCACCTTTGAGCTGAACGGCACCAAGGAGCAGGCACAGAAGTTCACAGAGTCTCTGAACATCTTCTCCCTGCTGGCAAATGTAGCAGACGTAAAGTCTCTGGTCATTCACCCGGCATCCACCACACACTCTCAGATGACAGAGGAAGAGCTGCTGGCAGCCGGCATCACACCGACCACCGTTCGCCTGTCCATCGGTATCGAGCACATCGATGATATCCTGGCAGATCTGGAGCAGGGCTTCGAGGCTGTCAAGTAAGCGCGATCCAAAGCATGAAGTAAGAGAAATAGAGAGAAAAGAAGCGGGGAGCGCTGGGAGATCGCGGCAGTCCCCGCTTTTTTGTTCCCGGATATGGTCGTGTGTGTTTCGTTGAAAATGTCCCACCGGGACATTTTCAAGGCACTACTTTTCCGAAAAGGGCAGCCAGGGAAAGCGGTCGTGTTCGCTTTCCCTCGAAAATCTGTCGATTTTCTCACCCTTTTCTCCGTGCGCCAAAAGCATGGCGCAGAGATTTCGCTGTCTGCGGACAGCGACCAGGGCTTCTCGCCCTGGACCTCGCCAGCATTTTTGAAAAACTGCTGGAGCGAAAAACTTTATTTTCTTGGAACAACGAAAAATGTTGAAAATCTTATTGCACGCAAATCAACGAAACGGCTGTCTAAGACTCTTCTGCGTGCGCCCTTTTAAGGGACATTTTCAACAAGAAACGGAGGAATCCCCTTGCAAATCTACGCTGACAATGCAGCCACCACAAAACCCTGCAAAGCGGCGATCCGCGCCATGGTGAACTGCCTGGAACAAAACTACGGCAATCCGTCCAGTATCCACCATGTGGGACAGGCTGCCGCAGAAGCGCTGTTACAGGCGCGGCAGGACATCGCGGACTGTCTGGGCTGTACCGCCCGTGAGATCTACTTCACCTCCGGCGGCAGCGAAGCCGATAACCAGGCGCTGCGCTCTGCCGCCTATGCCGGTGCAAAGGCAGGCAAAAAGCATATCATTTCCACCGCCATCGAGCATCACGCCATTCTCCATACCCTGAAGCAGCTGGAAGAAGAGGGCTTTTCCGTGACGCTTCTGGAGGTCTCCGATACCGGCATGGTCACCCCGGAGCAGGTCGCCGCGGCCATTCGCCCGGACACCTGTCTGGTGAGCATCATGTTTGCCAACAACGAGATCGGCACCATCGAACCCATTGCAGAGATCGGCGCAGTCTGCCGGGAAAAGGGCGTGCTGTTCCACACTGACGCAGTGCAGGCGGTGGGGCATATCCCGGTGCACCTGTCAGAGCTGCCGGTGGATATGCTCTCCCTGTCCGGGCATAAGTTTTACGGGCCAAAGGGCGTGGGTGTGCTGTTTGCCCGGCGGGGCACTGCCCTGCGCAGTCTCATCTGCGGCGGCGCACAGGAACGGGGCAGGCGCGCCGGAACGGAAAACCTCCCCGGGATTCTGGGGATGGCGGCGGCGCTGAAAGAAGCCTGCGCCCATCTTGCCGAAAATGCCGCCTATGTGTCCGGGCTTCGGGATAAGCTCATTGCTGGACTGGAACAGATTCCCCACAGCATTCTCAGCGGCGACCGGGAGCAGCGTCTGCCGGGCAATGTGAACTTCTGCTTCGAGGGTGTCGAGGGAGAAGCGCTGCTGCTGCTGCTGGATGCCAAGGGCATTTGCGCCTCTTCCGGCTCTGCCTGCACCTCCGGCTCTCTTGACCCCAGCCATGTGCTGCTGGCGGTGGGCGTGCCCTACGAAGCGGCGCACGGCTCGCTGCGGCTGTCGCTGTCGGCGGCGAACACCCCGGAGGAGATCGACTATCTTATTGCACAGGTGACCGCCGTGACAGCGCGCCTGCGGAGCATGTCTCCGGTGTGGCGAGATCTGGAAGAAGGGAGAAAGCCCCATGTTATATAGCGAAAAGGTGATGGATCACTTTATGAATCCCCGAAACGCCGGGGCAATGGAGGACGCCGACGGCGTGGGACAGGTGGGGAGCGCCCGGTGCGGCGACTCCATGAAGATCTATCTGAAGATCGAGGACGGCATCATCACAAAAGCGACCTTTGAGACCTTCGGCTGCGGCTCTGCCATCGCGTCCAGCTCGATGGCAACGGTGCTCATCACCGGAAAGCCCTTGTCCCAGGCGCTGGCGCTGACCAACGAAGCCGTCGCCGAAGCCCTGGACGGCCTGCCGGAAAAGAAACTGCATTGTTCTGTACTGGCAGAGCAGGCAGTCCGGGCGGCGATCCGGGACTATTACGACCGCAATCATATCCCATACGACCCGGCGGAGCTGCCGGTCTATGAGGAAGAATAGCTATCACAGAGACCGTGCCTGGAGACAGGCGCGGTTTTTTATTCGACAAAAAACGACAGAATTTTTGTAATATTTCATAGGAGCAGACAATTCTAATTGTGCATAATGTAGAACTTTTATTGTTGATATTGACATATATAGATAAATCGCTTATAATAAAAGCGTAGAGTTAGAAAATTGTTTTCCATAATCAGGATGTTTTCGGATCTCTCAGAAAAAAATTAATGGAAAGTACAAAGCTAAAAGGAGGAATTATTAATGAAAAAATTGAAAAAATGTTTAGCCGCTAGTTTGGCGACTTTACTGGCAGGAACAATGATTGGAAGCATGGGAATGTTGACTTCTTCAGCAGCAACATTGGGTGATGTAGATGGCGATGGAACTATTAGTGTTTCTGATGTAGTTACTCTGAATAAGTGCCTTAATGGATTAGGTGCTTTAAAGGACTATTCTGTTGCAGATACGAATGTAAATGGAATTATTGATAGTGTGGACGCAAGTATTTTATTGTCATTTATTGTTGGAAAAGTGACCTCACTTCCGTATACAAAGGGTTAATGGGAGGAATTTAAAATGAAAAAAAGAAATAGAATTTCGGCAATTTTTACAGCTTTGATTTTGGCAATTGTTTCATTCTGCTTGCCCTGTGGTCAAGTATCTGCCGTAAATAATAATGAGGAAATAGTCTACAATATTTACTCTAATGTACGCGGCGGAACATGGAAGACGCATTACACATTGAATTCAAGTCCAGTTTTAACGAGTTCTGGAGCGAGAACTGTTATTGGAACAGATACTCGTCAAGTGGATTTCTCTAAAAGTGGAGTTGTAAAAATTATAACAAGTAATGGATTTGGTACTGGTTTTATTGTTGATGGAAATGTGATAGCAACAGCAGCTCATTGTGTGTATAGTAAGGGTAGTGCCGCTTCCTATAATTGTGGACTGACAATCAAAGAAATCCTTGTTTTCAACACAGATGGCACAGTTGCTAAAAGAATTACTAATAACATTAAAGAAATTCATGTGCCGCAGAAGTACATCTCTACAGATGGAGGCTCAAATTCCTATGACTACGCACTTGTAACTGTTAGCGAAGATTTGAGCGATTATGCAAATTTTAATCTTGGTATTATGCAGGATAATTTTGCACAGAAGAATACTAACAAAGCATATACTACCGGTTTTCCTGCAGAGGTAAATAACGAAACAGTAAACAACTTTACCAGTCATAAAATGTATACAGGATCTGGTCAGGTACTTTCTGATCAGTATTTTGATTATAGCCGCCAATTTTGCTTTAACAACGACATTACTCCTGGCGATAGTGGCGAACCTGTGTATGTTGAAACTACTTTCGACGGAAAAACCTATTATACAGTAATTGGCATTACGACAGCTTCAGCAACTAGTTGTAATGTTGCAAATAGAATCTCTCCAACACTACTTCAATTTTACAAAAACAATTCTAATTTGTAATTGATAGAAAGGATGATTTTTATGATGAAAAATTGGAAAAAGGTACTCGTATCCGCATTGGCACTAACGACCGCTGCTGCTTCGGCTTCCGGCATGTCCGCCGGTGCGGTGGCGCTTATCAGCTCAACCCTGGAAGCGCCCACGGGATATGTGCAGCTGGATGACCAGACGTTTTTGAAAAGGGCAGTAGACTGGAACGATGGTGTTTACACCGCCTATACAGACGGCAAAGCAGAATCGGCTGGCTTGTATATCTTCTATGGCTACACATTCAATCACACCGTGCTGACGGTTTCTGATCTGGATGCGTTCCAAAAGATCTATGCAGAATACCAGACTGCACTGGATTTCGATCAGTACACAGAGAGCGAGATAAAGTATCAGGATAAGGCTTCTGAATGGGCGATCACGCTGTACGATGAAAAGAATGCAGACGGTGCATATTCCAAAGATCCCGGTGATTTCGAGAATAAAAAGGATACTGTGCTAAAACTGACTCGTGCATTACAGGATGCCGGGATTCTGCTCAGTGCAGACTATCATGCCGCAATGGCGAATGCAATGGATGGTAATTATTACAATGGCTTGTTTGTCGATAAGGTCGATGCATCTGAAACAGCAGCGATTCTGAAATTGGTGCGGACTGTTGATGCAGATGCCGAAGCGGAATGTTTTACTTTGGAAGATGCTGATGAGAGCGGTCAAAGTACAGTGAACATCACAAAGGTAGAATCTATCTACGATGGAGTGGAGATCGCTGAGAAATTGCAGCATGCATACCCAAATGCAGATATTGGATTGAGTTATGTGATGAGCGCTGACAACAAAACGGCGTCCTCCGCCGATATCGATCTCACCACCGCATATTACACCGGCGACGTAGACAACAACAGCGCCGTGGATGCCCGGGATGCCGCCGCTGTGCTGACCTATGCAGCAAAACAGGGCGCAGGCATGGACGGAACGCTTTCCGGCGGCGAAGCGCCTGCCGAAGCTGCCGCATTTGCCGCGGCGGATGTCAACGGTGACGGCGCGGTGAACGCTGCCGATGCTGCAATGATCCTGCAGTATAGTGCACAGGAGGGCGCAGGGATGGCGCCGCGCTGGGACTGATCTGTTTCTTTTTTGCGTTTCCTTTTCTATGACAAAACCGCCGCCTCTGCAAAACCATGCAGGGGCGGCGGTCGTCTTATTCTGTCAAAAGCTTGCGGGGTGTTGCGCTTATGCCTTTACCGCCGCAAGAATGCGCTCTGCCATCTCCTCCGGCGAAACACCCCCGGGGACAGCGTGAGACGCATGGGCGCGGTATACGCCGGCGCGCTGGTCGAACAGCTGGTGCAGCTCTTCCTTGGTGCTGCGCTGTACAATGGGGCGGTTGGTGTCGCCCTGAATGCGTCCGTAGCAGGTGTCAAAGGACTCGTCCAGCAGTACCACTGCGCCGTTTTTCCGGGCATAGGCGGCGCTGTCCGGATTCAGCATCGCACCGCCGCCGCAGGAGATCACGGCATTCCGGGTGCAGAGTGTCCGGATGGCTTCCGCCTCCAGCTTCCGGAAGTGCGGCTCGCCGTCCTGGGCGAAAATGTCCGGGATGCTCTTTCCTGCCTGTTCCACAATATAGGCGTCTGTGTCGATCAGCGGCAGCCCCAGCTTTTTCGCCAGGATCTCGCCCACGGTGGTCTTGCCGCAGCCCATAAAGCCGCAAAGAAAAATCGTCATGGCGTCCCTCACTTTGCGGCGTTCTGCTCGTCGATCAGCTCTTCCATGTCGCCGATGATGGAGTCGATCTGTGCATCGGTATAGCTGTCGTCGTTCCAGATCTCGTGGGCGCGTACTGCCTGGAGCACCAGCATTGCCGCGCCGCCCTTTGCCACCTTGCCCTTTTCCAGTGCCTTGCGCAGGAACAGGGTCTTGGTGGGATTGTAGATCACGTCAAAGAAATAGTCCGCGCCGTCGATCAGCTCGTCCGAAACCGGGCAGGCATCCACCTTGGGGAACATGCCCACCGGCGATGCGTTGATGATAACGTCGAACTTGTCGTGGATGTCTGCGGTCACTGCATACTGCACCCTGGCATCCGGCATGGTCTGCTTGGCTTCCTGAATGAAAGTCTCTACCAGTTCCTTGTCCTGGGGGATGATGCCGATGGTGAGGTCTGCTCCGTGGCGCAGCGCCTCGGTGGCGATCATTCTGCCCACGCCGCCGCAGCCGATGAGCAGGACTTTGCCGTCCATGGGATAGTCCTTCACCGACATGGTGAAGCCGTCGCAGTCGGTGTTATAGCCCACCAGCTTGCCGTCCTGGTTTGCCACGCAGTTTACGGAGTTGTACCGCTTTGCGCTTTCGTCCAGCTCGTCCACCATGGGAATAATCGCCATTTTATGGGGAATGGTAATGTTAAAACCCTGTAAGCCGCGCAGAAACGGCTCTTTGCCCTCCAGATGCTCCGGGGCAATGTCCGTCAGGGTATAGCTTGCCTCTCTGCCCGCCATAGCGAACAGGCGTTCATGGATAAACGGGGACATAGAGTGCCCCAGAGGATGCCCGATCAGTGTATATTGTTCCATTATGCCAGAGCTCCTTCCAGTGTCTCGCAGTTCTCCACATTCTTTGCGGTCACGCCCTTGAGGGTTTTCTTGACCAGACCGGTGAGGACGCTCTTGGGACCGAACTCGATAAAGGTGTCGATGCCGGCCGCCTGCATGGCTGCCAGTTCATCGGTGAACCGTACCGGCGAAACGATGTGCTCTGCCAGAGCTTTCGGCATGTCGGAGAAGTCCGTCCGGACTGCGCCCAGCACGTTGGAATAGAAGGGAACTGTGGGTGCAGAGAACTGCACCTCCTGAATTGCTTTATAAAAGGTATCTGCAGCCGGCTGCATCAGCTTGGTGTGGAATGCGCTTGCCACAGCCAGCGGCACAGCTCTTGCCTTCAGGGCGGCACAAGCGGCAGCTGCCTTTTCCACAGCGTCCCGGTCGCCGGCGATAACGGTCTGTACACTGGAGTTGTAGTTTGCCGGAATGACATAGCCCTCAGTCTCGCTGCAAATGCGCTCTACTTCTGCCGGCGCCAGCTTCAGGATCGCGCACATTGCGCCGTCTGCTGCCTTTGCGGCGGCATCCATTGCCTCAGAACGTGCCTTGATGACCTTGAAGCCGTCCTCCAGGGAGAGCATGCCGGAAGCGACCATCGCCGCATATTCGCCCAGAGAGTGGCCGGCAACGGCATCATAGGTAAAGCCGCGCTTCTTGGCTGCCTCCAGGCAGACCAGAGAGGTTGCCATAATTGCCGGCTGCGCATAAATGGTGTGTGCCAGTGTCTGTGCGTCGCTGTCTGCGATCACGGCATAGAGATCAAAGCCCAGCACCTCAGAAGCGACCTCAAAGATTTCCTCCAGCTGTGCATCCTGCTGAACCAGATCCAGACCCATCTTTTCATACTGGGAGCCTTGTCCGGAAAAAAGTGCGATTGTTGCCATAACGACCATTCCTTTCTCAGAAGAGTTGTACAAATATGTACAAAACAAAGGGTTTGATTTTGTGCAAAAAATAGTATTTCCTCTTGCATGACTTGAAAAAACACTTGGAAACATTGCAAATTGCGTAAAAATATTCTATAATAGAAAGTGTATCCTGTGATTGCAGGGAAAATCTAAATTTTACAGGGCGTACCGAAACCTCTGTCTGCGGTACGTTCCCTATCTATCATACCACAAAATGAGGAAAGTGACAAGAGGAACGGAGGAAATTTTTCCATGGGAATTCATGTTTTAGGAACAGGAAGCTATACGCCGGAATTTCAGGTGACCAATGAGGACATGGCGAAGCTCGTCGAGACCAACGACGAATGGATCCGCACCCGCACCGGCATCGGCACACGCCACATCTCGGACGGCGAGCCGACCTGGTACATGGGCGCACAGGCTGCAAAGCGCGCCATCGAGGCAGCAGGCATTGATCCGCTGGAGATCGGTCTGCTCATCGACACCACCATCACACCGGAGTACTGCACCCCGTCTATGTCCTGCATCATCCAGCGGGAGACCGGCGCAGTAAACGCTGCCTGCTTCGACATGAACGCCGCTTGTTCCGGTTTTGTCTATGCCATGGATACGGCGCACCGTTTTCTGAAAACCGACCCGTCCATGCGCTATGCACTGGTGGTGGCGAACGAGAGCCTGTCCAAGATCACCAACTACAGCGACCGCTCTTCCTGCATCCTCTTCGGCGACGGCGCAGCTGCCGCCCTCATCGAATACAAGGAAGATGCCCTGTACACCAGCCACCTGGGTGCAGACGGCACCGGCGCAAAGTTCCTCTATGCCCACAGCGCACTGCCCCAGTCTCCGTTCATAAAGCCGGAGCGCCAGGCGGCGTATGATGACGGCATCGGCGCAGGCCCGGAGGGCTGGGAACACGCCATGCTCCAGGACGGCAGAGAGGTGTACAAGTTCGCGACTCACGCTCTGGCAAAGGCTGCGACCATGGCGGCGGAAAAGATCGGCTTCGACCTGAACGAGCTGGATAAGATCGTGCCCCACCAGGCCAATATGCGCATTATTGAAACGGCAATGAAGTTCCTCAAGCAGCCTATGGAAAAGGTCATCACCAATATTGAATATCACGGCAATACTTCCAGCGCATCTATCCCCATTGCATTTGATGAGGCGATCCGTGCCGGAAAGATCCGGCGCGGCGAAAAGGTCTGCCTGGTCGGCTTCGGCGCAGGTCTGACTTATGCGGCGCTTATCATGGAATATTGATCGAACGAATACAGTTGAAATAGAAAGGAAAATAGCTATGGAAACCAGAATCACAAAACTGTTGGGATGCAAGTATCCCATGATCCAGGGCGGTATGGCATGGATCGCAGAAAGCACACTGGCATCTGCTGTCTCCAACGCCGGCGCAGTCGGCCTGATCGCAGGCGGCAGCGCGCCCATCGACTATCTGCGCGACCAGATCCGCACCTGTAAGGAAAAGACCAGGAATCCCTTTGGTGTCAATATCATGCTCATGAGCCCCAACGCCGACGACCTGGCACAGCTGGTCATCGACGAAAAAGTGCCCATCGTCACTACGGGCGCGGGCAATCCCGGAAAGTACATGGAAGCCTGGAAAAATGCCGGCATCAAGGTGATCCCGGTGGTGCCGTCTGTGGCTCTGGCAAAGCGCATGGAGCGCTCCGGCGCAGATGCCCTGGTGGCTGAAGGCACTGAGTCCGGCGGCCATATCGGCATGAACACCACCATGTGTCTCGTGCCCCAGGTGGTAGACGCTGTAGATATCCCGGTCATTGCAGCCGGCGGTATCGCAGACGGCAGAGGCATCGCCGCAGCATTTATGCTGGGTGCAGAGGGTGTACAGCTGGGAACACGCTTCCTGGCGACCGAAGAGTGCCAGATCTCCCCGAAGTATAAGGAACTGGTGCTGAAGGCGAAGGACACCGACAACCAGATCACCGGTTTCTATTCCGGCAGCCCCTGCCGCGGCATCAAGACCAAGTATACCAAGAAGCTCCAGGCAATGGAAAAGGCAGCCTGCCCGCCGGAGGATTTCGAGGCAATGACCGTCGGCTCTCTCCGCAAGGCAGTGGTAGACGGCAACGTAGACGAAGGCTCGTTCCTGTGCGGCCTCATCGCCGGCATGATCCACGATGTAAAGCCCTGCAAAGAAGTCATCGATGAGATGTGGGCACAGGCATACAAGCTGATGGGCAAAGAATAAGAAGATATCATTTTAAAGGATAAAGGAGAGACAATTATGGCAACCGCATTGATTACAGGTGCATCTCAGGGAATCGGCGCTTGCATCGCAAAGCGTCTGGCAAAGGACGGCTACAACGTGGCCATCAACCACTTCCCCAGCGATTCCGATCAGGCAAACGCAGAAAAGGTGGCAGAAGAGTGCCGCAGCTTCGGCGTAGAAGCAGAGCTTTTCGCAGCAAACGTGGCAGACTATGCCCAGTGTGAGGCAATGACCAAGGCAGTCAAGGCGCGCTTCGGCTCGATCGACGCACTGGTCAACAACGCCGGCATCACCAAGGACGGCCTGATGGCACGGATGTCCGAGGAGCAGTACGACGCGGTGATCGCAGTCAACCAGAAGAGCGTGTTCAATATGATGAAGCTGGTGGGTACGGTGATGATGCGCCAGCGCCACGGCAGGATCGTCAGCCTGGCATCTGTGGCTGGTCTGTACGGCAATCCGGGACAGATCAACTATTCCGCATCCAAGGCAGCCATCATCGGCATGACCAAGACGGTGGCGAAGGAACTGGGCGCAAGAAATGTCACTGTAAACGCAGTTGCACCGGGCTTTATCAAGACCCCCATGACCGACGCCCTCACCGAGGAGCAGCGCAATAAGATGCTGGAACTGGTGGCAATGAAGCGCTACGGTGATCCGGAAGAAGTTGCGAGCGTGATCTCGTTCCTCTGCTCGGATGACGCAAGCTATGTCACCGGTCAGACCATCGAGATCTCCGGCGGGCTGATGATGTAATTCAGGCTTCGTGTCCGTAAATACGTGAGACAGAAACGAGTTTGCCGCAGTACGGCGGCAGAGAGCGAGGAAATATGAAAAGAGTAGTAATCACCGGACTGGGTACGGTAAACCCGCTGGGCAGCACCGTAGAAAAGTTCTGGGAAAATGTAAAGAAGGGAACACTGGGTGTTTCCAAGATCGACAGCTTTGACACCACAGAGCTGGGTGTCAGCGTAGCCGGCATCATCCGGGACTTTGACCCGACAGAATACTTTGACCGCAAGGACGTCCGCCACATGGAGCGCTTTACACAGATCGCTGTGGCGTCTGCCATCCAGGCGCTGCAGGATGCCGGAACGGATTTCAAGGATATGGACCCGTACCGCGTGGGCACTATCATCGGCTGCGGCATCGGCGGCATCGGCAGAATCGAGGAAGAGCATGACAAGTACCGCGCAAAGGGCCCGGGACGCATCTCTCCGTTCTTTGTTCCCATGATGATCGGCAACATGGCTGCCGGCCAGGTTGCCATCCGCACCGGCTTCCGCGGTGACAATTTCTGCACCACCACCGCCTGCGCATCTGCGACCCACGCCATCGGCGAGGCATTCCGCAAGATCAAGGACGGCTATCTGGATGTCTGCCTCTGCGGCGGCAGCGAGTCCACCATCACCGAATTTACCCTGGGCGGCTTCCGTACCATGAAGGCGCTGACCACCGAGACAGATCCGGCAAAGGCATCCACCCCGTTCGACCTGAACCGCGGCGGCTTTGTCCTGGGCGAGGGCTCTGCCGTCCTGGTACTGGAAGAATACGAGCACGCCAAGGCACGCGGCGCAAAGATCTATTGCGAGCTGGCTGGCTACGGTGCGACCTGTGACGCGTTCCATATGACTGCCCCGGCAGACGAGTGCGGCGCATCCTCCAAGGCAATGATCGAGGCATACACCGAAGCTGGTCTGAAGCCGGAGGACATCACCTATATCAATGCCCACGGCACTTCTACCCACCTGAACGATATGCTGGAGACCAAGGCAGTGAAGATCGCCCTGGGCGAGGAGCAGGCGCGCAAGGTCAAGATCAACTCCACCAAGTCCATGACCGGCCACATGCTGGGCGGCACCGGCGCAGTGGAAGCGGCTGTCTGCGCGCTGTCTATCCGTGACAGCTTTATCCACCAGACCATCGGCTATACCACACCGGATCCGGAATGCGACCTGGATTACTGCGTCGACGGCCCGGTAGAAATGCCGGTAAATGCCGCACTGTCCAACTCTCTGGGCTTCGGCGGCCATAATGCCACATTGTGCTTCAAGAAGTGCACGGACTAAGGAGAATCAGACATGAGTGAAAAAATTTATAATGTGGTGGATCTGGAAACCATCGAAAAGCTGGCGGATATCGTCACAGCGAAGGATCTGGGCGAGATCACCATTGCGGACGGCGAAAAAGTCATTACTGTAAAGGGCAAAAAGTGCCCGCCGCCCATGCCGCCTATGGGCGCTCCGGTGATGCCTGCGGTTCCGGCAGCAGCTCCGGCTGCTCCGGCAGAAACGCCGGCAGCTCCGAAAGCCCCGGCAGGCAAAGCTATCAAGGCACCGCTGGTGGGCACATTTTATGCTGCCCCCTCTCCGGATCAGCCGCCGTTCGTACAGGTGGGCGACACCGTGAAAAAGGGCGACGTTGTGCTCATTATCGAGTCCATGAAGCTGATGAACGAGGTCACCAGCGATGTGGACGGCGTAGTACAGGAAATTCTTGTGAAAAACGGCGATGCGGTAGAATATGACCAGCCGCTGATGATTCTTGCGTAAAGGAGTGCAGATATGGCAGAGGTATTGTTGAATCAGGAACAGATCAAAGAGATCATCCCTCACCGCGACCCGTTTCTCCTCATTGACGAGGTGCTGGAAATGGAAGTGGGCAAGCGCGTTGTGGCACGGAAATATATCAAGGCAGACGACTTTTGGTTTCGGGGACATTTTCCGGAAAAGCCGGTAACGCCCGGCGTACTGATGGTCGAAATGCTGGCACAGGCAGGTGCGGTCTGCATTCTGTCCCAGCCGGAATTCAAGGGCAAGATCGCACTCTTCGCCGGGATTGACAAGGCGAAGTTCCGCCGTCAGGTCGTACCGGGCGATGTGCTGGATCTGGAAGTCGAGATCATTGCGCAGCGCGGCCCTATGGGTGTCGGCAAGGCGATCGCCAGCGTAGACGGCAAGCGCGCCGTGACCTGTGAGATCAAGTTCGCAGTGGAGCAGTAAGGCGGCGCAGAGATGTTTAAGAAGGTTTTAATTGCAAATCGCGGCGAGATCGCCGTGCGCATCATTCGTGCCTGCCGTGAAGCAGGCCTCCAGTGCGTGACGGTCTATTCCACGGCAGATAAAACGGCGCTGCACGCAGAGATCGCCGACGAGTCGGTCTGCATCGGGCCGCCGTCGGTACAGGAGAGCTATCTGAATAGGAATGCGCTCATTTCCGCCTGCCAGAACACCGGCGCAGAAGCACTGCACCCCGGCTTCGGTTTTCTCTCCGAGAGCGCAGAGTTCGCGCAGCTGTGTATCGACAACGGCATCACCTTTATCGGCCCGTCTCCGGCATCTATCTCGATGCTGGGGGACAAGGCGCGCGCCAAAGAGACCATGAAGGCTGCCGGCGTGCCGGTCATCCCCGGCTCTGACGGCGCTGTGACCTCTGTGGAGGAGGCAAAGCGCATCGCCGCAGAGATCGGCTATCCGGTACTGGTAAAGGCATCTGCCGGCGGCGGCGGACGCGGTATCCGCCGGATCGACCGGGAGGATCAGCTGGAAGAGCAGATGTCCGTGGCAAAGGAAGAGGCAAAGCTGTTCTTCGGCAACGATGAGGTCTATCTGGAAAAGCTGATCGTCGGCCCGCACCATGTGGAGATCCAGATCATCGCCGACCAGATGGGCAACACCGTGGCACTGGGCGAACGTGACTGCAGCATGCAGCGCCGCAACCAGAAAGTTCTGGAAGAAAGCCCCAGCCCGCTGATGACACCGGAGCTGCGGAAGGCCATGCAGGAAGCGGCTGTCCGCGCTGCAAAGGCGTGCGGCTATTATAATGCCGGAACCATCGAGTTCCTGGTGGATGACGACCGGAACTTCTACTTTATGGAAATGAACACCCGTATCCAGGTGGAGCACCCGGTCACCGAGTGGGTCACCGGCGTGGATCTGGTACAGACCCAGCTGCTGGTGGCACAGGGCGAGCCCCTGCCGTTCACCCAGGAGGATATCGAGGTGCGCGGTCACGCCATCGAGTGCCGCATCAACGCGGAAAATCCGGAACAGGGCTTTCGTCCCTCGCCGGGCAAGATCCGCTCGCTGCACATCCCCGGCGGCCCGGGCATCCGGGTGGACAGCGCCGTATACCAGGGCTATACCATTCCGCCCTATTATGATTCCATGATCGCAAAGCTGATCGTCCACGCCCCCACCCGGAGCCAGGCGATCATGAAAATGCGCTGGGCACTGGCGGAATTTATCGTGGACGGCATCGACTCCAACATTGATTTTCAGCTGCGGCTCATCAAGAATAAGGATTTTGAAGCCGGTACATATGACAACACTTTTTTGGAAAAATTCCTTGCGGATTCCAAGGACAATCAGAACAACGGAAAGTAAGGTGAGAATGTAACCATGGCATTGGAAGAACTGTTTAAAAATGTCACCAAGCGCTTTAATGACGATGCGCCGGAGGAACACGAGCCGGTGTTTAAGTGCCCTCGCTGCCAGCAGGCCACCCCGGAGAGCAAATTCCAGGAGCTGAATAAGGTCTGCCCGCACTGCAACTATCATGCGCGGCTGACTGCGGCAGAGCGGATGCGTCTCACCGCAGACAGCGGCTCCTTTGTGGAATATGACGCTGCCATGCACAGCGCAGATCCCCTGGACTTTCCGGGCTATGCCAAAAAGGTGGAGTCGCTCCAGACCATGACCGGGCTGAAGGATGCCGTCATCACCGGAGAATGCACCATCAAAGGCTCTCGCGCTGTCATCATCGTCATGGATTCTCATTTCATGATGGCATCTATGGGCAGCGTTGTGGGCGAAAAGATCACACGCGCCTTTGAAACGGCAACGGAAAAGGGACTGCCGGTGGTGGCATTCACTGCATCCGGCGGTGCCAGAATGCAGGAGGGCATCATCTCCCTCATGCAGATGGCAAAGACCTCAGCAGCCGTGGCGAAGCACAGCGATGCCGGACTGCTGTACCTGACGGTCATGACAGACCCCACCACCGGCGGTGTCACTGCGTCGTTTGCGTCTCTGGGAGACATCATCCTGGCAGAGCCGAAGGTACTCATCGGCTTCGCCGGCAGACGTGTCATTGAGGGCACCATCCGCCAGCGGCTGCCCGATAATTTTCAGCTGGCAGAATTTTTGCAGGAAAAGGGCTTCGTGGACATGATCGTGGAGCGCCGCAGCATGCGCAGTACACTGTCGCATCTGCTGAAGCTCCACGGCTATGACCGGGAACAGGAAGCAGGAGGTGCGTGACAATGGAACAACAGCAGCAGCGCCGGACGGCGTGGGAACGCCAGCTCCTGATCCGGGACAAAAACCGCCCCACCGTCCGGGACTATATCCCGCGGATCTTTACGGATTTCTATGAGATGCACGGCGACCGCGGCTTCGGCGACGACGGCGCGATCATCGGCGGCATCGGCAGACTGAACGGCATCCCCGTCACCATTCTGGCACAGGTAAAGGGCAGAAATCTCCGGGAGAATAAGGCGTCCAATTTCGCGATGCCGCACCCGGAGGGCTACCGCAAGGCACTCCGCCTGGCGCACCAGGCAGAAAAGTTTCACCGTCCGGTGATCTGCCTGATCGATACGCCGGGTGCATTCTGCGGTGTCGAGGCGGAGGAGCGCGGCCAGGGCGAGGCGATCGCCCGGAACATCGCCGAGTTCATGATGCTGAAAACACCGGTGATCTCCGTGGTGCTGGGCGAAGCCGGAAGCGGCGGCGCACTGGCGCTGGGCGTGTGCGATGAACTGGCTATGCTGGAGAACGCCCTCTACTCCGTGATCTCTCCCCGCGGCGCAGCGTCCATCCTCTGGAAGGATGCTTCCAGAGAGCAGGAGGCATGCGAGGTCATGCAGATCACCGCAGAGGATATGGTGCGGTTTGGCGTGGCAGAAGCCATCATTCCGGAGCCGGAAGCAGGCGCGCAGGGCGATATAGACAAAATCTCGGCAAATATCAAGGAATATTTGGTGAAAACAACAACAGAAAAATTACAAAAAGATATTGACGTTTTGCAAAAAGAACGGTATACTAAGTTTAGGAAAATCGGCGTGTTTGAAGAGGACTGAAAAACATGCTGATTTGGAGAGCCGAAAAGCTCTGACGCCGTCTTTCCTGTGAAGGGCGCAACATCAATTTTTGGAGGAAGAAAAAAATGGCAAGAGAAGAAATTTTTGACAAGCTGAAGGAACTGGTCGTAGATCAGCTGGGCGTTGAAGAAGACGAAGTAACCATGGAAGCTACCATGCAGGATGACCTGGGCGCAGATTCTCTGGATCTGGTTGACCTGGTAATGTCTGTCGAAGAAGAGTTTGGCGTAAAGGTTGCTGACGAAGATCTGGAAAGCATCAAGACTGTCGGCGATATCGTAAACTATATCGAAGAAAGAGCATAAGCTGCTATTTCGTCCAAGCGAAAAAGTCAGAGCCGGAGCAGAAAAAATCTGTTCCGGCTTTTTGTATTTTGGAAAATCGTTGACTTTTCCGCTGAAATCGGTTATAATAAAATGTATGTGTACTTTGTACAATCACTTTCAATCGGGTCTGTCTGGATGCAGACCCCGGACAGGATGTTTCTATGAAAATTTGCAAAGAAATCTATCAGTACCGCCAGATGATCTTTAGTCTGGTGAAGAAAGATCTGCGCGGCAGATACAAGGGCTCTGTGCTGGGCTTTCTGTGGACGTTTATCAATCCGCTGATGCAGCTGGTGGTATACACCTTTGTGTTCACCTATATCATGAAGGCAGGCATCGACAAGTATTATCTGTACTTGTTCGTGGCGCTGATCCCGTGGATCTTTTTCTCTTCCGCCATTACCGGCGGTTCCAGCTCCATTGTGGCGCAGAAGGATCTCATCAAGAAGATCTACTTCCCGCGGGAGGTCATCCCCATCTCCTATGTGACCAGCTGCTTTGTCAACATGCTGCTGTGCTTTCTCATTATTTTCCCGGTGATGGTGATCTCCGGCATTCCGCTGAACCCCCTGGCGCTGCTGTGCCTGCCGGTGGTGATGGTGGTGGAATACTTCCTGGCACTGGGCATGGCGATGCTCTCTTCGGCGATCACGGTATACTTCCGTGACTTAGAGCACATTCTGGGCATCATCACCATGGTGTGGATGTACATGACGCCCATCTTCTATTCCATCGACATGATCCCGGAAAAGCTGCGGTTCGTGTATCACATCAACCCCATGTCCTCCGTCATCAGCTGCTACCGGGATGTGCTGTACTATGCACAGGTGCCGGATCTGACCAGTCTGGCAGAGGCAGTGGCGCTGGGCGCGCTGTTCCTGGTATTGGGCATGCTGGTATTCGGAAAACTGAAAAAGGGCTTCGCGGAGGAATTGTAAATGGCAGCAGAGAGCAAACAGGAAAATGCGATCATCGTAGACCATGTGAAAAAACATTTCAAGGTCTTTCTGGATAAGGGACAGAGCTTTAAAGAACGGCTTCTGTTCCGCAAGCGGCGGCGCTATGAAAACCGCCAGGTGCTCCGGGATATTTCCTTTACGGTAAAACGGGGCGAAGCCGTGGGCCTCATCGGACACAACGGCTGCGGCAAGAGCACCACGCTGAAGCTGCTGACGCGGATCCTCTATCCCGACAGCGGCTCTATCACCATCAAAGGCCGGGTGTCCAGCCTGATCGAACTGGGCGCAGGCTTTCACCCGGACATGAGCGGCAGAGAGAATATCTACACCAACGCCTCGATCTTCGGACTGAGCAAAAAGGAGATCGATGCCCGGCTGCAAACCATCATCGACTTTTCAGAGCTGGAGCCGTTTATTGACAATCCCGTGCGGACATATTCCTCGGGTATGTATATGCGCCTTGCCTTTTCCGTCGCCATTAACGTGGATGCAGATGTGCTGCTCATCGACGAGATCCTGGGCGTAGGCGATGTCAACTTCCAGGCGAAGTGCTTCCAGAAGCTGCAGGAGATCAAGGCAGAGGGAACGACCATCGTGATCGTCTCCCACTCCATGGGACAGATCGAGCAGATCTGTGACCGCTGCATCTGGATCGAGGACGGGCTCATCAAGGAAGAGGGCATCCCGAAGTATGTGGACGAGCATTACCTCTCCGAGATGGAACAGCTTCGCCTGGCACGGGAAGAAGCCGAGCACCAGAAGGAGCAGGCGCGCAGCGTCGAGAACAGCGGAAGCACAGCGGCAGCCCCGGAGGATGCCGCCGATCCGGAAGCGCTCTCCCGGGAGAAGCTGCCGGCATTCTGTGAAAAGTCCGCCGTGCGGCTGGGGACGGGACAGGTGCAGTTCACCGATGCGGTGCTGCTCTCCGCGTCCGGCGAGACCCAGTATGTGTTCCGCACCGGGGATGAGATCACCCTGCGGCTGAAATATCACTGTGCCGATCCGGAAAAAACGCCAAAGGGCAACTTTGGCTACGGCATCTTCCGGGAGGACAGCGTGCACTGCTACGGCACAAATGTGGAGATCGAGTCGGACTCCTGGGTGTCGCTGCAAAAGGATGGGGAGATCATGGTGCGGTTCCAAAATCACCTGCTGCCGGGGAGATATTTCCTGGATGTGGCGGTGCATGCGCCGGACGGAACATATTATGACGACATTCGCCGGATCCAGGCGTTTGCCGTAACGTCGGAGCACCGGGATATCGGTGTCTGCCGGCTGGAATCGCAGTGGTTTGTGGATGGAAAGGCGCTGGAGCGCCGGACAGGAGAATGAGGTAAGCCATGAGTGAGATTGTGAAAAAGGGATTTTTCCGCCGCTGTCTGTATCGCATGAGCGGGGCATATCTGCTGGAGCAGCATATCCAGCAGCTGGAACAGCGCGCAGCGCAGGCGGAAGCACAGGTACAGGCATTGCAGAAGCGCACCGACCACCTGGAATGCCATTCTGAGGCGCAGGATGCCCACCGGAATGCCATCGATGCACAGCTGCGCCAGACGGCGGCACAGGCCGAACAGGTGCATACGCGTCTGGAAAAGGCAGAAGACTGCCTGGTACAAGCCGGGATGCTGCGCACGGAGCTGCAGCTGTTCAATAAGAAAAGCTACTCCCAGGCAGGAGAGGACGCCATCCTCATGTACATCTTCGTGATGCTGGGCGTACCCCTTTCCCAGTGTACTTATCTGGATCTGGGGGCAAACCACCCCTGTGATATGAGCAACACCTGGTTTTTCTATCAGCAGGGCGCACGGGGCATCCTGGTGGATGCCAACCCGAAGCTAGCGGAAGAACTGCGCCGGGCGAGACCGGAGGACAAGGTCATCAACGCCTGCGTCGGCCCGGTGTCCGGTGAGACCCTGGACTTTCATGTGCTCAGTGCAGACGGCTTGTCCGCGCCGGGCGATGTCTCTGAGGTGCTCCGTGCCAATCCGGCTGTGCGCGTGCTGGAGACCATCCCCATGCAGACCGTCGCCGTCAATGACCTGATGGAACAGCTGGGCGGCGCGCCGAAGATCCTGAACCTGGATATCGAGGGTATGGAGATGGAGATCCTCCGGAGCATCGATTTTGCAAAATACCGCCCTGCTGCCATGATCATTGAAATGATCCCCTATGCCAAGCAGCTGGTGGCAGGACAGAAAAACCAGGAGATCCTGCGGTTTATGGCAGAGAAGGGATATGTGGAATATGCCTTTACCGGCATCAACTCCATTTTCCTGGACAAGCAGTTTTATGAAGAAACCACCGGCGTAAAGCTGGATGATTAAAGGAGTGTCACACGAATGAGTGTCAATGTAGAAGAGATCATGTCCGGGATCCGGGCAGAAATTCAGGAAAAGGGCTACAGCAGTGATATGCTGTCGTTTGCCGATGTGCCGGCAGATGCCGACGCCGGGATCTATGTGGAGCGCTTTGACGCAGACATGCTCCGGGGCAACGTGCAGTATGTCAGCGAACACCATCGGGTAGACCCCTATCGTCCGCTTTCCGGCAATCCCATCGCCGTCTTTTTCAAGAAGGTGCTGCGAAAGCTCATGAGCTTTTATGTAGAGCCATACGCCGCAGAACAGAGCAGCCTGAACGCCAATATCGCCCAGGCGGAACAGCAGGTAGAGCTGTACATTCGGGAATCCCGGATGCACAGCACCAAGGAGCTGCTGGAAAAGGTAGAGGCATTAGAGCTTCAGCAGAAAAACACCAAGATCGCTATGGAGCAGATGCAGGCGCAGATCGCCGCACTCCAGGCGAAGCTGGGCGAGGAGGGCACCCGATGAAAGTATTGCAGGTGCTGCCGACGCTGGCAATGGGCGACGCCATCGGAAACGATGTCCGCGCCCTGGAAAAGGTCATCCGCGGCATGGGCTATCAGACCGGCATCTATGCCGAAGTCATTGACGGCAGACTGCCGGAGGGCACGGCGCAGCAGATCGAAAAGATGCCCCGGCTCTCCGGCGAGGACGTGATTCTGTATCACATGTCCACCGGTTCAGAGCTGAACTTCTCCCTGGAAAAATACCCCTGCCGGAAGCTTATGGTATTCCACAACATCACACCGCCCCGCTTTTTCAAGGGCTATAACGATGCGGCAATGGAATCGGCAGAATACGGCATGCGCGGCCTCTGCCACCTGGCAGATAAGGTGGACGGCTGCATGGCGGACTCCGGCTATAATGCCGAGGTGCTCCGGGAGCTGAACTACCGCTGCCCCATCACCGTCCGTCCGATCCTGATCCCCTTTGCAGATTATGCCAAAGAGCCGGACGCATCGGTCATGGAGCACTATCAGGATGACGGCTATACCAACTTCATCTTCGTGGGACGCGTCGCGCCCAATAAGAAGCAGGAGGACGTGATCCGGGCATTCTATTGCTATAAGAAGTACTGCAACCCCAAGTCCCGTCTGTTCATCGTCGGCTCTTATAACGGCATGGAGCGGTATTATCACCGCCTGCGCCGCTATGTGGGCGCGCTGGAACTGGACAACGTGGTATTCACCGGGCACATTCCCTTTGCGCAGATCCTGGCATATTACCATCTGGCAGACCTGTTTCTGTGCATGAGCGACCACGAGGGCTTCTGCGTGCCGCTGGTAGAGGCGATGTACTTCAATCTGCCTATTCTGGCATACGATTCGTCCGCCATTTCGGATACCCTGGGCGGCAGCGGCATTTTGCTGCCCACCAACGATCCCATGGAGGCGGCGCTGGCGGCAGACCGGGTGCTCCGCGATCCGGAGCTGCGCCGGGAGATCGTGGCAGAACAGCGCAGACGGCAGCAGAGCTTTGCGTATCAGGAGATCCGCAAAGTGTTCGAGGGACAACTGCAGCACTTTATCGATACCGTTCCGCCGGTTTCTAAAAAGCGGAAATAAGCGGTGACACCGCATCAGGCACATTGGCAGGAGGTTTTAGCATCATGCAGAAAATCGGTTTCGTTATTCCGTGGTTCGGAGAGAACATTCCCGGCGGCGCAGAAATGGAGCTGCGGGAGGTCACGGCGCACCTGCAAAAGGCAGGGATGGAGGTAGAGATCCTCACCACCTGTGTCAAGGAGTTCACCGCAGACTGGAATGAAAACTACTATGCTGCCGGAACAGCGGTGGTAGAAGACATCACCGTCCGCCGCTTTCCGGTGCGCCGCCGGGATACCCAGGCGTTCGACCGGGTGAACCGGAAGCTGATGGACGGCAAAACGATCACGTCCAAGGAAGAACAGATCTTTGTGGAAGAAATGGTCAACAGCCCTCAGCTGTACGAATACATGCGGGAGTCCGCGGACGAATACGGCTTGTTCGTCTTTATCCCCTATATGTTCGGCACAACCTATTACGGCATGCAGGTCTGCCCGGAAAAGTCCGTGCTGATCCCGTGCTTTCATGACGAAGCCTATGTTTACATGCGCCTGTTCCGTCAGGCATATGTCAAGGCGCGGGGCATGATCTATAACGCCATGCCGGAAATGGAACTGGCGAACCGGGTGTATGACTTCACTTCCACCGAGCAGATCTGCATGGGCATCGGCATGGACACCAAGATCCAGTCGGATGCAGAGACGTTCCGGAAGCAGTACGGCATCGACAAGCCCTTTATCCTGTATGCCGGCAGAAAGGATGTGGGCAAGAACGTCCACACCCTGCTGCGCTACTTCGCCGAGTGGAAGCACCGGAAGCAGGACGATCTCCAGCTGGTGCTCATCGGCGGCGGCAATATCGCCATCCCGCCCTCGGTAAAGGACGATGTTTACGACCTGGGCTTTGTGGACAAGCAGGATAAGTACAACGCCATGGCGGCGGCAGCTCTGCTGTGCCAGCCTTCGCATAACGAGAGCTTCTCCCTGGTCATCATGGAGAGCTGGCTCTGCGGCAGACCGGTTCTGGTTTCGTCCCAGTGCGCCGTGACCAAGGATTTCGCCAAGCGCTCCAACGGCGGCCTGTACTTCAAGGATTACTTTGAGTTTGAGGGCTGCGTGGAGTACATCCTGGAGCACCCGGAGGCTGCCGCAGAGCTGGGCGCAAACGGCGGTACATTTGTCCGGGAGAACTTTGAGTGGGATATCATCGTGGAGAAGTACCGGACATTTTTCCAAAAGCTGATGGGAGCGTGAGAAGATGAAACGAATCGCACTGGTGCATCCCCGGTACGGACTGGAGATCAGCGGCGGCAGCGAGACCTATGCCCGAAAGATCGCGGAGCATCTGGCAAATCGGTATGAGGTAGAAGTCCTGACCACCAAGGCGGTGGACAGCGCCACCTGGAAAGACTGGTATGTCCGGGACGTGGAGAACATCCGGGGCGTTACCGTGCGGCGCTTTTCGGTGCAGCAGATGCGCGCCCGGGACTTTTCGGCATTTGATGCGGCATATCTGGAGGAGGTTGCCCGGGGCAGACAGAACCTGGTGACCGAAAAAGAGTGGTTTGAAAAGCACGGCCCCTATGCGCCGGACTGCATCCGCTATCTGCGGCGGTACCGGGACACCTATGCGGCGATCCTGTTTCTGTCCGATGCCAACTATCTGACCTATGCCGGGATGCCCCATGCAGGAAAACGTGCGGTGTTTATCCCCATGGCACAGAATACGCCGTTTTTGCAGTTTTCCGCGCTGGACAGCCTGTATCAGCTGCCCCGAGCGTTTGTGTTCCTGTCGGAAGAAGAGCGCCTTCTGGTGCGCCGCCGCTTTCCGCGGACAGAGCCCATCCCGTGCGCTGTGATGGGTCTGGGGATGGATGTGCCGCGCCAGACTGACCCCGGCGCATTCCGGCGGCAGTACGGTCTGGACGGCGAATATCTGCTCTATGTGGGCCAGGTGGACGAGAAAAAGGAATGCCCCATGCTGATGCGCTATTTCATGGAGTTTCAAAAGCGCACCGGCAGCCGGCTGAAGCTGGTGCTGGCGGGCAAAAGAGTCTGCCGCATTCCGCAGCATCCGGACATCCTGGCGCCGGGCTTTTTGCCGGAGAACGAAAAGTTCAGCGCCATCGCCGGGGCAAAAGCGGTGGTGATCCCGTCCAGGCAGATGGGTGTCTCCATGACGTTGCTGGAAGCCATGGCGATGTCCGTGCCGGTGCTGGTGAACGGCGGCAGCCCCGTGCTCCGCGGCCACTGCAAAAAGAGCAACGGCGGTTTGTTTTATCAGAATTATTTTGAGTTTGAGGGTGCGGTGCAGTATCTGATGCAGCACCCGGTGGAGTATATGCAGCTGTGTGCCAATGCAAGGGCATATATCACGGCGCATTATGACTGGGAGAGTATTATGCAGCGTTTTTCGCAGATCATTGAGTGGGTCAGCCCGGAACGGGCATAGCGCGAAAAACGTGTGGAGGAGTTTTATTAGGGATGAGTATTTTTTGGAAATCATGCGGCGCGACACAGTTGTCTGCAGTGCACATGGTAAGGATTTGCAGGAGAAAACGGCAGAGTTTGAGAATGCCGGGCGCAGGGAATGAGAAAGCGAGGAACAGCCGGATATGAGAGAACGGACAAAATTTTCCGCAGAGCATATCGGCATTGTGCTTCTGGCGGTCGTTTTGTTTGCCGCGCATATCCTGCGGGCAAATCAGATCTCAATGCCGATCATTCTGGCGGATGAGTTTGGAAGCATCGCCAATGCCGCTTATTTGGTGGGACTGGACTGGTCGAATATCATCAGCCATTTAGGAAACTATTCTTTCGGCGGATCGATGCTGTATCTTCCGATCTTTGCCATTGCCCAGAATACCGATCATGTGTATTTCGCCATTGTGCTGTGTAACGCGCTGCTGATCTGCATATACTATTTTCTGGTATATCTGTTCCTGCGGCGGCTGTATCCGGATTCTTCCCGGATGCTTTCGGCGCTGCTTTCTCTGGCGGCGTCGCTGTACCCCAGCTATATTTGCTATGCCTATACGGCAATGTACGAGACAGCGCTGCTGGTCACTTTTGCGGCGGCGGCATGGGCGTTTGCTTCCTATTGCCGGACGCACCGTCCGGGCTATTTGTATGGCCTTACGGCTGCCATGGGCTATATGATTATGGTGCATATGCGCACGGTGGGCGTTGTGGCAGTTTCTGTGCTGATGCTTCTGCTGATGATGCTGGGAAAACAGGTGCCGAAAAAGCACGGCTTCGGCGCGATCGCCCTGCTGGCGGTGCTTTTCGGGGTATTCCTGCTGATAAAAAACTATTTCTTCCGCAATCTGTGGCTGGACGGCGCAAACTATGTTTCCTTCATTGAGGACACCACAGCTGTGCCTAACACCATGGCATCTCAGGTGGAAAAGCTGGATCTGATCTTCTCCTGGGAGGGGATCCGCAATCTGCTGCTCCTTCTGCTTGGACAGAGCTTCTATCTCATGACGGCAACCATGGTCATGGGTGTTGTGTTCTTCTATGCTCTGATCAGGCAGTGCTTTGTCAAATTCCGCCGCAGGCAATTCCTGAAAGAGGATCCTGTTTTTTATGCCATGCTGTTTCTCGGTCTGGCATATCTGGCGCAGCTGGCAGTCTCCTGCGCGACCTTCGTGAAGCTCCTGCGGTTTGACCAGCTGATCTACGGCAGATATACCGAGTACCTCTTCGGTCTGCTGTTTGTGATGGGCTTTATGCAGATCAAAAGGGGAAAAGTCCGGCTGTTTGCTGCCGGCGGATGTCTGGCGGTGTACGGCGGTGTCGGCATCGGCATGTGGCTTCTGACACAGTATTTCAACCACGCCCATCTGCTCACTACCTGCAACATTGTATCCATGACGGCATTGGCGCACTTCTGGAACGGGGAATATCTCCGCACCAAGGTGATCGTGGTGCTGACGGCGGCAGTCTATTGCGGCATGTATTTCCTGGTATATTTCCCTCAGTGGAAAAAGCTTTCTGCCAAGTGCGCAGAAAAACTGGAGACATGGTTTCCGGCTCTGGGTACATGCGGCGCAGCGCTTCTGTTCTTCCTTAACGGCACGGCGTTTACAGACAGCTATATCGTGCCGCTGAACCAGGTGCATTCCAATTACAGCAGGATCGGCGATGTGATCCTGGAAAACCTCACAGACGACCATGTGGAGTATTATAACACTTCTGAAAACCACACCCTGGAAATGCTGGTAAAGTTCGAGCTGCTGCAATACCGTCTCTGGGATGTCCCTCTGGAACTGCATGATTATGAAGATCTGAAAACCACAGACGCAGAGATCATCGTTACAGACAATATGGTGCAGCCGTGGGAAAAGGGCTTGTTCGGGAATTATGACATTCTCTACTACCGCGGTGAAATTGTGGTTTGGGAGCGAAAAGATACAAACACCCTGACAGTTCCGGCGACGCTGTTCCAGACTCTGTGCACCGACCGGACAGACTGGGACAACAATACCTATATCTCAAACGGACAGGAGGGCTATCTCATCTGCGGCACTCCTCTGAGCGTAGGCACAGGCACCTATGCAGTGACATTTGACATAGAGCTGCTGGATGCAGCTGCGGCAGATACTGAAGCGCCGCTGTTTACCATTGATGTATATCAGGGCGGAGAGGTGCTTTCCACCAAGGACGTTTACGCCGGCGATATTTCAGAAAACGAATCACTGTCTCTGGAAGTGGATGAAGTGACGATAACCGATGCGTCTGCGCCCTGCGAATTTCGGGTGCGTGTGGGGCAGAATGTAGAAATGGAAGTATCTCAGGTACAGATTGCAGAAGAAAGGACGGCAAACTAAATGAAACTCATCATACAGATCCCATGCTATAACGAGGAGGAGACCCTGGAGCTGGCATATAACGACCTGCCCCGGCATATCGACGGCATCGATACCATCGAATACCTCATCATCAATGACGGCAGTAAGGATAAGACCGTGGAAAAAGCCCGGGAGCTGGGCTTCCACCATGTTGTCTCGTTCCGCCGGAATAAGGGTCTGGCACGGGGCTTTATGGCAGGACTGGATGCCTGCCTGCGTCTGGGCGCAGACATTATCGTCAATACTGACGCGGATAACCAGTACTGCGGCGCAGATATCGAAAAGCTGGTGCGCCCCATTCTGGAACGTAAGGCGGATATGGTCATCGGCGAGCGCCCCATCGACGAAACAGAGCACTTCTCCTGGAAAAAGAAAAAGTTCCAGCACCTGGGCAGCTGGGTGGTGCGCATAGCATCCAAGACCGATGTGCCGGATGCCCCCTCCGGCTTCCGGGCATATTCCCGTGAAACCGCCATGCGCATGAACGTGGTCAATGAATATACCTACACCCTGGAGACCATCATCCAGGCAGGCAAGAGCAAGATGGCGGTGGCTTCCGTGCCCATCCGCACCAACCCGGAGACGCGCCCGTCCCGTCTGTTTTCCAGCATGTGGCGGTATATGAAGCGCTCTGCTACAGTCATCCTCCGCTCCACCGCCATGTACCGCCCCATGCACTTCTTTGGCACACTGGGTGCGGTGCTGTTTGTGCTGGGACTGGCAGTGGGCATCCGCTTCCTGGTATTCTTCTGCATGGGTGCCGGCGGCGGCCATATCCAGTCGCTGATCCTGGCGGCAGTGCTCATGATGATCGGCTTCCAGACCATCACCATCGGCCTGCTGGGAGACACTGTCGCAGCAAACCGCAAGATCCTGGAGGATGTCCAGTATCATGTGCGCAAGATGGACTATGACGATCATCCGGCAGCCAAGACCCCGGATGATGAACCCCTTGCAGAATCGCAGGAAAAATAACCGCTGCCATAAAAAGCCGCCGTTGGTACAGCATGCGTACCAACGGCGGCTTTGTTTGCGGAGTGTAATATCAGAGCAGGCGCTCAGCCCCCGCTTTATGCACCGAAGAAATAGTTTCCGTGAAATGCCTCTGCGAAAGCGGCAGAGAAATCTCCGTCCAGTGCGCCGGCATAGGCTGCCAGTGTCAGGATGCCGGCGGTGTCCATAGAAGTGATCTTTCCGTCACCGTCCACATCCAGCAGATGGAACTGTACCTGTGTGAGGGTGAGATCCGGCTGGATCCACAGCTTTTCCGGCTGTGTGAACACCTCTTCTGCCGGGCGCGCATCCGTGATAGTGATGGTTTTTCCGATGCCCTCGTTGCTGATGAACAGGCAGCAGTTGCAGCCGTTGGCATTCAGCGTAAACGGATCATAGCTGTTCTTTGCGGTGCACGCCAGACCATAGGTCATGTTTTCGTACATCCAGTCTGCGTCTGCGGTGTCTGCTTTGCCGTCACCGTTGACATCAGCGGTTTTCAGCTGCTCGTCTGTCAGCGTGATGTCGCCCTTTGTCAGATAACGGGAAACAACAGCCGCATCATGTCCGGTCAGAACGCCGTCACCGTCCACATCCCCTGGAACAGTCGCGTCTGCAGCACTGACCGATGCCATCGGCAGCGCACACAGGCTCATCACTGCCGCAGAGAGAATTGCAATTGCCTTTCTTGTTTTCATAAAAATCATCCTTTCTGTGAAAAAACAAATTGTGCCGGATTTGGCAAATGTGGAATATTTTAATTCCATTTTTATTATAAAATATAAAACGTAAAAAATCAAGAATTTAATTGTGAATATATATATATATTGTGAATCGAGCAAACCCCTTTCACAGCAGCCGCCCTTGAAAAGGGCGATTTCCCACAGGGGTAGGGGAATGTCACCTGTGAAGCCATTTCCGCGCCGTGGAGAGCCGCCCCTGTTTCAAGAGAAGGACTTCCATAAAAAATGATTGGTACAAACAATCCGCAAAAAAATATTGCAAACCCAGCTGTATTGTGCTATAATGAAATAGTATATATCCGGCAGAAATGCCGGAAAGAGAAAAGGAGCTTTTGACTATGGACGCAAGCACATTCCCCATTTCATTTTCGTACCATCTGATCTTCTGCCTGATCGCAGGGGCATTTTTTGTGGTGCAGTTTATCCGTCTGCACCGCCCGTACCAGCTGCTGATGGCAGTGGGCATTCTGGCGTCGCTGCTCATCCATGTGGGCGGCGAGCATAACAAGATCTGGTTTCACACCATCGGTATCTTTGAACTGGTGATTCTCGCCGGCGCGATCGTCTTGTCCGTGATCGCCCGCGCCAAGGAGAAAAAGGCGGCAAAGGATGCGCCGGATGCCGGCAGCGGAGAACATCCGGACGGGGAGCAGAGCGCATGAAGCTGGTTGTCACAGACGGCGCGACCCTGTCCGGCGGCGGTGTCTCCCTGGACGGCTTCCGCCAGTTCGGGGAACTGACGGTCTATGACCTCACCGCCCCGGAACAGCTGGCAGAACGCGCCGCAGATGCCGACATTCTCCTCTGTAATAAAACGCCCATCCCGGCGGAGCTGTTCGGCCGGTGTCCGAAGCTGCGCTATGTGGGCGAGTGCGCCACCGGCTATAACAACATCGATATCGCCGCGGCAAAGGCACACGGTGTCACCGTCTGCAACGTGGGCGGCTATTCCACCGATGCCGTGGCACAGCACACCTTTGCCCTGATCCTCCACCACTACAGCCGTGTGGCACAGTACGATGCCGCTGTCCGGCAGGGCGCGTGGAAACAGGCAAAGACCTTCTGCATCATGCCCTATCCCATGCAGGAGCTCGCCGGAAAGACCCTGGCAGTGGTGGGCTACGGCAGCATCGGCAAAAAGGTGGCTGCCATCGGTGCGGCATTCGGCATGCATCCGGTAATTGCCACCCGGACACAGCCGGCAGACTGCCCCTATCCGCTGGTGACAGCGGATGAGGCATTTCGCCTGGCAGATGTGCTGACTCTGCATGTGCCGCTGACGGAACAGACTGCCGGCATGGTGAACGCCCGGCGGCTCTCTGCCATGAAACCCACGGCGCTGCTGGTGAACACTGCCCGCGGCGGACTGATCGTGGAAACAGACCTGGCGCAGGCACTCCGGGACGGCACGATCGCCGGGGCGGCACTGGACGTGCTGACCGAAGAGCCCATGGGAGACACACCGCTGTCCGGGCTGGAAAACTGCACGCTGACGCCTCACGTCGCCTGGACACCGCAGGAGACCCGGCAGCGCCTGCTGGAAATGGCAGTGGAAAATGTCCGCTGCTGGCTGAACGGCACACCGCAGAATGTAATCACTGCACCGTAAGGAGAAAACGCAAAAATGATAGATGTATCCAAGAAAAAGCGCATTGTCCTCAAGCTGGGGACTTCGACGCTGACACATAAAACCGGAAAACTGAACATCCGCCGCATGACCAACCTGGTGCGCATCCTGTCCGATCTGCACAATGCCGGAAAAGAGCTGCTGCTGGTATCCTCCGGCGCGGTAGGCATGGGTGTGGGCAAGCTGAACCTGCCGGAACGCCCCAAGGACACGCCTTCCAAACAGGCAGCTGCGGCAGTGGGACAGTGTGAGCTGATGCACATTTATGACGATATGTTTTCCAAGTATAATGTGACCGTGGCGCAGATTTTGCTGACCCGTGCCACTCTCACCAATGAACGCCTGCCCCACGTCCAGAACACCATCGGGCGGCTGCTGGAAATGGGTGTCATTCCCATTGTCAACGAAAACGACACCGTCGCCATCGACGAGCTGGAACTGGAGATCGGCGAAAACGACTCCCTTTCCGCTACGGTTGCGGCGGCAGTGGGCGCAGATCTGCTGGTGATCCTGTCGGACATCAACGGACTGTACTCTGCCGACCCCCGCACCAACGCTGACGCGCAGGTCATCCGGGAAGTGCACAAGATCGATGCCCGCATTGAGCAGATGGCAGGCGGTGCCGGTTCGGCACTGGGCAGCGGCGGCATGGCGACCAAGATCAACGCCGCAAAAATTGCCACCGAAGCCGGCGTGGATATGGTCATCATGAACGGCAGAGATCCGGAACAGCTGTACGCCCTCTTTGACGGCGAACCGGTGGGAACGCATTTTATGGCGGAATGAGTTTATCACACGAAACCCACAAGTGATTTCATCAATAAAGGCAATACCGTAGGGACAGGTTGTGCCGTGTCTGCCTTTTTCACATCTTAGATCACTTTTACCACTCAGAAAGGAACACACCCATGAACGCCTTACTGACCTACCGCCGTCTGACAGAAGCAGACATCCCCACATTTGTGGCAATGCGAATCACACAGCTGAAAGAAGAAGGGGCAAAGTCTGATCTGGACATAGAGCCGGCACTGACAGCATACTACCAGAAACACCTGGCAGACGGCACGTTCGTGTCCTGGCTGGCGGTGGAAGGAGAACGCATTATCGGGACAAGCGGCATGTCCTTTGTGGAAAAACCGCCGTACTACAGCAATCCCACCGGAAAAATCGGATTGCTGTCCAGTATGTACACGAATCCCACCTATCGCAGACAAGGCATTGCCCGAAAACTGCTGGACTGTGTAGTGGAAGAGGCAAGAGCCTATGGCTGCGGAGCCGTGTGGATCACTGCGTCTGAAATGGGTGTGCTGTTATACACGGCATATGGCTTTGAGAAAAACGGACGCTTTTTGCAGTATCCGCTGTCATAAAAGAAATTATTAGAGAACGCTTTTGTGAAAAACATCCCACCGGGATGTTTTCCAGAGTCACCAATACAAAAGGGGCAGCCAGGGAAAGCGGTCGTGTTCGCTTTCCCTCGAAAATCTGTCGATTTTCTCACCCTTTTCTCCGTGCGCCAAAAGCATGGCGCAGAGATTTCGCTGTCTGCGGACAGCGACCAGGGCTTCTCGCCCTGGACCTCGGCAGCATTTTTTTAGAAAAATTGCTGCATCAAAAAAATCTTCTTATGGATTCACGGATAACCTGATATCACTTTACATTTTTTATCATTCGGAAAGGAGCAACCCCATGAACTATGCAGAAACCCTTGGCGTCAAGGCAAAGGCTGTGGAATCCGCCATTGCCACCGCCGCGCCCCAGGTGAAAAACAACGCCCTCGCTGCCATTGCTGATGCCCTGCTGGCAAGACAGGAGGAAATTCTCGCCGCCAACGCCAAAGATCTGGAAGCCGCCGTGCAGAACCACATGACCGCATCGCTCCAGGATCGCCTGCGGCTGACCCCTGCCCGTATCTCCGGCATGGCAGATGCGGCACGCCAGCTGATCGCTGCGGAAGATCCCATTGGCTCTGTGGACAGCGGCTCTGTCCGCCCCAACGGTCTGCAAATTCTCAAGACCCGTGTGCCCCTGGGCGTTATCGGCATTATCTTTGAGTCCCGCCCCAATGTCACCGTAGATGCTGCCACCCTCTGCCTGAAAGCCGGAAACGTGGTCATTCTCCGGGGCGGCAAGGAGGCCATCCACTCCAACACCGCACTGGCAGAGATCATGCGCGACGCGGTAGAGACCGTGGGACTGCCCAAGGACATCATCCAGCTGGTAGAGGATACCTCCCGGGAGACTGCGGCAGATATGATGCACCTCACCGGCTATCTGGACGTGCTGATCCCCCGGGGCGGCGCTGGTCTGATTCAGGCAGTGCTGCGCCAGTCCACCGTGCCGGTCATTGAAACCGGTGCCGGCAACTGCCACGTCTATGTGGACAGCTGTCTCCACGGCGAACCGGATTATGAAATGGCAGTGCGCATCATCGACAACGCCAAGACCCAGCGCCCCTCCGTCTGCAACGCCATCGAGGGACTGATCGTCCATCAGGACGTTGCCGCAGAAATCCTGCCCCGGGTGCAGGAGGCGTTCCGCGCCCACGATGTGACCATTTACGGCGACGAAAAGACCCGGGCAATTTTGGGCGATGCGGTGCAGCCGGTGACGGAAGAGCTCTACGACACCGAGTTCAACGACTATAAAATTACCGTCAAGGTGGCGGACAGCCTGGAAGATGCCATGGCGCATATCGCCAAGTACAGCACCAAGCACTCCGAGTGCATCATCACCCGCGACCTGGATGCTGCCCAGAAGTTCCAGCGCACCGTGGATGCCGCTGTTGTCTACGTCAACGCCTCCACCCGGTTCACCGACGGCGGCGAGTTCGGCTACGGCGCAGAGATCGGCATCTCCACCCAGAAGCTTCACGCAAGAGGCCCTATGGGACTGCACGAGCTGACCACGGTGAAATATCTGGTCACCGGCAGCGGACAGATCCGGGAGTAAGTCCATGCTGCCCGTTCTCTGCGGCATTGTCTGTGCCGTGCTGGTGCTCCTGGATGCTGCCGGAAAGCTGCACCCGGAACGCACCCACTCTCAGATATTGCTGTATCTGTTTTCCCTGCTGGGAACCCTGACACCGCTGCTGCTGGCAGCGTTTTCTCCGGGGGCGTTTCTGGAGGATGCCACACCGATGAACCCGGTCTTTCGTGCCCTTTGCACGCTGCCGTCTCCGGTGCAGTGGGTGCCGATTGTGGCAATGATCTGCTGCGCCATGACGTGGGGATATACTCTGGTGCGCACCTGCAGCTGCGTGCCCGTGTTCCAGACCGGCAGCACCCCGCAGCAGGCGGCAAAGCAGCAGCTGACCATGCTCTGGTTCTCTCTGCCGTTTTTTCTGTTGATGCTGACGGCATGTGTGGTCTGGCTGGCTTGTTTGCTGAGTATCTGGTGGATGTCCGCGCTGACGCTGCTGATGCTCTGCATCGTTTTTCTGCCTGCTGTTCTGATCGGCGCACTGATGATGGGATATATTTCCTTTTGGATGCTTCTGAGTCTGCTGCCGTTCCTCATCGCTCTGCTGATACCCTACGTCATGGGCATTGTCTACGGCAATCGCTATCTGATTGCCTGTGCGCCCTGTCTGGGCTGGAAAAAGCCCTGGCGCATCTTTTTGCAGGTGGTCATGTTCCTGCCCTGGCTGCGATGGATCGTGACGGCATTCACCATGGCGAAAATGCAGAAGCTCCAGTAATGCTTCGGAAAAAAACACGCCCCGGCAAACGGATCGGTTACCGTTTGCCGGGGCGTGTTCTGCTTTTATCGGGTTTATCCGACGGCATCCGCATCGTTCAGCTGTGCCAGATGCTCCTGATAGGCATCCAGCGAAAGACTTTCCTTTGCGTCCTTCACCTGGGGACTCGCCTTATAGCGATAGTCCTCGATGCTCTGCTCGTCCAGCCGGAAATAGCCGTCTCCGGCGGTAAGGTCATAGTAGCCGTATGTGGCCTGTGCCTCATTTGCCATCTGATTGCCATAGATCTCCGTCTCTTCCAGAGTGTTGCCCTCAGACAGGGTGTACTGCGCAATGTACTGGGTATCCATGTGACAGCTGTTGATGAAAAAGCCGTTCTCGTTTTCCGATCCATAGATCTGGGTGTGCGCACCGTTGCCGGAGCCTTCCACCTGCACCGGCTTTCTGTCATCTCCGGCAGTCCATACATACAGGGCATAGTCCGCCTCGCTGTAGCCCGTCCGGACGATCAGCTCTTCTGTGCCGTCCTTGTCCATGTCATACAGCACATAGGTGAAGGGCAGCAGTGTGTCATCCGCCTTCGCATCCTCCTGATACTGCTCCAGATAATACTGTATCACGTTGGCATACGGGTCAACGCCGTCGGCGGAAAAGTCCAGCTTCGGCGCGTCCGTAAAAACAGGCGTGGTCTCCGGCCTGGTGTCCTGCGTCAGCTCGTCTGCGCTGTGGATCCGGGTGCAGCCGCCGGACAAAATGCCGGACAGCAGTACCGCTGTGCAAAGAATTGCTTTGGCTTGCTTCACGGGAAAAACCTCCTCATTCCACTGGCTTCCGCACCACGCTCCGTGCCGGAAATGCCCGGTCACAGGCGATGGAGCACTGCATCATGGCATGGTTTGCCGTCTCGATGGCTTCGCCGTCCTCGTTTTGCAGGTCATGCGCCGTCACCGTCACCGGCGGCTGTCCCGGCGCAATGACCTCCAGGGTGTCTCCGGCGAAAAAACGGTTGCGCTGGGTGAGATAGAGCCGTCCGGCTTCCTGGCGGTTCACTACCGCCACTACATCACAGTTGCGCACATAGCTGCTGTCGGCATAGCGCTGACAGGCGTTTTCTCTGCCGTAGAAAAATCCGGTGCAGTATTCCCGGTGGCTGACCTGCACCACTTCGTTCAGTGCCCATTCCGGTGCCGGCGCGCCTGCCATGGCGGCATCCAGCGCTGCACGATAGGCATTTGTCACAACGGCAACATAATAGGCGGACTTGTTCCGCCCCTCGATCTTGAGACTGTCCACGCCGGCATCCAGCAGCTCCTGCACATGCTCGATCATGCATAAGTCCTTGGCGTTGAAAATATAAGTGCCCTCGTCCGTCTCCTCGATGGGGAAATACTGTCCCGGCCGCTTGGATTCCACCAGCTGATAGCTCCAGCGGCAGGGCTGTGCGCATGCGCCCCGGTTGGCGTCCCGTCCGGTGAGATAGGCGGACAGCAGACACCGTCCCGAAAAGGACATGCACATTGCCCCGTGGACAAATACCTCCAGCTCCATATCCGCCGGGATCTTTGCCCGGATCTCCGCGATCTCTTCCAGAGACAGCTCCCGCGCCAGGACAGCGCGCTTCACGCCCATGTCATACAGCGCCCGGCATGTGCCGTAGTTGACGATGCCCGTCTGGGTGGACATGTGGATCTCCATATCCGGCGCAAGCTTCCGCGCCTCTGCCAGAAGCCCCAGGTCAGCCAGAATGAGCGCATCTGCGCCGGCCTCCTGCGCCTCCCGCAAAAACTGCGGAAACGTGGGAACTTCCTCGTTCCGGGGCAGGGTGTTGCAGGTGAGATATCCCTTTTTGCCGTACTGGTGCGCCAGGGCGATCGCTTCATGCAGCTGCTCCGCACTGTGAAAATTGCTTGCGGCGGCGCGCATGCTAAAGCTTTCCCGCCCCAGATAAACTGCGTCCGCGCCGTAGTCCAGCGCCGCCCGAAGCCGCTCCAGATCTCCTGCCGGGGCGAGCAGCTCCGGTTTATTCCTCTGTGCCATCGCCGCCCTCCTCGTTGTTTTCCGCGGCGGCGGCAGATTCTTCTGCGGCTGCCTGCTGTTCCTGCACCTTCTGCTGATTTGCCTCGTGCTCCTGAAGCGTCTCGGCGAAATAGGTCTCCTTGGTGTCGATGTTGGAGTAGAAGAAGTAATAGTTGGTGTTGTCCGGATAGAGCGCTGCGTGGATGGCCTCGCTGCCCGGATTGCAGATAGGCCCTGCCGGGAGTCCGGTGCACTGATAGGTGTCATAGGAGGTGTACAGATCCTCGTTATAGGATTCGCTGTGGGGCTTGATGACCTCCTCCACATACTTGGTGGTGGGGTCGGACTGGAGCAGGGGATACTCGGTGGCGTTGTTGAGACGGTTCCAGAATACCGAAGAAATAGTCGCCATCTGTTCCGTGTTGCCTGCCTCCGCCTGGATCATAGAGGCCAGGGTGATGGTCTGATCCAGTGTCATGTTCAGCGCATCCATGCGGTCATACATGTCCTTGGTGATCTTGGTGTTGAAGTTCTCCAGGATCTTCTGGCACACCAGGCTCACGTCCATTTCCTGGTAGAAGGTATAGGTATCCGGGAAGAGATAGCCCTCCATCTGATAGAACTTTTCGTCCTGGAAGCTGGGGAGATATTCCTCATAGGCATAGCCGAATTTCGCGTCGTGGTTGAAATAGTCCAGGAAATCGTCCGCATCGCAGACGTTGTTCTCTTCCAGCAGATCGGCGGCATCCACCAGACGGATGCCCTCCGGGAAGGTGACCGATACCGACAGCGCGCTGTCCAGGGGATCGCTGACCAGTTCGCTCAGAATGGTCTCATACGCCATATCCGGGCGCAGCTCGTGGTCGCCGGGCTTGATGTCCTTGTCCTTGTCGCTCATGCCGGCAATAAAGACAAAGAAGTCCGGCTTGGAAATAATGTCCGCCTGCTGTAATGTCTCGGCGATCTCCTTCATGCTTGCCCCCTGCGGAATGGTGACGATCTTGGTGGAGCTGTCGCTGTTGATGCCCAGCAGGTCTCTGCCGTAGACAATGAGCGCGCTGGACAGCAGGATCGACACCCCGATGATCACGATGATCATGATCAGGGCGCTGATGATCCGGTGCTGCTTCCGCTTTTTCCGGGGGCGCTTTCCGGCAGTGCCCGTGCTGTTGTTATGTACCGGCTCCGGATGAAACGGCTGGCTGTCGCCCTCCAGATCGGCGTACAGCTTGCTGTCCGTCACATAGCGTGAAGCCGTCCCGGTGTTGGTGCTTCCGGTGTTCCATTGGGTGCTGTCAAACATAGCGGTGCGCTCCGGTACTGCCTCAGTTTCCCACGGTGCAGCGGCGGGCTGCGGCGCAGTCGGCTCAGCCTGGGGCGCTGCTTCCGGTGCAGCAGGCTGCGGTGTCGGTTCCGACTGCTTGGGTGTGGGAGCGGACTGCCGGGGCACAGCCGGGGCACTTTTCGGTGCGGCGGTTTCCCGCAGAATATCGTTCAGCAGCTTGTCACGGTTAAAATCTTTGTTATCCATTCCATACCTCCAGCGAAGATTCCGTAGCGATACCGTCCAGACGCTGATCTGTCGGTTCTGTGGGGACGCAGTCCGTCAAAAAAGGGGACAGTCCGTAGCCGATTTTCCGCAAAAACGGATATGCGTGTAAAAAGCGGTCATAATAGCCTGCCCCATAGCCCAGCCGGCCGCCGTTTTTGTCAAAAGCCAGTCCCGGCACCAGACAAAGGGGCGCTTGTCCGGCATCCGGCAGGATCACCGGCAGAGAAGGGCGCGGCTCTGCCACCCCGAAGCTGCCGGAGATCAGCTGTGCTTCCAGTGCTGCGTCCGGCTGTAATTGGTGAAACGCCATGTGCCGCTCCGGGAGACACCGGGGCACAGCCACCGTCTTTCCGTCACAGAGCGCCCGGCGCAGGATATCCCGTGTCTCCGGCTCCTGGGGCAGGGCGACAAAGCAAAACAGCTGGCGGCAGTCCGCATACAGCGCGCTTTCCAGAAAGCGGCGGCAGAGCTCCTGTTCCCGTGCGGCTTTTTCCGTGGGCGGCATTTCTCTGCGGCGGCGGCGCATCTCCTGCCGCAGCGCTGCCTTTGCCGCAGTCAGATCAGTCACAGAGGATCGACGCACGGATCTGCGCCTGTGTCTCCCTGCCCAGCATTGCGCCCACCAGCTCCAGACCAAAGTCCACGGCTACGCCTGCGCCCCGGGCGGTGATGATCTTGCCGTCCCGGATGACGCCGTCGCTGCCGATCTCTGCCCCCAGCAGATCCTTTTCAAATCCGGTGTAACAGGTCGCCGTCTTGCCCTGGAGCAGACCCTTGTGTCCCAGGATCGACGGCGCAGCGCAGATCGCACCGATCCAGCGGTCATTTTCCGCGCAGTAGTCGATGGCAGCCTGTACCACCTGGGATGCCTCCTCGTTCAGCGTCCCCGGCATGCCGCCCGGCAGCACGATCATTTCCATGTCTGCGCCGATCTGCAGCTCCTCTGCGGTGATGTCTGCCGTCACCGGGATATGGTGCGAACCGGTGACGATCTTTCCGGTGACACCCACAGTAGTCACATCCAACTTGGCGCGGCGGAGCATATCCACCGGCGCGAGGGCTTCTACTTCTTCAAAACCATTGGCAAGAAATACATAGATCATGATAATTATCCTTTCTGTACAGAGCAGCACCCCATTCGTTTTGCCTGACGGCTTGCCGCAGCGCTGCCTTTCTCAGATACGTTTTCTCTGTTGAAACTGCCGGACTCACAGCAGCTTTTCCGGTGCATCGCAGACCGCCGTCCACTTTTCCAGAAGCAGCTCCGGATAATAGGACAGCTTCGACTGGCGCAGCCCCGGGATGCCCAGATCCTCTTCCCGGTTCAGGTAGGTGTAATCCATGGCAAAATGCGCCGCAAATGCCTGCGCCATTGCCGGATACGCCCCGTGAAACCGGGTGTCCGCCTTTTCGATGTGTACGCCGAACACGTTGCTGCAGATCGGCTCACCGATGGAAAATGCCGCGAGCTGGCCGTCCACCCGGAACAAGCCGCCCTTCAGTTCCAGTGCCTCAAAGTTCTGGAAAAAGGTGTGGATGGCGTACTGCTCTGCCACACTGGAGGCATCGGAATATCCCTCCTTGGCGTTGTAGCTCTCGGCGGCAAAGGCAATGCATGCGTCAAAATCGTCCGGGGTGATCTCCGAAAAGACCGCGCCATATTTGGCGAACTGGGCAATGTGATTCCGTTTCTTGTGATACTTTTTTCCGGCGAGCGCCGTAAAATCGGCGGTGCGGTAGAGATAGTCCGCGCTGTCCCGGTCATTTTCCAGGGTGAATGCGTCCGGAAAAGCTGCCTGCAGCTGCGGCATGCTCTGACTGGTCAGCCCGGTGATGCAGAGGGGCTTTTGCCGTTCTGCCGCAAAGGCAGCCATCTCCCGGATGACCTGCCGCAGATCGCCGCTGCCGCTGGGGAACGAAAAGTGCGGCGCGCCGTCCGGGGTGTCAAAGGCGCAGATCAGATAAAAGCTCCCATACCGGCAGATCCGGGAATCCGCAGCCCGGCACCACGCCAGATTGTTGGCGAAGCTGTACTCACAGCCCATAAAGTCGGACTGCTTCAGCGCCGCCTGGATCCAGGGGCGGTCTTCCAGTGTGATCTTCCGGAAATTCAGCATGTCAGAGCCTCCTGTATGCGCCGCGCCAGGTCATCCCGGATCTGTTCGATGGGGTAGAGGTGCGCACCGTCGGAGACCTCTACGAACTGCCACCCCAGCTTCGCCCCGGCATATGCGGCGGCACGGCTGCACTGTTCCAGATAGCTGAGGTCTGCCTCGTGGATGTCCTTCCTGGCGGCATCACCGTCATAGCGCTTGGACAGCAGCTTCTGGGAAAGATCCAGGGGCAGGGACAAAAACAGCACCAGATCCGGCTTCGGCAGTCCCAGCTTGCTGTACTCATAGTCCTCCAGCCATCGGAGATAGCCGTCCCACTGTGTCTGGGGCAGCTTGCTCATCTGATGGATGGCGTTGGAGGTGGTATAGCGGCTGGCAAGGATGATCTCGCCGGCGGCGTAGTTCTTTTCCCAGTCCAGCTTGTAGTTGGCATAGCGGTCTACGGCATAAAAGCTGGATGCGGCATAGGCGTTCACGCCGCCGGGGGTGTCGGAAAAATCGCCGCGGAGGTACATTTTCACCAGCGCCGCCGAGGGCTTGTCATACATGGGAAAGCTGATGGGCTTTACTGTCCGCCCCTGTTCTGTCAGCAGCCGGGTCAGCGCCTCAAACTGGGTGGACTTGCCGCAGCCGTCCAGACCGTCCAGTACAATGATCTTACCTTGTTTCACCATGGATCACCTCAAACTTTTCCCGCACTTCCTTTGCCTTGCCGCAGCTCATCTTGCCCTCGGTACATCCGCCGCAATAGCAGGACGGCCCGGCGGTGCGGAACAACGCCGGAGAGACCTCGCAGCAGAGCCGGAGCATTTCGGTGGCCGCCTCCCGGATCTCCCACTGTGCCCGGCTGCAGCACCGCAGCCGGAAAAAGTTCCGGAGACTGCGGACATTCATAGTCACGATCATCTTTGTCTCACAGGCGTTGGGGAGGACATACCGCGCATCCTCAATGGCTTTTTTCTCTGCCTTGGTGTGCGCTGCCTTTTCCGTACATCCCTGCGCCAGAAATTCCGGCACATACTTCGCCGCCAGGGCATCCGCCAACTGGTTGTAGCTGTCGATGGACTGCTGCATGGCGTTTTCGTATGTCTGTTTTAGCGCCGGGTCTGCGGCGATGGCAGGGGGCGTGATAAAAACGAAGTGATCCTGACGCACATAGCGCTGACTCTGGACAGAGAACGACGCGATGCGGTGACGCGTGATCTGCGCCAAAAAGGAACGGGAAACGCCCTCGATGCCAAAGGTAAAGGTCACATGCTCCACAGGGCTTTCGTGCCCGAACCCTGCCAGCATTTCTACGAATTGTTCTGCGCGTTCCTGGGAGATGGACTCCCGCAGCGCCGCAACGTCAGTGTCGGAATAACAAAGCCGGGCAGCCGCCGCGACAGTCTGTTCCGGTGTAGGGGTATGCGCCAGCAAAACCACTTTCATTCTATCACGCTCCTGTATTTTTGTGTTCTTGATATCATCTCATTATACCACACAATAGGGCAAAGTGCAAGTCCCTAGCTGGAAAAAGAAAACCCATCCGCCTGTGTGATGTCCTATCACGAACGCGTGACGTAAAACGAAACCCACCCACCGTAGAGGCGAACATCGTTCGCCCGCATGAACCTTTTCCTTTTTAAATAAGATCAGGTCGATGAGGGTATCGCCCCTACAAAACCGCAAACGCACAATGCGAAACGAAACCCACCCACCGTAGGGGCGAACATTGTTCGCCCGCATGAACCTTTTCCTTTTTAAATAAGATCAGGTCGATGCGGGCATCGCCCCTACAAAACCAAAAATGCACAGTGTGAAACGGAAACCCACCCACCGCAGGGGCGAACATCGTTCGCCCGTGACTTCTCAGTCAGTCTGCGGATGTCACCTCCTTAAAAACAAAAAAGCGCCCCGACCAAAATCGGAACGCTTCGGTTATCTGAGTTGTCAGATCAGCTTAGTCGCTGACATACGGCAGCAGAGCAATGTGTCTTGCACGCTTGATCGCAGTTGTCAGTTCACGCTGATGGAATGCACAAGTGCCGGTAACTCTGCGGGGCAGAATCTTTGCACGTTCAGTCATGCACTTCTTGAGCTTGGCAACGTCCTTATAGTCGATCCGCTCTACGCGGTCAACACAGAACATACAAACCTTTTTGCGGGGGCGCTTGCCGCCGCGCTGAGATCTTTCTCTCTCCATGATGATTTATCCTCCTATCTGCAATGCGGTATTTTCATTCGCTTTCATCAGAAGGGAACTTCGCCGTCGCTGAGGATCTCTTCAAAGTCGCCCAGATCTCCCAGCTGCAATGCACCGGGTGCATTGTTTGCTGCCGGAGCAGCCTGGGGAGCAGGTGCTGCCTGAGGTGCGGGCTGCTGATATGCCGGGGCAGGCTGTGCCGGAGCTGCTTGTGCATAAGCAGGCTGCTGGTAAGCGCCCTGATATCCGCCGCCGTTTTCCTGTGCAGCGCGCTTGGACTCTCCGAAAGAGATGTTGTCCGCCTGGACTTCCATGCTGTAGTGCTTGACGCCGTTCTGGTCGGTATAGTCGCTGTTGCGCAGGCTGCCCTCCACAATGACCATACTGCCCTTGTGGAAATAGCGGCTCACGAACTCAGCCTGCTGTCTCCAGCAGCTGACGCTGATGAAATCCGCCTCACGTTCGCCGGTCTGCTTGTTGGCAAAACGACGATCGACTGCCACGCGGATGCGGCATACCGGGACGCCGCTCTGTGTCTGCCGGAAATCCGGATCCGCACAAAGCCGGCCCATCAAAATCACTTTGTTCAGCATGTTGTTCCCCTTTCTGAAATTCGTCTTACTTTACGGTAACGAGAGAACGCAGAACGCCGTCTGTGATGTTCAGAACACGCTCTACTTCTGCCGGTACGTCCGGAGTGGACGTAAAGGTATACAGTGTGTAGTAACCGTCCGGCTCGTCGTTGATCGGATACGCCAGCTTACGCTTGCCCCACTCGTTTACTTCGTCCAGTGTGGCAGCGGATGCGATCTTCTCGCGGAACTTTTCAACCAGTTCCTTTGCAGCTTCCTCACCGTTCTTCAGACTGAAAACCGTCATCAGCTCGTAGGATTCCTGTTTCTTTGCCATACTCAATACACCTCCTTCTGGATTTCGCCCATGCAGAGCATGAGCAAGGATAACACACCTATTATACCAAACCCGTCCGCAAAAGTCAAGCCCTTTTGCAAAAAAATTTCTTTTTGCAGAACCGCGCAGAAAAAGCCGCCCCCTACAGAACCGTGAACGCACGGTGCGGAGAGAAAAACGCACCTCCACCATAGGGGGGAACATGGTTCGTTCCTACGATGGAGGTGCATATAAAAAGAAATCACCGCCCTTGACCCCAATCATGACAGTGATTTCTTAACTCATGTGGGAGCAGACCGTCTGCCGGCGTGCCCTTTTCTATTTCTATGAAACGCTGTTGTTTTAGGGCAATACCGCACAAAGAGTGTGCGACAGATGCGACGTCAAATTTTTCGTCAGATGAAACAAAAAGCGGAGTGAATACTTGATGTATTCACGAGCATTTTTGTGAAATATGACGGGAAATTTGCAAGCAGATGGCGTGCAAAGTCGCCAGACGCTCTTTGTGCGGTGTTGCCTTAAATTTGTCAAGCAAAAATTTTGTTTTGGCCGTTATACTCATATAATAGTATCCGGCTCATCCCAGCCCCTCGGCCTGCGCAAAGGTCATGCCCGGGTGCAGCGCCATGTTCAGGGAGCACGCCAGCAGATCTCCGGCGTGGTCGATGAGCCGGTCGATGTCCCGGGGCGTGACCATCATGTTGGGGCGGCTCTTGGGGACGCTTTTGCCGTAGATGCCCTGGACGGCGGTGTGCAGATCCACCACTGTCGGAACGCCCAGGGCGATCACCGGCACGCCCAGTGTCCGCCGGGACAGCTCTGCCCGCCGGTTCGCCACGCCGCTGCCGGGGGAGATGCCGCTGTCACTCATCTGGATGGTCGTCCCCAGCCGGGACAGCTCCGCACACGCCAGCGCATCCACTGCCACTACCGCCGCCGGATGGATCTGCCTGCAGACTGCCTGGATCAGCTCCGCCGATTCCATGCCGGTCTGTCCCAATACGCCGCCGGCGAGGACGCAGACCGGGCGCAGCTCCGGCAGACAGGACAGCTCCTCTTCGGTGAGCGCCGTGGAGAGATGCCGCGTCGCCAGCACCTTGGATGCCACGCGCGGCCCCAGCGCATCTGGTGTAATGGCACGGTTTCCCAGCCCGGCGAGAAAGACGCAGCCCTCTTCCGGGAGAAAACGCCCCAGTTCTGCCGCCAGTTCCGCCGCCATTTCTGGATAGTTGCTGCTGCTCCGGGAGATGGCGGCGGCTTCCAGAGTGACATACCGTCCGGCAGGCTTCCCGATGGGTGCGCCGCAGGTGTCGCTTTTGATGCGGATCTCCGTGACGGAAAAGGCGCTGCCCCGCTTCTCCTGCGTCACGCCGGGCAGTGACGGGGCGGCGGCGGTGCGTTCTACGGCAAGGTCGGTGCGGATCAGCTCTGACATACAAATACCTCCTGGTTTTTGTGCAAACTGCTAGCTTTTCACGAGAAAAAATTGTATCGTTCCTCGAAAATACCTATTGCAATTTCCGATGGGCTGTGTTATAATAGAGTTTAGTCACGGTGTTCTCACGAAGAGCACCAGCATTTGGTCGTTCCAATTGCGGGGAGATTTTCCCACGAACCGGCGGTACCGTGTCAATGCTGCCGGTCGTGTATGACGTACAGAATCCGGTGATTCGAGGGAATAGTACCCATTATTTTGATTGTTGAAAAAAGGAGATCTGAACTATGCCGAATATTCGTTCTGCTAAGAAGCGCGTAAAAGTAAGTGCAACCAAGACTGCTGCCAACAAGGCTCGCAAGTCCAACCTGAAGACCATGATCAAGAAGGCTGACGCAGCATGCGCAGCAAACGCAGCTGATAAGGAAGCTGCTGTACGCGTAGCAATCAAGCGCGTAGACCAGGCTTGCGCAAAGGGCCTGATGCACAAGAATGCAGCTGCCCGCAAGAAGTCTCAGCTGGCTAAGATGCTGAACGCTGCAAAGTAAGCAAAAGCAACTGTATTGTAACACAGTAAAAAAGAAAGCGCATATGCCCGCGGGTGTATGCGCTTTTTGTGTTGTCAGAACGGCAGCCCGAAGCTCACCTGCAGTGCGTGATCCACCCGTGTCATAGACGGCTCATCCAGCTCGCCCATGCGGTCCTTCAGCCGCTGCTTATCCAGAGTGCGGATCTGCTCCAGCAGAACGATGCTGTCCTTGGTGAGACCGCATCGCGCCGCCTGTACATCAATGTGGGTCGGAAGCCGGGCTTTGTCCCGGCGGCTTGTGATGGCGGCGGCGATGACGGTAGGACTGTGCCGGTTTCCCACATCGTTCTGCACGATAAGTACCGGTCGGATGCCGCCCTGTTCTGAGCCGACTACCGGGCTGAGATCTGCGTAATAAATTTCACCACGCTTGACCAGCATGGAGATCCCTCCTTTTTAGAAACGGCGCTGCACATCGTCCGCGCAGTGCCGGCGAAGTATGATTCTGACTGTAGAACCTGTCTTCACAAGCGTATACAAGTGTCTTTTCGGCAAATTTTGCTGCATACTGTGTGAAAAATACTTGCCGGGCGAGAGCCCGCCTGCGTATTTTTGCCTTGTCTGCAGCAAAATTATGCTCGAAAATCCACACATATTTCTTGTGAAGACAGGTTCGTATGCTCACCGGTGCATTCCTAGTATGCCCGGTTTTTTTCAAAATAATCAAGGCAGCACCGCATGGGTTTTTGTACGGGATCGCCCCAGGAAAAAGCGGTGCTGTTTTATCATATTCGCGGAGGAAAAAAGAAGTGCTACTGCCGATAGGATGGCAGCAGAAATTCCATGCCGGGGAGATTCCGGACGATGCCAAAGAGCAGCAGCACGGCGATGCTGCCCCAGAGCAGGACGTTTTCTGCGCGGCTGTTTTTGGCGAACCATTTCGGATTCCACAGTGCCCGGATGCACAGTCCGGCGAGCCAGAGGGGAGAGAGGACTGCCAGAGCGAGATTTTCTCTGACTGCGCCGGGAATGTCCAGCCGGAGCAGCTTCATGCAGAAGTGAGAAACGCCGCAGCCCGGACAGGCAAAGCCGGTGAGCTTTTGAAAGATGCAGGGAATCCGCAGCGGTGTCAGCAGAGTGACCAGGTAGTAAGCGCCGCCCAGGAGTAAGAATCCGGCGAACACGCGCAGCTGGCGGCGGTGCGTGTGAAGGAAGAACCGTAAATTTTGCAGGAAAGCCATTTCCTCAACTCCTTTTGGGATTTCTGTCATGCGTAACAAAAATAACACTGCCAATCGTGCAATACACTGTCTTTCGTGTGATACACTGCCGCTTCAACAAGGGTAGGCGAGATCTTTTCTTTTTTTGCTTCTTTTTTTCTTTTTAGCAAAGAAAAAAAGAAGAGAGTAATTGCGCAGCAAACGCTATAAAAACAACAAAAACCGTCTGCACAAGAAACAGACAGAAAGCCACACTGCAAGCACCGGAAAAGGCAACTATGGGCGTTTGCAAGCCCCAGGCGGACAGCGAGGGCAACGAGCGATTCCGCCGGACGGTTTCACAGCGTTTTCCCTAGGACAGCATTGCCGGGAGCGTCAGGACATCAATGGTATCCCCCTGTCCTATCGGACATCCCCCTTTTCAAGGGGGACTTTCGTGTGCACATATAAGTGTTGGCGAAAGCAACGAGCGATTCCGCCGGACGGTTTCACAGCGTTTTCCCCAGGACAGCGTTGCCGGGAGCGTCAGGGTATCAATGGTATCCCCCTGTCCTATCGGACATCCCCCTTTTCAAGGGAGACTTTCGGGTGAACATATAAGTGTTGGCGAAAGCAACGAGCGATTCCGCCGGACGGTTTCGCAGTGTTTTCCCCAGGACAGCGTTGCCGGAAGCGTCAGGGTATCAATGGTATCCCCCTGTCCTATCGGACATCCCCCTTTTCAAGGGGGACTTTCGGGTGAACATATAAGTGTTGGCGAAAGCAACGAGCGATTCCGCCGGACGGTTTCACAGCGTTTTCCCCAGGACAGCATTGCCGGGAGCGTCAGGGTATCAATGGTATCCCCCTGTCCTATCGGACATTCCCCTTTTCAAGAATCACGGGTCGATGTGGGCATCGACCCCTACGGAATTTTCCTTTTCAAGGGGGACTCGGGCGAACGATGTTCGCCCCTACGGTGCTGCGCTGAACACAGAAAAAGCTGCACGGAAAATCCGGTGCAGCTTTTGGTTTTACAGTATATGCTGAAAATTATGCCAGCTGGTTCAGCTCGTTCTGCATCAGGGCATAAGAGACAATGCTCAGTCCCACGATCGCCAGGATCAGGTACAGCAAGCCGGAACTGCTGGAAGGCAGACCGCGGGAAGCCTTGATCTGATCCAGATTGTCGCCCTGCTTGTAGAGCCAGTACCACATATAAATACCGCAGGTAACAATGCCCAGCAGAATGACAATGCCGCCGGAGGTCGCATTCGGATCACCCTTCAGCTTGTTGACATCTTCTGTCAGCTTGTAGATCCAGTACAGACCGTAGATGCCGCAGGTCACAATAGACAGAATGATGCACAGGGCAATGTTTCTCTGCTCGATGGGACCGCCGCCCGGGAACTGCTGAGGTGCTTGCGGCGGAACTGCACCGTTGTTGGGTGCTGCGTTCATAGAGCTGCCGCAATTGGCGCAAAATGTAGTGCCGTCGGGATTGTTGCTGCCACAGTTAGGACAAATCATAAGTATTCTCCTCTAAAGTGTATTTGGCGTGTTTTTTTCGGCGGTCTCTCTGCCGAAAAATCCGTCATTCCAATATCATATGATCATTATACCACATTTTATGATAAATGTCAACGATTTTTTTCTGGAATTGTGCCAAAAATATGGGGAATTTATTTTCGGCAGCGCCGTCTGCCGTTTCGGGATGTTCCCCGGAGACGGCATCTTGCTGCGGAGGAAAAATGCTGTCTCCTGCTTTAACCTGTCAAAAAAATAACAGCTCTTGCGTCGGATTTTGCGCATATTTCCGAAAAGTGCGCAAAAGTAGTGACAAACGGGAACGGTTATGCTATACTAAAGAGGAATCATGGCGGCGCGTGCCGCCGTGGAAGCGATACGGCTGCCCGACGTGCGAATATCCTGCTGTCGCCGGTGCAGAAAAAAGAATTTGCGGCAGAAGTCATGCCGTGATAAAGGATAGGAAGCGTGAATGTTATGGAAAACAATTATGATGTGATCATTGCCGGCTGCGGTGCTGCCGGACTGTACGGTGCCATCAATCTGCCGTCGGACTGCAGGGTACTGCTGCTGTGCAAACAGGAACTGACCCTCTGCAACTCTGCCCTGGCGCAGGGTGGTATTGCCGGCGTGTACAAGTCACCGGAGGATTCCATCGAACTGCACGAGCACGATACTATGGTTGCCGGCGGATTTACCAATAACCCTGAGACGGTGCACATTCTGACTACCCACGCCGCCCACGAGATCCAGGCGATCCTGGACTTCGGCGTGGACTTCGACCGGACACCGGACGGCGAGCTGCACCGGACGCTGGAGGGCGGCCACTGCCGCCACCGGATCTTCCACCATAAGGATGCCACCGGCGCGGAGATCCTGGACAAGCTCATTAAAAAGGTAAAGACTCTGTCCAACGTGACCATTCTGGAGCATGCCATGATGACCGGCATGCAGAAAACTGCCACCGGCTTTTCGGTAAACGTGCTGCAGGGCGGCTCCTGTACCGTGTATAACAGCCACTTTATGCTTCTGGCCACCGGCGGTATCGGACGGGTATACCGCTTTACCACCAACTCCAAGATCGCTACCGGCGACGGCATCGCCTTTGCCTATGAAAACGGTGCGGAGATCCGGAATCTCCATCTGATCCAGTTCCACCCCACTGCCTTCAATGACCACCACACCAGAGAGTGCTTCCTGATCTCAGAGGCAGTCCGGGGCGAGGGCGCATACCTGCTGAACTGCAACAAGGAGCGCTTTATGGACCGCTATGACGAGCGCCTGGAGCTTGCACCCCGGGATGTGGTCTCTCATGCGATCATCCTGGAGAGCCGTGAGACCCATTCGGACAACTTCTATCTGGACATCTCCTATAAGGATCCGGAATTTGTCAGGAACCGCTTCCCCATGATCTACGAAAAAGTCATGGAACAGGGCTATGATATGACCAAGGAGCCGATCCCGATCTTCCCGTGCCAGCACTACCTCATGGGCGGTATCCAGGTGGACAACAACTCCGAGACCACCATCCCGAATCTGTACGCCGCCGGCGAGTGCTCTCACACCGGCGTACACGGCAACAACCGCCTCGCCAGCAACTCCCTGCTGGAAGCGCTGGTATTCTCCCGTCAGGCAGCTCTGGACATCGCCAAGAAGATGCCCGGCGCGCCGGAGACCTTTGAGACCGCAGCATTCCCGGCAAAGCCGGATGCGGTGAAGATCCCCAAGGGACTGCGCACCGAGATCCGCCAGATCATGCAGGACAACTTCTTTGTGATCCCGAACAAGGAAAAGCTCCCGGAGGGCTTCCGGCGCATCACCGAGATCCGCGACCAGCTGCTGCACGGCAACTATATTGTGGACGCGGACTATGTGGAAGCAAAGTCTCTGGCGACGGTGGCGTATATTATTCTGAAAGAAGTGCTTTAAGCAGACGAAAGGAAAAACACCTATGTTACAGCAAACCTATATCGACCGACTGATTACCACAGCACTGGAGGAGGACATCCACTATATCGATGTCACCACCGACAATCTGCTGGACGACAGTCACACCAGTGAAGCATACTATCTGGCAAAGGACAGCGGCGTGCTCTGCGGCATTGACATTGCAAAGCGCGTGTTTGAACTGGTGGGCGGCAACTTCTCTATGGACATCCGCATTCACGACGGCGAGCAGGTCAAGAAGGGCGATATCATCGCGACCATGACCGGCAGCACCAAGACGCTGCTCAAGGGCGAGCGGACAGCGCTGAACATTTTGCAGCACATGAGCGGCATCGCCACCGCCACCCGCCAGTGTGTGGAGCTGGTTGCCGGCACAAATGCCCAGATCACCGACACCCGAAAGACGCTGCCGGGGCTGCGTCCCCTGCAAAAGTATGCTGTCACCGTAGGCGGCGGCAAGAACCATCGGTATAATCTGTCCGACGGCGCCATGCTGAAGGACAACCACATCGACGCATACGGCGGCATCACGCCGGCAGTGGCAGCGCTGCGGAAAAAGATCGGCCATATGGTGAAGATCGAGGTAGAGGTGCGCACCCTGGACGAACTGGAGGAGGCGCTCTCTGCCGGCGCGGATATCATCATGCTGGACAACATGAGCTGCGAGGATATGACCAAGGCAGTGCAGCGCGTGAACGGCAGGGTGATGCTGGAAGCATCCGGCAACGTGACCGCAGAGACCATCCGCGGCATTGCGGAGACCGGCGTGGACATCATCTCCCTGGGCGCACTGACCCATTCGGTAAAGTGCTTCGACATTTCCATGCGGATCTCGGCGAAACAATAAGATTATTTTAAGATCATTTTCTGAAAAAAGAACGACCCGGCGCAGCGCTGCTGTACCGGGTTTTTTGTATGCCTTGCAGGAAAAGTATGAATCTTTCTGCAAACGTCTTGACAATTTCACGGAAACAGTGTAAAATAAGAGTGTTGTATCAAATTACAAACGATTCCCGGCGGCTATGCCGGGTTGACGCTGCGTTTTATCGTGTGCGTTTTGTTTTATTCATGATCCCGTCCCGGCTGGTTTCGGGCTGTGCTGCCCTGCGGCATGCCGGACGAGTTTCGATAGAGTAAAGGCAACACCGTGCAAATCCCGTCTGACGGCTCTGTGCGGCGCTGCCTGAAAAGGCTTTTGCCGCCGTTTTCCCTCAGAAGAATGCACGTTTCTGGAGACGGGAGACGAGACGGCGTATGGAGGAAAGCTTTTTTCTGGAGAATGGGCGTGCATGGGCGCGGCGGAGAAATGCTCCGGCTGTGCCGCAGGTACGAAGAAAGCCCTCCGGCGGATTATGTCAGCTGCCGGGAGAACAAGTGAATACGAGACGCACACCTCCCTTTGGATGAAAACGCCGCTGTGTTGTATACAGATAGACAAATACAAAAAGGAGGTAGTGCATAGAGATGCAAGAGACAAACTGGGTGCTGCTGATCGTGCTGTGTCTGGCTGCACTGCTGATCGGCGCAGGTGTTGCAGGATTCCTGGCGTATCGCAAGGGAATCCAGACGGGCGTGGAACAGCGGAAGCAGCAGGCAGAGGCAGCCATCGGCTCCGCCGAAAAAGAAGCCGGACGCATTCTGGACGATGCCAAAAAAGAGGCAGAAGCCAAGCGGAAGAATGCGATGGTGGAAGCAAAAGATGAAATTTATAAGCTCCGCTCTGAGGCGGAAAAAGAGATCAAGGACAGACGCTCGGAGATCGGCAGACAGGAGCGCCGGATCCAGCAGAAGGAAGAAAATCTGGACAAAAAAACAGATAATCTGGACCGTAAGGAAGAATCTCTCAAGCAGCGCCTGAAGAATGCAGACCGCAGACTGGCAGAGGCGGAGGAAGTGAAAAACAGTCAGCTGAAAGAGCTGGAGCGTATCTCCGGGCTGACCCAGGATCAGGCGAAGGAATACATCCTGAGCACCCTGGATGACGAGCTGGTGCACGAAAAGGCTGTCAAGATCTCCTATTATGAGCAGCAGATCAAGGACGAGTGCGAGGAAAAGGCGCGCAGCTATATCTCCCTCGCCATTGCAAAATGCGCCGCAGACCAGGTGTCTGAGACGGCGGTCTCTGTGGTGGCGCTGCCCAACGACGAAATGAAGGGCCGCATCATCGGCAGAGAGGGCAGAAACATCCGGACACTGGAGACACTGACTGGTGTGGATATCATCATCGACGATACGCCGGAGGCGATCGCCCTTTCCTGCTTTGACCACGTCCGCCGCGAGGTGGCGCGGATCGCCCTGGAAAAGCTCATTGCTGACGGCAGAATCCACCCCACCAAGATCGAAGAAATGGTGGAAAAGGCGAAGCGCGAAGTGGAACACCGCATCCGCCAGGAGGGCGAGCGCGCCGTTCTGGAAACCAATGTCCACGGACTGAACAACGAACTGGTAAAGCTGCTGGGACGGCTGTACTACCGCACCAGCTATCGCCAGAACGTGCTGATGCACTCCATCGAGGTTTCAAAGCTCTGCGGTGTGCTGGCTTCTGAGCTGGGCATTGATGCCAACCTGGCGCGCCGCGCCGGACTGCTCCACGACATCGGTAAGGCGCTGACCGCCGAGATCGAGGGCTCGCATGTACAGATCGGTGTGGACGTTTGCCGGAAGTACAACGAGAACAACGAGGTCATCCACGCCATCGAGGCGCACCACAATGACGTAGAACCCAAGACCGCCATCGCATGTATTGTGCAGGCAGCAGATGCCATTTCTGCGGCTCGCCCGGCGGCGCGAAGCGAAAACTATGAGAACTACATCAAGCGTCTCCAGAAGCTGGAAAGCATCTGCGCCTCCTATGAGGGCGTGGAAAAGTGCTATGCGCTTCAGGCAGGCCGCGAGATCCGCGTCATGGTCGTACCGGAAGTCATCAACGACGAGAAGATGGTTCTGGTGGCACGGCAGATCGCCAAGCAGATCGAGGCAGAGATGGACTATCCGGGTCAGATCAAGGTAAATCTGATCCGCGAGAGCCGCGTGGTCGATTATGCGAAGTAACGGATAACGAAAACAGAAAGCTGAAAAAGCCGGGCGCTTCTGCGGAAGCATCCGGCTTTTGTTTGAAAAATTGATTTTGCCCTTGACAAAATTGATAAAATCACTTATAATAAAAATAGAAAGAGTGTACCGGTAGACGGTCGCTCCCATAGAATTAGGTTAAAGAAATAACCGCTTTCAGATTGGTAGCCTGGGCGGTTATTTCTGTTTGTTTTTTGCGTTTAAGTAAGCAAGGTATGCTTTGAACACATCACAAACAATGCTGACAAGCTTGACAAGAATATCAAGATCCATGTGCATACACTCCCTTCTGGGAGCGTGGATTAACCAGCCCGTCGCCCAGCGGAAATGGCGACGGCAGACTCGCCCAGAGATGGCGAGCCGCCTACCGTTTTCGGTACATTTTTGGAAGCAGCTTGTTATGGATTGTCAAGATAATATGCAGAAAGGGGAACGAGACATATGGAACACAAACATACGCACTGTCCGGCATCGCTGCCGGTGCAGATGCCGCCGGAGTCTCAGCTGGCAGACGTGGCAGAGCTGTTCAAGATCTTCGGGGATCTGACCCGGGTGCGCATTATCTTTGTCCTCTTTCAGCATGAAGAGTGCGTCCGGGATATCGCCCGGAAGCTGGACATGACCCAGTCCGCCATCTCCCATCAGCTGCGCGTTTTGAAGCAGTCGCGGCTCGTGGTCAGCCGCCGGGAGGGAAAGACCATTTTCTATTCCCTGGCGGACGCACACATTTCCTCTATCTTCGGACAAGCGCTGGAGCATATCCAGGAATGACCGCCCCCGGCTGCGCTTTTTCTCCATGGGGAAAATTGTTTGGAAAAATCTCTTGCTTTTTTGTGTGGCATCTGCTATAATAAAAACAGCGGGGTATGATTCCTGCGGAAACAAACACGGAGGTGAATTTCCATGGCATATAAGATTACGGATGCTTGCGTTAGCTGCGGTACATGTAAGGATGCATGTCCGGTAGACGCAATCTCTGAGGGTGCAGATAAGTACGAGATCGCAGAGGATGCTTGCATTTCCTGCGGTTCCTGCGCTTCTGAATGTCCGGCAGACGCAATTGAAGCGGACTAAGACATTTCTGAACAACAGACAAAAAAGCTGTCCCGTTCCGGCTTCACACTGGATGCGGACAGCTTTTTCTTTTCTATAAGGCAATACCGCACAAAGAGCGTCTGGCGACTTTGCACGCCATCTGCTTGCAAATTTCCCGTCAGAGCCTGTTTCGTATCTTCTCGCACGCATCTTGCGTGCATATTTTCCGAGATATTTCGGGAAAATACTCGAAAATCCACAAAGGATTTTCTCCGTTTTTCCCTTCATCTCTCAAAAAATCTGACGACGCAATCTGCATACGTCAGATACGAAACAGACTCTCATATTTCACAAAAATGCTCGTGAATACATCAAGTATTCACTCCGCTTTTTGTTTCATCTGACAAAAAATTTGACGACGCATCTGTCGCACAATCTTTGTGCGGTATTGCCATAAGAACATTGCACCTGCCGGAAAAGCTCCGGCAGGCGGAAGAAAGGATCATGATGATGAAAAAACAATTACAGCGGGCAGTCTGTGCGCTGCTCGGCGGTGTACTCCTGTTTTCCCTGGGCGCATGCGGCAAGGATGAAAATACTGGCAGCGTCCGGGACGTGGACGGCTCTGTCAGCGCGACTGAACCCACCACAGAGGCGACCCAGAAGGTCGAGACCTATGACGGAAAAATGGGCGAACAGGTCAGCTATGGCGAAGTGAACGCGACTCTGGAAAAGGCATATCTCTCGGACTATACCTTTACGGAAAACGGCCAGGAGATCGGGCTGACCTTCTTTGAATTCTGCATTCAGAACAACGGCGACGAGGATCTGACCGTGGACATGCTCTCCCGCACCTTCGGTCTGGAGGTGGACGGCGAAGCATACGCCGGCATCAGCATCCGCGGCCCCCGGTATATTTATATGGAATTCGGCGATGACGGAAAGACCTTTGACGATCCCATTGCGCCGGGCGAGACCAGAAACGGCTATGTCTGCATGGAGGTTCCGGCAGATTTTCAAAGCCTGAGCATTGCTTATTTCCCCAGAGCCGGCTTCCTGGACTGGGACAAGGCGTTTGTCTTTTCTCTGGACCGCTCTGACCTGGAGCCGGCACCGCAGCCGGTAGAGGCATTTCAATAAGCGCCGTCCTTCTGCTGACGGCGGAAAATCTGCGGGCGCTTTTGCGTTTTGAAAAAAAGTTTTGATTTTCAAAACTTGCACTTGACTTTTGCAAAACATTCTGGTACAATCCGGATTGACAGAGAAAATCTGCCGGAAAGGAGTACAGATAGAATGGAAATGCAAAACCTGTGGAACACTTATGAGGAAGAGGTGCGGACGCTGCGGAAACGGATCGCGGCACTGCGGGAGCGGCTGCACGACATCACGATGCCGCTTACAGAGCGGCAGGAGCTGGAGGGCAGAAAGCGTCTGCTCAGCGAAGAAGCGCGGGACATGGAATGCGCCATGGCGGACATCGCCGTTTATGCGGAGGCGGAAAAGGCAGGAGAAGCGGCATGCGCATAAACCGGGCGGACTGGGAGACACTGTTGTTTCCGGCAGAAGTCTCTGTAGAACGGCAGGAGCGCTACCGCATGGCGCGCTTCGCCGCGAAAAACATCCTGGAACACGAGATCTCTGCCCGGCAAAGGCAGGTGCTCCTCCTGTATTATCAAGAAAAAAAGACCATGCCGGAGATCGCGGCGGTGCTGGGGGTGAACGTCTCCACCGTCTCGCGCACCCATCGGCGCGCCTGTACGGCGGTGCGCAGCCGGCTCAAGGCATGCGGTCTGATGTGAACGCCGGTTTTCCGGCGGCAGAGCACACAGGCCGCTCGGAGAGAAGCGACAACTATGAATACACCAGTCTATGACTTTTTGACAGAATATGCTCAGTGTGACCCGGTGCGTCTGCACATGCCGGGGCATAAGGGCAGATTCGGCGCGCCCATGCTGCAAAAGGCGGCGGCGCTGGATATCACCGAGATCACCGGCGCGGACAGCTTGTTTGAAGCGTCGGGCATCCTGGCGGAAAGCGAAAAAAACGCAGCTTCGCTGTACGGAACTGCGTATACATTTTATTCCTGCGGCGGCTCGACCCTGTGCATCCAGACCATGCTTCTGCTGATGAAGCAGCAGGGACGCACAGTCCTGGCGGCGCGGAATGTGCACCGGGCGTTTCTGAACGCCTGTGTGCTGCTGGATCTGCCGGTACAGTGGATCTATCCCCGAAAGAGCGACGGGATCCTGTCCGGCACCTATGATCTGGCAGATTTTGAGGCGGCTTTGCAGGCGCAGAACCGTCCGGCGTGTGTCTATGTGACATCTCCGGATTATCTGGGGCGCATGGCGGATATCGCCGGGCTGGCGGAGCTGTGCCACCGCTATCACGCAAAGCTGCTGGTGGACAATGCCCACGGGGCGCATCTGGCGTTTTTGCCGTGGCCGTGTCACCCCATTCAGCTGGGCGCGGACTATTGCTGCGACTCGGCGCACAAGATGCTGTCCGGACTGACGGGGACGGCGTATCTTCATGTGCGCAGCGACATTGACGTTGCGCCGGAACAGGTCCGGGACGCCATGGCGATGTTCGGCTCTACCAGCCCCTCGTATCTGATGCTGGCATCCCTGGACTGGTGCAACCGGGAGCTGGCATCGCCCTTGTTCCGGAAACAGCTGGAGGAAGTGCTCAGCCGCATGCAACAGCTGAAATGCCGGTTTTCCCCCCGGTACTGCTTCATCGATGGAGACCCCATGCATCTGTCTGTGGATGCCTTAACAGGCGGTATAGACGGCAGAGAGCTGGCGGCGTATCTGGAGCAGAACGGCGTCTTTGTGGAGTATGCCGATGCCTATCATGTGGTATTGCTCTGCTCGGCGGCGAATACGGACGGGGATTTCGACATTCTGGAGGAGCTGCTGGAGCGCTTTGTGCCCGCCGGAAGCGGCGCGGCGGAAAAGTGTGCGCTGCCCCGGCCGGAGACGGTCTGCGGCATCCGGGAGGCGGCGCTTGCGCCCCAGGAGATCGTGCCGGTGGAAGAGAGCATCGGGCGCATCTGCGCAGCGGTGAAGGTGCCCTGTCCGCCGGCAGTACCCATTGTCCTCAGCGGCGAGCGCATCGACGAGGCATGCATCCGGGTGTGTCAGGCGTATGGCATCACGGAGATCAGCGTGGTACAATAGGAGGCGCGTATGGCACAATTTTATGGCAATGCATCGGTGCAGGAGACCCTGCACCGGATGCTGGAACGGGACAGAGCCGCCCACGGCTTTCTCTTTTACGGCGATGCCGGACTGGGGAAAAAGACGCTGGCGAAGCGCTTTCTGGCGGAGCTGCTCTGCACCGGGGAAAAAAAGCCCTGCGGCGTGTGCAAGTCCTGCCGGATGCTGGCGGACGGGGTGCACCCGGATGTGAGATTTGTGGAGCACAGCGGCAAGCGGGGCGGCTTTTCGGTGGAAACCGTCCGGGAGGTCTGTATGGATCTGGCAACGCCGCCCAACGAGGGCAGCGCAAAGTGCTATGTGTTCGGGGACTGTGACCATATGGATGTCCGCGCCCAGAATCTGCTGCTGAAGGCGGTGGAAGAGCCGCCGGCGTACGGCTATTTTATCTTTACGGCCACAGCGCCCACGGCGCTTTTGCCCACCATCCGTTCCCGGATCATTGCGCTGGCGGTGTCGCCGGTGTCAGAGCCGCAGTGCCGTCTGGCGCTGGAGGAGCGGGGCTGTTCGGCAGAGGATGCGGCAGAAGCGGCGGCGGCATTTCACGGGAACATCGGGCAGTGCCTGAATTTTTTGGAAAATGTTTCGATTCGCGAGGTCGTCGGATTGACAAAATCTGCAATCGAGAGTATAATAAATAGGAACGAATATGCAATGCTCCAGGCGGTTTCGGCGCTGGGGAAGGATCGGGAGCGGACTTTTTTGTTTCTCAGTCTGTTTGACCGCACCATCCGGGACGCGATGGCGTGGCGGTATGATCCGCAGGCAGAGGGCATCGGCTGTGATGCCGCCGGCGCGCGGAAGCTGGCAGAACGGCTTTCTGCCAGTGCGGGACAGGCGATGCATCAGGCGGTGAATGCGACCTATGCCGCTATGGAGGCAAACGTCAATCTGCCTCTGGCGCTGGCGGCGTTCTGTGCAGACTGCATGGACGGATGAGTGATATCGGGCTTTTCGTTTTCGGGACGCGCTGTGCCCGAATGGAAGAGGAAAGGACAAATATATGATTGAAATTATCGGCGTTCGGTTCAAGAGCGGCGGAAAGGTCTACTATTTTTCTCCGGGAAACTGGACGGTGAAAACAGGAGATCTGGTCATCACGGAAACTGCCAGAGGGACGGAGTGCGGCGAGGTCGCCATCGCCAACAAGCAGATCCCCAAGGAGCAGGTGACAGCCCCCCTCAAGCAGATCCTGCGGGTGGCGACCCGGGAGGACCGCCGCATCCTGGAACTGAACCGGAAAAAAGAGGAAAAGGCGTTTCAGGTGTGCCAGCAGAAGATCGCCTATCGGAATCTGAAAATGAATCTGGTAGACGTGGAGTGCACCTTTGACAACAGCAAGCTGCTGTTCTATTTTACGGCGGACAACCGGGTGGATTTTCGGGAGCTGGTCAAGGATCTGGCGGCGGTGTTCCGCACCCGCATCGAGCTGCGGCAGATCGGCGTCCGGGACAAGGCGAAGATCCTGGGGGGCATCGGCATCTGCGGCAGAGAGTTCTGCTGCAAGGGGCATTTGCAGGACTTTCAGCCGGTGTCCATCCGCATGGCAAAGGAACAGGGGCTGTCCCTGAATCCCACGAAGATCTCCGGCTGCTGCGGCAGACTCATGTGCTGTCTCAAGTATGAGCAGAACGTCTATGAAGAACTGCTGCGCATCACCCCGAAGGTGGGGGCGCTGGTCACCATGCAGGACGGCACAAAGGCGAAGGTCTGCGAGACCAATCCCCTGACCGGTGATCTGCGGGTCATGCCGGAAAAATCGGATGTTCCGGTAAAGGTGAAGCGGGAGGATGTGACCCTGCTGCGGGACGGCAAGATCAAGGTCAACCAGGCAGAGCGCAATGCGCTGAAATCTTTGGAAGATAAATAGGGTACTGATAGGAGGAATTTCTTATGGCATCGAAAAGCAATCATCGTCGTGTTCGGTATGACCGCATTCTGGCGGTGCTTCTGGTTCTGATCCTGCTGATCGTATTGCTGGTGAAGTGCTGTTCCAGCTGTTCCAGCAGCAAGAGCAAGAAGAACAACAACAATGTGACCACCACACCTACCCAGGAGACCACTGTGGCTCCCACCGAGGAGGACTTCAGCAAGACGGTATATCTCAGCCCGTCCAATCAGGAGGACAACGCCTTTTATGTGGGCGACACCAATGAGGCGGCAGTCTGCCGGATCCTGGCGCAGAAAACCGCAGCTATCCTGGAGCAGTCCGGGGTGACGGTCATTGTGGCAGGCGACACCGACAGCATCCAGACCAAGACGGCCATGGGCGACAAGAATCTGGCGGCATATGTGGCGATCCACACCAATGCCGGCACAGGCGTGGGCACAGACTGCTATTACAACGCTTCTTCGGAGGCGAGCAAGAACCTGGCACAGGCAGTATATGATCCGGTGGCAGCCCTGACTCCCACAGACGACAAGGGTCTCATCGACGGCTCGCAGAGCGGCTCGGACAACTATCAGTATGAGATCGGCGCAAACAAGAGCCCCAGCTGTCTCATCGAAGTGGAATATCACGACGGCCCGAATGTGGCGCAGTGGATCCTGGACAACGAGGACAACATCGCGTCGGCTCTGGCGCAGGGCATTTGCAGCTATTTGCAGGTGACACCGGCAAATAACACGGCTGCGGCTGCGGTCACAACTGCGGCGGACGGCAGCAGCGGCATTGCAGCCATCACCACGGCGGCAGGAGATGCCGCAGCAGCGGGGACAACTACCAATGCAGTCCAGAATCAATTATCAGCAGGAAACTGACCGGATTCTGGGACAGCTGCCGGAGACGCGCGTGCCGGTGCTGTTTTTGCACGCCTGCTGTGCGCCGTGCAGCAGCTATGTCCTGGAATATCTGAGCCGTTATTTCCGCATCACGCTGTTCTTTTATAATCCGAATATTTCCCCGGAGGCGGAGTATCTCCACCGGAAGGCCGAACTGAAACGGCTGGTGCAGGAGCTGCCGCTGGGGCATCCGGTGACGGTGGTGGACGGGGACTATGCGCCGGAGCGGTTCTATGCCCTGGCGAAGGGTCTGGAGGAGCTGCCGGAACGCGGGCTGCGGTGTCAGAAGTGCATCGGGCACCGTCTGGAAGAGACGTTTCGCGTCGCCTTGCAGCAGCCGGAGCGACCGGACTTTGTGTGCACCACCCTGACCATCAGTCCCCACAAGGACGCGGTGTTTATCAACACCAGGGGAACGGAACTGGCGGAACAGTACGGCATTGCATGGCTGCCCACGGACTTCAAGAAAAAGGGCGGCTATCAGCGGTCAATTGTGCTGTCCAGAGAATATGACCTCTATCGGCAGAACTTCTGCGGCTGTGTCTACAGCCGGCTGGAGGCGGAGCGCCGGGAAAAGGAGATGGCTTCTTCATGAGCAGCTGGGATGCAGCGGAATCTTTCCGTTTCCGCGGCTGTTCTTTTTGGGGGAGCGGTGAGTCGGGGAGAATGTGCGTTTGCCTGAAAGGATGATCCCCCTGTCCCTTCGGGACATCCCCCTTTTCAAGGGGGACATGAGAATTGGGAATAAGCCTCCCTTGAAAAGGGAGGTGGATGCTCCGTAAGGAGCAGACGGAGGGATTTTCCCTTTGTTTGCGCAGGTATACCTTATGGCGCCTTTTCAAGGGAGACTTTCTAAAAATTTTCCCGTGCGTTTTGTGCAAAAAAACAGTTGACAAGCGGCGGCATTTGTGCTATACTAATGTTTGCAAAAGCGTTGATGGGAACGGCGCATTTCGCCGGGGCTTTTTTCAGAGAACCGCTGTCACCGGCTGAGAGCAGCGGCAAAAAGCCAAGAGATGCGCATACCACTCCCGGAGTCTGCCTAATCCGCAGCGGATTGTCCCCGTTATCAGACACCACGAGGTGTATGCCGCACTGGCTGCGCATACATGAAACAAGGGTGGAACCACGATAGAGTTTTCATCGTCCCTTGCACAGTCCTTTACTGTGTAAGGGACTTTTTGCATTTACTCATTCTGGAAAGGAAGATGGAAGTATGATCAAACTGACATTGAAAGACGGCAGCATCCGGGAGCTGGAAGCGCCTGCCGCTGCGGCAGAAGTTATCAAGGGCATCGGTATGGGGCTGTACAAGGCAGCCTGCTGTGTGAAGCTGGACGGCGAGGTCTGTGATCTGCGCACGGTCATCGACCATGACTGTACCTTTGAGGTCATGACCTTTGACAGCGAAGAGGGCAAGAAAACATTCTGGCACACCGCGTCTCACGTTCTGGCGCAGGCGGTCAAGCACCTGTATCCGGAGGCAAAGCTGGCCATCGGCCCGGCCATCGACACCGGTTTCTATTATGATTTCGATGTGGAGCATCCGTTCAGCCAGGAGGAACTGACCAAGATCGAGGCCGAGATGAAGAAGATCGTCAAGGCAAACGAAAAGCTGGAGCAGTTCTATCTGTCGCCGGAAGAGGCTGTGGCAAAGCTGAAAGAGATGGACGAGCCGTACAAGGTAGAGCTGTGCGAGGAGCATGCCGGAAACGGTGAGCCGATCTCGTTCTATCAGCAGGGCGATTTCACCGATCTGTGCGCCGGCCCGCATCTGATGGCTACCGGCACGATCAAGGCGTTCAAGCTGCTGTCCTGCACCGGTGCTTACTGGAGAGGCTCGGAGAAGAACAAGATGCTGTCCCGTGTGTATGCGGTGGCTTTCCCGAAGGCTGCCATGCTGGAAGAGCATCTGGCAAAGCTGGAAGAGGCAAAAAAGCGCGACCACAACAAGCTGGGCCGGGAACTGGAATATTTCACGACGGTTGACGTGATCGGTCAGGGTCTGCCGGTGCTGCTGCCCAAGGGTGCAAGAGTGGTTCAGCTGCTCCAGCGCTGGGTAGAGGATGTGGAACAGGCACACGGCTGTCTGCTCACCAAGACACCGCTGCTGGCAAAGCGGGAGCTGTACAAGATCTCCGGTCACTGGGATCACTATCTGGACGGCATGTTCGTCCTGGGCGATCCCCACGATGAGACCAAGGACTGCTTCGCCCTGCGTCCGATGACCTGTCCGTTCCAGTATCAGGTATATCTGAACCGTCAGCGTTCTTACCGTGATCTGCCCATGCGCCTCACAGAGACTTCTACGCTGTTCCGGAACGAGGATTCCGGTGAGATGCACGGTCTGATCCGTGTGCGCCAGTTCACCATCTCTGAGGGACACTACATCCTGCGTCCGGATCAGCTGGAGGAGGAGTTCAAGAACTGTCTGCAGCTGGCAAAGTATTTCCTGGATACTGTGGGACTGCTGGACGACTGCACCTTCCGGTTCTCCCAGTGGGATCCGGCAAACCCGGGCAACAAGTACGAGGGTACACCGGAGCAGTGGGAAGAGGCACAGCGCGTCATGGGCAACATTCTGGATCACCTGGGTGTGAAGTATGAGATCGGCATCGACGAGGCAGCTTTCTACGGCCCGAAGCTGGACATTCAGTACAAGAATGTATTCGGCAAGGAGGACACTCTGGTCACCATTCAGATCGATATGCTGCTGGCAGAGCGGTTCGGCATGTACTACAAGGACAAGGACGGTCAGAAGAAGCTGCCGTATATCATCCACAGAACCTCTCTGGGATGCTATGAGCGTACACTGGCGTATATGATCGAGCATTTCGGCGGCGCAATGCCGTTGTGGATCGCGCCGGAGCAGGTACGTCTGGTGCCTATCGCAGACCGCCATCTGGACTTTGCGTATGAGGTCAAGAAGGAACTGGAGGCGGCCGGTCTCCGTGTCGAGGTGGACAGCCGCGCCGAAAAGGTTGGCTACAAGATTCGTCAGGCAACCATGGAGAAGGTGCCGTACATGCTGACCATCGGCGACAAGGAGTGCGAGGAAAAGACCGTCGCAGTCCGCAAGCGCACCGGCGAAGATCTGGGCAGCATGAGCGTGGCAGAGCTGACGGCGAAGCTCACCGAAGAGGTTCGCACCAAGCAGAAGTAAGAACCAGTCTTCACAAGCGTATACCCGTGTCTTTTCGGCAAATTTTGCTGCATACTGCGTGAAAAATACTTGCCGGGCGACAGCCCGCCTGCGTATTTTTGCCTTGTCTGCAACAAAATTATGCTCGAAAATCCACACATATTTCTTGTGAAAACAGGTTCTAAGAATAGAAACAAGCGCACGATTTGTGCGGTGTGAAAAAGGCGGATGCTGCGGCATCTGCCTTTTTTGGTGCCTACGGTTTGTGCGGAATGAGGAGGCGCTTTTTCACCGGGCGTGGAATTTTGTGGTTTTTGCAAAAAAACAGATTGACAAAAATGCATTTATCCGGTATAATAAAATAAGTGCACATTGCAGAAAATGCATAAATTTTGTAGGATGTGCTGAAAAACAAGATCACAGTCTGGGTGAAAGTGAGAGATATTGGAGAATGGGAAGAACACAAGCCAATCTGACTGAAGAGAAAGTAACGGAACTGACTCTGGATGCCCTCAAGGAAAATCCGGAGGGTGTCACGGAGTATCCTGTCCTGGAATTTGACCAGCGGGCGTTGGGGCTGCTTTCTTCCGGGGTGAAGGAGACGCTGCGGTACAGCGAGATCCGTCCCCGGGGCGGCGCGGGCTATCGCGTTGCAAAGCGTGCGTTTGATATTGTGGTATCTGCACTGGCACTGGTGCTGCTTGCCATTCCTATGGGCATCGTGGCACTGGCGGTATATCTGGAGGACAAGGGCTCGCCGATCTTTTCGCAGGCGCGTCTGACGGAAAACGGAAAGGTGTTCCGGATGCACAAGTTCCGCTCGATGTGCATGGATGCGGAGGAAAAGTTCGCAGAGGTGCAGAAGGAAAACGAGACCGACGGGCTGGCATTCAAGAGCGAAAACGATCCGCGTATCACCAAGGTGGGGCGGTTTATCCGGAAAACGTCGCTGGATGAGCTGCCGCAGCTGTGGGATGTGCTGTGCGGCCATATGTCCATCATCGGGCCGCGGCCGCCGCTTCCCCGTGAGGTGGTGCTGTACACGCCCTATCAGATGCAGCGGCTGTTGGTCAAGGGCGGTCTGTCCTGTATCTGTCAGGTGGAGGGCAGAAGCGATATGGAATTCGACAAGTGGGTCGAGTCCGACATCGAATACATAAAGACACGGAGCGCCGGACTGGATCTGAAGCTGGTGTTCAAGACCATCGGCGTGGTGATCCTGAAAAAGGGCGCGAGATAAACAAAGAAAAGGAAAGCCGCGGTGCAGTTGCATGGCGGCTTTTTTATGCAGATCCGGTTTTGTCATTTGTGGCAGAGGGCAGCGCTGGTGAGTACGCTGCGGGCGAACGATGTTCACCCCTATGATATCCCCTTTTTAAGGGGAACTTTTTTGAAAAATGAACCGCAAGACATTCTTAATCAAAGCAATATTCATATTCGACAAAAATATTCGTCCAATGTTTTTTTGTGTTCACAAAATGTACACAGGAAGGTGGTATAATAAAAATAGAAATGGTCAGGGTGAATAAAAGTTTTGCCTTGCCATGAAAAAAAGGAGGTTTTTTCTATGAAAAACAGAAAGGTAGTATCTATTTTGACTGCGGCAGTAATGGCTTTTGCAGCGATGCCGCTTTCCGTCATGTTTGCCAGTGCAGCAGAGGGAGCATATGCACTGGGCGATGTGGATATGGACGGGGTGCTGACGGGGCATGATGCAGCCGTACTTTCCCGGTATCTCCATGTAGACAGCAATGCCATGACGGCGGAACAATTGCAGTTGGCGGATGTCAACGGAGACGGCACAGTGGATCAGGAGGATCTGGAATGGATCCATGCAAATCAGACGAGCCCGCTGGGTGTGCATGATGATGTGTATGGGTATGTGTCCGCAGCTGATGCCTCCGATCAAATGGTAATCGCTGCCTATGAGGGCTGCGGCAAGCTGGTGATGGACAATGATGCGCCAGCATTGGCTGGCAGAGATCTTCTTGATGACCCGAGAGTCACACAGGTGGAGTATAACCGGCTGGATGTCAACGGAGACGGCATCATAGATGCAAAGGATATTATGGATACGCTTGTGATGACTGCATGCACTGGCGCAGGACTGCCGATAAACAAGTGCTTTGAGATGGGGCGGTATGACTATTCGGCTGAATTGCTGCACAAGGTGCTTCACCGGTAAGCGCTCTGTGATCGCTTTTGGATAAGAATATGGAGAAGGGCGGATGCTTTGGCATCCGCTTTTTTTGTCGGATGGTGCAGTGCGGCGGAGGAGATCGGCGATTTTGCCGAAACCGTATCCTGAAAATCAGCGGTTCTGTCAATTGTTCGCGCAGGTGAAATATGCTATAATAAAGGCAATATTGCTGGTACAGGAGGAAACTGAAATGAAACTGCGAAAGAAACTGCGTGCGCTCACTGCCGGGCTGGTGACGGCGGCGGTGTCGGTGGGCATGTGCGCTTTTCCGGGAACGGCGCTGGAGACGGGCTCTGGGGAGCTTTCCGGTTTGCAGGCGTTTCTGCTGGGCAACCGAGAGACCGGCGGAACAGACAGCAACGGAGACGGCGCAGTCAACGGCATGGATCTGGCGCTGCTGCGGCAGAAGCAGGCGGCAGCGGAAGAGATACAGGACGGCTATGCGGGATTTATCCGCGCAGAGGGAAAGCAACTGGTGGACGAGAACGGAAAGCCCTATCTCATCCGGGGCATGGCATTCGGCAACGAGGTGTGGTCGAATCCCTCTGCAGAGCCGACCCGGCACCACGATGCGGCAAGCTATGGGGAACTGGCGGAGATGGGCTTTGATTCCGTCCGGTTTTATCTGAACTATGGGCTGTTCGAGTCGGACAGCGATCCCTATACCTATCGGGAAGCGGGCTTTGCGTGGCTGGACAAGAACATCGCCTGGGCAAAGGCGGCAGGCATCCGGCTGGTGCTGAACATGCACTATCCCCAGGGCGGCTATCAGTCGCAGGGCAACGGCACGGCGCTATGGACAGAGCCGGAAAACCAGAAGCGGCTCTGTGCCCTCTGGACGGAGATCGCCCGGCGGTATGCAGATGAGCCGGTGATCCTGGGCTATGGACTGGTGAATGAACCGGTGGTGGCGGCAGCCAGCGGCGCGGAAAGTCTGGAGCTATGGCAGTCGGTGGCGCAGATGCTGACGGACGGCATCCGCACCGTGGACAGCAACCACATGATCTTTGTGGAGCGGATGTGCGCGGCGCAGAATCTCGCCGGGACACAGGAACAGTGGGTGAATTTCAACGACGAGAACAATTACGTCCGGCTGGACGATGACAACACGGTGTACGAGTTCCACTACTATGATCCCCACGCCTTTACCCACCAGGGCTTCGACTGGGCAGGGACGCTGGGGAACGATGTGACCTATCCGGACGAGAGCTACATTGTGTCCGGCGGCGATTTGCAGTGGGGGACCTCGACCTTTGCCGGAGAACAGGCGGACACCGGTGATACGGCGTGGCAGTATCTGAAAAGCGGAAGGATCACGCCCAAGGCAGACGGCACACAGCTGATCAATCTGGTGTTTCAGGCGGAGAATCTGGGCGAATACGGCTATGCCCGTGGGGACGAGCTGCGGCTGGACGAATACGACGAGGACGGCAACTGGGTGCAGACCATCTATGCGGAGGATTTCGACAGGAATGCATCGCTGAATTTCTGGTCCAGTGACAGCTCCGGCGGCTTGTACTATGTCTCCGGGGAGGGACACGAGGCGGACGGCAGTCTGATGATCGCCGGGACGACCAGCGACGCCAACGGCGGCAGCCGGTATTTCTGTCCGACACCGGGGCACAGCTATGAGGCAAGCGGCTATTTTCTGGTGAATACCAAGAACGCAGATGCCATTGTGCGTCCCCGTGTGGATGTGTGGAACACAGATGGTGTGTCGGTGCTGAACCGGGAATATCTGGAAAAGACAATGGCACAGAACACGGCGTTTTCGGACAAGTACAATGTGCCGGTATACTGCGGCGAGTTTGGCGCAGGTGTCCACTGCTTTGAGGACGACCGGGGCGGCGACCGCTGGCTGGACGATGTGATGGATATCTTCCGGGGCGCGGACATCAGCTTCAATTATCACGCGTACAACGAGAGCTCTTTCGGGCTGCACAACGGCAGCGGTCTGCCTACGGCGGCAAACCGGAACGAGACGCTGTATCAGGTGCTGACGGAAAAACTGCAGAAGTATGCCGGCACAGGGGCGATTTCTTGACGGTGGATGAAAGATATGATATAATAAAGGGGGTCTTGCACAAAACTGTCAGGTGGACTTTGTGCAGGGCTGTCAAAGGAAAAACGGAAAGGAATAGACTATGACAGATGCAGAAAAGCAGCTGAAAAAGCTGGAGGAAGAAATGCGCCGGGGACAGGACGGCGCGAAGCAAGGGAAGCCAGGGAAGAGCGGCAAGGATGCAAAGCCCTATGCCGGGAAAAAGGAATCCCATCCCCTGGCATCGTTTCTCATCGGACTGGTGCTGATCGGTGCCGGGGTGTACTGGATCCTCAACTCCTTTGTTGTGGCGTTCTCCTGGGGCAGTCTCTGGGGCGGTTTCGGCATGAGCACGTCCCTTGCCACCGGGCTGATGCTGGTGCCCCTTCTGATCGGCATCGGGCTGCTGTTCTTTTTGGATCACAAGTGGATCGGATGGGTGGTGGTCGCCATCGGCGTTCTGGCGATTCTGGTGACGCTGCTGACCTCCGTGCGGTTCCGTCCGGTCTCGGCTTCGCTGTGGCAGTATGTGGTGATGTTCGGCATGGTTGCCGCAGGCGCAGGTCTGGTGACAAGGGGCTTGCTGAAAAGCAGGGACTGAGACGCGATGAAACAGAGGAAAAAAGGCACTGTGCTGCGCTGGCTGGCTGGATTCGCGGCGGTGCTGATGGGCATCGGGCTGTGTTCGGCGCTGCCGGTGCGCGCGGCGTATGAGAACAGCCATGCCAATACCGGGAATCCCCGGACAGATCTCGTAGAGATCGCGAAAACGCAGATCGGTTATATGGAAGGCAGTCTGGAGGGCACAGTCAGGGGCAGCAACAACTATACGAAATACAACGTATGGAACGGCAGGATCAGCGGCTATGACGTGGACGGCTATGGGTATCCGTGGTGTCACACCTTTGTCTCCTGGTGCGCCAGTCAGGCCGGGATCGGAACGGACGTTATTCCCAGAACCGCCGGGACGGGGACGGGAAGATCGTTTTTTGTAAAACAGGGAACGTATCAGCAGAGCGCCGCCAACGGCGGAAGCTATGTGCCCCGGGCCGGGGATCTCATCTATTACGGTTCGGGCGCGAAGCCGTCGCATGTGGGCATCGTTGCCAGCTGTGACGGCAGCAGCGTCTATGCCATTGAGGGAAACTGCCTGGACATGGTCACCACGAGAACCATCGGGCTGTCGGATGCGTATATCATCGGGTACGGCGTGCCGAACTATGTGAATGTACATCCGGCGCCGTCGCTTGGAGTCACACCGGGGAACTCTTCTACGGAAACGGTTTTTTCCTGGAATGCAGTGGACGGTGCGACCAGATATGATTTGAAGATATGGAAAAATCAGATCTGGGAGGGCGATGCGTACCAGGTCGAATGGGGTGCATCTGCGCCGTGCGCCGTTGTGCTGCCGGAGGGAACGTATCAGGCGTATGTAGACGCGTGCTTCGGCGACGAGGCGCAGATGAGCAATGTGGTGGAATTTACGGTGAAAAAGGGCTGCCGGCTCGATGTGGAAGCCGGGAACGCACTGACGGAGACCACATTCCACTGGAACACTGCCGAGGATGCAACGAGATATGATGTGAAGGTATGGAAGGACAAGATCTGGGAGGGGGATGCCTGCTGGATCGAGTGGGGCGCATCTGCGCCGTGTTCTACGGTGCTGCCGGAGGGAACGTATCAGGCGTATGTAGACGCGTGCTTCGGCGACGAGGTACAAATGAGCAACGTGGTGACATTTTCGGTTGGGGCGGCGCAGGCAGGCGATCTCAACGCCGACGGCGCGGTCACGGCTGCGGACGCGGTGCTTTTGCAGCGATATCTTCTGGGAGAGGAGATGCTGACAAAGACACAGCAGCGGGCTGCCGATGAAAACGCAGACGGCACTGTCAACGGCTTCGACCTGGCGCTGCTGCGGCAGACGCTGATCGTGTGACGGAATATGCGAATCGAATCTGTCTTTGCAGGCGGATACAGATGCCTTGTGAAGCCGGGTCCTGAAATGGCTCAAAGGGGGGATTTTTTATGAAAAGAAAAGCTCGGATTCGCGCAGGCGCATTGCTTGCGGCATTTGCGGTGCTGTTCTGGGTGCTGTGTCTGCCGGCTGCGGCGGCGCAGGAGAACAGCCATACCAACACCGGGAAGCA
>CAKSJP010000011.1 GCA_934463425.1 uncultured Ruminococcus sp.
AAACTATAGGGCTCGAACCTATGACCCTCTGCTTGTAAGGCAGATGCTCTCCCAGCTGAGCTAAGCTTCCATTCCATGTCGTTTTCGGTGTTTTTGTTTTCCTCACCGGCGACTATTACAGTATATCACATTGCAAGGGCTTTGTCAAGCGTTTTTTTCAAAAAAATCGAAAAAAAGCGCAGTTTGTGATATTTGTACAGTTTCAACAACGACATATATTGCAAATTATATACTCCCATAGGAATGCTGTCAATTTCTCCCGTTTTCCCCGCTCCGCTGAAACAGGCGCATCACTTCCAGTCCCAGCGCGCCATGTTCCGGTGCAGAAAGCAGCGGATCTTCTGCAAGAATTTTTTTTGCAGTTTCCTGCACTTCATGCAGCAGTTCCGTATCGTGTGACAAGTCCGCAATCTGCAGCGGCGGCAGTCCATGCTGCCGCTGTCCGAAAAAGTCTCCCGGACCGCGCAGCTTCAGATCTGCCTCCGCAATCTGAAAGCCGTCATTGGTGCGGCTCATGATCTGCATCCGGGCGCGGCATTCCTCCGTGACATGATCTGTCATGAGGATACAATAGCTCTGTGCACTGCCCCGTCCCACCCGGCCGCGGAGCTGGTGCAGCTGTGACAAACCGAACCGTTCTGCGTTCTCGATCAGCATAACGGTTGCATTGGGCACATCAACGCCCACTTCGATCACCGTCGTGCTCACCAATAAGTCCAGTTCATGGTCGCGGAACGCATGCATGACACTATCCTTTTCTGCCGGTTTCATACGCCCGTGAAGCAGTCCCACCCGAAACTGCGCAAACGCGCCCGCCTGGATCTCCTCTGCATAGCTGGAGACTGCCTGCAGCTCACTCTCGTCCCGGTCATCGATCATGGGACAGACGATATAGCCCTGATGTCCCTGCTCCAGCTGCTGCCGGATAAAATTATAAGCGCGCTGGCGCAGCTTTCCCGTCACGGCAAACGTCTGTACCGGCAGTCTTCCCCGGGGCAGTTCCTTCAGGACAGAAATATCCAGATCTCCGTAGATCATCAGCGCCAATGTCCGCGGAATCGGTGTGGCAGACATAACCAGCTTATGAGGGCAGCCGCCCTTGTCCGCCAGAAGCGTCCGCTGCGCCACGCCAAAGCGGTGCTGTTCATCTGTCACCACCAGTGCCAGCCGTGCAAAGGTGACATCCTTCTGGAAAATGGCATGCGTCCCCACCACCATTTGCATTGAGCCATCCGCCAGTGCCCCATAGATCTCCCGGCGTTCGCCGGCGCGGACAGAACCGGTCAGCAGCCCCACCGAAACGCCTAATGGCTCCAGAAACTGCTGCATGGTGTGATAATGCTGCGCCGCCAGGATCTCCGTCGGCGCCATCAGTGCACACTGCATGCCATTCTGCACGGCAAAATAGCATGCCGCCGCCGCAACCGCCGTCTTGCCGCTGCCTACATCCCCCTGCAAGAGACGATTCATGGGAACATCGCCGCAAAGATCTGCCGTAATTTCTTCCACTGCATGCCGCTGCCCGTCCGTCATGGTAAAGGGCAATGCCGCATAATAGGGAGACAAGTCTGTGTCCCGGCGCATGGGATACGCCGAGTGTGTCCGGTTGTCCGCCCGACGCAGCAGCATACCCAACTGCAATTGCAGCAATTCATCAAAGGCAAGCCGCCGCCGCGCCGTCTCCATCAGCGCCGGGCTGGACGGAAAATGCACCTGTTCCAACGCCGTCGAAAGGGGCAGCAGGCCATGCTCCAGACGCATCTGTTCCGGCATCCAGTCGAAAGGCTGCGCCTGCATCAGCGCCATTGCCTGCTTGACCGCATGCACCAGCACATTGGCTGTAATGCCGCTGGTCAGCGGATACGCCGGATAGATCAGCTCCTTGCTGTTGTCCGCCAGCACATGGGGCGCATGGATCTCCCGGCGCAGCAGGTTCCCCTGTATCTTTCCGGACATCCGGTACCAGCTTCCTGGATGCAGTGCCTGAAAGCCGTACTGGTTATTGTACATGACCACTGTCACATCGCTTATGCCGTCAGTCGCCACTGCCTTGAAGATGGTCATGCCCCTGCGGATAAACTGCGGTGCAAGCTTATGGGCGATCTGCACCCGAATCACGCAGGTTTCTCCGACAGTCGCCGCTGCGACCGGCACCGGGTGGCTGTAATCCAGATAGCTCCGGGGAATGTGGTACAACAGATCATAGGGTGTCTGTATCCCCAGTTTCGCCAATGCTTCGGCGCGTTTTGCGCCAATCCCCTTGAGATTGGCGACCGGCTGAAAAAGCGCATCCATGTGAGAGACCTCCCTTCTTGTTCCAGATTTATTTCGCCGCCGTGCGGAAAATGCATTTTCGTATGGCTTTCATTCCTGTTCTATAGGATCATAATTACTTTATTATAGCATATTTCCCCGCAAAAGGCAACAAAAAAGCTTTCCCGTTCAGAAACAGGAAAGCTTTTCATTTTTTCAACGTGTTTGACGAAAACGCATTTTACTTGTTGTTATAGCCGTCGATCACTTCGTCAATCACAGAAGACCACTCATCACGCAGAACTGCCCAGGAGTCCTTGTCGCCGTTCAGCAGTGCAGAGGTCAGGTTGTTCATGACACCTCTGGTCTCATAGGTGTATTCGCCGTCACCGTACATTCTGCTGCCCATGCCGTAGCCGAAGTCAAATACCGGTGTGATGTTCTTCGGATCCTTGTAATCCTGGAGCGCATCATACTGTTCCTCAGTCACATAGGACTTCAGCTTGCCCTGTGCATTAACTTCCGGAATAATTGCCTTTTCCTTGGCTGCATCCTGATATTCATCGATCATCGCTGCCAGGCGCTCACACTTGATGTATGCTGCAACAGCCGCACCCTTGTCGGAATTCTTGACCAGCATCTTTGCGCCGAAATTGCAGTTCAGATAATACTCGTCGCTGCCCGGCTGCTTCGGGAACGGCACGATCATCAGATCGTTTTCTTCGACAAAGCCGTCGTCCTCATAATCCGGCTTCGGGTCAGCCTTGACGTTGGATGCGCCCAGCGCCCAGTCTGCCATGCCGAAGAACAGGGTCGAGCCGTCGTCCGGCAGATAGCCGTACCAGGTCGGGTCGTACAGACCCAGGCTCATGATCTCTTCCATCACGCCCTCTGCCTCTTCAATTGCCGGGCTGCTGATGTTGTTGGAGAACTTCGTGCCGTCATACTTGACGAAGGTCTCACCCGTGGACTGCACCATTGCCTGGCCAAACCAGCCGTTGATGCCATAGCGTGTCTCGCCGTCCTTGGCGTTGGAGACGAATGTTTTCATCATATCCATGAAAGCATCCCAGTCCCACTTGTCCTTCTTGTACAGCTCATACGGGTCATCCAGACCGTTTTCCTCACAGAGAGAACGGTTATAGGTGATGAGCAGCGGGTCAGACAGGCAGTACGGTACTACATAGTGCTTGTCCTTATACTTGAACATCTCAATAACGTCCGACATATCCGACCAGATATCGTCGCTCAGATCCAGATAGTCATCCAGCGGCTGATACTGTTCCTTGGTAACGCCGTTCGGCACAGCATCCCACTCATACGGGAACATATCCACCGGATCACCGCCCAGAATACGGCTTGCCAGTGTATCAAACTTGGTGTCAGAGGTGCAGGAAACATACTCCACCTTTGCGCCATACTTATCCTCAAACAGCGACAGCGCAACGCTTCTGTCCTGGTTGTTCTTCGGGTTGATGTCATAGTCTGCCAGCCAGTAGATGGTCTGTCCCTTGATGTCCGGGTCATCCTTGACCATATCATCCACCAGAGAAGCGTCTACCGCAACGTCATCCTTTTCCTTATAGGCAGATTCTGCCTCAGAGGAGGATGCGCTCTTCGAGTCATCCGAACCGCTTCCGCAAGCGCCCAGCGCGCCCATCATTGTCAGCGCCATCAGCGCAGCCAGCATACGTTTTAAAGCTTTCATTTCTGTGAAAAACTCCCTTCCAAATTATATCGCACCAAAAATGATTCGTTTCACGAATCCAACACTTGTATTATAGCATAAAAAGCGGCACAGGTCAAGCTTTTCAGCCAGGCAACTTGCACAAATTGTGAGTTTGATTTTTGGCGTAATCAAAGAAAATGCAGTTGCACTGTCCGGCAATTTATAGTATAATAGAAACCAGATACATCACACAGGAGGAAATGTATGAAAACAGTAGAGATCTTTACGGACGGCGCATGCAGCGGCAACCCCGGACCGGGCGGCTGGGGCGCGATCCTGCGCTACGGCACAGCCGAAAAGGAGCTTTCCGGCGGCGAACACGAGACCACCAACAACCGCATGGAGCTTTCCGGCGTGATCGCCGCGCTCTCCGCCTTAAAAGAGCCCTGCCATGTACTCCTCACCACAGACAGCAAGTATGTGGTGGACAGCGTCACAAAGGGATGGGTCTATGGCTGGCAGAAGCGCGGCTGGGTAAAGTCTGACAAAAAGCCGGCGCTGAACGTAGACCTGTGGAAGCAGCTGCTGCCCCTGCTGGAAAAGCACCAGGTCACCTTCCACTGGGTCAAGGGGCACGCCGGGCACCCGGAAAATGAACGCTGTGACCAACTGGCGGTCATGCAGCGCGATCAAAACGCGTAAGCTTGTAAAAACGGAAAAACCCTCACTCTTTCGAGTGAGGGTTTTTCCTGTATTATAGGGGTAAAAATGAAAAAATGAGATTGTCTAAAATAATAGATTCCAGAAATCGATTACTTCTTCTTTCTGGTGATGGTGTATGCGCCTGCGCCCAGAGCTGCGGTTGCTACTGCACCCAGTACAACTGCTGCAATGCCGAAGTCACCAGTCTGAGAGGTGGTTGCATTGTTTGCAGTGCTGCTGTTGCCGGAGCTGCTGTTGCCCTTGGAGCTGCTGTTGTTATTGCTGGAATTGTTGTTATTGTTGCTATTGTTGTTGCTGTTATTATTTGCTGCAGCCGTGGTTGTCTCATCAGACTTCTTCTCACCGTCGGGAGCAGTGGTTGTGCCATCGGTCGGAGTAGTAGTGTTATCACCGCCGCCATTAGAAGCTTCACCAGTTGTAATGGAATCTACAGTACAAGTAATGCCGCAGTCCTTTGCAGTTGCCGGATCTACACCATTCTGATAGATGTTGATATTTGTCTGGAGGAACAGGCACAGAACCGTGTCAGCTGCTTCCTCACCGCCAGTCAAATTGAAGGTAACAGTGTATGTGCCGTCGCCAGTGATTGCAACTGTGCTGTTTTCTACATTGCTGCCGTCACCGTCCGGACCCCAATAGCTGTAATTACCGATCGTACCGCCCAGATATGCGTAATAATCATCGGTCTTGTTGCCCGCATCATCTACATTGTAGCTTCTCTGCAAACCAGAAATTGTAAAAGTAACATTAACAGCCTTTTCAAAAGAGCCGCTCGGATTGATATCCGTTACCTTATTGCCCCATGTATTATAGATGTTCAGACGGAAAAATTTACCCTCATTATCTGTGCTGTATGCATCTGTACCAGAGCTATTGTAAGCAATGTCTGCTGCAGAAACGCTCAGAGTTGCCATAGAAACCGTTGCTACTGCTGCTGCAGCTGCAACAGCTGCCATCTTCTTGAAAAACTTCATCGTAAACTCCTCCTAATTTCACACGCTGCCGCCGAACAGCAGGTGTCACATTCTTATATTGTATTATAGCACATTTCCAAAAGGCTGTCTATGCACATTTTGCCTAAATCTCAGAATAAAATCCGTTGATTTCGCCGAAAACCGCACAAAGTTGCGGCTTTCTTCCAGGCAGTTTCCTGCATCATTTGATAGTTTTCCCGGATTTTTCCAATATTCCCAGTACCTCCCGGAGCAGTTCCAGCGGCGGTTCTTCGGCAAGCTTTACCCCAAGATAGGGCTTTCCTACTGTACCGAACTGCACCCGTCCCCGGTATTTCTGAGACAGCGCCCCGATCATCTCCGGCGTAGGACGCTCCACATAAAACAGCATGCTGCCGCCGCGCTGATTGATCTCTGTGATACCCAGCTGTGCCGCTGTATTCCGCAGCCGGGAGACCGTCAGCAGTCCCATGACCTCTTTCGGCGGCTCGCCGTAGCGGTCGATGAGTTCGTCCAGCAGATCCATTTCGTCCTCCTGGTTCTGCACGCTGGCGATCTTCCGGTACATATCCAGGCGCTGGCTGAGGCTTTCCATATAGCTTTCCGGTATATGCGCGTCGATCTGGATATCCACGGTGCATTCCGCCGTCTCCTGGATCGGTTCGCCCTTTGCCTCCGCCACGGCTTCGCCCAGCAGCCGCAGGTACATGTCATAGCCCACCGCTTCCATATGGCCGTGCTGCTGTCCGCCCAGCAGACTGCCTGCGCCGCGTATTTCCAAATCGCGCATGGCAATATGAAAGCCGCTGCCGAACTGGGTGAATTCCCGCATTGCCGCCAGCCGCCGCGCCGACTCGTCCCGGAGCACCTTGTCTCGCTGGAAGGTGAAATAGGCATACGCCCGGCGGTTGGAGCGCCCCACACGTCCCCGGAGCTGATACAGCTGGGACAGCCCGAAGCAGTCCGCATTCTCAATAATCAGCGTATTCACGTTGGGAACGTCTACACCAGTTTCAATGATGGTAGTGCAGACCAGGATATCCGCTTCGTGTTCCACCAGCTTGCGCCAGATCTCTGACATCTCCGCTTCCCCCATCCGTCCGTGCGCCACCAGGATGCGGGCATCCGGCAGGTATTTTTGCAGCTTGGATGCGGTAAACTCAATGGTATCCACGCGGTTGTGGATGTAGTACACCTGACCGCCGCGCTTCAGTTCCCGCTGGATCGCCTGAATGAGCATGGGCTCGCTGTATTCCATCACATAGGTCTGCACCGGATAGCGATCCTGGGGCGGCTGAGAGATGACGGACATATCCCGGATGCCGCTCATCGCCATGTTCAGCGTCCGGGGAATGGGCGTTGCAGACAGGGTCAGCATATCCACGCCGGCGAACATCTGCTTGAATTTTTCTTTGTGCGCCACGCCGAACCGCTGCTCCTCATCCACGACAGCAAGCCCCAGGGCGTGAAACTCCACATCCTTCTGCACAATGCGGTGGGTGCCGATGATGACATCCGCCTTGCCGCTTTTGATCTCCTTGAGGATCTCCTTCTGCCGCTTTGCCGGAACAAACCGGGACAGCATCACCACATTCACCGGAAAATGCTCAAACCGCCGCAGCGCCGTCTGGTAGTGCTGCATGGCGAGCACCGTTGTGGGCACCAGAATGGCACACTGCTTTCCGCTCATGACGCATTTCATTGCAGCACGAAGTGCCACCTCTGTCTTGCCGAATCCCACGTCGCCGCAGAGCAGCCGATCCATGGGACGCTCCTGTTCCATGTCGTGCTTGATCTCGTCGATGCACGCCATCTGATCCTCCGTCTCCACATAGGGGAAGCGTGCCTCAAAGTCGCGCTGCTCCTGCGTATCCGGCTCAAAGGAAAAGCCCTTGGTCTTTTCCCGCTTGGCATAGAGCGCCAGCAGTTCATCTGCCATATCCCGCACCGCACGGCGCACGTTGTTCCGGGTCTTTTGCCACTCCGGCGAAGACAGCCGGCTCAGCTTGACGTTAGCGTCCTCACGAGGGCCGATATACTTGGACACCATATCCAGCTGTGTGACCGGCACATAGAGATTTTCCTTGCCGGCATACTGGATGGTGATATAATCCTTGGTCACGCCCTCCAGCTCCAGCTTGCGGATGCCCAGAAAGCGCCCGATGCCGTGGAGCGCATGCACCACCAGATCTCCCGGCGTAATGTCTGCCAGTGTGCGGATTTCTTCGCCCCGGCGGTGCTGCTTCCGGCGGCGTTTTCCGGCACGGAGCGTCCGTGCCTGGGTGATCAGCGCCGTTTTGATCTCCGGATAGGCGAATCCGCCGGAAAGGCTTCCGGTGCGGAGATAGACCATTCCGGCCTGCCACTCGCTGTCCTCCTTTGCCGTTTCGCAGCGAATGCCGCTCTCCTGCAAGTCCTGCTGCAAAATGGGCAGCGTTTTCTCACTTCCGGCGCAGAGCACCGTGCAGTAGCCCTGCTCACAGTACGCATTCAGATCCTCTGTCAGCTGCCGCAGTTCGCCGCCCCAGGGCGCATTCTGCACTGCCTGAACGCTGAGCAGCTTCTGAAACTCCACATGCTCGCCGCCCTGTAAAAAGTTGCTGAGATATACCTGAAAGCGTTTGTCCAGCTGTACCGCCACCGCCGCCGGATCCTGATAATAACCCTCCAGTCCCCGGCAAAGGCTGCCCTCTTCCAGAAGCAGCTTGCAGTCCTCCTGGTACTGCGCCATCAGTCCGCGCTGGCTCTCCACAATTGCGCCGTATTCGCTCCAGCAAACCGTCTGCATGCCGTAATCATAGAGCATCGACGGCTTTTCCCGGAGCAGCGGCGCATATTTGTCCAGATGCACCGGGAGCATTCCGGCTTCCAGATGGTCAGCATCAGCGTACAGCTTTTCCCGCGCCAGATCCGCCCGGCGGCTGCGCAGGGATCTCCCCAGTTTCCGGATCTTCTCCGCCAGTTCTGCCGGATCGCACAGCGTTTCCCGCGCCGGCGGAATGCGCACTTCGTCAATGGCATCCGTCCGGCGCTGGGTCTCCGGATCAAACAGCGACATGGTGTCGATGGTGTCATCCCAGAATTCAACACGCACCGGCGCAGCCATCTGCACCGGGAATACATCCAGAATATCCCCCCGGACAGAGAACTGTCCCGGCCCGGAGACGCTCTCTCCGCGGACATAGCCGCAGGCGGACAGCTTCTGGGTCAGTGCCGCCAGGTCTGCAGTACCGTCCCGGCGCAGCAGGGTGGTGTTTCCCTCCAGCTGTTCCGGCGAAAGCGTCGGCTGCAAAAGCGCCTCAACACTGGCAGCTGCCACGCGGCACTGTCCCGTATGAAGCGCCGTCAGTGCCGCGATCCGGGCGTGTTCATAGGCAGTGGTGATGCCCTCTACCGGCGTCAGCACCACTTCTTTTGCCGGAAACATCCACGCCGCGGTCTCATCCAGCATTGTGTTGATATCATCGCAGAGCCGCCGCGCTTCTGCTTCATCGGCAGTAACCACCAGCACCGGCGCAGACTTCCGGCACAGGGCTGCCAGCAGATGTGCCTTGTGGATCTGAGAAACGCCGGTGAATGAAATAGGCGTCACGCCTTCCTGCTGTGCCTGCACCAGTTCCCGGTATGCGGTCAGTTTTTCCAATGTTGCTGCAAAAAACTGCATGGCTGTCTCCTTTCTGTCGTTGTTCTGCCTGTGCTCAATGACTGTACAGATTCATTGCACCGTTCATATCGCCGCCGACGATCTTTTTCGCCGCATCTGCCGCATGCTCCAGCGCCGGCTGCAGGGCGGTCATGTCCTCTTCGCTGAACTTCGACAGCACCCAGTCTGCCAGATCATACTGGGGATTGGGCTTTGCGCCCACGCCCACCCGGATCCGGGGAAATTCCTCTGTACCCAGCTGTGCAATGATGCTCTTGATGCCGTTGTGTCCGCCGGCGCTGCCCTTTCGGCGCAGGCGCAGCTTTCCCGGCGGCAGAGAGATGTCATCATAGATGACCAGCACCTGCTCCGGCGGGATCTTGTAAAAGTTTGCCGCAGCTGCAATGGCATCGCCGCTGAGATTCATGTAAGTGGTGGGCTTCATCAGCAGACAGCGCACCTCTCCCAGCATCGCCTCACAGCAGTTGGATTTGAACTTCATCTGATCCGGCTTTACACCGCACTGCTTCGCCAGTTCTTCCACTGCCAGAAAGCCGGCGTTGTGCCGGGTGTTCTCATATTCCAGACCGGGATTCCCCAGTCCGGCAACGATCCAGGTCAGCTTGCCGTGCACATTTCCGGCAGAACCCGACTCGATCTGCTTGAACAAATCAAAAATACCCATTTTCTCTTTAACCTGCTTCATGCGGCACCGGAAACGCCCGATGCCGCATGAATCCTTTCGTATTTCAAAAAAGCTGTCCCCATAAGCCTATGGCTTTTTGCAACAGGGGAATGACACCGCACAGACAGATTCGTGCGGTGTTGTCTTTAGGCAATACCGCACAAAGATTGTGCGACAGATGCGTCGTCAAATTTTTCGTCAGATGAAACAAAAAGCGGAGTGAATACTTGATGTATTCACGAGCATTTTTGTGAAATATGACGGGAAATTTGCAAGCAGATGGCGTGCAAAGTCGCCAGACGCTCTTTGTGCGGTATTGCCTTTATTTCTTTGCGCCGTCCTCCGGGAAGAGCTTGCTCTTCAGCTTTTTCAGGCTGTAGCCCTCCTTGACCTTGAGGTCTGCACGCTCTACCGCCAGAGCATAATCCGGCACGTCCTTCGTTACAGTAGTACCTGCGGCAGTATATGCGCCCTTACCCAGTTCCACCGGTGCGATCAGATTGGTATTGCAGCCGATAAAGCAGTTGTCGCCGATGACGCAGCGCTGCTTTTTCAGGCCGTCATAGTTTACGGTGACTGTGCCGCAGCCGAAGTTTACCTTCTTGCCCACATCGCTGTCACCCACATAGGTGAGGTGCGCAATCGCAGTCTGCTCCCCTACGGTAGAGTTCTTGACCTCTACAAAGTCGCCGATCTTGACACCGTTCTTGAGGTGAGAATTGGGGCGGATATGTACAAACGGCCCTGCCTTGACAGCATCCTCGATCTCGGACTCAAACGCCTGAACGTAATTCAGCGTCACATGGTCGCCGATCCTGCAGTCCTCAATGAGACAGTTCGGCCCGATCACGCACTTTGCACCGATCTTGGTTTTGCCTCTTAAAATAGTACCCGGCAGAATGGTCGTCTCCGCGCCGATCTCCACATCATTGCCGATGATAATGCCGTCCGTATTGACAAAGTTGACGCCATTGTCCATGTGCTTTTCCAGCACGCGCTCCTGCGCCACCTTGTTCAGATGCAGCAGATCCTTTCGGGTATTTGCGCCCAGGATCACATCCGGATTTTCGCTCCGGCATGCGCTCGCCTTCCAGCCCCGTTCCAGTGCCAGACCAACGGTGTCAGTCAGATAATATTCGCCCTGTGCATTGGACTGGGACAGACCGCCCAGCAGTTCCAGCAGCGCCTTGGTCTTGAACCAGTATGCGCCGGAGTTTACCTCGCGGATCTCCCGCTGTGCTTCGGTGGCATCCTTTTCTTCCACAATGGCGGCGATGCCGGTCTCACTGCGCAGGATTCTGCCATAGCCCTTGGGCTGTTCCAGTTCTGCGGTGATGACGGTCACGGCGTTGTCCTGTGCCTCATGGAGCTTCAGCGCATTGGAGATAGTTTCGCTGTCCATAAACGGCGCATCGCCGCAGAGCACCAGGGTGTTGCCGTCAGTAAATTCCTGCATGAACTTTTCTGCCTGCATCACCGCATGACCGGTACCCAGCTGTTCCGCCTGGAGCGCCGTGCGGTAGCGGCTGCCCAGATACAGCTCCACATACTGCGCCTTATAGCCGGTGACCACACAGATCCGGCTCAGACCTGCACCCTCACAGGCGCGGATGACCCATCCCAGCATGGGAACGTCCAGTACCTGGAGCATGGGCTTCGGGATGGCTGCCTTCATACGATTGCCGTGTCCGCCGGCAAGAATAACAACTTGATTCATTTTCGGATCCTCCTGATAAAAATATATCCTGTCCGGCATCCCCGGACAAAAGCGATCTGCTTTTGCAGTGTGCTCTCTCCGGATACCCCATCCGGGAAAAGCCCCTTTATACATTATGACAAAATCTTGAAAGGATTGCAAGGCTTTTTTCAAAAAAAGTTCGGCTATTGTGATTTTTGTATAACTTGCCACAAAAAAGGGCGTAATTTTTTCTTGAAAAGTGTATAGTATTTTCATGGGAAATATGCTATAATAATAATGAGCCGGTTGAGAAGAGGGGATTTGCCAGATTCCCTCAAATGCAATCACGCAGCCGGACATACAATCGAAATCAAAAATTGGAGGTATTTACCAATGGCAAACAAATGGGTTTATATGTTTAGCGAAGGCGACATGACCATGCGTAATCTCCTCGGCGGTAAGGGTGCAAACCTGGCTGAGATGACCAGCATCGGTCTGCCGGTACCGCAGGGCTTCACCATCACAACTGAGGCCTGCACACAGTACTATGAGGACGGCCGCAAGATCAGTGACGAGATCATGGATCAGGTTATGGACGGCGTCAAGAAGATGGAAGAGATCAACGGCAAGAAGTTCGGCGATCTGGAGAACCCGCTGCTGGTTTCCGTTCGTTCCGGTGCGCGTGCATCCATGCCGGGTATGATGGACACCATCCTGAACTTGGGTCTGAACGACGACGTTGTAGCTGCTATGATCAAGGGCAACCCGGATCCGGCTTTCGAGCGCTTCGTATATGACTCCTACAGACGTTTCATCCAGATGTTCTCCGACGTTGTTATGGAAGTCGGCAAGAAGTACTTTGAGCAGCTCATCGACAAGATGAAGGAAGAAAAGGGCGTACAGTTCGACGTAGAGCTGACCGCTGCTGATCTGAAGACTCTGGCTGAACAGTTCAAGGCAGAATACAAGAATCAGCTGGGCACTGACTTCCCGTCTGATCCGGTTGAGCAGCTGAAGCTGGCAATCGAGGCTGTATTCCGCAGCTGGGACAACCCGCGTGCAAACGTATACCGTCGCGACAACGATATCCCGTACAGCTGGGGTACCGCAGTTAACGTAATGCCGATGGTATTCGGTAACCTGAACAACGAGTCTGGTACTGGTGTAGCATTCACCCGTGACCCGGCTACCGGTGAAAAGAAGCTGATGGGTGAATTCCTGATCAACGCACAGGGCGAAGACGTTGTTGCCGGCGTTCGTACTCCGATGCCGATTGCACAGATGGAACAGGAATTCCCGGATGCATACAACGAATTCATCAAGGTTTGCGAGACTCTGGAAAACCACTATCACGACATGCAGGATATGGAATTCACTGTTGAGAACAAGAAGCTGTACATGCTGCAGTGCCGTAACGGTAAGAGAACCGCACAGGCTGCGCTGCAGATCGCTTGTGACCTGGTAGATGAAGGACATAAGACAGAAGAAGAAGCAGTTCTGATGATCGACCCGAGAAACCTGGACACCCTGCTGCACCCGCAGTTCGATGCCAAGGCTCTGAAGGCTGCTACTCCGATGGGCAAGGGCCTGGGCGCTTCTCCTGGCGCTGCATGCGGTAAGGTTGTATTTACTGCTGACGATGCAGAAGCTTGGAACGCAAAGGGCGAAAAGGTTATCCTGGTTCGTCTGGAAACCTCTCCGGAAGACATCACCGGCATGAAGGCATCTCAGGGTATCCTGACTGTCCGCGGCGGTATGACTTCTCACGCTGCCGTTGTTGCTCGTGGTATGGGTACCTGCTGTGTATCCGGCTGCGGCGAGATCAAGATGGACGAAGAGAACAAGAAGTTCGAGCTGGCTGGAAAGACCTTCCACGAGGGCGACTACATCTCCATCGACGGTTCTACCGGTAACATCTATGACGGCATCATCCCGACTGTTGACGCTTCTATCGCTGGCACATTCGGCCGCGTAATGGGCTGGGCAGACAAGTACAGAACTCTGAAGGTTCGTACCAACGCTGATACTCCGGCTGATGCAAAGAAGGCTCGCGAGCTGGGCGCTGAAGGTATCGGTCTGTGCCGTACCGAGCACATGTTCTTCGAGGCTGACAGAATCGCAGCATTCCGTGAAATGATCTGCTCTGACACTGTAGAAGAGAGAAAGGCTGCTCTGGCTAAGATCGAGCCGATGCAGCAGGGCGACTTTGAGGCTCTGTACGAAGCTCTGGAAGGCAACCCGGTTACCATCCGTTTCCTGGATCCGCCGCTCCACGAATTCGTTCCGACCGAAGAAGAAGATATCAAGAAGCTGGCTGATGCTCAGGGCAAGACTGTAGATCAGATCAAGGCTATCATCGCTTCTCTGCACGAGTTCAACCCGATGATGGGTCACCGTGGCTGCCGTCTGGCTGTTACATATCCGGAAATCGCTGAGATGCAGACCAAGGCAATCATCAAGGCTGCAATCAACGTGAAGAAGAATCACCCGGATTGGACCGTTAAGCCGGAGATCATGATCCCGCTGATCGGCGATGTCAAGGAACTGAAGTTCGTAAAGAAGGTTGTTGTAGAAACTGCTGACGCTGAGATCGCTGCAGCTGGTTCTGACCTGGCTTACGAAGTTGGTACCATGATCGAGATCCCGAGAGCTGCTCTGACTGCTGACGATATCGCGAAGGAAGCTGACTTCTTCTGCTTCGGTACAAATGACCTGACTCAGATGACCTATGGCTTCTCCCGTGACGACGCAGGCAAGTTCCTGGGCGCTTACTATGACGCTAAGATCTTCGAGAGCGATCCGTTTGCGAAGCTGGATCAGACCGGCGTTGGCAAGCTGATGAAGATGGCTATCGACCTGGGCAAGCCGGTTAACAGCAAGCTGCACTGCGGTATCTGCGGTGAGCACGGCGGCGACCCGACATCTGTTGAGTTCTGCCACGAGATCGGTCTGGACTATGTTTCCTGCTCTCCGTTCCGTGTGCCGATCGCAAGACTGGCTGCTGCACAGGCTGCAATCAAGAACAAGTAAGATTCGTTTGCGTAATATTTCCAATCTTACATTTGCATAAATCGATAAAGTGAATGTACCCGGCGGACAAGCCGCAGACACCGCACTTTTCAATGATTCCCGAAAATTTTTTCAAATAGAAAAAAGCCGTTTCCATCGGACGTGATGGAGACGGCTTTTTTGCGCGCCCGGCGCAGCAATGCATAAAAAAAGACCCGGATCCAAAGAACCGGGCAGAGAAATAAAATATAGAACAAAAGAAAGGAGACAACAAAACGAGTGATAAAATAAACGGAGCACGGATAAAAACAAAATAGGAGGGTTTTTATCTCACATATAACTCCATAGCAGTAGTTTTATCACCTTCCCTATTATACACAATTCCAGAGATTCCGTCAAGGGAAAATCTCCAGAAAATACAGTATCCTTTTGCTTTTTGTAGAACTGCACAAAAAATGTGTTTTGCATTTTGCAATTATTATGTAAAAAAACGTCGTGTTTGGATGAAATTTTGTCGAATTTCCACGAAAATCGCGCCTGTATAGATTCCCAAAAAAATGGGCATACTACCTCTGTGCAGCCGTAGGAAACGGACAAGTATTTTTACAAATGCTGCAGGAAAAGAGGTGTATGTTATGTGGGATAAGATCGCATTGATCCTACTGATCATCGGCGGCGTTAACTGGGGACTCGTCGGTGTGTTTGAATTTGACCTGGTGGCATGGCTTTTCGGCGGTTCTGCCTCATTTATCAGCCGTGCCGTTTATATTCTGGTGGCAATCGCAGCACTATGGTGTATGACCTTCCTCTTCCGGCAGGAAGCACTGACAGAACCGGCAACGGCAAAACAGCGGTAACGCCTTCAGCAAAAATGGTTGAACGTAAAAAAGTCTGCCCGCACAGGACAGACTTTTTTGCATATCAGAAAGCACCCGTGCATAAACTGTTAAAAAAGCCACAGGAGGCGTTTCTATGGAAAAAACTCCCGAACAGTACCAGGCTGAGCTGATGCAGCTCTACCGCACCGTGCAGACATCTGCGCCGCCGGCTTCTCCTGCCCCGGCGCAGCAGCCGCCAAAGCCAGAATCTTCGCCGGAACCTATGGCAGAAGCTGCCCCGGCAGTCCCCCCGCCGCCAGAGCCGGAACCGCCTCAGCTGGAGGTGGAAGAAACACTCCAGGAACAGCCTGCCATCGGCTGGATCCAGGTCATCACCCGCAGCGCCGGAAACGCCCGCGCTATGCCGGGCGTGTCGGTGCGCATCACAAACGGCACGCCGCAGCAGGCGAGTTTGGAACATACTGCTGTCACCAATGAATGCGGAGAAACCGAAAAAATCCCGGTCCCTGTTCCGGCAGCTTCGCTCTCTCTGGACAGCAGCAGTACGCAAAAGCCCTACAGCACTTATCATATCAGCATCCACGCAGACGGCTTCTACCGCCAGATCAGCGAAAGTGTTCCGGTTTTTGCTGACACAACCTCCAGGCAGATCTTTTCCATGATCCCGCTCCCCATCGATCTCCAGGAGCCGCCGAAAGCCATTGTATACCGAAATACAGAACCGCAGCTATAAGGAGGCAGCCATGCCAGTCGGAGAACCATACATTCCACGGGATATCACTGTACATCTGGGACGGCCAGACGAAGCCGCAAACAACGTCACCGTCTCCTTCCCGGATTATATCAAAAATGTAGTATCCAGCGAGATCTATCCCACCTGGCCGGAAAATGCCATCCGCGCCAATATTTACGTCATTGTCAGCTTCACCCTGAACCGGATCTATACCGAATGGTACCGTGCACGGGGTTATCCTTTTGATATCACCAGTTCCACCCAATTTGACCAGAAGTACACCTACGGCAGGGAAATTTTTGAAAACATCGGACAGCTGGTGGATGAGCTATTCAACTCCTACGTCCGCCGGCAGGGCAACGTAGAGCCGCTCTTCACCGCCTTTTGCAACGGAACAACCGTGACCTGCGACGGATTATCCCAGTGGGGCACGGTTCCTCTGGCGCAGCAGGGCATGACACCCTATGAGATCCTCACTAGTTTTTACGGCAGCGATATCGATATTGTGACCAATGTCCCGGTTATGACCAACACGCCATCCTATCCGGGATTTGATCTGACACTGGGGCTTTCTGACGATCCGGTGCGCACCATTCAGGTACAGCTGAACCGCATCTCCCGGAACTATCCGGCGATCCCGAAGATCGGAGAAGCAGCCGGTGATTTTGATTACATCACGCAGGATGCCGTGATCGCCTTTCAGGAAATTTTCGGACTGCCGGCAACCGGCGTGGTAAACGAAGCCACCTGGTATCAGATCGCCTATATTTTCACCAGCGTGAAGAATCTGGCTGAGCTGAACTCCGAAGGATTGACGCAGCAGGATATTGAACCCCAGTACACCGAAGATCTGCACATCGGCATGCAGGGAAAGAACATCCGCGCTCTGCAATACCATCTCGCCGTGGTAGGCGCATACTATGCCGCTATCCAGCCCGTAGAGATCACCGGCTATTTCGGTGAACAGACAGAAACCTCTGTCAAATCTCTGCAGCAGGTATTCGGGCTGCCCGTCACCGGTACTGTAGATTTTAACACATGGCACGCCCTCTATGACGCATACATGGGCATCCTGGACTCCATTCCACTGGATACTTCCGTCAATGATGTGGTGCTGTATCCCGGCGTTGTGCTCCGAGAGGGCACCACCAGTGAGTATGTCCGGCTGATGCAGCAGTACCTCACCTATATCCACGGCACTTATCCGGAAATTCCTGTGGTAAACGCCACCGGATATTTCGGTCCTATGACAAAATCTGCCGTTATCGCATTTCAGGAACTCTTCGGCTATCCTCCATCCGGCGTAGTGGGAGTTGCTGTCTGGAATGCCATTGTCAGCTTGTACTCCGACCTGAAATACGGCTATGACAAACAGCCGTTTCAAGCGCCGGGCTATATCATCACATAAGGAGGTGTGTCTATGGCATATACGGAATCCCAGAAACAGCAGCATATTCGAGAGCTGCAGAGCTATCTCCACAGCATTTCTCATACCAATTCCCTGCCCCAGATCATACCGGACAGCGTTTACGGCGAAAGCACCGCAGAGGCCGTCCGGCAGTTCCAGCAGCAGAACCAGCTGCCGCCCACCGGTGAGACCGACACCGCCACCTGGAACGCTGTTGTGCAAGCTTATTTACAGGAAAAGCAGCCGCAGCAAATGCATGTGGAGCTGTTTCCTGCCGGCATTACAGCCTACGCTCCCGGCGACAAAGGCAGCGCCGTCTTTCTGATCCAGGGACTCCTGCAGGCGATCCGGGCAATGTTCCCGGAGATTCCGCCGGTAGAAAGCAGCGGCGTCTATGACAGCGCCACCCAGCATGCGGTGCGGCAGTTTCAGACATATACGCCTCTTCCGCCAAGCGGTATTGTCAACACCGAGACCTGGAATCATTTGGTTGCGGCAGTGCAGACAGAACGATCCCAGTCAAACTGACCGCCAACAAAAAAGGAGTTGCCCTGCTCAAAGCAAGGTAACTCCTTCTCTTATTTCACTTGTAAAAATCGATACTGCGCCGAATAGGGCTTCACATGTGCCGGATGCTGTTTGGCATATGCCAGAAGCTGTTTGCCCAAACCGCTCTTCTGCAGAAACATCTCCAGCTGTGCATCAGAATAGCCTTCCATGCCGGGGCAATAACCTGCCACTGCAACACGTACTTCGCCGGATGCGTCACGCATCATACGAAACGGCCAGACCTTACAGTCAAAGGGTTTCTCCGCACCCATGGTGCAGCCCGTTTCACACAGCATGGGACAATAAAACAGCTCGTCTCCGCGAAGCGGCGGCGCGGCAAATGTTTCCTCTGTTCCTGCCGGCGTCAGCTCTGGCGAAACACCCATGCGGTGCATGGCATCTACCGTTTCCGGCGGCAGCACCGGAAACTCCCAGGTATCCGTGCAGTCAAATCCGCAGCAGAGCCGACAGGCTGCACAGGTTTCGGGAGAAAGGATCTCTCGCAGCATGCTTAGTCAATCGGAACGATCCAGCCGAACTCATCCGGGATCTTGCCCCACTGGATGCCAGTCAGGGTATCGTAGATCATCTGAGAAACCGGACCGATCTTGTTGTTGTTGATGGTCATGACCTTGTCGCCCCACTTGAGGTGACCTACCGGGGAGATAACCGCAGCAGTACCGGTACCAAATACTTCGGTCAGCTTGCCTGCATCATAAGCATCAGCGATCTCCTGGATGGTGATGCGGCGCTCTGAAACCGGAATGCCCTTAGAGCGGCACAGTTCCAGTGCGGACTTTCTGGTGATACCGGACAGGATAGAACCGGTTTCCAGAGACGGTGTTACCACTTCGCCGTCGATGACGAAAGCGATGTTCATAGCGCCGACTTCTTCGATATACTTCTGCTCTACGCCGTCCAGCCACAGAACCTGGGAATAGCCCTGGTCATAAGCATCCGCCTGGCTGTGCAGAGAAGCCGCATAGTTACCGCCGGTCTTTGCATAACCCATACCGCCGCGGACGGTACGGACATACTTGTTTTCTACATAGATATTGACCGGATCCAGACCGGAAGCATAGTACGGGCCGGACGGAGACAGAATAATCATGAACAGATAGTGTTCACCCGGATGTACGCCCAGGAACGGATCTACTGCAAAAATAAACGGACGAATGTACAGGGATGCACCCTCTGTGTGCGGAACCCAGTCCTTTTCCACAGAGATGAGTTCCTTCAGGCACTGGAGACCCAGTTCTTCCGGCAGCTCCGGAATGACCAGACGCTCGTTGGAGCGGTTCAGACGCTTAAAGTTTTCGTCCGGGCGGAACAGCTGTACACCGCCGTCCGCACGACGATAAGCCTTCAGACCTTCAAATACGGTCTGACCATAGTGCAGGCACATTGCAGCCGGGCTGAGGGTGATGTCACCATAGGGCATAATCACCGGATCGTGCCAGCCCTGACCCTCATCATAGGGCATTACCAGCATATGGTCAGTAAAGATATGGCCGAATCCCAGCTTGCTCTCGTCCTTGGGTTTTTCTTTCGGACAAGTCGTCAGTTGTTTTTTGATTTCCATGTCAAAAACCTCTTTTTTGATAGTTTTGCCGCAAATCGCTGTGCGGTTGGACGGCTCTGATACTATTATAGCACATTTTTCTGCATTTTGGAATAGTTTTTTGAAATTTTTTTTGGAGTTTGAGATTCTTTTTTATGGTGCGGGACAAAAGTTACTCTGCAAAGTGGCGTTTTCTCCCTGCTCTTGTCCCTAAAATACGGTTCCAGTTCCACTTCCGAGTCAATATAGACAGCATCGATATAGTTGCTGTTATGAACTGTAATTATTTTTCCACTTATAAAATACTGCTGTGTCAGCGAGCCGTCCACATCTTCTAATAGTTCGCCTTTGACTAAATGCGGGAGATGCGTTTCCAGTGCCCTGCACTGTTTCTGAAAAATCACTTCGTCTGCAATTGTGCAGATACTGTAATGGTACATTGCATCTGACCTCCATACTATTATAATGTATCACAGCACTTCAGGAGCATTCCACCGCCGGATTCCCACGAATTTTATCTGCATAAGGATAATATTCCTGTAGAAAGCCCCAGAAAATCATCTGCACCGCCCACACCAGAAAAAGCAGTCCCAGAAACGCAGCAATCCCAACTAGAATTTGCAAAAAGAACATGTTCTTTTCCCTCCGTATCAAAAAATCTCCGCACCCCAGGGGCACGGAGATTTTTCACACATGTTTGTTCAAACGAAGCTTACCCTTCCCAAGGCCCTGCATATTCCGACTTTACGCCCAGATATTCCTCCAGCGAAACACCCAGCCGGTCGATCTCCTTTGCGGTATCCACGCCCACATAGCGGATATGCCACGGTTCGTACTGATAGCCGGTGATATCCTCTTTGCCGTCCGGGAAGCGAATGATAAAGCCATAGTCTGCGCAGTGCGCCGCCAGCCACTTTGCCTCTTCGGTTTCACCGAAATCATCATCAATGGTGTTGCAGTCGATGGTCAGTCCGGTCTGATGCTCCGAATACCCCGGACGTGCGGAGAAGGTATCTGCCATCTCCCAGCCGTACAGATCGTTATAGTTATTATAGATCTTCACCTGGTACGCATAATCCCGGAAGTCCGAGCCGATGTACAGATTCAGCCCTTCCTTTTCCGCGTCTGCTTTCATCTGGTCAAAGGCCGCCTTTGTAGTGGCATCCAGACCCGGATCATAGCTTTCCGGCAAGCCGTAGCTCTTGTTCACAATGAGAATGCCGTCTACATAAGTGCAGCCGTCCTTCTGCTCCAGATGGCGCACTGTCACCGGAACAGTCTGGGCGATAGCGTCGTTGCCCTTTACGGAAACCGTGATCTCGCACTTGCCGGCTTTCACGCCGGTAACATTGCCGGACGCATCCACGGCAGCAACAGCCTCATCACTGCTGCTCCAGACCAGATCGTCTGCGGCAGCTTCGCCTGTGGTGGACATATTCACCGCAATAGACGCTGTGCCGCCCTCCAGTACTGCCAGATAGGTCTTGTTTGCCTTCAAGTCTACAATATTTTCATTGGTCGTCGCAGCCTCGGCGGAAGATTCTGCAGAAGTTCCCTCTGCCGAAGCGATCACACCATTTCCGTCCGGAATGATGCTTGTGCCGCGCTCATCTGAAAAGAACAGCAGCCGCGCCGCAAATCCCAGTATAATAAACATCACATATAGCAGCACAAGGATCACGCCCAGTCTGGAAAACTTGTCCCAGAAGCCATTTTTGGTTCGATTCGCCATAGTTTTTCCCTTTCTCTCACAGATCGTTTTTTCTCTGCCGATCTTTCTCTTTTTCTCCAAATTGTAATAATTCTAACAAGAATCCATCCAATTCTTACAAAGCGGTTACATCTACTGTATTATACCACACTTTCTCGCCTTTGTCATTTGGCAATTTCAACAAACCTAGAGATTCTAATTTGTGCATTTTTAAGCACTTTGTGCATTATGTCACAAAATTGCTCTCGCAACCAGATGAAATGCACAAAAATTTCGTAGAATGTGATTTCATTCTTGAAAAAACACACAACCCATGCTATAATAAATAAGAAATAAAACCAAGCCGAAAAGGCGGCTCTCCCGAATGAGCCGCAAATCCGCTTATTTTTAGAAAGGGGAACCTTCATGAACAAAAAGAACAAGATTCTTTCCGTGATCACCGCAGCGACACTGCTGTGCACGGGAATCGGCACTGCCGGAATCGCTGTACCGCTTCGCGCATCAGCAGCTGATTCCATTGAATCCTCCATGGACTGGGATACGCTGAACATTGCCGGCGGCGGCTTTGTCTCCGGCATCATCACCGGCGACGACCAGATGTACGCCCGTACCGATGTAGGCGGCGCATACCGCTATGATTACGAGCAGAAAAAGTGGGTACAGCTGCTGGGCTTTCTGAACGATGCAGACAGAGGCTTTCTGAGCGTAGATGCCATGTGCATCGACCCCAATGACGATGACACCCTGTACCTGCTGTGCGGCTGTGCATACTTCAGCGACGCACGGACGGCGATCTTCCGCTCTCACGATGCCGGAAAGACCTTTGAGGAGATCGATGTCACTGACATGATCCAGGTACACGGCAACGGCTATGGCAGACAGTGCGGCGAATCCATCGCAGTCGATCCGGACAATCCGGACATTATTTACTGCGGCGGCGATGTCACTGCCGGCGATTCTGCCCTCATTATGAGTAAAGACGGCGGCGACACCTGGAGTCCGGTCATGGGCTATGACAAGCTGGGACTGTTTGAATACAGCATCAAATGGCCGACCTGGACCGATCATATGGCAAGATCCGTAGAGGATGCGGAATACGGCAACGTCAACGGCGTTTCCACCATCCAGATCACAGACGGCAAGGTCTATGTCGGCACTTCTGTCAAGGGCAAGGCAAATCTCCATGTGGCCGAAGTCGGCAGCGACGATTTCAAGCCCCTGAGCGAGGAATTGCCCACCGAACAGATGCCCTCCAGAATCAATCTGGATGCAGACGGCAACCTGCTCATCACTTATGTAAACGGCTTGATGTTCGACCGCGGCACTGGCTATGCCTATAAGTACAACCCTAAGACTGATGAACTGAAAGACATTACCCCGACCGAAGGCAGCGGCAGCAATGCGAAAAAGCTGAACGTCGGCTATGGTGCAGTGACAAGTGATAAAAATGATGCCAATAAACTGGTAGCGACCACCTGTGCACAGTGGTACTCTCAGTCCTGGACAGAAGATGCCTGGGATCGGGATGCCATCGCCTGGGGTGACCGCTTCTTCAAGTCCGAGGACGGCGGCGAGACCTGGACAGAAATGACACCGGGCAATCGTGCCACCTGGGGCGGCCCGCTGATCGCAAACTATCTCCAGGACGGCGGTCACAGCTGGATCCGGGACAAGGCGATCCACTGGTCCGGCTGCATCGCGCTGGATCCGCGGAACAGCGACCAGTTCTGGGTGGTTTCCGGTAACGGCGTATTCACCTGCGAGGACACCTGGGCAGAATGCCCCACCATCCGCTTTGCCGCAGACGGCATTGAGGAAGTGGTATCTCTGGACTTCATCAGCCGTCCGGGCAAGGATCCGGTTTCCGTCATCGGTGACTATGACGGCTTCTACCACAATGCAGATGGTACAGCGACCCAGCTGACTCCCAGTATGGCAAAGCTGACCACCACAACTGCATCCACCGGCGGCATCGCATACTGCCCGGCAAACCCGGATGTCATGGTTCGTCTGGCAGAGGGCTCTGCGATGGGTTACTACACCACAGACGGCACTACATGGCAGGAACTGCCGAACGTCCCCTACTCCGGCGCAAAGGCAGCCATCAATCAGCTGGAAGATGGTTCATACCGCATCCTGCTGAGCAGCAGCGGCAAGATCTCCTATACCGATGACTTCGGCAAGACCTGGAGCACCGCCTCCACCAGCGACAGCCTGTCCAGCACCATCTGGATGTGCGTAGATGAAAAGAACCCCCAGTATGTCTATGCATACGGCTACTACTACAACCAGTACTATTTCTACAGCAAGCCGAAGGCCGATATCACCGATGCCCGCTACATCCTGATGGTCAGCGATGACTACGGCAAGACCTTTAAGAACAACCAGACCGTTTGCCAGTACGACCAGTGCGACGGCGCATACCGCATTGCTTATCTGGACGAGGGCACATTCGCCATTGCAGCCGGCTACTACGGTGCGTACCTGGTAACAGACTACGGCAAGACCGTCACCAAGATGGACGGTGTCAGCTACTGCAAGACCATGGGCTACGGCGCAGCACAGAAGGACGGCGACCCATATACCCTGTATATGTACGGCAAGCCGGCAGACTCCGATCCGGAGGGTATCTATCGTTCTACGGACTGCGGCAAGAGCTGGGTGCTCATCAACCAGAATCACCTGTACGGCGGCACCGGAAACGGTAACTATGTTGTCGGTGATATGAACACCTTTGGCACGGTTTATATGTCCACCGTTGGCTGCGGCATCGTTGTCGGAAAGGTCACCGGCTCGGAAGACCCGAAGCCCGTCACCACAGGAACTACAGCGGGTACAACCGCAACCACCACAAAAACGACCACAACCACCGGCAAAATAACCACAACCAAGGAAACACCCACCTCAACGCTTCCTGATACAACCACTTCTTCTGCAGATACGACGACTTCCGGAAACGGAACCACCGTCACACAGGAACCGTCTGACGTTCTGTTGGGTGACACCAACCTGGACGGCAGAGTGGATGTGACCGATGCCGTTCTGCTGAACAAGGCAGTTGCCGGCGCAGTTACACTCCAGGCACAGGCACTGCTGAATGCAGACTGTGACGCAAACGGTGAGCTGGGCAGTGCGGATGGTATCGCACTCCTGAAGTTCCTGGTACACACCATCGACAGCCTGCCGGATGTCGGCTAATGTGAAACCAGTATAAAAACATAAAATCCCCTGCTTCTGCGGCATAACACCGTGGAAGCAGGGGATTTTTCATGCCAATCTGCCTATGCCTTTTCATATAGAGAAACATGGTTCTCCAGTATTTATCCTTTGTTTTGGGTACGGCATTGTTGAAAATCTGCCCTGACAAAAAAGTTCCTTGTATACAGCGCACATACCCCCCACAAAAAACGCCCCCTGTCTTCCACGGTAAAATACCGCAGAATCCAGGGGGAGTTTTGTATTACGCTATGCTTTTACGGGAATCTGTCAGCCCTTATCGGGAATCGAATCCAACAGATGTACCAGGAACTTCAACAGAACGACAGCATCGTTACTGCCCAGTTCGTTGTCTGCGTCACAGTCTGCATTCTGCAATGCCTGTGCCTCCAGCTTCACTGCGCCGGCAACTGCCTTGTTCAGCAGAACGGCATCTGTTACATCCACTCTGCCGTCCAGGTTGACATCACCATAGAGGACATCGCCTGTTGCAGAGGAGGAAGTTGCTGTAGTTGTTGTGGTTGTGGTGACAGATGAAGTTTCTGTTGTATTCTCGTGATCTTCAACAGTCACCTTGAAAGAAACCTCGGCAAAGGACAACCGGTAGTTCAAGATCAAATCCGAGCTTGCTTTCACACGAATGGTATATGTGCCCGGCTTGGAGCTGTCAAATTCCGAAGTGTCTATGGTGAATTTATCCGGATAATCGGCAGGCGATACCTTGTCATAGATCACATCGCAGCTGTCTTTTCCGTAATAGTACTTCAGGGAAATTCGCAGTCCGGTGAGATCCAGATCTTCCCCAACACGATAGATCAGCTTCTCCGGCTCGTCATCCAGCAGAAGCGCACCCGCGGATTCATAGGTAATTGCGGTTGTCATCATTGTAGCTTTTGTCGTCGTCGTGGTAGTGGTAGTCTCTGTGGTTGTCGTAGTAGTCGGTTTGGTTGTAGCAGGTGTGGTCACATCCGGCTTGGTGCCGTCCGGTTCAACACCCCAGATCAGGGTATCGCCGTCATACATGGTAATGTGATCGGTTACCGCCATAGCATCTTCGCCGCCCTGCTCCAGACCGGCATAGGAATAGTCGTTTGTGGGATCCCATACGCCCTGGATATTGTCCGGGATGGAGATGCGGAACTGGCACTCGCTGCGGTGCTCCGACTGACCGGTAGGCATCACCACGCTGCCGTCTGCAAAGGACAGCTTTACATAGTAGATATTGCCGTCATACTGGATCGGATCAGAAATGGAGATCTTGCCCTTGTCGCTGCTGTGCTGGTCATAGCCGATCTTCACAGAAACGTCGTTGATGGAATAGCCTGCGTCTACCAGTTCGCTGATGTCGAAGTAGTAGTTGTAGGACAGGTTCTTGATGGTTCTTGCCGGCCATGCGCTGTGGTTCATGGCAAATACCTTCAGCTCGGTATAGCTGGAAGCAGACTGGTTGACAGAAGCCTTTACCAGAAATTCATCCCACTTCGGTGTCTCTGTGGGCGGAAAATCCGGGTCGGATGTGCCGCCGTACTTGTCTACCATCGCACAGAGCGCTGCGGTATAGCCTGCGTTATAGTCGATGGCAACCTCAGTGTACTGATAGTCGCCGATTTTGTCAGAATAGCCGTCCTTCTGATCCGGGCCGCCCACCAGCGCGCCGTACAGAACATGTGCATGAGGCTTCGCATCCTCGCCCTCAGTCTGACCGATGTTGCTCCACTTGTCATTCCATGCGCCGCTGGAGGTTCTGTGGTGCCATGCCTGGGGATAATCCTCACCCATGCCGACCACATAACTGAAATTCTTGGAGTTGTCGCCGAAGCAGTAGTTCATGACATTGTCAGCGAACTTGGTATACTTTTCTGTCTTGGCTGCGTCGTCCTGGTACAGCTGATCGACTGCTACATAAGCCAGGAAAGCGGTGGTTGTGGCGTGGCGGAGCGAACCCCACTGGAACAGCCACGGCAGACCGTCCGGCGTATAGGTGATCTGCTTGCCGCCATAGCCGGTCGTCCAGTATTCCAGATGCTTGGTGAACTGGTCTTTCCACTGGGAGTCTCCGGTGTTGATGGCATACAGCAGTATGCCGCCCTGCATCACATCATCCCAGCACATGCCCCAGGTATACTTTAACTCGCTGGACTGCTCTTCCTTGCCCAGGTTCGGGATATAATCGGTCTTGCACAGATCCAGATACTTCTGCTCACCGGTGGCCATATACAGCCAGTTTGCCGCATAGAACAGATCATCATAGAATGTGGTGATCTTATAGTAAGACTGTTCCTCCGGGTCATCGCCGATGGAACGCAGCTTGTCGGCACGGTCGAACAGATCGATAGCGTGCTCCAGGTATTCCTTTGCCTTCTCCGGCTTGGAATCCTTGAAGTTCAGATAGCCGGTAGCAAGCGCCGCCGCCATATCTGCTTCAATACAGCTGTCCTCACAGGTATAGTACGGACGCTGGGTCTCGCCCTTCATCAGTTCGTACTTGTCCATGTACACTTCGGCAGAGCCCCACCAAACGTGGTCAAAGGAGCCTTCGCCGATCATATAGACGATATTGTCGCCCTGGTCGCAGCCCACCAGATAATCCAGTGCAAACTGGAGATTGTTCTCATACATGGTGCGCTGTCCTGCCTTGTCTACGCCGTCACCGTAGTTCAGCAGACCCCAGCCCAGGAGCGCTGCAGAATAGGCATTGGTCAGGGTGAACTTCAAATGGTCGCCGGCATCGAACCAGCCGCCCGGCACATAGTCGTTGGTCATACAATCTGAGCGCCAGCTGACTTCGTTCCAGTCCGGCTTCACGCCGCTCTGCTGCACCTCATAGAAAAACATCGACTTCTGGAGTGCCTCTCCATAGTTGTACTTGCTGTTGTCCTCTGCGGTGACCGACACCGCCGGAACAGACGAGGCAAGCCCCGTAACCGCGAGGACTGCGGCAGAGATCGCCGCCATCCACTTCTTCATAGACAATCATCCTTCCTTTCCAAAAAACGCTTGTGCATATCACACATATTATTGTCCAATTATTTTTATTGTACCATATCAAATGCGTGATGTCAAGAATTTTTGTATAACCTGTCGGCGTTATCCTCAAAAATCTGCTGAAAAGGCATGGGGAAAAGATATGAAACAGACGCTCAGAACAAGCCTTGTGCGAGGTTGCAATAATGCTTTTATTCTGTGCAGTCAAAAATTTTGGAAGACAGGATACTGTCAAAATGAGAATCGCTTCCGTTTTTTATTTGATTATAGTCGTTCTCATCATAAACATACATATATAATACAATTGCGCCGTCAATTTGCGTTAAATGATTTTTCAAGTCATCAAGCTCTTCAGACAAGTTTTCATGCTGCATATACTCTGATTCTGGAATCATCAGATGAAAACAGGCCGCTAATTTTCTATCCTTTGAAGTCAAGGAAATAAATGCATCCGCGGTGAGATCTGTAGCATATTCCGACGGAAAGCATATTTCCGTACAACTGTATTCGATTAAATGATCATGAAAATCGGCTTGTAATACATATGGTTCTATCCACTGAAGCATTTTGTCTTCCATGACTTTTCCATAATAGGATTCATTTTTTACATATAGCTCTATTTTTCCGTTTACTCGTTTTCCGTACACCTCAGCATTGCACATGGTATAATCCGCACCGTCTGTAATGCTGACCGTCAAATTGTAATATCGTTCTGCTGACGGATCCGGTCCCAAAAAGACTCCTCCCGCAATAGTCTGATCGGTGACAACGGCTTGTACATCATATTTTTCCTTAAAATATGCCTTTACAACAGCATCCACATCCCCCTCGAGCTGCTCCAATTCCGTTTCAGAAATATGCGCTGCATCTCTGCTTCCGTTCGTATTCAGGCAGCCTGTAAAACCAGTGAGGCTCATTGTGATGAATCCAAAAGCCAACAACATGCTGAATAAAAAATTCCGCTTCATATCATACCCTCTATTTCACATCATATTGAGAACCTTTCTTCACAAGAAACATGTATGGATTTTCCAGCATAATTTTATTGCTGACAAGGCAAAAACACGCAGGCAGGCTGCCGGCCGCAATCCATCCTAGTGTGACACTCCTTTGTTCTCAGGCAGGAGCGGTACAGTGTTGACCTCATTGTATCATGCCTTGTACAAAATGTCAAGATTTTCCGAATCCGTTACCGAAAAAAGCTGCCGCAAAACGCGGCAGCTCTTTGTGTCTGCATCAGCCCTGCATGGACTGGAACTTTTTCTTGACCGCCTGCACCTTCGTCATTTCTGCGCGATCCGCAGGATACCATCCCTTTGCCGCCATCTTATCATATAAGGTGTCCTGCATGACCAGCGAATCACTCAGCGCCCGGCTGAAGGTCTGGTGTACATTGCCGGTGCAGGACTCAATGGCGCCGTGCAGATACAGGTCGCACACGCCCTTTTCCAGCAGCAGAATATTTTCCATTACGTTCTTGTCATCCATGTTGCATTCTCCTCTCAAAGCAGCCCGTAAAATGTCCGGAACAGCTGACGGTGCTTTTCCGCCATCTGCATCACACACTGCTTCAGTTCCTCGTCCTGGATCTGTGCCGCAGCCTCACTGCACTTGGTCTGAAAATACTTTTCATGTCCCAGTGCGTCCTCTACATAGAGCAATTCCTTGCTTGTCATTCTCCATCACCTCCAAAGCTATCTTTCCCCGCAAAGAAAAAATTATACACAGCTTCGCCCCTGCTTTCCACAGAAACCGCCTTATAAAAAACATCAGGAGGCGTTTGGTGCGGCATTGTCCGGAATCTACACCAATTCCACAATCTCGTGAAAAACCGCCCATACAATTCGATTGCATTCCCAAAGAATTTGTGCTATAATATTCTTGCAATTCAGAGAGGAGCGATCCCATGCACATTTTACATACCACACCCAAAACAGACGGCTTTGTCATGCCGGCGGAATTTGACCGGCACCAGGGCTGCCTGATGATCTGGCCGGAACGGGGCGATTCCTGGCGCAGCGGCGGCTGGCCGGCACGAAAGGCATTCACTGCGGCGGCTTCTGCCATTGCGCAGTCCGAAGCAGTCACCATGCTGGTCTCGCCGGAACAGTACGAAACCGCCCGCGCCATGCTGCCGCCGGAGATCCGGCTCGTCGAAATGAAAACAGACGATTCCTGGGCAAGAGACATCTGCCCCACCTTCGTCCGCCGCGCCGACGGAACCGTCCGCGGCATCGACTGGGGCTTTAACGCCTGGGGCGGTCTGGTGGACGGGCTGTATTTTCCCTGGGATCAGGACAACCACGCCGCCAGAAAAGTCTGCGACCTGTTCCAGACAGACTGCTACGACAGCCGGGACTTCATCCTGGAGGGCGGCAGCATCCACAGCGACGGCGAGGGCACGATCCTCACCACCGAGAGCTGTCTGTGCAGCGCCGGACGAAATCCGGAAATGTCCAAAGAAGCCATTGCGGACAAGCTCTGTGCCATGCTGGGCGCGGAAAAAGTCCTCTGGCTGCCGCGCGGCATCTACGGCGACGAGACCAACGAGCATGTAGACAACATCTGCGCATTCACCGCGCCCGGAAAAGTCGTACTCGCCTGGACAGACAACCAGAATGATCCGCAGTATGCCCTTTCCAAGGCATGCGCCGACTATCTGGCGCAGCAGACTGACGCGAAAGGCAGAAAGCTCCAGGTGACACGGCTTCCCATTCCGGAAACGCCGGTGTGCGTCACAGAAGCGGTTTGCAGCGAACTGGATCTCTGGGACGGCGAACCCACCCGGACACCCGGTGAACGGCTCGCCGCATCCTATGTCAACTTCTACATTGCCAACCAGAGTGTGCTTGTGCCGCAGTTCGGCGACCCCATGGACAAGACCGCCTGCGACATCCTGCAGGAAGCATTCCCGACCAGAACTATCATACCCATTGACGCCGGAGAAATTCTGCTGGGCGGCGGCAATATCCACTGTATTACCCAGCAGATCCCTGCCGAAAGGAGCGCAGACCATGCGTAAAGTTACCGTTGCCGCCATTCAAATGGCATGTACCCCGGATGCTGCAGAAAACCGCCGCACCGCAGAAGAAATGATCCGCCGGGCAGCTGCCCAGGGCGCGCAGATCATCCTGCTGCCGGAACTGTTTGAAACGCCGTATTTCTGTCAGGAACGCCGCTACGCCTCCTATGAGCTGGCGACGGCAGTCACCGAAAATCCTGCCATCGCCCAGCTGCGAAAGGTTGCTGCAGAACTACAGGTGGTGCTTCCGGTCAGCTTCTACGAAAAAGCCGGTACGGCGCTGTATAATTCCGTGGCGATCATCGACGCAGACGGCGCTGTCCTGGGCGTTTACCGCAAGACCCACATCCCGGACGACCATTTTTATCAGGAAAAATTCTACTTTACCCCCGGCGACACCGGCTTCAAGGTGTGGAACACCCGTTATGCCAGGATCGGCGTCGGCATCTGCTGGGATCAGTGGTTCCCGGAAGCCGCGCGCTGCATGGCACTGAGCGGTGCGGAACTGCTGTTCTATCCCACCGCCATCGGCTCTGAGCCGATCCTGGAGGTGGACAGCGCACCCCACTGGCAGCGCTGCATGCAGGGACATGCCGCTGCAAATCTGATGCCGGTCATTGCGGCGAACCGCATCGGCACAGAGACCATCTCCCCCGACGAGGAGAACCAGAACCAGACCTCTGCCCTCTCCTTCTACGGCACATCATTCCTCACAGACGGCACCGGCGCAGTCGTACAGCAGCTGAGCCGGGATACGGCAGGCATCGCAGCCCAGACCTATGATCTGGACGAACTGGAAGAAATGCGCATGAGCTGGGGCGTATTCCGGGACAGACGGCCGGAATATTATCGTGCCATCAGCAGTCCTGCAGCTGTGATTTTGCCGAAATAACCATTTTGTTACCAACATTTCATTTTGGATATTCTAAATTTTGGGATATCCAAGCCTGAGAAATTGTGCAGAATGAGCGTATCAGCCCTTGCTTTTTTGTGCAGTGCGCCGAAAATTCGACACTTTTTTCAAACCAAGCGCCAAATTGATTGACAGCCGCATCAAACATCGGTATAATAAATAGTGGATTCATGACAAATCGATTACAATCGGCAAAGGTTTTTTGTCGAATTGATACGAACGCAAAGAACAGCGGCAGCAAAGGAATCTCCTGAAGGCCGCTTCCAAGGACATGCCCGTTTCCGAACCAGGATGTCCCCGGACACGAAAGGACGTGAAACCAATGGCGCAACCAATGCGCAAACTATTCCTTGCGGCAGCAAGCGGACTGCTGGCATCGCTTCTGATCGGTGCTGTGTCTGTCTCCGCAGAGGAAACCAATGTGCAGGAAAGCTCCCTGCGTCTAAACCGATTTATTGTCACAGACAGCGGCAACCGTGTATTGACCGGAAGCTGTGACGCAGACCAGATCACACAGACCGGCTGGTATGTTTCAGATGACGACAGCCTTTATTATTATTACAGCGACGGCAGCTGTGCACAGGAAGAGAGCACCCTGGAGGACGGCTTCACTTATTTATTTGCCTCTGACGGCGCGCTCCGCACCGGATGGCAGACCGTAAACGGAAAGCGGTATTATTACGATGCCGAGGTAGGAAAGCCGGTTTTCGGCTGGCTGAACTATCATGACTCCCTGTACTATATCGATCAGAATATCGGCAAGTTGACAGGCGTTCAGACCATCGGCAGCACACCGTATACCTTCGATGACTACGGCTGTGTTCAGACCGGATGGATCTCTTATGAGGATGGTTCGCTGTATCTCTACAATGAGGACGCATCCGTTTATACCGGATGGCAGACCACCGATGCCGGCACTTATTACTTCACTGCCGACAAGGGCGCTGTTTCCGGTGTCAACACCATCGACGGAAAGCTCTATGACTTCTCCGCGGACAAGCTGCTCCAGACCGGATGGATCACCACCGATGCCGGCACTATGTGGGCTGACGCAGACGGCGTCATTGCCACAGGCATGACCGTCATCGACGGAAAGACCTATTGCTTTACCAGCCAGGGCATCCTGCGAAGCGGCACTTTCACAGAAAACGGTGCCATTTACCTCGCCGGAGAGGACGGGGTTCTGCGAACCGGACTTCAGGCAGTGGGCAGCGGATTCAGCTACTTCGATCCGGAAACCGGCGCAATGCAGACCGGATGGGTCACCGTCGGAAGCACACGCTTCTATTTCGACCCCAGCAACGGCATGCTCCGCACAGGCTGGATGGACACAGAGGAAGGTACACTGTATCTCACAGAGCGGGGTGTCCTCACCGGTGTACAGAACATTGACGGCGTTGTCTATGGCTTCGATCCCACCACAGGCGTTCTGCTGAAGGAATGGCAGACCCTGAACGGAAAGCTGTATTATTTCAGTTCCACAGACGGCAGCGCACTTTCCGGCTGGGTAAACCGGGATGACAGCAAGATCTATCTGACAGAATCCGGCGCAGCAGCTTCGGGACTGACAGAGATCGCCGACAGCACCTATTATTTTGATCCCACAACATTTGCCATGCAGACCGGATGGATCACCATCGGCGATACATCCCGCTACTTCGATCCGGAAACCGGCATCCTCAAGGAAACCGGACACGAACCGGTTCAGCTGAATGTGGTAGATTACAAGCAGTTTGACTCCAAATGGAGCAATAAGGTCATCAACTATTCCACCATCGGAAAGGTCGGCTGTGTTACCACGGCACTGGCAATGAAGTATTCCTACCAGACCGGCACAAACACCACACCGGACAAGATGGTGTCCAAGCTCACCTACAGCAGCGACAACCTGATCTGGTCTTCCTGCGAAAAGCTGGGCTATCAGGTGGATACCCTGAGCTGCAGCATTTCTCAGAGCATTATGCAGCAGATCTACGATCAGCTGCTGAACAACACACCGGTAGTAGTCGGTGCAAAGAAATCCAACGGCAGCCAGCACTATGTCCTGGTTACCGGATATACCGGCTCGAAGGGCACATCCTTCTCTGCCGAAAACTTTATCATCAACGATCCGGGTTCCAGCAAGCGCACAAAGCTCAGCGAATACCTGGCGCTGTTCCCCACACTCTACAAACTCATCTATTAGTTTTTTGAACACCATCGATTTTACAATATAACTTCTTTTGAATCTGCCGTCACCACAGGGGTGACGAGCTCCCGGTTCGGGAGTGACACTACATCTTCGTATGACACAACAATGAAATAACAGCATTGTTCCTCGCGGCGTTACGTCTGCGGGGATTTTTGTTTGTGCGGTATTGCCTTTGTCCTGCTGCCGCAAAGTCCAGGACAGAAAAGATTGCCTTTTATAGTGCATCGCTCAGGATGGGCAGAATCGTCTCTGTCAGCGCTTCTGCATGTCAGCCGTGTCTTTTCCCTGCCCATAACAAAATCGCCCGATACAAGCCATATCATGCTTGTATCGGGCGATTTTCTGAAAGCCTATTTCATATGGATGATACGAAACAGCCTTTGCGGTATTTTACTTAAACACTGCCAGCAGGAAACCAGCTGCAATTGCAGAGCCGATAACGCCTGCTACGTTCGGACCCATTGCATGCATCAGCAGGAAGTTGGACGGATTTGCCTTCTGGCCAACCTTCTGGGAAACACGGGCAGCCATCGGCACTGCGGATACACCAGCAGAACCGATCAGCGGATTGACCTTACCGCCGCTGACGATATACATCACCTTGCCGCCCAGCAGACCGCCGACTGTAGAGAAGCAGAATGCCAGCAGACCCAGAACCACGATCTTCAGGGTGTCCAGTGTCAGGAACGAAGATGCAACAGTAGTTGCACCAACGGAGATGCCCAGGAATACGGTAACGATGTTCATCAGCGCATTCTGTACGGTGTCGGACAGACGCTCTGTCACGCCGCATTCCCGCCACAGGTTACCCAGCATCAGGCAGCCGATCAGCGGAGCGGTGGACGGCAGCAGCAGGATAACCACCAGAGAAACCACGATCGGGAAGATGATCTTCTCGGTCTTGGAAACCTGACGGGTCATTTCCATCTTGACTTTCCGTTCCTTTTCGGTAGTCAGCAGCTTCATCAGAGGCGGCTGGATCATGGGGATCAGCGCCATATAGGAGTATGCTGCAATGGCGATCGGTCCCAGGAGTTCCGGAGCCAGCTTACTGGTCAGGAAGATCGCTGTCGGGCCGTCTGCACCGCCGATAATACCGATGGATGCTGCCTGATTGCCGTCAAAGCCCAGACAAACCGCACCAAAGAACGCCAGGAAAACACCCATCTGTGCCGCTGCACCCAGCAGCAGATTCTTCGGACTGGACAGCAGCGGACCAAAGTCGGTCATAGCACCGATGCCCAGGAAGATCAGGGACGGATACAGACCGGACTTGACACCAATATAAAGGATATCCAGCAGGCCGCCGTTTGCCATAATATGTCCGTAGCTGTGATAATACTCGCCGCCTTCTTTCAGGAACTCGCTCCACAGCTCCGGATGGTACAGCGCATTCGCAGAGCTTGCGCCGTCTACAAAGAAGTTGGAGACATTGACCAGCAGACAGCCGAAAGCGATGCCTACCAGCAGCAGCGGTTCAAACTGCTTTTTGATGCCCAGATACAGCAGCAGACAGGAGACTGCGATCATAACCAGGTTCTTCCAGCCGCCGTCGGCGAAAAAGCTGACGAAGCCGGAGTCATTCAGCAGGTTCTGAAGGGTTTCAAGCATGTTCATGAATACCCCTCCTTTACGCCAGTACGATCAGCGGAGAGCCTGTTTCTACGGTAGTACCCTTGGAGACAACGACCTGTGCAACTGTGCCGTCGTGGGGTGCCAGGATCTCGTTTTCCATTTTCATTGCTTCCAGAACAACCAGCAGCTGACCTGCCTTGATCTGTTCGCCCTCCTTGACCTCAACGCGAAGGATGTTGCCGGGCATCGGGGAATTTACCGGTTCGCCTGCCTTCAGGTCTACCTTAGCTGCCGGAGCCGGAGCGGGCGCAGCGGCAGCCGGAGCAGCTTCTGCGGCAGGGGCAGCTGCCGGAGCCGGAGCGCAGGCTTCATATTCGTCCAGCAGGACAGCCTTTCCTGCCTCGACCTCTACTTCATATACTTTGTTATTCAGCGTAACTTTATACTTCATCCTCTTTGACCTCCTTGATCGACACGAAGCGCAGTTCATTCAAAGGTGTGTTCAGCTTGTCAGCAACGATCGCCATGATCATGGCTGCTTCCTTATCCGGTACATCAAACCGCTTGATATGACCGGCAGAACCCGGTGCAAGAGGCTTTTCCGGCTCTGCTGCCGACGCTGCTGCCGGAGCAGCAGCCTTTTCCGCAGCTTTCAGCGCTTCCGCTTTCTTTGCCTTTGACTTGAACACTGCACCCATAATATACAGTACCAGCATCAGCAGGAGCAGTCCGACGAAAACGACAACATAACCGAAAATGGCGGTTACGCCTGCCTCGCCGATGCCCATATCTGCTGCACTCATTACATTCAGTGGCATAGCTGTTCCTCCTTACATGGCCTCGATGGTATAAACGGCCTCGTTCTCCTCCTGTGCCTTCCGGTTTTCCAGGAACTTCATGGTCTGATCCGGATAGCAGATATAGCTCATGATATCCTCTTCCGAACGCGCCAGATCGCCCAGTGCCTTCTTGGCATCTTCAAATTCCTGACCGGTGCGCTTCTGATCCTCGATGCGGCAGTCTACCGGCTTGCCGCCCTCGCCCAGAACCTTCTTCTGGAGCGCTTCGCTGACCGGAGCCGGCGCGATACCGTATTCACCCTTGATATAGTTCTGGATCTCCTTGGAGATCTGGCGATAGCGCTCGCCCACCAGAACGTTGGTAACTGCCTGGTTGCCCACCATCTGAGACAGCGGTGTTACCAGCGGCGGATAACCCATATCGGCACGAACCTGCGGGATCTCTGCCAGAGCAGCGTCAAACTTGTCCATTGCCTTCATATCGGTGAGGTTTGCGATCATGTTGGACAGCATACCGCCCGGAACCTTGTAAACCAGTGCCTGTGCGTCTGTTCCCAGGCTCTTGGGGTTGATCTGACCGTTGTCGATATACTTCTGCTTGATAGGCTTGAAGTAGTCATTGACCTCATTGAGCAGCTTTTCGTCCAGACCAGTCTCAATGCCGTACTGCTGGCAGGCATAGAACATGGTCTCGGTGGACGGCTGAGAAGTACCGCCGGAGAAGCAGGAGGTTGCAGTATCGATGACGTCGATGCCGGACTCGATCGCCTTGGTCAGCGTCATATACGCCATACCGGTGGTGCTGTGGGTGTGGAGGATCAGCGGCATGTCGCCGACAGCATCCTTGATGCCCTTGATGAGGTGCTCTGCCTCATACGGGGTCATGGTGCCTGCCATATCCTTCAGACAGATGGTCTGGAAGCCCATGCGCTTGAGCTCCTTGCACATTTCCACATACTTTTCTACGGTGTGCACCGGGCTCTGGGTATAGCAGATGCAGCCGGATGCAATGGTATTCTTGGTAGCATACTTCATGGTAGCGTTCAGCGCGGTCTCGCAGTTGCGGAAGTCATTGAGCGCATCGAAGATACGGATGATGTCGATGCCGTTCTTGATAGAGAGTTCGATGAACTTTTCCACAACGTCATCATGATAGTGCTTATATCCCAACAGATTCTGTCCGCGCAGCAGCATCTGCAGCTTATTGTTGGGCAGGTTCTTCCGCAGCTTCCGCAGGCGTTCCCACGGATCTTCGTTCAGATACCGCAAACAGGAGTCAAATGTTGCACCGCCCCAGCACTCAATGGAATAGTAGCCTGCCTTATCCATAACCGGCAGGATGTCTGCATAGTCCGCATAGGGCAGACGCGTTGCCATGAGAGACTGGTTTGCATCACGCAAAACGGTTTCTGTAAACTGTACTTTTCTCATATAGAACCTCCTCGTCTTTCGACTGTTTTGTACCTGCTCCCGCAGGACCTTCGGCATACCGCCGTCCTTGAAAAGACACGGCATGACCTCAACATTCCTAGTATAGCACAAAGTGATTTCTTTTTCTATAATTTTTCCAAAACTCTTTTCTTTCTTTTGTGTAAACGGTTTTTTTCCTTTGAGAACGAACCGGTTTTGGGGCGGCGGTCTGCCGGAGCTGCTTTGTCCCGTTCCTGTTTTGAAGCGCCTGTTTCCAGCATGCACAAACCGATTTTTGCCGCCGTTCTTTTTTTCATTTTTCCAGGATCCGGTTTGACTTTTCCACAGGAATGTGGTATATTGAAGTTATGGCAATCCCGCACAAAATTTGTGCGGCATTGCCTTATCGATATTTTTGCAGAAAGGAGACGGCTGCCATGTCAGATATCATAGACCTGATCGCAGAGATCCTGGACAATCCCAAGCTGAAAAGCACCTCAAAAAAACTGCAGAAAAAATACCAGGACGAACCGATCCTGCGCACAGCAGCGCAGATGATAAAACGTCTGCCGCAGCCGTTGGCGGATGCGAAAAAGATCGCATTCAGCCCATCCAAATACAACTATAATTTCCAGGAGCTGTTCTACCGGCAGGGCATGTTCCTGGCGGACTTCACCGATGACTGCGCCGAGCGCGCCGAATTTTCCAAATATTACCCCACCTATCATGACATGACTGACAAGCAGCTCCGCACTTACTTCACCTGGCGCGCCAGCGTGCGCCGGGGCACTGTGGAAAAAGTATCCGCATCCTATGCTGTGGTGTATTGCTATGAGCTGCTCAATCAGATCGGCGTCCCCGACCCGGAGACGGGCTATACTATGCTGCTGCAGTTCCAGAAGGATTACAGCGCCGCTGCCCCCGAAAGCACATCTGCTTTCTTTTATTTTTCCCTCTGGATCCATGATTATGTGATCCGCTATGGTCTGAGTCCGGCGCTTCTCCCGGAAAGCAACGGCACAGCGTCTGCATTGGGCGGCGCTCTGCCGGTTTTGGCTGCGCCGGACACACATACCCCGGAAGCCGTCACCGAAGCGCTGACCGCCGTCTCCCGATACACGCTCCCGCGCTCCCGCTTTTTCCGGGAAAATACTGTACTGATGCAGGAGGCAGTGTTCCGCTGCTTCTGCGCCGTCAGCGCATATTTTAAAAAGCGGAAGGAAAAGCCCTATCTGGAATATCTCTTTGGGAAAAAGAAAACGCTCCCCTATCATCTGTTCGGAAATGCCGTTTATTTTGAAAAAGAACCGAATCTGGAAGCGGATTATGTCATCAGCCCATATCAAGCATATCACTGCCGCCGCGGAATCTGGTACTGTGAGCGCTATTTTGACAGCGAAAAGGGCACTTCCCGGGTGGGAGACCTCTTAAAAGCCATTGACCAGAAGCTGCGGCTTCTGACAGGCTATGCCCATCCGCTGAAAGAACCGGAGCTGCCCAAATACATCCAGAAGCTGCTGGACAATGAGCTGGAAGCGCTTCTGGAGGAACAGCGCCGCGCCGCAGAGCCCGAGCCGGCCAAGATCGAGTTTGACCTTTCCCAGCTGCAGACCATCCGCCGGGCGGCAGATACCACACGGGACAAGCTGCTGGTGGAGGAGGAAGCGCCGGAAGCCGAAGCGGTTTTCCCGGATGCACCGGAAACCGCGCCGCCCGCACCAGAACCGGAACACGCCGGCGCACCGGACAGCCGGCTCAGCGAGACCGAAACCGCATTTCTGCGCTGCCTCCTGGAGAAAAAGCCCTATGCCGAGCTGCTCCGGAAGAACGGCGTGATGCTGTCGGTTTTGGTAGATCGCATCAACGAAGCACTGTTTGACGATTTCAGCGATACGGTGATCCTCTTCGACGGCGACACACCGGAGCTGATCGAGGATTACGCCGAGGACATTGCAGCGATGCTGTAAGCATCAGTTCAGAAAGGAACAATGACTATGAAAATACCAAAACGAATCGCATCTGCGGTCATCAATTCGCTGAAAGGCGGCGTCGTTCCGCGCATCGGGCTGCCTTATATCACTGTCGGCAGAGAACAGGAGATCGACGCACTGCTCCATGATGTGGATATCATCGCAGACGGCGGCGCATCGTTCCGGTTTATCGTGGGCAAATACGGCAGCGGCAAGAGCTTTCTGCTTCAGACCATCCGCAGCTATGTCATGGACCGGAACTTTGTGGTAGTGGATGCCGACCTCTCCCCGGAGCGGCGCCTGCAGGGCACAAAGGGACAGGGACTGGCGACCTATAAGGAACTGATCCGCAATATGTCCACCAAAACCAGACCAGACGGCGGCGCGCTGACGCTGATCCTCGACCGCTGGATCAGCAACGTCCAGAGCGAGACCGCAGCGGAATCCGGGCTTTCCACAGAAGATCCCCAATTTCAAACAGCTGTGACGCGAAAGATCTACGAGGTCATCGGCGCGCTCCACGAAATGGTGCACGGCTTCGACTTCGCCAAGCTGCTGACACTCTATTATAATGCCTACTGGGACGGCGACGATGAAAGCAAGGCGAAGGTGGTCAAGTGGTTCCGGGGCGAATACACCACCAAGACCGAAGCCAAGTCCGAGCTGGGCGTAAACATCATCATCGGCGATGACGACTGGTACGAGTACATCAAGCTGTTCGCCATGTTCCTGAAAAAGGCAGGCTACAGCGGCATGCTGGTGCTCATCGACGAGCTGGTGAACATCTATAAAGTCCCCAACAGCATCACCCGGCAGTACAACTATGAGAAGATCCTCACCATGTACAACGACACCCTGCAGGGAAAGGCGCAGTATCTGGGCATCATCATGGGCGGCACGCCCCAGTGCATCGAGGATACCCGGCGGGGCGTGTACAGCTATGAGGCGCTGCGCTCCCGGCTGGCAGAAGGCCGCTTCGGACGCGAGGGCGTAAAAGATATGCTCGCCCCGGTGATCCATCTGACGGCGCTGACCAACGAGGAACTATTGGTGCTGACCGAAAAGCTGACGGATATCCATGCCCAGCTGTTCGGCTATACACCCACACTGACCCAGGAGGAACGCATCCAGTTTTTGCAGATCGAGTTCGGGCGCATCGGCGCGGACTCCCACATCACGCCCCGTGAAGTGATCCGGGACTTTATCGAGCTGCTGGATATTGTCTATCAGAATCCGCAGCTGAACGTCTCCGAGCTGCTGCAGTCCGACCGTTTTTCCTACGCCAAGGCACAGCCGGAGGGCGACAGCGAAGTCGCGCCGGAATTTGCCGAGTTTGACATTTAAGAGGTTTCCCCATGTCCATTTTTGACCGCTATGCGCCGTTTATTCAGGATTTCATCTATCAGAATGACTGGGAATCCCTCCGCGCCATCCAGGTAGCGGCAGGCGACGCCATTTTCAACACAGAGGAAAACGTCCTGCTCTCGGCATCGACTGCCTCCGGCAAGACCGAGGCCGCGTTTTTCCCTATCCTCACCCAGTTCTACGAAGATCCGCCCACTTCTGTGGGCGCGATCTATATCGGGCCGCTGAAAGCACTCATCAATGACCAGTTCCTCCGGCTGAACGATCTCTGTGCCGAAGCAGATATCCCGGTGTGGCACTGGCACGGCGACGTTTCCCAGTCTCACAAAGCCAAAATGATGAAACACCCTTCCGGCATTTTGCAGATCACGCCGGAGTCTCTGGAGGCGATGCTGCTCCACAAGCATGCTGCCCTCACCAAGCTGTTTCACGATCTGCGGTATATCGTCATCGACGAAGTACACTCTCTCATGCGCGGCGACCGGGGCGGTCAGACCATGTGTCTCATCGAACGGCTCTGCCGCATGGCAGGTGTCAATCCCCGGCGCATCGGGCTGTCCGCCACCATCGGCGACCTGGAAACTACAGGCGCTTTTCTGGCTGCCGGCACCGGCAGAGGGACTGTGATCCCGCACATCGAAAGCAAGGGCGTGCGCTGGCGGCTGTCTATGGAGCATTTCTATGTGCATGACCAGCAGGCTGCAGCAGAGCATCCGCCGGAACAGGCACTCCCGGAGCTTGCGCCCAGAACAGACACTGCCCCGGAGCACGCCGACCCCGGCATGGGCTATATCTTCGAGCACACCCGCGGGAAAAAGTGCCTGATCTTCGTCAATTCCCGGGAGGAGTGCGAAGCCGTCACCACTACTCTGCGGCAGTACTGTGAAGCCAACCACGAGCCGGATCGCTTTCTCATCCATCACGGCAATCTGTCTTCCGCTTATCGGGAGACCGCAGAGACCGCCATGAAGGACGAGAGTCTCTTTCTGACCACCGTCACCACCGCCACTCTGGAGCTGGGCATTGACATCGGCAGACTGGAACGGGCATTCCAGATAGACGCGCCCTTTACGGTCTCTTCCTTTTTACAGCGCATGGGGCGCACCGGACGGCGCGATCTGCCGCCGGAAATGTGGTTTGTCATGCGGGAAGATCCGCCGGAAGCACGGGCGCTTCTGCCCACCACCATCCCGTGGAAGCTCCTGCAGGGCATCGCCCTGGTCCAGGTCTATCTGGAAGAGCGCTGGGTCGAACCGCCCCGGCTGAACCGTCTGCCCTACAGCCTGCTGTATCACCAGACCATGTGCACCCTGGCATCCTGCGGCGAAATGACACCGGCGGCGCTGGCATCCCATGTGCTGACCCTCAGCTATTTCCGCCGGGTCTCCCAGGAGGATTTCAAGCTCCTGCTGCGCCACCTGCTGGAGATCGACCACATCCAGCGCACCGAGACCGGCGGTCTCATTGTGGGCATCGCCGGAGAGCGGCTCACCAGCTCCTATAAATTCTACGCCGTGTTCCAGGAAAATGTGGAGTACACCGTCCGCTGGAACTCCCAGGAGCTGGGGACGATCGTACAGCCGCCGCCTGTGGGCGAAAAGATCGCCATTGCCGGACACGTTTGGGTGGTAGACGAGATCGACCACAAGCGGCACACCGTATACTGCGAACAGATCAAGGGAAAAGTGCCGGCATATTTCGGCGAATGCCCCGGCGATATCCACACCCATATCTTAGAGCGCATGAAGCGTGTACTCCAGGAGCAGAAGCAATATCCGTATCTCATGCAGAATGCGGCGGCGCGGTTACAGCTGGCGCGGCACACGGCGCAGAACTCCGGGCTGACGGAAGAGCCGCTGATCTGTCTGGGCGGCGATATGTGGTGCTTGTTCCCCTGGCTGGGGACATATGCCTTTCTCGCCATGGAACGCTTTCTCAAGGTGCGCTGCGCCGGCGCGCTCACCCTCACCGGACTTTCTCCGTCCAGACCGTACTTCATTCAGTTTAAGATGAAAGCCGACAGGCGTACCTTTTTCCGGGTGCTGCTGGAACAGGAGCGCAAACCGCTCGACCCCATGGAACTGGTCTATCCCAAAGAAGTCCCCATGTTTGAAAAGTATGACGAATATCTGCCGGAGATCCTCATCAAAAAGGGCTTTGCCTGCGGCGTTCTGGGCATTGATGAAATGCGGGAGCGCATCCGCGGCTGGGAAAAATACACATGATCCCCGATTATGCAGCATATCCGGTAAAGTTTTCAAAAAATACACAATCCCACTGCATTCCTATGCTATAATTTTCTTCATAGAAACAAAACAAAACCGATACAACAGGAGGAATCCCTATGGCAAAAAAGAAATCGAAAACCACAGCAGACACCGCTGCCGAAAGCACAGCAAAACCGGCAAAAAAGCCCTCCCGCGCCGGTGCAGTGTTCGGGTTGATCCTGCTGTTTTTGCTGACACTGCTCTTCGGCATCTGTCTGCTGCTGAGTATCACGCTGCATACCATCGTGCCGCAGAACGCCCTTTCCAAGGCGGTCTCCCAGATGGATCTGTCCCAGGCACAGCTCTGCGATGACGGCAAAATGCAGCCGCTCGGAAAATGCATGTATGACTGGTATTTCTGGAATGCTCCCAATCTCTCAGAGGAATACGCCAATGTTCTGGTACAGCAGCCGGAATTCAACACGCTGCTCTGTGACTATCTGGATGACCTCAGCGGCTATTTGTCCGGCGACATCGCCGAACTGCCGGAAGCCAGTGTCACCGATATTGCAGACCTGATGCAGAATGACCTGGGCAGCATCATGCAGGAAGAAACCGGCGTGATCTTCGCCGAAGCAGACCGCCAGGCACTGGAATGGACGATGGGCGACGATGTAAATGACTGGAACCATACGCTGAAGCACACCATCGGTTCCGGCTTCGGCAAGTTTCTGGCGCGGATGCTGTGCAGTATTTCCGGCATCATTGTTTTCGGCATCATGACCGCGGCATGCTTCGTGCTGTGGCTGATTCTCGCTGTCAGAGGGCACTGGCGCAAGGGCAGAATGCTCACCGCCTATGGCTGTGCCGTCGCCATCCCCAGCCTTCTGGTGCTGGCAGGAAGCGGCATAACAGCGCTTCTGGTCGAGGCGTTCCATGTACCGGATGCGCTGCTCTTTACCAGAAACGGCTTGTCCGTCCTTCTCATCCCGGTGGTGCTGTCCAGTCTGACCGTTGCCCTGAGCGGCATGATCGTGGCTTCCATCGGCATCTGCACCAACGCCGTTGTCAAGGCAAAGGCAAGGAAAAAGGCTGCGGCTGCAGCTGTGCCGGAAAAGACCTCTGCGCCGCTGCCCTCTGAGCCGGAGTTCCGCTATACAGAAGCGGACGGTCAGGATCACACAAAAAAGACAGACGACACACCCACTGTAAAGTTCTGCCCGCACTGCGGCGCAGAAAATCCCCTGGACAGCATGTTCTGCGGTTCCTGCGGCGAAAAAATGCAGTAATACAGATTTGTCGGCACAGGGATAAAAGCTACATAGAAAAAACGCCGCTGCGGTACCTTTCACAGTACCGCAGCGGCGTTTTGGTTTTGCCTTAAAAATCGATTTTACTCCGGCAGCTTTTCCGAGGCGACCTGACAATAGGTGTCCAGATACGCCAACATGCCGAATGCAGTCAGCACGAGCACTGCTCCGTGGACATACAGCATCGCCGCCATGAGGCCATCAGGCATAATGCACAAGATCTGTGTCAGAAGCACCGAAAGCGCCGTCATGAAAAAAGCACCGGCATAAATAGCACACAGCATACCCGCAGCAGATCGAAACTGCTCTGTATCATAAACCTTTCTGCCGTCCGGCTGCACGGGGTTTCCTGCCAGCAGAAACGGCCACGGCGACAGATTCAGCTTAACGGAAAATACAGTATCCGCAGCGCCCAGCAGAACAAAACAAAGAAATGGAATCCATCCGCTCATTTTCAGCACCTCCTGTGCCTTCTGTTAGTCCACCTTGACCGGCTGGATCTCCCAGATGTTTTCCGCATAGTCCGCAATGGTACGGTCAGAGCTGAACTTTCCGGCATTGCAGATGTTCCGCCACTGCTTCTTGGCGAATGCCATGCGGTCAGTATAATCGCTGTTGCAGCGCAGCTTTGCTGCCACATAGGATTCCAGGTCGCCCAGCAGATAGTAGTTATCCGGTGCGTGCCAGCTCGCGCCGTCCAGGAGCGAGTAGTACAGTTCCCGGAAGTCGCCGCTGCCGCCGTCGCAGCAGGTGCCGTCGATCAGTGTCTCCACCACGCGGCGGATCTTCTCGTTTTCCGAGAACAGCTTGCGGCTGTCATAGGTGGGCATGATCTTCTCCAGTTCCTCTACCTTTGCGCCGAAGATATAGTTGTTCTCTTCGCCGGCTTCTTCCACGATCTCGATGTTTGCGCCGTCATAGGTGCCCAGTGTCACTGCACCGTTGAGCATCAGCTTCATGTTTCCGGTGCCGGATGCCTCTGTGCCGGCAGTGGAGATCTGCTCAGAAACATCTGCCGCAGCCACCAGCTTTTCTGCATAGGAAACATTATAGTTGGAGACAAATACCACCTTGATCTTCCGGGATACTACCGGGTCTGCCTCCACCAGCTTTGCCACCTCGTGGATAAACTTGATGATGGCTTTTGCACGGCGATAGCCCGGCGCAGACTTTGCGCCAAACAGGAAGGTCACCGGTGTGATATCTGCAATGCTGCCGTCCTTGAGTCCGAAGTACAGGTACAGGATGGAGAACGCGTTCAACAGCTGACGCTTGTACTCATGCAGACGCTTGATCTGGATATCAAAGATGGACGACGGGTCGATCTGTACGCCTTCTTTTTCAGCAATATAAGCAGCAAGCTGTTCCTTTTTGGTCTGTTTGATCGCCAGGAAGCGCTCCAGCACCGCCGTATCTTCAGCATAGCATTCCAGCTTTTTCAGCTCGTCCAGACGGATCTTCCAGTCATCCGAGCCCAGCAGCTCGGTGAGCAGTCCGGACAGCTCCGGATTGCACAGTGCCAGCCAGCGGCGCTGGGTGATGCCGTTGGTCTTGTTCTGGAAGCGCTCCGGATAGACCTGATACCAGTCCTTCAGCACGGAGTCTTTCAGGATCTCGGTATGGATCGCCGCAACACCGTTAGTGTGTGCAGACGCATAGACCGCCATACGTGCCATGTGCACCATGCCGTTCTGCACCAGCTTCATGCGGTTTGCCTGTGCCCTGTCCACACCCTTCTGATACATCTCGGTCATAAACTGCTCTTCGATGCGCAGAATGATAGCATAGACCTCCGGCAGCAGCTGCTGTACCAGATTGCAGTCCCACTTTTCCAGTGCTTCCGGCATAACAGTGTGGTTGGTGTAGTGGAAGATCTTTCTCGCCATCGCAAACGCCTGGTCAAAGGAATAGCCGTTTTCCGGCAGCATCAGCTGACGCACCAGTTCCGGTACAGAGATGACCGGATGGGTGTCATTCAGCTGAATGGCAAGCTTGTCCGCCAGATTGTCCAGTGTGCCATAAGCCGCCTTGTGCTTTTTCAGGATATCCTGGAGAGATGCGGCGCAGAAGAAATACTGCTGCTTCAGACGAAGCTTCTTGCCTTCCCAGGTGTCGTCGTTGGGATAGAGCACACGGGAGATGTCCTCTGCATAGACAGTCTCCGCAGCAGCCTCCAGATACTTCTGCTGATTGAACAGGTCAAAGTCAAAGGTATGCACCGGCTCTGCCTGCCAGAGGCGGAGATTGCCGATGTGCTTGGTCTTACATCCGATCACCGGCATGTCATAGGGCACAGCGCGCACCGTCTGTCCCTCAAATTCCACCAGAACTGCATCTTCGTCCCGGCGCACCGACCAGGCATCGCCATAGCGCATCCAGTCGTCCGGCACTTCCTTCTGGAAGCCGTCCTCGAAATACTGCTTGAACAGACCATACTTGTAGCGAATGCCATAGCCGTCCAGCGGCAGATCCAGCGTTGCAGCGCTGTCCAGGAAGCAGGCAGCCAGTCTGCCCAGGCCGCCGTTGCCCAGCGCCGCATCCTCGATCACCTCCAGATCAGACAGAGACACGCCCAGTTCTGCAAAAGCAGCCTCTGCTTCCTTCAGCACATCCAGTACCAGCAGGTTGTTGTATACAGCGCGTCCCACCAGGAACTCCATGGAGAAGTAGCAGGCACGGCGGCTGTGCTCATGCGCATCCATGCTCTTGCTCCAGTCCGGCGCGATGGCTTTCATCACAGTCTCGCCCAGTGCCTGATGCAGCTGCTGCGGTGTTGCGGTCTTGGGATCTGCGCCGTGCAGCGCATGCAGGATCCCGGCTTTCAGCGTTTCTTTGTTCATCATGACTTCTTCTCCCTTTTTCTCAGTTTCATCGATGCATTCACTGCATCCGCTTTTTCTGCAGCCTTCGCTGCTGCCTTCTGCCGCTTCTTGGAGATCGGCTTTTCCTTGGACTTTTCCGGCAGCCGGTTGTACAGCTCATTCAGCTGATAGATCCGCTTCGCCAGTCTGGGATTAAAATCGCTGGTCAGTGTGCGGTACTGCCAGTTGCCGCCTGTTGTAGACGGTGTATTCATCCGTCCCTCCGGCCCGGCATCCAAAAAGTCCTGCATCTGCGCCACTGCAAGCCGGGCGGTGCTGCTCCAGGTGAGCCGCAGGATCGCTGCCGGCAGATCGTTTGCACTCCGGCAGTGGAGATAGCGCTTCGCAAAGGCGATGGTCTTGGACGGCGAGCCGTGGATCCATCCCCGCAGCGTCATGTTGTCGTGCGTCCCGGTATAGGCAACACAGTTGGGTGTCTCAAAGTTCTGCGGCAGATAGGTGCTTGCCGGATCATTGTCAAAGGCAAACTGCAGCACCTTCATGCCCGGATACCCGGAATCCTGCAGCAGCTGACGCACCTCCGGTGTCACAAAGCCCAGATCCTCTGCAATAATCGACAGGTCGCCCAGCGCCTCCTTCACCGCATGGAACAGATCCATGCCCGGACCCTTGCGCCATTCGCCCACCTCTGCGGTCTTTTTGCCGTAGGGAATGGCATAAAAGCTCTCAAAGCCCCGGAAGTGGTCAATGCGCACCGTGTCATACAGTGTTGCTGCGCTCTTCAGACGGTCGATCCACCAGGCGAATCCGGTCTCCTTGTGATAGCTCCAGTCATACAGCGGATTGCCCCACAGCTGACCAGTAGGTGAGAACACATCCGGCGGACAGCCTGCCACATCCACTGGCTTGCGCTCCTTGTCCAGCAGGAACAGCTCCGGGTGTTCCCAGACATCCACGCTGTCATATGCCACATAAATGGGAATATCCCCCACAATGGAAATGCCGTTTTCGTTGCAGTACGCCTTGAGCTCGCCCCACTGCTGATAGAACCAGTACTGCAGCACACAGTAATAGTCGATCTCGTCGGCATACTGCTCCCGTGCCGCTTCCAGCGCCTCCGGCTCACGCATTGCCAGATCGGTCTCCCACTGATACCAGGGCTTTCCGGCGTGGGCATCCTTCAGCGCCATAAACAAAGCATATTCCGGCAGCCAGTTCTTTTGTGCTTCACAAAATGCCAGATATTCCGGCGCATCCTTCTGGAATCGGTTATACGCGGTCCGCAGCACGTGGAAGCAGTAGTTGTATACCCGTGCATAATCCACCCGGCGCGGATCTTCACCCCAGTTGATGTTCTCATAGTCCGGTGGTGCCAGATAGCCTTTTTTCTCCAGACGCTGAAAATCGATGAAATACGGATTTCCGGCATGGACAGAAAAGGACTGATACGGCGAATCGCCATAGCTCGTAGGAGAAAGCGGCAGGATCTGCCATACCTGCATGCCGCAGTCCCGCAGGAAGTTGGCGAACATATACGCCGAATCTCCCAGCTTGCCGATGCCAAACTCTGACGGCAGGCTGGAAATGTGCATTAAAATACCACTTTTTCGCATGATAATACCTCCTATATGCCGCATGTCACATATTGCATACGGCTTTTTTTGATACAGCTGCGTCTGTCATTCCGCGGCAGACGCAGCTGTATATTTTTTGCATTTCCGCACAGACTACAGGCAGCAAGAAAAAAGAGGTGATTCCTTGAAACTGCATCACAAGCCCTGTGAACTCTGCTGGTTCTTTCTGCTGGGGGCTTTTGTCTATAGCCTGCTGGAGATCGCTTGCCGGGGCTATACCCACTGGACCATGACGCTCACCGGCGGTGCCGCCGCAGTGGGGCTCTACCTGATCCATGCTGCTGCACCGCCCCGGACTCAGCTGCTGCAGTATGGATGCGGCGCAATACTCATCACTGCCCTGGAATTTACCGTGGGTGTCGCAGACAATCTCGTCATGGGCTGGAACGTCTGGGACTACAGCAGCATGCCGCTGAACCTGTACGGTCAGATCTGCCTGCCGTTCACCGGTCTGTGGTTTCTGCTGTGCATTCCGGCATTCGGCATCTGCCGCATCGCAGAAAAGCGGTTTCACCCTGTTTCCTGAAGGATGTGCATCTCCGGAAACTACAGCAGCTTCTTCCTCCTTAGTATAGCACAAACCCGATCTTTGTGCAAGAGGAATCATAGAAAATAAACCGGTTTTGTGAAAAAATAGTACGATTCAATCATGAAATCGAAACATATCTGTGCAAAAAAGCATCATTTCCCGATTGGGAAATGATGCTTTTCTGTATTTTCCAGGAAATTGTCCCCAAAGCAGCTTAGTGCTCCATCAGCAGACGCTCGTTGCAGAACTCACATTCCAGCAGCGAGTTGCCCAGCGGAATGAAGCTCTTCGGCAGATAGGTCTCAGTGCAGGTGATGCAGTTGGGGTTCTTGCAGGCTGCGCCGGGGAATGTCTTGCCGTGCAGCAGTGTGGTGTGGGCGTCCAGATTCAGCATGGTGATAATCAGCGCCATGCGGACGTACATGCCGTACTTTGCCTGCTTGAAGTACATCGCCCGGGGATCATCGTCCAGAGCCACCTCGATCTCGTCCACACGGGGCAGCGGATGGAGCACGATCAGATCCTTTTTCGCTGCCTGCATCTTCTTGACGGTGAGGATATAGGTGTCCTTCTGCGCCAGATATTCCTCCCGGCTGGCGAAGCGCTCCTGCTGGATCCGTGTCATATACAGCACATCCAGCATCGGCAGCGCCTCTTCCAGAGAGGCGATCTCTTCATACTCGCAGTTGCTGGCATTGAGAATATCCTTTACATAGGACGGCAGCCCCAGTTCCGGTGTGGAGATGAGGATAAAGCGGTTGCCCTCAAAGCAGGACATGGCCTTCAGCAGCGAGTGCACCGTTCTGCCGTTGATGAGGTCGCCGCAGAGACCGATGGTCAGGTGATCCAGTCTGCCCTTTTCGCATTTCAGCGTCAGCAGGTCGGTCAGGGTCTGGGTGGGGTGGAGGTGTCCGCTGTCACCGGCATTGATGACCGGACAGTCTGCGGACAGCGCCGCAGCCTTTGCCGCACCGGCAACCGGATGGCGCATGACCAGGATATCCGCATAGCCGCTGACGATCTTGGTGGTATCTTTCAGTGTCTCACCCTTGGAAACGGACGAGTTTGCCGGATTGTCGAAACCGATCAGTCTGCCGCCCAGACGCAGCATTGCGGTCTGGAAGGACATCTGGGTACGGGTAGACGGCTCATAGAACAGGGTCGCCATGATCTTGTTGCTGCAGGCGCCTGCGTAGATCTCCGGGTGATTCTTGATCTGCTCCCCCAGGTCTACCACCTGCTTCCACCAGGAAACAGGATAATCGTTCAGGTCGATCAGATGCGGATACGGTGAAATCATGATATTGTACCTCCGTTGTTTTCTCCGAAGTCATGCATTGACTCCGGGAATCTATGGCAATGCCGCCGGTTTTCAGCGGTCTTGTCGGCTTATAAAATATTGCTGCCGTTGATGTACATCTTGAACTTTTTGTCAAAGAACAGCGCCGCGCGCTTGGACAGCAGCATGCGCTCCATGAAGATCTCGAAATATTCCAGCACAGAAGAGATCTCTGTGTCAATGGTCAGATCCAGCACAATGGATCTCTGGTCGTCGCTGAAATGCAGGTTGGAATATTCCACCGCATAATTCACGCGGTCGTGGATATCGAAGGTCATAAAGTCGGTATTGCGCACACGGCTGCGGCGCACATCAGTCTTGTCGGCAATAATCAGCGCCGCCGAAATGGCATCCACCGGCTGTGCCGTCCCCTCATCGTGGTTACCGATGGCGGAGATGATGGAGCAGATCTCATCCACCGGCATTTCCAGACGGTCGAGAAGCCGGAACGCCATGACTGCGCCGCTCTGGGCGTGGTCGTTGCGGTTGATGACATTGCCGATATCGTGGAGAAAGCCGGCGATCTTCGCCAGTTCCACCTGGCGCGCCGGATACTGCAGCGTCTCCAGGATCATGGCAGCGTTATGCGCCGCCTTTTCCACATGGGCAAAGGAATGTTCGGTATAGCCGATGGCCGCCAGGGACATATCGGCGCGGCGGATATACTCCCGGATGTCGGGATTCTGCCGGATATAAGCATAGGTTACATGACTTGCCATTTGTTTTCAGCCGCTCCTTTATGCGCCGCATGCCTCCGGGAAGTAGATCTGATACCATACCAGGAACATATACAGCGTCCAGATCTTTCGGCTGTTGTCTGCCTTTCCGGCACGGTGATCGTCCAACAGGTGCACCAGCTTTTCGGTGTGGAAAAAGCGGTTTGCCTCATCGCTCTCAAAGCGCTCCCGGACAATGCTGTAGTATTTCTCTTCTTTCAGCCAGACACGAATGGGCACCGGAAAGCCTAGCTTTTTCTTGGCTGCGGTTTTTGCCGTCTGGGGCGGAGTGTCCTTCTTGGCAGCCAGGCGCATGGCATACTTGGTGATATACGGGGTCTTTTCGTCGGTGACCGCCTCCCGTGTCACACGATAGCGTGTGGGGATCTGCTCTGCCAGCTCCATGACCTTTTTGTCCAGGAACGGCACGCGCAGCTCCAGAGAGTTCGCCATGCTCATCTTGTCGGCTTTCAACAGGATATCCCCTGCCATCCACATGTGGAGATCCAGGTACTGCATCTTGGTCACGTCGTCCTGATCCTGCACCTTGTCATAGAAAGGCTTGGTGATCGCCATGGGATCGGGCGCATTGGTGCGGATCTTCAGCAGTGCCTTGCGCTCCTCCGGCGTAAACATATAGGCGTTGCCGATAAAGCGCTCTTCCAGATCCTTGCCCTTGCGCACCAGGAAGTTTCTGCCGCGGTGCGCCGGCATTTTTTCTGCAATGTGACCGATGCCGCGGCGCAGTCCCCGGGGCAGCTTGTCATAAGCAGACCCGCCCGGTTCGCTGTAGACGTTATAGCCGCCGAAGATCTCGTCTGCGCCCTCGCCGGACAGCACTACCTTCAGCGACTGAGATGCCAGATTGCACACGAAATACAGGGCGATGGCTGCCGGGTCTGCCAGCGGTTCGTCCATGTGATACTGGATCATAGGCAGCTTTTCCCAGTATTCCTCCGGGGTGATGACCTTGTTGTAGTTCTTCTTGCCGATGGCCTCAGAAAAGCCCTTTGCCCAGCCGATCTCGTTATAGCGCTCTTCTGTGCCAAAGCCGACGGTAAAGGTCTTATCCACATCGGCGATGGCTGCCACATAGCTGGAATCCACGCCGCTGGACAGGAACGAGCCGACTTCGACATCGGCGATCTTATGCGCCTTTACACTGTCGTGGAAGGTATCCGAAATGCGGTTGACCCAGGTGTCCAGATCAGGCTTCTGGTCTGCCTTAAAGTGCACATCCCAATAGCGCTTCATCTCGAACCTGCCGTTCTGATAGGTGAAATAATGTGCCGGCGGCAGCTTATACACCCCCTGGAAAAAGGTCTCGTCACAGGGCGAATACTGAAAGGTCAGATAGTTTTCCAGCGCCGCGGTGTTCAGCACCTTTTTGAAGTGCGGATGACACAAAAAGCTCTTGATCTCCGAGCCGAACAGGAAGGTCTCTCCCATCTGGGCGTAATACATCGGCTTGATGCCGAAATAATCTCTTGCGCCGAAGAGCTTTTTCTCCCGCTTATCCCAGATCACAAAGGAGAACATGCCGCGGAGCTGCTGCAGCAGGTCTGCACCGTACTCCTGATAACCGTAGATCAGCACCTCAGAGTCCGTCTGGGTGGCAAAGTGATAGCCTGCCTCCATCAGACGGGCGCGGATCTCCTGATAGTTATAGATCTCGCCGTTGAACAGCAGCGCCAGATTGCCGTCCTCGCTGTACAGCGGCTGTGTGCCGGCATCCGAAACGTCAATGATGCTCAGCCGGCGGTGCCCCAGAGCAATGTCCTCGTCAATATAAGTACCCTCTGCATCCGGACCGCGGTGCTTGATCTTGTCCAGCATCTCGCCCAGGACAGCGTTCGAGTTGTCAATATGATTGGTGAATCCTACAAAACCACACATAAGTTTTCTCCTTTATCCGGATAAATTCCGATACGCGCAAAATAACACTTGCAAAATGCTGCATTATCCCTTATAATAGTAACTGAAATGCAAAAGCCTTCAGAAAGGAGTCCTGCATCATGCGCAAAAAACAAAAGCAGCTGCACCGGATCGATGATATCCACAAGCCAAAGCCGTTTCTGCGCTTCCGGCTGCGTGTTGTGATCGCTTTTTTCATTATATGTATGCTCGCCTGTCTGGTGTACTATATGATCCTCGCCAATGCAGACGCAAGCCATATTATCACAGGCTGATGTCAGATCTCCGTCGGCACGTCCTCCGGGTATGCGGTGGGACGATAGCCGGCGGTTTTTTCGTCATAGGCATATGCCGCCTTCTGCGGCGGTGTCTCTGCGGCCAGAAGCGGCGCGAGCTTCGGCTCGATCTCCAATGCCCGTGCCACAGAGACCAGCAGACTGTTCCCCGGATTGGACAGCTCCAGCCCGGTCTCGCTGCCCTGAAGCAGCTGCCAGCCAGTGTCCTTTTCCGCGCAGACATGGTCCGTCCGCAGCAAAAGCCGGATCTCTCCGGTCTCATAGGCGCGGCGCGTCAGATAGACCAGCCGGCATTCTTCTGAAGATGGGTTTTGTTGCATAACGGTCTCCTCTCTTTCCTGCATAGCCGCAGGTGTTCTGTCGATATACTATTATATCGCAGTTCTGTCAAAATTGCAAGCCGGCAAAAGAGATTGCCGGGCAAAATGGCAATATGCACAAAATTCACATTGGATTTCCTCTGAAAATCGAAAAAAAACTGCGGATTTCGGCTTGACATTTCACACGATTCTGTGGTATAATAATTCTTGTACTGTCAGAGAGACCGGTTATAATCTTGCGCAATGCCGGCAGTGCAGCCTGACCCAGCTGCCCTCTGCCTGATCCCGCTTTCGGGCGGGGTCGAGATTATTTTTGATAGAAGTTTCAATGGAGGAATTGACTATGGCAACAACTATGCCGAAGGCTGGCGAAGTAGATCGCAAGTGGTATGTGCTGGACGCTGCCGGCAAGCCGCTGGGCCGTGTCGCTGCAAAGGCTGCACACCTGCTGCGCGGTAAGCACAAGCCCACATACGCACCGCACGTTGACTGCGGCGACAATGTAATCATCATCAACTGTGACAAGGCAGTTCTGACCGGCAACAAGCTGGAGAACAAGTACTACTACTGGCACACCGGTTGGATCGGTGGTCTGAAGAAGACACAGTATAAGGTTATGATGGAAGAAAAAGCAGATGAAGCAATGATGATCGCTGTTAAGGGCATGCTCCCGCACAATACCCAGGGCGCAAACCAGCTGAAGCGTCTGCGTACCTATAAGGGCGCAGAGCACAAGCAGGCGGCTCAGAAGCCGGAAGTTTGCGAGTTCTAAGGGAAAGGAGCAGAAAAGATGTACGAATCTAAGGTTAAATACTATTATGGCACCGGCAGACGGAAGCACTCTGTAGCAAGAGTTCGTCTGTATCCGGGCAACGGCAGCATCACCATCAACGGCAGAAGCATCGACGAATACTTCGGTCTGGACACCCTGAAGCTGATCGTTCGTCAGCCGCTGAATCTGACGGACAACATGGACAAGATGGATGTTATCTGCACCGTTACCGGCGGCGGCGTTACCGGCCAGGCTGGTGCGATCCGTCACGGCATCTCCCGTGCGCTGTTGGTTTACAGCCCGGAACTGCGTCCGGTTCTGAAGAAGGCTGGCTTCCTCACTCGTGACCCGAGAATGAAGGAACGTAAGAAGTACGGTCTGAAGGCTGCACGTCGTGCACCGCAGTTCTCCAAGAGATAAGGAAACATCGATTTTTTATCGATATTGCGTTATTTCTTTTGTTTCAGAAGTCCATTTGGACAACTTCTGGACAACTAAAAAGTATTTTAAAATCGCTCTGTGTTTTGCAGAGCGATTTTTTTATGTTGCTGTAACTTGTATTTTCATTCAGTCAGCTTTTTCTCAATAGAATCTGCCAACACTTTTCGTGTACTGCTAAGCACATCTGCATAAATATCAGCTGTGACATTGATGTCACAATGTCCTAAATGGTCACTGATGATTTTGAGATCTACGCCCATATTCAAAAGCATAGTAGCATTGCAATGTCTTAACTTGTGTAACGTCATATGCTCAAATTCTGTGCCTTTGGTAAAGCGTTTCAGCGAAGTCAAAACAGAACTTCTGTCACGATAATTGCCGTTTGCTGATGGAAATACCATTTCTGGATGTGCATAACTATCACCAAGAGCAATTTTCAAATCATCGGTGTACTTTTTCTGTTCTTGAAATATATCAGCAACAGTTTTACTCATACCGATTGTTCGGATACTCTTTTTCGTCTTTGGCGGTGTCAATTCATGCTTTCCGCCTATATCATTCAGGGTATGCTTGATTGAAATTGACATATTCTCAAAGTCAACATCTTCCCAGCGTAGTGCAAAGCATTCTCCCGAACGCATTCCCGTATAAAGCAGCACTCTGATGATACGCTTAACATCTTCATCGCATGGCTTTTCATTAAGCATTTTCACAAAGCGTTTTAATTCATCTTCTGTAAGAGCCATAACTTTGTGCTGTTCCTTATTCTTTGGAAGAATAACATTATGGCAAGGGTTATCACGCAGAAATCCTTGTTCCATACCACGTTTGAAAATAGACTGAATAATGACATACAATTTTCTGACAGTCGCAGGATTTAAATTGTATGATTGCATTACCTGTGTCAGTTTCGGCGTTGTAATATCTTTTAATTTCATGTTACCGAGAACAGGTTTAATATGTTTCTTATACTGTCCAGTATAGGTATAAACTGTCGATGCTTTTAGTTCTACCGGTGCAAAGTTGGTGAAATACCAATCTGCAAGCTCTGAAAATCTCATATTTTCATTGAAACTGATATATCCTTTGCATTGACGTTCAAACTCAAAAGCGAACTCCTGAGCAAGTTTCTCAGCCCTTTTCGGTGTTGTATCTGTCGGCGGAGTGAATGTTGTGGACTTCATAATCTTCTTGCCATTCGTATCAGTACCAACGAAAACTCTGATTCTGAATGTATTTCCACGTTTATCGATTGCAGCCATAGTGCTGTATGTTACCTCCTGAAATATTATAGTTTTTGTCCTTGGACTTTGTGGGTTTCCTGTACCTTCTTGTGATTATCACCAATTAACAGGAATACTGTCTGGTGATTTTGCCCTTGAAACCTTAATATATGTCTCTGAACTTTCTGTACTTTGTGGCTTTTCTTCCTTTTTATATTCATCAAGAAATCTTTTCATCTTATCAACTACCCACTTCCATTCAACCTTTTCTTCATTTGAAAATTGCTGAATCCAACCAAGCGAAAATTCCTCAGCCAAGGAATAGTGCTTCAAGGCGTATACAAACCTTTCATCAAGCTGATAATTCTCAGGAACATAGTCCATTCTCGGTGGTTTCAAGGTTTCATACCATTCTTTCACAAACCACCAGTAGTCATGTATCGTCTGATATGCTTCCTGTTCCCATTTTTCAAAGCGTTCACGTTTCTTTCTCTTAATCTTCTGAATCTCAGCAGCTTCTGAATATTTCGGTTTATGATATTCTTTTTCATAACCAAAGCTGATACCGAGGTTAAAATCATCATTCAGCTTTTTGACAGCATCAATAGCAGATAGTCCGAACAATTCCATAACAAAACCTAAAATGTCATAATGCACATTACAGGTGAAGCAATGGAACGAATTGGGATATATGTGTGCAGAGGGGTGGTGATCGTCATGAAATGGGCAGAGACAAGTGTTATTACGCTTGATTTCAATTCCGTAACGCTCTGCAACTATCCGTATGTCAAGACGATTTCGTATTTCTTCAAAACAGTTCATCAGACTTCAAAAACTTTGAGGAGTTCTTCTTTATTAATGAGGATTTTTCCACGCTTGCCCTGACCTGTGCGAATGTATTTGACCTTGTTCTGTGCCACCAGCTGACGAACAGTGTGTTCGCTGAGTCCCTTTATCACTTGGGTACACTCTTTGATTGTAAGCATCTCAACGGACTTCTTTCTGGTTGTTTCCTGTGTTGTCTCCTCATCAGTGAGCTGAATGAGGAGTGCCATAATATCATCAACGATTGCATTTTTTCTTTCCTGTGTCATAGTAAATCTCCTTTACTCTAATTCGTGATTTTTTGTGTTTGATTTGTATTTGTGAAATTCTTCTGTAAGTCCATTAGCTGAAATGAATGATTTTGCTTTTTGCAAGTCAGATCTTAACCTCTCCTTTTCAGAGGTCTCCTTTGCACTTTTTATAAGTGCTTTGACTGATATTGTTGCAGGTTTCTTATATTCGGCAAGTTCAGCCGCCTGCTGATTTATTGTACTTTTTAATTCTGTATTTTCTTTGCTAAGTTGCTGATTAGTCGCAATAAGTTTTCTGGTTTGTTTTATGCTGACCACTTCTTTTTCAGCAAGAGCTTGAAGTTTGTCATAATCATTTTTATCAAGGGTAACCTTGTTTCCAAAAATGGTCGGCTTAACCGCAATGCTCCCAATATCAACAAGCTGAACCTTTTTCTTATTTGCCTTTTCAAGCATTGCTTTTGTTTCAGCAAGTTCACGAGAAATATCCTCATTTTCGCTTTTGAGTTGGACATTTTCAGATTTAAGTTTATCTGCTTCTTGCCTTGCTTCTTTGTATTCCTTAACTGACATAGAACCTCTTGACTTTTCAGGTTCCAAAGGTCTGATACCGTGTGCAAGACAGATTTGATTCAGTATTTCAATTTCTGATTTTCTCCAACGTGCAATTGCATCTTTTCCACTTCCGAATCCCATTTCTTTTAAGGCTTGAGCAATGCCGTTTTGTGTATCCTGTCCACGCTTGTAATGACCAACAGGAATATAGTCAATATGTAAATGCGGTGTGGCTTCGTCCATATGAAGCACCGCGTTGAATACTACGAAATTCGGATTACGCTGCTGATATCCTGCCATATACTCTTTCAGACACGTTGCTACAAGCTGTGCATCTTCTGTATCCACTCCGGAATCTTCTTTTTTACCTATCTGAACAACATCTTCATAAAAACTTTTTCGCTTATCGGCAGCTGTCACAACAGAATTGGACGGCTTCTGATGAAACAAAGATTCATAATATGTACCATGAATTTTTCTGTCATTGCGTTTCTGTTTGGCGTTGTAACGCTTTGTTGATTCAGCAAATAAATGCTCATACACGCAGCCAATATCTTTCCTGATAAATGTATAGTTATTTCTCATACGGCAGCGGTCAACATTTTCTGCGATGAAGTCTCTGTTGTTGTGTGTTAATGAGCCTTTTCCCTGACAAAACGAAATGCGTTTTTCTTTCATCTATTCTCCCTTCTCGAAATTCATTTGCTCTACCAGTTTGGACAATGTCACCGAACAATCAGAGGATTGCGGTGACAAGTTTCAGAACGATAGAATACAATCGCTGAAACAATACGGTGCGGAGCACCGATTTTACAACAGGCATTATGCCTATTGTAACGCCATAGTATATATGACAGCCCTTTGGCAAGTTCTATCATATATACAGGCGCTCTGCCGAGGGCTTTTTGCTGACTGATGTCAGATCAGCTGTATCCTCAAATACTTTCGCATTTACAAAAACATAAATTGCAGATTTATGGTTGCCTGTTTCTCTTTCATCGAAAGCAACATAACCATATTCTTCAAGCAGTTTGAGTGCCTTGTAAAAGTCATCAGGTTCAGGAAAGATTTTATTTCGGCATTTCTTCAGCAACGCCGACTGAAACCCTTCTCTTATTTGCTTTGCCCTGATAATTTCAAGAGCTTTTTCTGCCCTCAAAATTTCATTATCTACGCCACCAATACTGAAAGCATATATTGCCTGTTCCTTGTAGTAGTCAGCAATATCAATCGCATTGCAAAGTGTGTTTACATCAACAAGGACATCCTCAGGACACTTACCTTCAATAGTACATTTTACACAATGGATAATGCAACAAAGGCGAAGTATTTGACCATGATATTTACCGCCCCAGTCTTTGCAATTTACAAACTCTGTGAGCTGAATTTTCTCAATATAATTGTTATAGTAATCGGTGAAATCTTGCTGTGCTGTTTCATCAAATTTCAGAAATTTTTCCTCTGTGGGCTTTGCATTGAATTTTCTTGTAAGAAGAATGTCAATAAGCCTGTTATAGTTGTCAACAACAATCGGATCAATTGATTTTGAATCATATCGCCTTGTACCGACTTTACTTTTGGGAAAGCAATAGAAAAATCGTGCAAGCAGTCCACTGGTTCTGAATACAGAATTAGAAATCATACTATCCCATAAGTAAGGCTGTCCTGCAAGACTAATTGACAGGCATGGATTGGAGATCTGTATAGATTCTTTTGTTGCTCTGTCGCAAAAGAAACTTTCGCCACTCCATGCTTTCAAAATCATATCCATATTAGGTATGTTGTTATTGGAATATCGTCCTGTAAAGTTTCCGAGCATACCTGCTTCATCAGAAATCATCAGTAAAGATTTATTCTTTCCCATCAATTGAATCAACGATTCAGGAGTAATATCCTCTACAGTAATTCGTCTTTTGCCCACGTCACCTATTTGTTCTGCCTGTGTTTTCAGCTTTGCGATTTGATCAACGTCTTTGCTTCCCTCTTTTTCAAGCTTATCTGCTTCAAAAAGAAGTTTCTTTTTCATCGCCTCAATTTTGTGAAATCCCTCGGCGTGTTCTTGATTATATTTCAGCTCAAAATCAACAAATGGCTTTTTGATGAACTTTACAACAGGTGATTTTCGCTCTGATGGTTCAGCAACAATGAAACTATAAATCATAGGCGGTTCTGAATGGTCGGCTTTACCCTGCATTCTATATCTGTTTGTAAAGCAATAGCTAATTGCTGATAAGATCGAAGTTGCTGCCATTGCTGGATCTGTGCCTGTGGTTTCAGCGATGCCGATTACCATTTCACGAAGAATTGGAGGTAATGCCTTGATTGGAAATTCTCTTTGTGGTGAATCGTCACGAAGTGGAATTATGGGGTTAAATTCAGGCGGAAGATTTGGAACATCACCTTTTTCTTTCATTTTTGACTCCTTTCTTTTATTATAAACTTGACTTTGCACTAAAAATATGGTACAATAGACGCATGAAGATAGTGCAGCTTAAAGTGTAATTTCAATAAAGTTGAATATCACTGAACAGTTCTATATAATACAACTTTATTGATTTACATCATACATCAAGATAGGACAATTGTCAATAGCTTGCTTATTATTTCTACTTTCTGCACAAACAACAGGAGTGCTATTTATGAATTATGACGCTTTCAAACAAAAATGCAAAGAAAAAGGCTACTCAGCAAGCAGCCTTGTAACCGAACTTGGAATAAGTAAGAGTAACATAACCAACTGGAAAAACGGCGGTAATCCGAGTTATGAGATATTAATAAAAATGGCTCAAACTTTGGAATGTAGCGTGGGTTATTTGCTTGGCACAGAAGATGATAACCATGGCGCAGGTGCTACGGTAAGTCAGGCGTTACGGAGCATTAAGGCAACTCCTGCAAGAACAATCTCACTTAAGAGTAGTAAAAATTTACAAGATAACTATCTGAATGAAATAGCTGCATTTGCAAATAGCAGCATACTATTTCTTTGTGGAAATGAAAAAAAGTTTACTGCAACTGAGCCAGATAGAAAAATTGCTAATATAAGTGAACGTGGCAGAGATAAAATGATTGAGGTATTTGATAATGTCAATAATAATCCTATTATTGCAAATATTCAAATGCAACTTAGCAGAATTATTCTTCATAATCTGGATATCACATCAGCAGAACAGGTTTCTGATGAATTCTTAAGTTCCAAGGCAGATTTTATCCTTAATGATAAAAAACACAAGGACAGTCTTAGAAACTATCCTTTCAATCTTTCTGACTTGCTTACTCTGGGAGATTTATTTGATAAGAGCATTAAATTTATGATTTCGGGTGTGGAGTAAGAAAACCCACAAAAGACACGAAGTCCGAGGACAAACATTTTGAGGTATGGAATGAAAAGTTACAATGCAATAGATTTATTTTGTGGTTGTGGCGGATTATCATGTGGATTTGAAAGGGCAGGAGTAAACATACTTCTTGGCATTGATAATGATAAAATGGCATTAAACGTTTTTGAACACAACCACAAGAAAGCAAAGTCAATATGTGGTGATATTACTGAACTTAATTATTCAGATATAAAAAAAGTAATTGGCGATAAGAATATAGATTTAATAATAGGTGGACCTCCATGTCAGGGAATGTCTCTTTCAGGTCCAAGAAAATTTGACGATCCAAGAAATAAACTTTATTTATCATACATTCACTTTGTTGAACAAATAAAACCTAAGGCTTTTGTTATTGAAAATGTTCCAGGACTTGTCAGTTTATTTAAGGGACAAATTAAGGAAAGCATTATTGAACGTTTGACTGCACTTGGATATAGAGTAAAATATCGCATCTTATGTGCAGCGGATTATGGAGTACCACAAAACAGAAAAAGAGTCATATTTGTTGGCTTAAAAGACAAAGATTTTAATTTCGATTCCATAACAAAAAAAGAAATGGTAACCTGTAAAATGGCTCTTTCTGATCTTCCACCACTTATCAATGAACTTGGTGAAGATCCAGCTGAATATGAAACAGAGGTTCAGAATGAATACCAGAAAATCATGAGAGAGAATTCTGAAAAAGTAAGAAATCATATAGCAGCGGCTCATTCAGAAAAAGTAAAGCATATTATTTCATTAGTTCCTGATGGCGGAAATTATAAAGACTTACCTGAAGAATATATAAAATCGCGAAATTTTCACGTTGCTTGGACAAGATTTTGTAGTTATAAACCTGCCCCCACTATTGATACTGGTCATAGACACCATTTTCATTATAAATATAATAGGGTTCCAACTGTTAGAGAATGTGCGAGATTACAATCGTTTCCGGATGATTTTGTATTTGAAGGCAACAAAACACAACAATTTCGACAAGTAGGAAATGCTGTTCCGCCATTAATGGCTCAAGCAATCGCAGAAGCTTTGCTAAAATATTTGGAGTGATTATACATATGAAATACCACATACCAGATGACCTATACTTTAGAATTCATCACGTTAGACCACGTTTTAAAAATGATGTGGAAAATGTTCTTGTCTATATGGCAACAGAAATATCTAAGATGAATGAAGCACATAAAGAAAAATTTGCAGATCTATTAAACGAAGCAATTCGTCGTTATCCTGGTAATGCAGTTAAAGAATTAAAAACCATCAACAATTGGAGAACCGAAATCTCCTCTTTATTTGGTTTTCTTGAATACAATGGTGATATCGTAAAGCCTGGAAGAAGGGCAATTGAATTAGCTCAAAAAGAAGATCTGGTTGAGTTTTTCAAATATTATCTTTATAACTTTCAGTACCCTGGAGCCCATTTAAAAGTTCAAGAAATTGCTAAACAAATTGGTGCTGGAATTCATTTTAAGCCAGCACAGTATATTTTATCTGTTTTGAAATATGCCGAGGAAAATACAGGCTCTCGTCAATATCTTACAAAAGCTGAGGCTTGCCATTGTATTTTTAACGATTTACGTTGCACAAGAGATAATGAAGCACCTGAAAAAGTTTGGAAGCGTATAATTGAAAATAGAGAGAATGATGTTGAGTATGATGAGACAGGTGATGTTATTCGCTATGCCGGGGATATCCTTGATTATATGGAAATAGCCAATTTGCTTATTGTGTATGGTGGAAAGAATTTTTACATAAACAAGTTAGAAAACGAAGCTGTTTTGAAATTTACTAATTCAACTGAATGGTTTAATCAATATGATAGGTTTATTCAAAATAGATATGCTACATATGAAGAAATAAAAGAATGTTACGATGAGTGGTTTAAATTTGTAAATCGTGATATTAAAGAAACTGATTTCGAAACGGACATTCTTGCATTCATTGCAAATGATGTGGAGGAATATCAAGAGTTAAAGAAACAGAGTTATGCACTTTATGATAAAATACTCGAAAAATCTGATGTAATTAAAACAAAAGATATTGGAGACATGGGTGAAAGTCTTGTTCATTCGCATGAATGTCAACGTGTGAAAATTGGTGGACGTGAAGATCTTATTCATCTTATAAAACGCATCCCAACACAATTTGCAGTTGGATACGATATTCAGTCTGTTGAACTGGATGAACGCAAACGCTATATAGAAGTAAAAACAACGATTAGTTCTAAGCCATTACATTTTAACAAGGTTCATCTTACGCCAAATGAGTGGAATACAGCAAATACAATGCGAGATAGATATTTTGTTTATCGTTTGATGATAAGCAAAACTGAGAAGAAATTGTTTCTTATACAAGACCCTGTTGGATTGTATAAGCGAGACTTAATAGATATGATTCCAAAAGACGGAGCAGATATAACATTTAGCACAACCAGAGCTGAAGTAGGTAATTTTGAGGAGTTATTAACATGGACAAATTAAAAGTTGCATCCCTTTTTTGTGGCTGTGGTGGAACTGATGTGGGATTACTTGGCGATTTTACATTTTTAGACAAGTATTATCCGAGCAATAATATGGAAATCGTTTATGCCAACGACATAGACGATAATGCTTGTAGGCTTTTTGAAGAAAATTTTGGAATAAAGCCAGATAACAGAGATATTCGAGAAGTTAAATCTGGTGAGATTCCTGACTTTGATATTCTTACGGGTGGATTCCCTTGTCAGTCCTTTTCGATAGTAGCTCAGAATCCTAAGCGACTTGGAATTAAAGACGATAGAGGAAAGTTGTTTTTTGAAATGTGTCGTATTTTGCGTGAAAAACAACCTTTATGCTTTATTGCTGAAAATGTTAAAGGTATTATGTCAGCAAATAAGAAAGAAGCATTTCCTCTAATATTAGAGGAGTTCGAAAAAAGCGGATATACTATTACACACAAATTGCTGAATTCCGCAAATTATGGTGTCCCTCAAAAACGTGAAAGAGTTATTATTGTTGGATTCCGTAACGATCTTGGTATTAAATTTGAATTTCCGGATATGCCTATTACTGATGAAAATGAATATGTTTCTCTTGGAAAAGTAATAGAAAATGCGGTTGCTGAGAAATATTTCTTTAGCGAGAGAGCTGTTCAGGGAATGATGAGAAAGCGTGAAATAATGAATAAAGGAAGGGCACAGGATATTACAAAGCCTTGTAATACAGTTGGCTCACACTTAGCAAAGGTTTCTTTAAACAGTACAGATCCTGTTTTAATGGTTAATGGGAGATATAGACGATTTACTCCTCGCGAAGTTGCAAGAATTCAGTCTTTCCCTGAATCATTTAAGCTTGTCTGTACAGAATCAGTGCAGTATCGTGCTTTAGGTAATGCTATTCCACCAGTTATGTTTTGGTATGTGGCTAATGAAGCTTATAAAACCATAGATAAGATAGAAGTCATAAGAGGTTCAATATGAGTTATATTCAAGACGATGCATTATCATTACTAAAATCTTGGTTTGATAAGGCAGATAAATGGCAAAAGGACTTATTCTGTCAGATATGGCAAGGGAACGAGGAGATTGAGAAGCTAACTGCCAGAGCTTTTGCTTTAGCAAGAGTTGAATATCTTGGAGAAAACAGCAAGTTTTCCCCATCAATCACATTTCCATCGACAGTAAAATTTTCAAACGCAAGCAATTGTCCTGTTATATTAAAAAGTATTTCCGAAGTTCAAGGTGTTGGAGCTTTATCACCGTCAAGACCTTTGGAATTTGGCAATAATCTTACTATCGTGTATGGGGAGAACGGATGCGGCAAATCCTCGTATGTCAGGATTTTGAAAAGTGCTGTATCTCCTAAAAATGCAAATGCGATTTTAGGCAATGTATACAAATCTAACTGTCCAAGTCCACAAGCGATACTTACATATAGCGATGATGGTGAAGAACACCGAATACATTGGAAACCAAGTTTGAAAAGTACTTGCCCTTTGAATATCTATGACACTTCCGTTGCTAAACAGTTTGCAGAAGAAAAAAACGAAGTGATATATGAACCACACATATTATCCATACTTTCAATAATTGCGGCAGTATATGAAGACGTAAAAACTAAATTTGACGAATTAGGGAGGGAGAATTTAGGTCAGCAAACATCTTTGGATAAAGCAATCAGTAATCACAAATTAATAACTGACTATCATGCCTTAAAAACGATTAAAGCATACGATCAATTTATAGCTGATACTACTTGGGACAAAAGCCAACAAATGCAACTTAGTGCCTTACAAGAAGGGTTACAAAACCAAGATCCGTCCAAACAGTTAGATGCTTTAAAAGCGCAACAAGACCTTGTGAAGAAACAGTACCAAGCGTTGATTGATCTTATTAATAAAACAGGGGCTAGCTTTAGTGACAAATACTTATTACAACGCAAGACACAGATAGATACTAAACAAGAAGCTGACCATTTGATAGAAGAACTAAAAAAAGTATCTATTATAAGCAAAACTGGTTCGGATAATTGGAAAAAAATGTGGGCTGCTGCCGTCAAGTTTTCTCAGGAATCAACATCAAACAGTTCTGATAATATAATTGTGGGTGGGAAATGTATTTTATGTCAGCAAGATATATCTGAAGATGCAAAAACAAGAATTGCTGAATTCTATAAGTATATGACATCAACAGCAATAAAGCAATCAGAAAAAGCACATTCGGTCTTTAAGAGCACAGTAGATCAGTTGCAAACAGTCTTCACCAGTATCAATATAGAGCAAATAGAGTCAGTATTAAGAGCAAGTAGCGTTGAAGATAATATTATTAAACAAATTATTGAGCAGTATAAAGCTATTAAATCAAGATGTAAGTGGCTTTTGGAGTATACTGATGATACGAAAACTTCTATTCCTGTCTCAGCGGAAATTAAGTCCTTACTGGATGCAAAAGAAAAGCTCTTAACCGATTATTCGGCAAGAACAAAAGCTTTACAAGATATCATTGACAATAGAGAAAAGCAAATTGATTTGGTAAATGATTTACTTGCAAGAAAATGGATAAATGAAAACAAACTTGTTCGTAAAAAACATATTCAGATACAATTGGGGTCGTCAAGCTGCGCTACCAATGCTCTCACTACAGTCAAAAGAAAACTAACTCAGATTTTGATTACAGATACTTACATTTCAAGATTCGAGGACGAAATGTACTCCATGGACATTAATCATAAGATTAAAGTAGAGCTTATTCCCAAAACGGAAAAAGGCAAGGCATATCACCAAGTAGCATTAAGAGGTGCTGTTCAAAAGAAGAAAACAGGCGAAGTATTAAGTGAAGGCGAATTCAGAGTAGTCTCTTTGGCAGCCTTTCTTGCCGATTTGTCTTCATGGAACAAAATCTTACCCTTTATATTCGATGATCCTATTACTTCTCTTGATCATAAATATGAAAAGATGGTTGCTGATAGATTAGTAAAACTATCCGAAAGACGGCAAGTTATTGTATTTACACATAGACTTGCATTTGCGCAGCTATTAGTATCAAGCGTAGAAGAATATAATAAAGCACAGTCAGAATTGGAGACACCGAACATAATTAATTGTAAACAAATCGAATTGCGTAATAGACCTCTAGGAGAACCAACAGAACCTACATATCACGGAGCATTAAAAATGAAAAGTGCACTTAATAAGGTAAAAAACCGTGATATTGTTTTGCTCAAAAAACAATATAAAAACGGAGAATACGAAAGCTACGATAATGGCATCAAGTCACTGTGTTCAGATTTTAGGAAGATCGTAGAACAAGGTATTGAAACTGATTTGCTGTGTAAGATTGTAACTCGTTTTGGATATTCAGTAAATACTCTACGATTAAAGTATCTTTATGCAGTTACACGGAGTGATATCGATTTGTTTAATAACATGATGACAAAGTATTCCGCATATGAACACTCCCAATCTACAGAGCGCCCTGTAGAATTGCCTGAATTAAGTGACATTGAAAGAGATGTAGATGATTTAATATCATGGTGTGATGATTTTGGCAAACGTCGCAACGAAATTGATAAGTGAAATAAACCAGTTGTGTTTAAATAAACAGTTGTTTCTCACATCAAATACAGCTTCTCTTTATGTATAATTAAAAACAATTCTCAGTCCCTCTTTGTTTCTCAAAACCTGAACCTGACGAACAATATCAGCGGTTACATTTTTTCAGATCATCAAGACAACTGACAATACTTCCGTCATTCACAAGTTTATGCGGCCTGTCAGGGCAATGACTCGCTGAAAAATGGACTTGGTATCTGATGAAATCTGTGTCACGCCAACTAAGTGTACAACCCTGGACAACTTTTGGACAACTTAGTTACAGCAACATATAATAAAACGAAGAAAGTTGCAAAAGTTACTTTCTAGTATCTTAGCGAAAATACTTTGCTTTTAGTGTGTTTTTGATGTGCAATAAAAAAGCTAAAGGGGAATGTTTAAACTCAAAGAGATAATTTTATCCCGTTTGGGAGTACTGAAAACCACCTGTTTTGCGTTGTTTTTGTCGTTTCGATTTTGCCTAAAATAGGGTGTTATTTAGGCGGTAACTAACACGTAACTAACAAAAAATCAAGGCATCCGTTCTTTGAACGGATGCCTTTTTTGATAAAACATTGTCAAACCTGTAGGCGATATTGAACTGTATATTGTATAAAAAAGCTGAGACCGAAGTCCCAGCTTTTTCTTATATCTTATTGATCGCCTCTAAAAGCTCTTCCACATTCACGTGTGTATAGACCTTTTCAGTAACCGACATTGCGCCTGAATGTCCTACAATCTTCTTTATCAGTGTAGGATTGACATTCTTTGCCGCCATCATAGAAATACAAGTATGGCGTGTATCGTGGGGTTTGTGCGTGCATCCAATGCGTTTCATGATAGGAGTCCAATAGGAATCATAGTAGTTACGATATGTAAAATGACCTCCATCGGGTGTGTGCAGCAAATACTCACAGCCCTCTTCATACCACTTTTGGAATATGGGATAGGTCTTGTCATGTATCGGAACCATTCTGATGCCACTGCTGGTCTTGCTATGCACAACGTTGAAACAATGCTCGTCTATGTGAACATCCTCACGTTTCAAGTCGAGCAGCTCTGACACACGCACACCGCTGTAGATCAGCATCAGTACGATCTGTGCATAGATATCGTCCTTCTGCATCCAAAGAGCCTGGATCTCGCCTTCTGTAAACGGCGTGCGATCCATTTTGTTTGGATTCTTGTTCTTGAATTTCTGGATATTCACGTACTGTGAATAGTCCTTGCTGCAAAGCTCGTACTTCATGGCATAGTCGTACATCTGGTTCAGCAGCACCTTCAATTTACGAAGTGTGGGATAATTCTTTCCGCAGGTGTCTACAACGCTCTGCAGATCCATCAGTTTCAGATCCTTGAACACTCGGTTATGCAGCGGCTGGCAAGCCTTATAGGATGCCTGATAGCCCTTTACATTCGATTCCGAGATCGTCAGAAATTTCTCAGATGCCCATTTGTCGAACACCTCAGAAAAAGTGATTTTTGATACCGCAATGTCATATGGATTTTTGTTGTACTCCATAAGCATCTCAAGACCTTTTGCTCTTGTCGGAGCATAACCGATGGTAACGCAGACCTGTTTGCACTTGCCGGTTTCCACATCGATCTCCCATCCGACTGTTTTGCGTACGATATACGGATTACGTCTTTTGCCGGACAGCTTATAAACTGTGCCAACGCCGTTTCCCAGTTTCATTGGCATCATCTCCCTTCTTTGCCTTAAACAGCTTTACATCATGTCACTATTGCTCATATCCTTAAAATAGCCGGTCTCCTCCCATACCTTTTTGTCCGAGCAGAAGTAGTTGTATTCGCTGGATCCTTCTTGTTTGAGGGCATATCCAAATTGAAGGATACGTTTCTGAATGCCAATGCGTATAAACTGCTGGCTCTTGCCGGTTGCTTTTGCGATTTCGGTGATAGGGACATTTCGTCCAGTAAATTTAGGTGTTTCCATGTTAAATTCCTCCTTTTAGGATATAGCCAGATTATTCTGTCATGACTATAGTATACAACTGAAATAATAGCGCCTGTCAATAGAAAAATCATTCTCTTCTATTGACAAGCACTTATAGGTAATGGCGATGATGTTCTCTCCCAAGGAAATGCTGTCAAGCAACTCTGCAGGAACACCTGGAACCTGGAACAAAAATATAATGTATCCCACTCAATTGTATTATGGCAGAATTATCATCGCAGCCAATTCCTTCTGTAGAGGAATTGACAAGGCTTGCAAAGCCGCAGTCAAGGACGTGGTGGGGTTTAAGGGGAGGGCAGACGCCAAGCCCTCCCCTTATCATCAAATAATTTTTTGAAAAAATAATTGTCAGAGGTACGCAAGGAGCCTCTGACATTAAATGTTACACCAGATCATTTTATTGATGTTGCTTTAGCCGATAGTAAGAGGAACGGGAGATGTGCAGCTGACCAAGGGCTTGGGATACAGTGATTTGCTTTGCCTCAACAGCCTGCATCACGATTTCCCAGTTTTCGGGCAGTTCCAGCGTTGGTCGCCCAAACTTGATGTCTTTCTTTTTCGCCGCATCAATTCCCTCACGCTGTCTGCGTCTGATTTTCAACCGTTCATTTTCCGCAATGCTCCCAAGCACCTCAATCAGAATCGCATTGATCATATCCATGACCCACATTTGCTCTGGTGAAAAATCGGTCAATGTAGTTGGAATGTCAAGCTTTTGCAGACAGGAGAGCTGAAAGGTTTCAAAGAAGGTAACCGGTATAAGGTGCCGGTTGAGTCAGTGGAGCAGTATGTAGAGATGAGAATGAGAGCATGAAAAAAACGGTATGTCCTTTTTGTGGGCATACCGTCTCTTTGTTTAGCAAAATAAATTCTTGCTTTTTGAAAATTTTTATGGTATGATGGAAATAAAGCGAAAAAGAAGTAAGAGGAGCATATTGTATGATTCGAATCGCAATCGTGGATGATGCCGTCGAAATTGGCGCACAACTTGAAGCAATCTTAATTGAAATTACAACCAATAAGGGCATTGCAATTGATACCGACATCTATTACAGCGGGAAAGAACTATGCGAACATTTACAAAACGGTGAATTTTACGATTTGATTTTTCTGGACATTGAAATGCCTGAATTTACTGGTATTGATGTTAGTAAAATGATTCGAGACAACTTAAAAAATGATGCCACACAAATTGCGTATATCTCAGGAAATAAGGAGTATGCCATTGAAATTTTTGAATATGATCCACTTTATTT
>CAKSJP010000012.1 GCA_934463425.1 uncultured Ruminococcus sp.
CAAAGGCGTACACGGACGGCAAGGACGTGACCTTTACATTTACCGCGAAAAACGGCAATACCGCAAACCTGACCTTGAATTTCCTGGTGGCAAAGGCCGACCCGGCGGTGAAAGTGACCGTAGACGGCGACACCCACACTGAGGGCGATCTTGTGAGCGAGCTGAGGCTGAGCATCAGCAAGGACAGCACCAAGGGTGCGGCGAAGATCGTCAGCGAACTCAAGAAACTGATCGCCGGAAAGAACACCCTGGCATGGGAGTTCACCCCAGAGGACAGCGAAAATTACAACGTTGTAGCCGGCACGGTTGTGGTAAATGCACAGACAACAACAACCACAACAACGACCACCACTACCACCACCACTGCTACTACCACAACAACCTCTACCACAAAGGCGACTACTACAAACAAAACAACTGCGGCTACCACCAAGGCAACTACAGTTACAAGCGAAACAACTGCAACAACCGAAGAAACTACCACAAACGAAACAACTGCAACAACCGAAGAAACAACTACCACAAGCGAAACATCTGCCACCACCGAGGAAACCACTACAAACGAAACAACCGCAACAACTGAGGAAACCACTACCACAAACGAAACAACCGCGACAACCGAGGAAACATCTACTACAAACGAAACAACTACAACAATCGAAGAAACTACTATCACAAATGAAACAACTGCAACAAGCGAAACGACCGCAACAACCGCTACAAGTGGAACGACTGCTACCAGCGGAACAACTTCCGCAACCAAGGCGACTACCGCTACTACAAACGGAACGACTTCCGCAACTCAAACAACCACAATCACCAGTGCTTCCAGCACAGAATCCACCGCCGCAACATCGGCAACCACGATCACAACAGCAACTACCACGAGTGTGACCAACATTGCAGACGAAGATCTTTGCAGCTGGGCGATCAACGATTATCTGAAAAAAACGGGAGTGATTGCCGTAAATGCAGAAATCACTGCACGCTCGGAGGAAGCATATGAGATTACGCTGACTGATGAAAACGGCAATGTGCTGGACGTTTACACCGTTGACCCGAAAACCGGCACTGGCACGGATTCTTCCAACGCAGAAGTCAACCTGCCTCAGACCGGAAACAACTCCATGACAAACTGGCTCCTGTGCGTGGGTGCAGCAATGTTCATGGCATTCGGATTCGGTGCGGTGAAAGCATCTGGTATCTTCAAACGGAAAGAGGATGAGTAAGAGCAAAAAGCAGCGAAACAGCGTGGATTTCAAAAAGTAATCGTTCTTTGTAACATGTCAAAAGCAGAAAAACCGGCTCAGATTTCCCTCTGAACCGGTTTTCTGTTTGCGTAAACGTTTTTTGTGGGCAAAAATGCACCCGTTTTGCAATCGGTGCTATTTTTATATCAAATCATATTGACAAACAGCGAGGAACGTGCTATAATAACATCATTATCGATAATAACATTATCAATATATAGGGAGGTGAAGACATGGCTAATAAGGATCATTCGCTGGATGATGGGATTATTCAGGCAGCCTATTCTGAGTTTCTTTCCTGCGGCTTTCAGAAAGCTTCTTTACACAAGATTGCCGAAAAAGCCGGTGTCACAACGGGAGCGATTTACACAAGATACAAGAACAAAGATGCATTGTTCGTCAGTTTGCTCCAAAATTTTTTTGAAACGATGCAGATTCTCTTTGCACCTGTTGCTGACGAATACGAAAAAGCAAAGCACAGTGCAAAAAATGAGGATATTCTCTGTGCCATAAATGTGGAGGAAAGCATCTATTTCCGACTGCTGACAGAACACTATGACGATTGCACGCTTTTTTTCAGCCGCAGCGACGGAAGCTCTGTCGAAATGATACTGAAAGAAATTATGAACACCAAAACAAAGCAGACAGTCGAATTTTTCTCCGAGGTTTACGGCAAAGCGCCGAACGAGGATGCAATTCGTTTGCTAATGGGTTCCCAATTCTGGTATTTTAGGCAGTTACTGAACGAACGCCTCAATGAAGATGAAATGTTTGCCTGTCTCCGTACAATTCTCGATTTTTTCAATGCCGGATGGCGGCAACTGTGTAACACTCTGAAATAAATGACAAAAAGCTTCGGGCGGTTTTTCCTCCGCCCGTTTCTTACGGCAAACGGGTAGTCTAAACTAACTAAAAGAAAAGAGATCATGATGATAGATTTTGAACTTGCATTTCGATACGCAGATGAAAAATCTCCAGTGCTTCGGCAGATTGCCGGAAACATTCCGAAGGGTCGCTGCGTAGTGCTCTGCGGCAGCAGCGGGTGCGGAAAATCCACGCTTCTGCGGTGCGTAAACGGACTGATTCCGCAATTTTATGAAGGAGAACGAACAGGCTTCTGCCAGCTGAACGGACAGGACACCGCCGGAATGAGCATCGGAGAGATCGGCGAATTGACCGCCTCAGTCTTTCAGGATCCGCGGAGTCAGTTTTTTACTGTGAACAGTTCAAATGAGGTGGCATTTGGACTTGAAAACCACGGTTTGCCGCAAGAAAAAATACGGCAGAGAGTGGACGAAGCGTTCTGGATATTTCATCTTGAACGGCTGAAGGACAGAAATGTTTATGAATTGTCCAGCGGTGAGCGGCAGCTGATTTCTATCCTCTCGGCTTGGGCGATGGATACGGAAATTTTTCTTCTTGACGAGCCCACAGCAAACCTTGACTTTGCGGCAACGCAGCAATTAAAAAGCATTTTGCTTGCACTGAAAAGACAGGGCAAAACCCTGCTGCTCAGTGAGCACAGACTGTATTATCTCGCCGGCATTGCCGATGAATACTGGGTGATGAAAAACGGTGAGATCCAGGGGAGATATACCGCAGAAGAGGCGGGAAGATTTTCGCCGGAACAGCGGCAGGTACTTTCTCTGCGTACCCTTGATCTGACAGAAGTTCCAGTGCCGGAGAAGCCGCAGCTGCAGAAAGCAGTACCGGAAGTACTTTGTGTTTCGGATATCTGCTATACATACAAAAGAAAATTAAATCGCACACTTTCCGGTGTCAGTTTTTCCGTCCGGATGCATGAGATCATAGGACTTGTGGGGGCAAACGGCTGTGGCAAAACCACGCTCGGCAAGCTGATTGCAGGACTCTATCGCCCCTCCGGCGGCAGAATCGCACTTTTCGGAAAGCTGCAAAATCCAAAAAGGCTACAGAAGCAGGTGTTGTTTATCATGCAGGAGGCAGAATTTCAATTCTTCACAAACTCCGTTCTGCACGAGCTGCAATATGGGCATAACGTTACTCCGGAATTTGAAAAGAGAACAGAAGCACTTCTCAAAAGCATGAATATGTGGGACTGCCGTGACCGTCACCCCTTCTCACTTTCCGGCGGACAGATGCAGCGGCTGACACTGATGATGGCATACCTCTCCGACAAACCAATCGTCATTCTTGACGAACCGACCGCCGGGCAGGACGCAGAAAGCCTTGTGCGGTGCACAGCGCTGATCCGTGAGATGCGAAAAGAAAAAACCGTTCTTATGATCACCCATGATCTTGAATTGATCGCAGGCGTATGCGACCGCTGCATCGGGCTTTCAGACGGACGGATTGAAACAGAATTTTCCACACAGACTGCACAGGATTTGCAGACAATACGACGGTATATGGAGTGTTTTCGTCCTGCTGAAGTCCCGCCGAAAAAGAAGCACAAGGAGCTGTTTCACCCTGTAACAAAGCTGATCTTCTGGATCGCACTGATGGTCGTGATATCCACGGCAAACAACAACTTGGTTTATGCCGCATATGCTGCACTGATTTTGCTGACCGTCGCCGACGGCTGGTTCGGAACGGCTCTCGCCGGCGGTATGAGCTTCGGGGCGTTATGGGCGGCGAATATGCTGTTCCCGAATACCGTATTTTCATTTACACTCGTATTGTTCCCGCGTATCATCGCCATTGGCATCTCTATGCGGACACTGATCGGGCGAAACGAGGCAAGCCGCACGCTTGCAGCACTACGCAATCTGCATCTGTCGGAGCGGCTTATTATGATTGTCGCCGTGATTTTCCGATTCTTTCCGGTGCTGTCCGGCGATATGAAGCTGCTGCGGCAATCGATTCGAACCCGAGGTGCATTTGTGACACCGTGGCAAAAACTGCGTGCCCTTCCTGCCCATATTGAGATCCTTACGGTTCCGATGGCACTGCGTGTCATCCGCATTGCGGAAACACTTTCCGCCTCCGCTGAAACACGGGGAATAGATTTAAAGCGGCGTAAGAGCAATTATCTTTCGCTTCGTTTTTCCGCATGGGACATGCTATTCTGCGTTCTGTTGGCAGCCTCGATCGCCGTCAGTTTTATTCTGTGACAGCTGCCCGAAAAGTGGCTTTCAAAATAAAAATACACATAAATTTAAAGGAGTTTTTGGCCTATGAAAACCGCAAACACAAACAAACTGAAAATCAAGGACATCATTACCGTTGTCCTGCTGGCGCTGATCAACGTCGTGATCTTCTTTGCAAGTTCTCTTTTGTATGCAACGCCGATTACCATTATTCTCATGCCTGTGTTCTTCGCCTTGCTGGAAGGCATTATTTACTTCATCATCGGCACAAAAGTCAAAAAGCCTGGCGCTTTCCTCATTTACAGCGTTGTACGTGCTATTATGGGCGGATATCTGCCGTATATCCTTCTGTTTATCCTTTCCGGTGTTATCGCAGAACTGCTTTTGTGGAAAATCGACTATGGAAACGGAAAGGCTCTCACCGTAAGCTATATCATCAATCAGGTGTTTGCCGCTTTTGGAAGCACTGTGATTCCTTACGCCATCGCCGCAAAAGCCATGGCAGATCAGGCTGTGTCCGACGGCCGTCAGGACAACATTCTAAAGGCTTCTGAAATTCTGCAGTCCTGGTGGTCAGTTGCCCTGATTGCAGGAGTGATCGCTGCCGCATTTATTGGTGCAACCATGGGCAAGCAGGTCGTAAAGAAGCATCTTACAGCACAATGCACAACGGAGGAACGCAACGATGAATAAAATCTCTGAACCAAAGCGATCCGCATTTTCATGGCTCATGGAGCTTGCAAAAGGCAGACGGGGCGAATATGTATTCAGCATTCTCGTTGCACTGGCAGGCGTTGCTTGTTCGCTCATTCCTTATTTTATTATCATCCAAATCATTACTGCACTTGTAAACGACACAGCGGAGCTTTCACGCTGTCTGATGCTCTGCGCCTGGATGGCGGGCTTTTGGGTTCTGCGCTATATGCTGCACAGCATTTCCACCTCGCTTTCTCATCATGCTACATTTTATGTACTGTCCAATACCCGCATACGGCTGTTGGACAAATTGGCGGCATTGCCGTTGGGTGCGGTGCTTGACCGTTCCTCCGGCGCATATAAAAATATTATTGTGGAGCGTGTGGATTCCATTGAAACCACCCTTGCACACCTCCTGCCGGAGATGACTGCCAATATCGCAGGGGCACTGGCGGTGCTGGCAGTGCTGTTCCTCGAAGACTGGCGTCTGGGATTCTCTATGCTGATTGTCGTTCCTTTGGGCATTCTCTGCTTTATGTCCATGTTCAGAGGGTACAACGAGAAGTTCCAGCGCACTGTCACCTCGACAAAAGCACTCAACGACACAGCTGTCGAGTACATCAGCGGCATTGAGGTCATCAAGGCCTTCGGTCAGTCAAAAACCAGCTATGCAAAATTTGTCTCCGCTGCAAAAGAGGGTGCAGACTGTTTTATCGACTGGATGCATGGAAGCCTTTTCGGACAGGTGGCAGGGATGGCAATATTTCCTTCAACATTGCTGGGAATTTTGCCGGTGGGATGCCTGCTCTATATGCACGGAACACTGTCGGCAGAAACCTTTCTGGCGGTCATTGTGCTTTCTTTCGGCGTTATGCAGCCGCTGATCACTGCCTTTTCCTACACCGATGACATTGCACAGGTAAAAATCATTATTGGCGAAGTGGCAGAGGTGCTTTCCGGCGAAGAAATGCAGCGTCCGGAAAAGGCGGAAAAGCTGCCGGCAGATAACGCCATCGAACTGAAAAACGTCTGCTTTGCCTATCACGACAAGGAGGTGCTGCACGGAATCAACCTGCACATTGCTCCGGGAACGGTCAATGCACTTGTGGGGCCATCCGGCAGCGGAAAGTCCACCATTGCCCGGCTTATCGCCTCCCTGTGGGAGGTGAAGGACGGTGCAATCGAGCTGGGCGGCGTGGACATCCGCCAGCTTCCGCTTAAAGATTGCACTGACCGCATCGCCTATGTATCGCAGGACAACTATTTATTCGACCTCTCGGTGATGGATAATATCCGCATGGGCAAAAAAGATGCAAGTGACAGGGAAGTGATCGATGCCGCAAAGAAATGCGGCTGTCATGCGTTTATTATGGGGCTGGAAAACGGCTATCAGACGATGTGCGGAGCTTCTGGCGGACACCTTTCCGGCGGCGAGCGTCAGCGTATTTCCATTGCCCGTGCTATGCTGAAGGATGCACCCATCGTCATTTTGGACGAAGCCACCTCTTACACCGATCCGGAGAATGAGGCAGTCATCCAGTCTGCACTGGCACAGCTGGTGCAAGGCAAGACGCTGCTGGTCATTGCACACCGCCTCTCCACTATTGCAGATGCCGATCAGATCATTGTGGTCAATCAGGGGCGGATAGAAGCGGCCGGTACCCAGGAAGCACTTCTTGCGTCCTGTCCGCTTTATCAAACCATGTGGAAAGCCCACATCAGCGTCAAAGACAATGGGGAGGTGGCATAATGCTTCAGACACTGAGAAAATTCTTTGCTTTCTGCGGAGCAGAAAATCGCAAAATGTTTATCACTTCAATCTGGCTGGGTGTGGTCAGTGCCATTTGTTCTGCTATGCGCATTCCCGCAGCCGCCATCGTCATTCAGGCACTTTTGAATCAGAACGTCACCATGGAGACGCTTTGGACGAGCCTTGGCATGATTGTGATCTCATTGGTCATTACCATCATCATCAACATGAGAGCCACCATGCTCCAGACCCGTGCAGGCTACCGTGCCTGTGCCAACAAGCGGATTGAGATTGCGGAACACCTGCGTTATCTTCCTATGGGCTGGTTTAATGACAACAGTCTCGGTGAAGTCACCTCCGTCACCACCAACACCATGGAAAACATGGCCAACATTGCCACACGGGTGGTCATGGTCACAACGAGGGGCTTTCTGACTTCCGGCATCATCGCAGTCATGCTCCTTCTTTTTGACTGGCGCATGGGGCTGATTACACTGGCGGGACTGGTGCTGTTTTTCACCATCAACGCTGCTATGCAGCGTGCAGAGCAAACCCTTGCTCAGCGGAAGTTCAACGCCGACGAGTGTTTGGTCTCCAAGGTGCTGGAATATGTGCAGGGCATCGCCGAGGTCAAGAATTTTGATCTGACCCACGATTCCACAACACAGGTACACAATGCCGTGGAAGAGGCTTGGAAAGCATCCTTTGCCATGGAAATCCCATCGGTTCTTTATATGTTGGTGCAGTTTGTTATCAACAAGTTCACCGGAATTGCCGTCTGCACCGCTGCCATCCTCTTTTATTTCGGCGGTACGATGACGCTTACAAACTGCCTTTTGATGCTGATTTGCTCGTTCATTCTCTTTGAGCAGCTGGATAGTGCCGGCAGCTTCTCGTCTTTGTTCCGCTCCATCGACATCGGTGTGGACAAGGCAAACGCTATTTTGAATGTAGTACCCATGGACATTGACGGAGAAGATCTGACACCGGAGCAGGAGGACATTGTCCTCTCCCATGTAGACTTTTCCTATGACAGCAAGCCCATTCTGCATGACATATCCCTGACGATTCCGGAAAAAACCACCGTCGCCATCGTCGGTCCCTCCGGTTCAGGCAAGACCACACTCTGCAATCTTATGGCGAGGTTCTGGGATGTGCAATCTGGCAGCGTAAGTCTTGGCGGACGGGATGTGCGGAAATACAGCTATGACAGCCTGATTCGCAATTTTTCCTTTGTGTTCCAGCGGACATATCTGTTTTCAGACACCATTGCCAATAATATCCGCTTTGGCAGACCGGATGCGACACTGGACGAAGTAAAGATCGCAGCAAAAAAGGCACGGTGCTGCGATTTTATCATGGCATTGCCGGACGGCTTTGATACTGTCATCGGCGAGGGCGGCGCAACCCTCTCCGGCGGTGAGCGTCAGCGTATTTCCATCGCCCGTGCCATTATGAAAAATGCACCTATTATCATTCTCGACGAAGCCACCGCCAATGTTGACCCGGAGAACGAGAAAGAACTGATGGAGGCTGTTTCTGAGCTGACCCATGATAAGACAGTCATAATGATCGTCCATCGACTGAAAACGGTGCAAAATGCAGACAGGATCTTTGTTGTTGATCACGGTGAGATCGTCCAGCAGGGTACGCATGACGAACTTGTCGCTGCGGACGGACTTTATCGCCGCTTTGTGGTGGAGCGTAAGCAGGCAGCCGGATGGAAGGTCTGAAAAGGGAACATCCTGCACAATCCGTTGTGTGGTGACGCCCATATTATAACACAAGTGGCTTTATGTGTCATTCTTTTTTGTGTTGCACTTATATTGTAAATCTATCTAGATAATAATCCCCTTAGAGTTTTCACACTTTTGTTTTTGTGTCTACTCTAAGGGGATTTTATCAGGCGGTGATTTTCGGGAAGACCGTTTTACAGTGTCAGGAACAGGGAAGAAAACAGGATCAGCAGCATGCAGACAGGGCAGACAAACTTGATCATAATGCGATACATACCCCTGGCACGAAAATGTTCATTTCGCTCTACTTCATTTTCCACATATGTGGTTTTGGCAATAAATCCAATCAGAATACAGGTCATCAGTGCAACAATAGGCATCATAATGTTGTTGCTGATATAGTCAAAGAAGTCTAGGAACTGCATGCGGAAAATTGTAAAATCAGCCCAGATGCTATAACCAAAGATGGAGAGCAGGCCGATCAAAAACGAAACGCCGGCCACAAGCAGGCAGCAGGGGATCCGCTTCCAATGGAGTTTTTCTTCAACCATTGAAACAACAGTTTCCATCAGCGAAATAGAAGAAGTCAAGGCTGCCAGTACAACCAGAATGAAAAAGACAGAGCCAACGATCTGACCGCCGGCCATATCCTGGAATACGTTTGGCAATGTAATAAACATCAGGCTCGGACCGGCATTTAATGCACTCTTGTCTCCGCCGGAAAAAACAAATACTGCCGGGACAATAATTAGTCCGGAAAGAAATGCGACCGCAGTGTCAAAAATTTCAATTTGCCGGACAGAGCTCTCTATACTGTCTTCTTTGCGCATATAGGAGCCATACGTAATCATAATTCCCATTGCCAGAGACATTGAATAAAACAGCTGTCCCACTGCAGCAATGACTGTCTTGATAGAAAATTCGTGAATATCCGGCTTAATGTAATAAATTAGTCCATCCAAAGCGCCCGGGAGTGTTAATGTATAGATACTGATTCCGACAATCAGAAGCAGCAGCAGGGGCATCATGAGCTTGCTTACTTTTTCAATGCCTTTCTGTACACCAAGCATAACAATAACTGCATTGATCAGAATAAAAATGCCAAAAAACAAGGTGGGTGCACCGGCGTGGCTGATAAAATTGGAAAAGAACGTTCCGTCTCCGGCAGAGGTCTTTCCGGCACCAGAAACAAAGGTAGTCAGATATTTTAATACCCAGCCGCCGATGACGCAGTAATACGGGAGTATGATCACAGGAATTGCTCCCGCGAGCCATCCCAGAGGTTTAAAACGAGGATTGATGTCGGAATAAGCTTGGATCACACTTTTCCCGGTTTTTCGTCCGATTGCGATCTCCGTTACCATCAGTGCAAATCCAAATGTAACTGCAAAAATCAGATAGACGAGCAGAAAAATGCCGCCGCCGTATTTCGCGGCCAGATATGGGAAACGCCAGATGTTTCCTAAGCCGACCGCAGAGCCGGCAGCTGCCAGGATAAAACCTACTTTAGAGCCAAAACTGTTTTTGGCACTTGTTTGTTTCGTTTGCATTTTGAGTTGTCCTCTCCTTCTTATAATTAGGGCATATGTGCACTTTTCATAACTTTTGAGCGTCTTTATCAAGAAAGATCGCCAAAAGTGCGACGAACGCACACTTTAACTATTATACAAGATTTCAGCGTGAAAGTCAATGAATTTTGCAGAAATGTTTTACACTGCGTTTTTTGTGGCTGTTTTTAATTTTAGCTTGAAATCTAAGGAAAAATATGATATAATAAAAACTGCACTGTACAAAGCCAATGCAGTGCTGCTCGAAAACAGTATCGCTTTCAATGATGCTGCACAAATGCTGTTCAAGACAGCGTGGAATCTGGTTCCCGGTGCAGCATTGCTCGAAACGGATTCAGATCAAGAAATCCGGCGCGTATTGAAAATGCAGGGAGGAACTTAACAATGCCGCATATCACAATTAAAATGCTGAAAGGCAGAACGGACGAACAAAAGAAACTGGCAGCAGATAAAGTGGCTGCCGCACTGGTAGATGCGATCGGCTGCAATCCGGAACATATTTCCGTTGCCGTAGAAGATTTCACACCGCTGGAATGGCAGGATGAATTTCGGAAGGAAGTAACCGAAAGCAGCCATATTTACAAAGAACCGCAGTACGACCCGAAGGATGTTCTCTGATGGGGCTGATCTTAGCCTCTGCATCACCGCGGCGGCAGGAACTCCTGCGGCTGATCTCGGAAGACTTTACCGTTGTTCCGGCAGCTGTAGAAGAGTCTCTGCCGCCGATGCTGTCTGTGCAGGAGGCTGCACAGTACCTGGCGCGGAAAAAGGCGCTTGCCGTCGCGAAGCAGCACCCGGCGGACATCGTCCTCGGCTCTGATACGACGGTGGTGCTAGAGAATACCATCCTGGGAAAGCCGGGCACACCAGAGCGTGCGGCAGATATGCTGCGGATGCTGTCCGGAAAAACGCACCATGTCATCACCGGCGTTGCGATCGTGCAGGGAGAGCGCATCGTTTCCTTTCAGACGGATACCGCAGTGACATTTTATCCGCTTTCCGAGACGCAGATACAGCAGTATGTTGCGACCAATGAACCGCTGGATAAAGCCGGCGGCTATGGGATACAGGGATACGGTGCTCTGCTGGTGCAGAAGATCCAGGGCGACTTTTACGGCGTTGTGGGACTGCCGGTGGCAGAAACTGCCAGAGCACTGCGGCAGTTTCAAAAGGGAGAATGAGAAGCAGAAAATATCAGATAGATTTTAGGCAAAGCCGTCAGGCGGATTTTGTGCGGCATTGCCTTTAGAACCTGTCTTCACAAGCGTATACATGTGTTTTGTGAAGACGGATTCTTAGAAAGGAGCAGCCATGAATAAAAAAGAACTCTCTGAGATTCGGAAGAACTTTTCCGATACCAGTGATCTCTTTGTCCTGAATCAGGTGGCGACGGCATTTGTAGACAGTGAAAAGAACATCCGCTGTCAGACAAGCCGCGCGTATCACAATATCCCCTCTGAAGAAAGCGACTGCCTGATGGCAACTCTGAAACGGGTTCTCGCCGGAACATTGGGAAAAGGCTTGCTGGAATACGAGTTTCCGAAAGAGGCATATGAAGAGGGCGGCAGCCAGTCTATTTTATATGATGCCTTAAATACAAAGCTGGAGGAAGAGGGCGCGGTAAATAACCTGATGGAGCAGATCGTTCGTAATATGGATTATGTTTCCACATACGCGATCCTGATCGGACATTGTACCTATACTGTCTTCCAGAAATCCAAGAGCGATGAACTGGATCCGTATCAGAGCCATGACTATCGCTTCCTTGTGGCAGCCATCTGTCCGGTGGAGGTTCGCGTAGACGGCCTGATCTATAACGAGGATGAAAACGCTATTGAGAAAAAGAGCGTCTACGACCGCATTGTCGCAGAGATTCCCACAGACGGCTTTCTCTACCCCACATTTACCGGAAGAGGGCCGGATGTCAACCATGTGCTGTATTCTGCCCATAAGCCGAAAGATGTAAACATCAGCATTGTGGAAAATGTTCTGGGATGTCCGTTTAATCGCACAGCACAGGAGCAGAAGGAAACCTTTCAGGGTATGATGCAGGAGATCGTATCTGACGAACTCAGCTATTCCGTGATTACCGGAGTAAACGAAAAACTGCGGGACATTGCGGCAGAGTATGCCAATGAGCCAGACCTTCCGGTGGTGGATGACATCCATGTGCGTGATATTCTCCTGGATTCCGGCGTAAGCCAGGAGCGGGCGGAAGAGATGCAGATGGCATATCGGGAGGCGACCCAGAACAAGCCGATCACCGTCAACAATCTGATTGAAAACAAAACCACCATCAGTCTGGACGGCATCACGGTCTCCATCGGAAAAGACGCGACCGATAAGGTGCGGACACAGTGCGTAAACGGCAGACGTTACCTGCTGATCGACCTGGATGATCCGGCGGTAGAGATCAACGGTCTGACTGCACGCATTGCAGAACAGTTGCATTCGCCGTCCGAGCCGGATGAAGCGGAGGATCTTGACGAAGAGGCATAACATGGCATCGTTGCGCCTGCGGCGAAAAAATCCTTGCATTTCCAAATGAAATATGCTATAATAAAGCTTATGACAATACACATTTCAGGTGGATGCTCTAAGAATTCGGCTCAGCCTTTGATCTGAGGCAGGGTCTTGTAAAGAAAGGCAAATGAAATATGAGAAAACGTGGATTAAAAATTCTGGCATTCGGTATCAGTGCGGCACTTCTGATGGGAACATTCGGCGCCTGCAGCTCTAAAAAGTCGGATGGTTCGGCAGATGCATCCGGAGATTCGTTCGTAATCACGCTGTATCCGGATGTCGCGCCGATCACCTGCGAAAACTTTGAAAGCCTGGTGAAGGACGGCTTCTATGATGGCTTAAAGTTCCATCGCGTGGTAGAAGGCTTTATGGCACAGGGCGGCGACCCGAAGGGCGACGGCACCGGCGGCAGCGAAAAAACCATCAAGGGCGAATTTTCTCAGAACGGCGTGGAGAACTCTCTCTCTCATACAAGAGGCGTTGTGTCTATGGCACGTTCCAGTGATCCGGACAGCGCGTCCAGCCAGTTCTTTATCTGCTATTCAGATGACGATACATTTCTGGACGGGCAGTATGCCGCATTTGGAAAGGTGACAGAGGGCATGGACGTTGTGGATTCCTTCCTGGAGATCGAGCGCTCCATGGGCAGCGACGGTGCACAGTCTGCGCCGACGACTGATATCGTGATGGAAAAGGTGAAGATGATCGACGATGACTCTGACGGAAATCCTCGCGTAGAAGTTACCATGAACGATTTCCTGAAGGACAGCAAAAGCGCTGAATAAGAGTACGCGATAGGTTTTGTGAGACGAATACATTGCAGCAGGCACGAGTCCAATTGATCGTGCCTGCTGTTCTGTCCATACAGAACAGGAGGAATTACGATGCATAATATTGCACATTTTTTTGAAACCATGCAAAAGAGCCGCGTTGCATTTATCGGCACCGGCGTAACAAACGGAGATATCATTCGGCTGTTCCGAAAAAAAGGCATAGATGTAACGCTACTGGATCGGAAGAGCCGGGAACAGCTTGGAGAGACCTATACAGAATTTGAAAAACTGGGCGTAAAATTCTGCCTGGGCGACAGCTATCTGGACGCTCTGACAGACTATGATGTTGTTTTCCGTTCTCCCGGCATGTACTATCATAATGCAAAGCTGCAGGAAGCGCGGAAAAACGGCGTTGTGATCACTTCTGAGATGGAAGTCTTTTTCTCTCTTTGCCCCTGCAAGATCTATGCGGTAACCGGTTCGGACGGCAAGACCACCACCACAACGCTGATCTCAGAATTTCTCTCCCGCGCCGGATTCCGGGTGCATAAGGGCGGAAATATCGGCCGCGCGCTGCTTCCGATCATCGAAGAGATCCGGGAAAACGATGTGGCAGTGGTAGAGCTTTCCAGCTTCCAGTTGCTTTCTATGCGCCAGTCTCCCGATGTTGCCGTTATCACCAACATTGCACCGAACCATCTGGATGTGCACGGCACAATGGAAGAGTATATCTACGCAAAAACAAATATTCTGGCACACCAGGATGCATTCTCCAGAACCATTCTGAACCAGGACAATGCACCTACCATGGAACTGGCATCTATGGTACGCGGAACACTGACGACTTTTTCCCGTCAGACAAAGCCGGCGTTCGGTACTTACCTTCGCGAGGACGGCATGCTGTGCTATACCAAAAACGGAGAAGATACGCCTATCGTCCATCAGAATGATATTCGTATCCCCGGCATGCACAACGTGGAAAACTACCTGGCAGCAGTCAATGCGGTATGGGGTGTTGTCTCCATTGAAGAAATTCAGTATGTTGCAAAGAACTTTGGCGGCGTAGAGCATCGCATCGAATTTGTACGGGAACTCAACGGCGTAAAATGGTACAATGACAGCATTGCCACCAGTCCTACACGCGTGCTGGCAGGTTTGCGCTCTTTCCAGCAAAAGCTGATCGTAATCATGGGCGGCTATGATAAGAAGATCCCGTTTGAACCCATGGCAGATACCGTCTGCAAGCAGGTGAAGCTGGTACTGCTGATGGGTGTGACGGCGGATAAGATCGAAGCGGCTATCCGCAGCAGCCAGTATTATCAGGAGGGTGCGCCGGAACTGGTGCACGTCGGCTCTATGGAAGAGGCTGTTCTGGAAGCACAGAAACGGGCAAAAGCAGGGGATATTGTAACACTGTCTCCGGCTTGTGCAAGCTTCGATCTGTACCCGAATTTTGAGATGAGAGGAATCCACTATAAAAACCTGGTAAAGGAGCTGCACTAACGATGGATTGGATCAATTTGTTGGGACAGCTGACAGAAGTCTCTGGCGTTTCCGGACGAGAATGCGGCATTGCAGATAAAGTGCAGGAACTTCTGAAGCCGTATTGTGACAGCGTAGAACAGCGCCAGGGAAACGTCCTCGGAACGCTGGGAGAACGCCGTCCGGGAAAGCCCCATGTTCTGCTGGATGCGCATATGGATCAGGTAGGATTTCTGGTGACTGCGATCACAGAAGACGGATTTCTTCGAGTCGGAAATGTGGGCGGACTTGATCTGCGTCTGATGCCGGCACAACGTGTCCTGATTCACGGCAAAGAAGAAATTCCCGGTGTGATCTGCTGCATTCCGCCGCACCTGCAGGGCGGCGAGGAACACGTTTTATCCGTTGCGGAGATCGCGATCGATACCGGATATTCCAAGGCAGCACTGGAGGGGATCGTATCACCGGGCGATGCGGTTTCGTTTGCAATGCCGTTTGTGGCACTGGAAAACGATCGCGTTTCCGGACGCTCTCTGGATGACCGCTGCGGTGTTGCAGCGATTCTTTACGCGCTGTCTCTGATACAGGGTGAAGCCCTCCCGTGCAGCTGCTCCGTGCTGTTTTCCACACAGGAAGAGACCGGTGAGCGCGGCGCAATGATCGGCGCATATACCATCGACCCGGATATTGCCCTTGCCGTAGACGTGACATTTGCACTGGGACACGGCGACGATCCGACAAAATGCGGAAAAATGGGCGGCGGCTCTATGATCGGCATCTCGCCTTCGCTCTCCCGGGATGTCACAAATGCGTTGATCGCGGCGGCGGAAGCAGAGCAGATCCCGTGGCAGCCGGAAGTGATGTCCGGCATGACGGGAACCAACGCAGACCGTTTTTCTGTTACACGGGGCGGCGTCTGCGCCGGAACGGTTTCGATTCCGCTTCGCTATATGCATACACCATCAGAGGTGATCGCGCTGTCTGATGTCAAACAGACCGGAGAACTTCTGGCGGCTTATTTGAGGAGGTGCGGAGTATGCTGAAGCATTTTGAAACGCTCTGTAATTTGTGCGCATCGTCCGGCGATGAAAATGCAGTTCGCAGCTATCTGATCGCGGAACTTGCCAAACTGGACGGCGTAACCTGGTCTGTCGATCCGCTCGGCAATCTGCTGGTGGAAAAACGCGGTCAAAAGCGTGCGCCGCATAAGCTGATGGTCAGCGCACATATGGATGAAGTCGGAATGATCGTGACACACATCAACAGTGACGGCACACTGTGTGTACAGCCGGTGGGCGGCGTGGATGCCTCTGTTGCAATCGGCAGACAAGTCTGGGTAGGAGAAAAGCATATTCCAGGCGTTGTCGGCGCTAAACCGATACATCTGCTCAGCCCGGAAGAAAAGAAAGCGCTTCCCAAATGGAGCGGACTCGTTCTGGATATTGGCGCAGATTCTGCCGCAGAAGCCAGAAACACTGCACCAGAGGGAACATACGCTTACTTCATGCCCAACTTTACAAAAATGGGAGAAACTTGCGTATGCAGCAAGGCAATCGACGATCGTGCCGGATGCGCCATGCTGCTGAACTTGTTGGAGCAGGATGCAGCATACGATTTTACAGCGGCATTTCTGGTACAGGAGGAGATCGGACTTCGCGGTGCCAAAGCGGCGGCATATACCGTAGACCCGGACTTTGCTCTTGTCTTAGAAGCCACAACTGCGGCGGATATTGTCGGCGCAGAAGAGGATGCAAAGGTCTGCTGCCTGGGCGGTGGTCCCGTGGTTTCTTTCATGGATCGCAGCACAATTTATGACCGAGAATTATATCAGCTGGCATTTTCTGTTTGCAAAGCTGCCGGCATTCCCTGCCAGACAAAGTCGCGGATCGCAGGCGGAAATGACAGCGGTGCAATTCATGTCAGCCGCGGCGGTGTCCGGACACTGGCGGTGTCTCTGCCCTGCCGCTATCTGCATTCGCCGTCCTGCTTCGCAGATCTGACAGATCTTGATGCATGCATGACGCTTTTGCCGATGCTGATAAAATCCATAATGGAAGAAGTTTAACTTTTATGATACAACAGATCACTGCGTTTTCTCCGGAAGAAACTGCCGTTTTGGAACAGAGCTGGCGGGGAAGACAAATACTTGCTTATCAAAAAGCTTACGGCGGCAGCTATGACTTTTGCCGTTTTTTTCGAGTGACCGGCTGCGGCGGCACTGGATGGCTGTTTTTGTTTAACGCCACGCTTCTGATCTGTACAGACGGAGAGATTCCGGCGGAAGAAATTTGTGCATTTACAGCAATGCATTTGCCGTTTCGGATCGAATGCCCGGCATCGCTCTTGCCAGTTCTGGCACAGATTCCCAATTATCAGAAGCTTCACCGCGCCACATTTCAGCTGACACCGTCTGCACCGTCACAGGCGTTTTGTCCGGCGGAGGTCAATGAAAACCCCAAGTTGCAGGATGTCTATCATATTTTGCAGGAGGGCTTCCCGAATCTGCTGGAATATTCTCTTTGGCTGACGGATGTTTCACATCGCTGCCGTCACGGAATGAGTAAGGTCTTGACTTATAAAGATAGTTCCACGCTGACGATGGTATATGACTGGAAGGGAAATGTCCTGGTGGGACAGGTCGCAACCAAGCTTGCACAGCGCGGCAGCGGCTATGCCCGTGATTTCCTTCGCTGGGTCGCTGAAAAATTGGCGCAGGAAGGAAAACGTGCCGTGCTGTATGCGCTGGACATTCGCATCAGCTTTTATCGGGAGATCGGCTTTCAGGAGATCGAATCGGAATATGTACTGGAACGGCAGGATGTGCCTAAGGAACAGCAAGAGAAAGGAGCGCTGTAAAAAGTGCGGATACAGGAATTTTTCCCCATTGATGAGAAACTGATACAGGCGGCAGAAACTGCAGAGGAGCGGTGCCGGGAGGATTTTGCGCGCATTGAAGAGAATGCCGCTTATAACGGCGCAAAGGTACTCGCTGCCTTTCAAAAAAGCCGCGTGAGCGAGCCTTGTTTTTACGGTACAACTGGCTATGGCTACGGAGACCAGGGCCGCGAGGTGCTGGACAAAGTCGTTGCAGCAACATTCCATACAGAAGATGCCCTGGTGCGCCACAATTTTGTCTCCGGAACACATGTGCTGAGCGTAGCGCTGTTCGGGATTCTTCGCAGCGGCGACACCATGGTTTCCTTGACCGGGAGACCCTATGACACCCTGGAAGGGGTTATCGGATTAAACGATGATACCGAAAGCGGCTCATTGAAAAACTTTGGCGTAAAGTATCAGGAAGTTGCCCTGACAGCAGACGGTACGCCGAATTATGCAGAGATCCCCGAAGCGGTGCGCGGCGCAAAGGTGGCGTATATTCAGCGCTCCCGCGGCTATTCACTCCGGCCGGCACTGACGGTGGCAGAGATTCGGCACATGGCAGAACTGGTGCGCAGTACAAATCCGGATGCCGTGATCATGGTGGACAACTGCTACGGCGAATTTGTAGAGACAAGCGAACCGGTAGAAGTGGGCTGCGACCTGATGATCGGCTCTATGATCAAAAATGTGGGCGGCGGCATTGCCAGAACCGGCGGTTATATTGCCGGAAAAGAACGCTATGTGCAGCAGTGCGCAGAACGCCTTACATGCATTGGCATGGGAAAAGAAGTGGGCTGTACCCTGGATATGAACCGTGAACTGTACCTTGGCTTTTTCCACGCGCCGGATACAACTGCAAACGCGTTGAAAACGGCTGATTTTGCAGCTTCTCTGTTCGGCGGATTTGGCTTTTCCTGCCATCCGCCGATCGGAACGGTGCGCGGCGATATTGTTGAAGCGATCTGCCTGGGAGACGAAGCACATCTGACCGCATTTTGTCAGGGCATCCAGCAGGGCTCTCCGGTAGATTCCTTTGTTGTGCCGGAGGCATGGGATATGCCTGGTTATACCAGTAAGGTAATCATGGCAGCCGGTGCTTTCACAATGGGCGCTTCCATTGAACTTTCCGCAGATGCACCGATTCGCGAGCCGTTTGCTGTATGGATGCAGGGCGGAATGACATATACCAGCGGAAAAATCGGTATTTTGCTGGCAGCACAGAAAATGCTGGAACAAGGTCTGCTCTCATTGTAATGCGCAAAAATAGTATCAAAATTATTACAAATGGATACAATTCAGACAGAACTAAGTGAAATTTCAAGTAAAACAGTTGACATTATTCTGTATTACTGGTAGAATAAAAGGTACGAAATTCTCATCGATAATGAAATCAACTTGTGTAAAATATGTTTCGAGAGTTTCGTCGGCAGAGATGCGGAATGAAAAAACAGGAGGTATCGCTTTGGGAGAACGGAAATTATGCTATGGCTGCATGGAACGCACAGAGTTTTCTGGCGGAGTCTGCCCCAATTGTGGATATTACGACAAATCTCCGAGTGACCCGTCTTTCATTATCCCGGGGACTCAATTAAATAATCGCTATATTGTTGGTGTTGCGCTAGCTGTCAATGGTGAGGGGATTACTTATCTGGCTTACGATCAGTCTATTGGCTGCAAGGTCTATCTGCGTGAGTATATGCCGCCTAATTTGTGCAATCGTGTGGCAGGCTCTCCGGTAATCAGTGTGATTCCGGCGCGGCTGGCGCAATATAAAGCGCTGATGGCTGAATTTACAGAATTGCATAAGTCTCTGGCACGCCTTCGCGGTCAGGTACATGTGAATACAGTTGTCGATCTGTTTGCTGAGAATAATACGACTTATGTGGTGGATGAATATGTCCAGAGCGTTCGCTTTGTGGATTATTTAAAGGATAATGCAGGGGAGCTGACATGGGGACAGTTGTCCCGGATGCTGCCGCCGCTTTTGACAACGCTTAGCTTGCTGCATAATTCCGGTGTTGTACATCGTGCCATATCTCCAGATACGATCTATGTTACTGATAAGGGTGATCTGATCCTGACTGCTTTCTCCATTGCTGCAGTGCGCACTGCCAATACTGAACTGGGATGCGAGATCTATAGCGGCTATGCTGCGCCAGAGCAGTATTCTGTTAGTGAGCGGCAGGGAACGTGGACAGATGTTTATGGCGTTTGCGCTGTAATTTATCGCGTTCTGACCGGTTCTATGCCGCCGACAGCGATCAGCCGAATGGAAAATGACAATCTGGTGGCACCGTCTATATTAAATCCGAATGTTCCGCGTCATGTCTCTAATGTCATTATGCAGGGATTGGAACTGAACAGCGCCAGTCGGATTCAGACTGTGACAGAATTAGTGACTCGGCTTTTTGATGAACACACAGAAGACGCGAACACAATTCACGGCGGCTATGCACCTTCCGGTCAGCCGGTTTATTCTGACCAGGCTTCATATGAGGATCCTTCTTATTCCAACTATAACGATCCCCAATTGTATGATGACCAGAATTATCCGGATTATGATACGGGATATTCAGATGATTATTCCTATGATGATTATCAGGAAGAAGAGGATTATTCAGCACCGCAAAAAGCGGGCGCAGTAGATCGCTTAAAGGTGCCGATTATTGTCGGCATTGTTCTGCTTTTGATTTTGCTGATCGTTGTTTTTATTGTGGCAGGCGACCTGTTTAAAGGAGATTCTTCGGATTCCGGAAAGGTGACAACTGCTGTTTCTGAAACAACTGCAGCTTCCGATGAACAGGAAATCACAACGACTACTGCAGTCGGAGACAGCGTTATGCCGGAACTTCTTGGAAAAAACTTTGAAAATGCCAAAACACAGTACGCCTCCTGGATCACATTTGATGCAGAAGAGGTATTCAGTGATGAGTATGCAGTTGGACAAATCTGCTGGCAGGAGTATGAAGTAGGAGCAACCTTTGATTCTTCCAAAAAAGTGAAAGTACAGGTGAGCAAAGGCTCTGCAACTGTTGAAATCCCTTCTTATTCCGGGACAGGGCACAATTCTTATGCAGAAAAATTGGAAGAACTGAATATTCCGTATACAGAGAGTGCTGAAACAAATTCAGGTTACAGCAATGGCAGCGTGATCCGTATTGAGGTAACTAAGAACGGGCAGACAGTGGATCTGGATGCCGGAGATTCGATAAATTTGAATGATAAATATCAAATTGTTGTTTACTATGCATATAATCCCGAACCAGAGACAACCGCTCCTCCGGAAACAACTGCTCCGGAAGAAACAACTGCTGCTCAAACAGAGGCACCGGCAGAACAGCCTACAGATGCTGCCCCGGCAACGGATGCCCCGGCATAATAATTTTTGATTTGAAAAGCAAGTTATGCTGTGGTGTGACTTGCTTTTTTGTCATTAGATCAATACTATACCGTTTTTATGCAGAAACAGCCGTAACAGAGCCGCAAAATCGGAAGAGATGTGTTTTTATAGGGGAGAGTTCTCTGAGGAATTTCCGACACATGACGTAATTTTTGTCCACGAGTCGAAAACAGATGATTCTGTTTCGTGAACTAAATCTGAAAATTAGTGGGTTTTTGCAGAAACTGCTTGACATAGCATCTGAATTTGGGTATAATAAATGTGATGGGGAGTTTTGAAAAAAATTCCTCAAAGAAAGCAGGCAATGAGATTGCTGCAAATTTCAGGAGGTAGTACCAATGGCATTGACTAAGAACAAAAATGTACTGCAGTGGGTCGACGAAATGGTCGCTCTGACAAAGCCGGATCAGGTTGTATGGATCGACGGCTCTAAAGAACAGTTGGATGCACTGACAGAAGAAGTTACTTCTCTGCCGGAAGGCAACCATGACAAGATGTACAAGCTGAACCCGGACAAACTGCCGGGCTGTCTGTATCATCGCACACTTCCGAACGACGTAGCTCGTGTGGAAGATCGTACCTTTATCTGCTCTAAGACAAAGGAAGGTGCAGGCCCGACCAACAACTGGATGGATCCGGAAGAGATGAAGGCAAAGCTCATTCCGCTGTATGACGGCGTAATGAAGGGCAGAACCATGTATGTTATTCCTTACTCCATGGGCCCGATCGGTTCTCCGCTGGCAAAGGTTGGCGTTGAGTTGACTGACTCTATCTATGTTGTTCTGAACATGAACATCATGACTCGTATGGGTACACAGGCATTTGAAAACCTGGGTGACACCTCCAATGACTTCGTTCGCGGTCTGCACTCCAAGGCAGATGTTGATCCGGAAAATCGTTATATCGTTCAGTTCCCGGAAGAGAACACAATCTGGTCTATCAACTCTGCTTACGGCGGAAACGTTCTGCTGGGTAAGAAGTGCTTCGCTCTGCGTATCGCTTCCTTCCAGGGTAAGAACGAAGGCTGGATGGCTGAGCATATGCTGATCCTGGGCGTTCAGAAGCCGAACGGCGAGACCAAGTATATCACAGCTGCATTCCCGTCTGCTTGCGGTAAGACCAACCTGGCTATGCTGATTCCGCCGGAGGGCTACAAGAAGAACGGCTACAAGGTATTCACAGTCGGCGACGATATCGCATGGATGAAGCCGGGCAAGGACGGCAGACTGTATGCGATCAATCCGGAGAACGGTTTCTTTGGCGTTGCACCGGGTACCAACGATCACTCCAACCCGAACGCACTGGCTTGCACAAAGTCTGGCACCATTTTCACAAATGTTGCGCTGAACAATGCAGACAATACTGTTTGGTGGGAAAAGCTGGATAAGAATCCGCCGGTTGATGCAACCGAGTGGACTGGCAAGAAGGTAAATGGTCCGGAATTTATCGCAGAAGGCGGTAAGCTGGCTCACCCGAACTCCAGATTTACTTCTCCGGCAAAGAACTGCCCGTGCCTGTCTCCGGAATTTAACAATCCGGAAGGCGTGCCGATCTCCGCTATCATCTTCGGCGGTCGTCGTGCATCCACCACTCCGCTGGTATATCAGTCCTTCGACTGGACTCACGGCACCTATATGGGTTCTGCAGTTTCTTCTGAAACAACTGCGGCAGCTACCGGTGCAGTCGGCGTTCTGCGTCACGACCCGATGGCTATGAAGCCGTTCATCGGCTACAATGTAGGTGACTACTGGGCACACTGGCTGGAAATGGGCGAAAAGCTGGGCGACAAGGCTCCGAAGATCTTCAACGTAAACTGGTTCAAGACCGACGATGAAGGCAACTTCCTGTGGCCGGGCTTTGGCGACAATATGCGTGTTCTGGACTGGATCATCAAGCGCTGCGAAGGCACTGTAGACGCTGTTGAGACTCCGATCGGCTATGAGCCGAAGGCTGAGGACATCAATGTTGACGGTCTGGTTTATGAGGGCAAGCAGTTTACTTCTGATGATATTGCAGATCTGCTGAAGCTGGATATGGATAAGTGGGAATCTGAAATCACTGAGATGCGCAGATACTACGATGAAGACATCAAGGCTAAGGGCGGCAATATTCCTGAAGCTCTGTACGAGCAGCTGGATAAGCTGGAAGACCGTATCAAGAAGGCTGCAAAGTAAGCGAATATTTTCTGGCAAAAAAAATAATTGCGTGATTGCATAAAGAAGGACGTTTCCGTTTCGGCGGAAGCGTCCTTTTTGTGTTATGGAAATTTGACAGAAAAATCAAGCAGTTCTGCAGCAGAGTTCCAGTTGTACTGTACCATAAAGTCATAGCACTGACTCCACAAACAAGCTTCCAGATCAAAAACATCTGCGTGATATTCTGTGATGGTTTCCTGAATGGCTGTCTGACAAACGCGCTGAATTTCTTTCGCAGCTGCAGTACAATCACCATTGCCGTGGAGCCTGATAGTTATAGTGACACAGATACGTCCCTGCTTTTCTTCCGCAGAAAGCTGCGTTTTGGCAGAAGTGACCACATACGTTTCTCCATCAGAAGTGATGATCTGTTCTGGATAATTGTTTCCGCGCAGCCAACAGAGACCTTCGACAGCATCTTCTGACAGGGATGTGACGATTTTGTCCTTTGCTGCAATAACAGCGGAAAATGCATGCGTGTCTGTTATAGGAAGAAGAGCGGTGCCGGACGCACTGTCCCACTCTCGAAGAATGGTAAACAGATCAGTTTCCGGCAGCTTTCCCAGCTGCTCTGCTTGTCGTATCTGCCAAATCAAATCAGAAGTATCAGTTTCAGTCAGAACTGTGCCATCAGAAAGACCAATTACTTTGCAGGAAGGGGAAAGCCGATAGTCCCGCATCAGTTGGTTCAGCTGCGTGCCATACACCGGGTCTGCGGATGCAATCAGTTCCAGATGCCCCAGAAACAGATTTTTCCCCAGCGGTACAGCTGCATTTTCAATGGCTTCAGAAATTGTCTTGCCGCTGCTGAAAGAAACAGCTTTTTTTGCATGAAAATCATGAAACTGTATCTCTGGATTTTCTGGTGTCCGGAGCTCTATTGCCTGCAAATAGGCTCTGTCCCGTACTTGCGTGGCTGTACAGCCGGTACTGCAAGAAAGCATTGCGCTACACAGCAGTACAGTGATAATGCGACGATTACTGCGCATAGCCTGTCCTCCTTTTTTGTAAAAGCAGAAGACCTGACGGAATTATGACTGTCAGCACTGCAAAAAGAAGCAGCGGTAAAAATTCCGGCAAAGTCATCAGCGAAACTCCCCAGGAAATTCCCAGCATCAGCAGCAGGCAAATGGTACTGGCGTATTGCAGCTTTGGAAAACAGATCTGCAGCAAATGCGCTGCCAGAACGGTGAACAGTGTCATGCGCAGAACACAAAGCATTACGAAGACCAACAAGTATACAGCATCAACGCGCTGCGTACTGAAAGGCTGTGAGACAGATATTACAGCAAAAAAAGGATGATTTGCATGTGTCATGCGATTTCCCAAAACCGCCATGCCCAGGAGAGAGAGATAGCTGCAGAGAAAAAATTTTCCCACCCAGATGGGCAAAATGCGGCGAAATTGCTTTTGAGGCGTAAAGTCCAGCAGTAAAAACAACAGAGGCAATTCGTCTGCCGTGTTCATGCTCCGCAGAAAACCGCGCCAGATGGTGTCATCCGGTGAGAGGGAAAGGTTTTGCGGCTCTGCTTGCGGAATCGCTCCAATTCCCATCAGTATCCACGCGAGAAACAGGATTCCCAGGATCATAGTGCTGCTCCGCGCCAATGCTTGAATGCCGAGAGAAACGGTGTACAAACAAACCAAAGCAATGAGAGCAGCTGCCAGAAACTTTCCAGAAAAGGGAAGTGAGATCTCCTGTGCGGTATCCTGCAGCTGCACAAAGGAAATGCCACCCCGAAACAGCAGATAGACCACAAAGCATAAGGGCAAAAAGAAATGGCTTCTGGCATAATCACAAAAGGAAAAATCAGTGCGGTAAAGCCAGAGCATAGGCAGGCAGAGCAGCAGCTGTACGAATGCGGCAATGGCTGCCCCGAAGATTCCTTCCACCGTAAAGGCAGTTGTTTGGCAAAGAAAGGGAAAGGCAGCGCTGACCAACAAGATGGCGAAGATCTGATTGGAACGGAGTTTATTCATGATATTCCTCCACAGTAAAATTGCCGGACTGCATTTTGCGGAAGCTGACGCGCGTGATCGTGTCCCGGAATCCCTTTTGGTATAGCGGCGCCAGGGGCGCTGTGATGGGGAATCCAAAGCTTTCGCCGGCGCAGAGATTGAACAGAACAACTGCGCCAAACAGACTGATGCCAAACAAACCCAGAAATCCGGCGACTAGCAGAAACGCCAGCCGCAGCAGAGTAATGCTCTGCGCCAGGTCGGGTACAACGAATCCGGCAATCACCGCAATGGCAGTAACTGTCAGCATCGGTGTGCTGATGAGCCCAGAGGAAACTGCTGCGTCGCCGATAATCAGTCCGGCAACGATGCTGACCGCGCCGCCTGCTGCTTTCGGCAGCCGCAGCCCGGCTTCGCGTATGATCTCGTAGACTAACAAGACGCCGATCGCCTCTGCTGTCAAAGAAATGGGGGCATTTTCTTCCGCCTCTGCCAGAATCAGCAGCAGCGTACGATTTAACAGCTCCGGGTGGTGGAGTGCAATAGCAACATACAGCGCCGGCAGCAGGATTGCTACCAGAAAGGCAGCATATTTGATCCAGCGCACCAGAGTGGCATATGCCGGGCGATAACAGTAGTCGTCCATAGTCTGAAAGCTTTCGCAAAACAGCTTCGGGATCACCAGAGCAAAAGGAGTGCCGTCAATGAGCAATCCTACTCTGCCCTCCAGCAGCTTGGCGCACATCACATCTGGTCTCTGCGTTGTTCCCACGGTGTCGAAAAAGCATCCCCTGCGGTTTTCCAAAAATGGCTGGAGATAGCCGGAGGAAAGGATAGACTCCAGTTCCATTTCGTCTAACCGTGCCTTGATTTCCTGAATCAGCGGTTTCGGTACACGATCCGCCATATAACAAAGACACAAGTCAGTCTGACTTTTCGTCCCTTTGGAAAATAACTCCAGCTTTAGCTGGGGCGTTTTCATTCGACGGCGCAAAAGCGACATGTTTACTCGGACAACTTCAATAAAACCATCCTTTGCGCCCATGATATTGTTTTCGCCGGATGGCTCACTGACAGAGCGCTTGTCATACCCTTGTATTCCGAACACCAGTGCAGAGGAAGCACCTTCTAGCACCAGAACTGCAAAACCGGAATTCAGAAACCGAAACAGATCAGCGTATGTTTTCGCTTCGGCTCGGTCTGTGGAATAGATCTGATGGTTTTGAATGTAAGCAAAGACATTTGCTGCGGTAGGACATTCCAACGTGATTTTGGTAATGGGATTGAGGATCAGTTCTGTGATGATCGAAGTCGCCAGCATGCCTTCACAGCACAGCAGCGCTGCCGGCAGTCCGCTGAGTACAAATTCGTTGACCAGAAGATCGGATGAACCCTCTGCAATGGTACGAATCTGCGCAAGATTTTGAGAAAGCGCCGGAGCAATGGGCTGTTTCAGCAGCCATTCGGTTTGGTTTTGTTTCATGATGGTCTCCTCCATTCTGCTTTCAGTATGCCGCATTTGAAAAAAATGATGCAAAATGGATTGCTTTTTTTCTGAGGATATGCTATAATAGGTGGGAGATTATGTCGAAGAAAGGACGTTTTCATGAAAGAATCGATTTTTCTGTGCGGAAAAAAGCTTGCCGCACTTTTGACGGGTGCGATGCTGCTGAGTACTGCGGCTGGGTGCACCAAAACCAATGAGATCAATGACAGCGCAGCAGTTCCGGCAAATGCGCCGGCTTCCGGCAGCAGCGCGGCAGAAAGCACAGATGCACCAACGGACAGTGGCGCAGAAGCTGAAACCAGTTCGCCCACGGATGAGAATGGAAACACCTCGATCCATGTAGTTGCCGTGGGAGACAATCTGGTACAGCAGTGCGTCTATCAGAGCGCCCAGGCACATTCTCAGGATGGGACAAGCTATAATTTTGACTACTGTTATGACAATGTGAAGCCGCTCATCAACGGTGACCTGAATATCATTAACCAGGAAACGCTGATCTGCGGCGACGGCTTTGAAGTTTCCGGCTCGAACTTTAACTTCAATTCGCCGGTGGAATTGGGCGATGCTGTGGTGGACATGGGCTTCAATGTCATCACCATGTGCAACAACCATCTGTTGGACAAAGGAGAAAGCGGCCTGAACGGTTGTCTCAACTACTGGGATCAGAAAATGCAGCAGTATCCGGACATCCTGGCATGCGGCGTATACCGGGACTATGTGGATATGCAGCATATCCGTACCAAAGAGTTTAATGGAAAAACAGTGGCATTTCTCAGTTATACAGAGAACACCAACGGCTATTCGCTGCCGAATAACTCAGAATTGGAGATCATCTATACGTCCCAGGAAGATCTCATCCAGCAGCAGATCGCTGCTGCCAAGGAAATTGCGGATGTAGTGGTCGTCACCTGTCATTGGGGTGTAGAGGATACTTATAATGTAACAGACGGCGTAAAGGCGCTGGCGCAGAAGATCATCGACTGGGGCGGTGATGTCATTATCGGGACACATCCCCATGTGGCACAGACGATGGAATATCTGACTCGTCCGGACGGCACCCAGGGTTTTGTGTTCTACTCGCTGGGAAATTTCATTTCTGCCCAGACAGACAATATGAATCTGATCGGTGAACTGGCGGACTTCAACATTGTAGCAAAGGCAGACGGCTCGGTCACAATCGAGGACGTTAAAGTTTCACCAGTCATTACCCAGTATGATGACGGGAGGGAATCCAATCTGCGGCTGTATCCCTACAGCATGTACAGCGATGAACTGGCATCTCAGCATGGATTGCCCTACTGTTCGTCCAGTACCGGGCCTTCCTATCAGGTGTGGAGCATGGAAAAGATCCGGGAGCTGTTTGATACCTCTGTGCCGGAACAGTTCCGGAATTACAATTAATAAGGAGAAAATCTACGCATGAAAATCGCTTGGAAAGGCAAATTTGACGGCAACGAGGAAAATTTACCTCACGGAGAACACAAACCCAATGCAGTGAAATTCAGAGAAATTGACGACATCAAAAAATTCGGATTGATTTTGAACCTGCTTTCCGTGCCGCTTATGATCGTGACATATGCCATTGTGGTGCTCCGCGGCGGCTTTGATGCCATAACGGAACATTTTTACATATACTGGGCAGGGATTCTGGTGGCGCTTGCCTGCCTGATTCCGCACGAGTTCATCCATGCCATTTGCTGCCGGGAAGAGGCGTATATTTACACGAATCTGAAAAATGGGATGCTGTTTGTGGTCGCTCCGGAAGAAATGAGCAAGAGCCGTTTTATTGTGATGAGTCTGATGCCGAATCTGGTATTTGGATTTGTGCCGTTCGTGCTGTATCTGATTTTTCCGCAGCTGGGATTCCTGGGCATGCTGGGAGCGACTTCCATTCCGATGGGCATCGGAGATTACTACAATATCATCAATGTGCTGATACAGATGCCCAAAGGAGCGAAAACGTATCTCTATGGCTTTCACTCCTACTGGTATCTGCCAGAAAAGCGTGCTACACAAGAGTTATAATGTATGTAAACGGGACGGTGGAAGCATCGTCCCATTTTGCAGTTATCCAAAATATGCTGTCGGATCTACATAAGCGCCGCCTTTTTTCACTTCCAGATGCAGGTGCGGCTCCAATGCGCTTTCCAGATCGGGATTTGCACCGGTTATGCCCAGCTTTTGTCCGCTTTGCACCGTGTCACCCTCTCGGATCTCCAGAGAGCCGTCCAGGCCGCAGTATCGGCTGGTGATGCCGTTGTCATGGTCGATGGTGACGGTATAGCCCCATAGGGCATCACTGCACACTTCGCTGACTGTGCCGGTATCAATGGCGCAGACATCAGAACCGACGGTACAGCTGAGATCCACACCGTTGTGAGTCTGCCATGTACCGGTGGTCTCAGATTTCACCAATTCACCGTCGCTGAACGGATTCAGAATGGAAAAATCTGCTAATGGCGGTGCCAGCTGATGCACAGGCGTTTCAGTTTCTGTTTTTGCTGTTGCTGCGGTCTCTATTGTCTGGGCTGTTTCTGCTGCCGTAGACAGAACGGTTGTCATGGTTGTTTTGGTTTCCTTGACAACATCTGTTTTTACCCCTGCCACCGGCGCTTCATATTTTTCAGAAGCAACGGTGGTCATTTCCATCTGCTCGGTGAGCGAATTGAGGTTCTGTTCCAGAGTCTCGCTGGTCTGACGATACGCAAAGACGCAGGCAGCACCGATCATGAGCAGACTCAGAGCAAGGGCTGTGTAGAATCCACGGAATTTGGATCTTGATTTTGTTTGGGTTTTCATTTCAAACCACCTCCAATGCTAGTTTGTACCAAAGGGATTTTTTTATACAGGCAACAGAAAAAACGGAAAAATTTGCCGCTATAGATGCGTTTTATCCTGGAATAACAAAAATGTAGCAAATGCCGGCTTGCATTTGCCGAAAAGATAGGGTATAATAGTAAATGCTGCACAGAGATGTGTGATTCTGTTGGAAATAAGGAGAGATTCTATGAAACAAAAGAAGCAGGGCAGTGTTAAGCGTCTGCTCCCTTACATGAAAGGGTACTGGAAAGAGTGCATCCTCGGACCGGTATTCAAACTGTTAGAGGCAATCTTTGAGCTGATCGTGCCGTTAGTCACAGCGAAAATGATCGACGTAGGTATTGCCAACCGAGATGCCGGATACATCTGGAAGATGGGCGGTGCTATGCTTGTGCTGGCAGCATGCGGTCTGGCATTTGCCCTGATCTGTCAGTATTATGCGTCCAAGTGTGCCTATGGATTCGGCACAGCACTGCGCCGCGCGCTGTATCGTCATGTCAATACACTGTCGCACAGTACTGTGGATCGTATCGGAACGGCATCACTCATTACACGTATCACCAGTGACACCAACACCGTGCAGAGCGGTCTAAATATGATGATCCGTCTTGCAACACGCTGCCCGTTTTTGATTATCGGTGCGGCAGTTATGGCGATGCGGATCGACCTGAAGCTTTCTATTATCTTTTTGATTGCCATTCCGGTAATCGGCGTGCTGTTGTACAGCGTGACTTGCTGGACGATTCCGCGCTACGGCGAAAATCAGGGCAAACTGGACAATATCGCACGGCACACCCGGGAAAATCTGGACGGCGTCCGCGTGATCCGTGCTTTTTCCCGACAGGATGAGGAGATTGCCTCTTATCGGGAGGACTGCGATGTTTTTGCGAAGCGTTCCATTGCAGTGGGACGTGTAGGCGCGATCCTGAACCCGGCTTCATTTTTCATTATGAATATGGGTATCGTAGCTGTACTCTGGTTCGGCGGCATCCGGGTCGATACCGGACACCTCACGCAGGGTGAACTGACTGCTTTCGTCAACTATATGACGCAAATCGCGCTTTCTATGGTGCGTATGGCAGAGCTTTTGATCTCGTTCAACAAGGCGGCTGCTTCTGCAAAGCGTGTTTCGGATGTGCTGGCAGAGGAATCGGATATCGCCGACGGTACAGAGACGCTGGCGGTGAGGGAAGATGTACCGGCGCTTGTGTTTGACCATGTGACGTTTTCTTATCCGGGCGGCGGTGAAGCGGCGATCCAGGACATCAGCTTCACCCTGAACGCCGGAGAAACTCTGGGCATCATCGGCGGTACCGGCAGCGGCAAGAGTACCGTTGCCAATCTGATTCCCCGGTTTTATGATACCACAGAGGGAACAGTTCGGGTGTATGGCGAGGATGTCCGCAGCTATACACTGGATTCGCTCCGGAAGGTGATCGGCGTTGTACCCCAGAAAGCTTCTCTGGTGAGCGGTACGATCGCGGACAATCTTCGCTGGGGTGATGCCGACGCCAACGCAGAAGAACTGGAAGAGGCATGCCGCATTGCCCAGGCATGGGAGTTCGTCAGCCAGACTCCAAACGGACTGGAGACAAAGGTGACCCAGGGCGGACGGAGCTTGTCCGGCGGCCAGAAGCAGCGCCTCACCATTGCCCGCGCACTGACCGGACATCCGAAGCTTTTGATTTTGGATGACAGTATGAGTGCACTGGACTATGCCACCGACCTGGAACTGCGGCGGCAGCTGGCATCGAAAATGGGAGACGTGACAAAGATCATGATCTCTCAGCGTGCCACATCCATTCAGCATGCAGACCACATCCTGGTAATGGATGACGGCAGATGCGTGGGTTATGGCACCCATGCAGAATTGTTGGAACAGTGCCCGGTCTATGCGGATATTTACCGCACACAGATGCAGTAAAGGAGGGAAAGTCATGCTGACCGTAATTCGGCGAATTTTATCATACACCAAACCGTGCCGCAAAGAACTGCTGGGAATGCTGTTCTTTGCCTTGATCGGAACAGGACTTTCTCTGTTTGTCCCCATTCTGATCGGTAAGGCAGTGGACTGCGTTGTGGCAGTTCACGAAGTCGATTTTCCGCAGCTGTGGAAAGTTATTCTTGTACTGGCACTGACCATTGCGGTGAGTGCAGTATTCCAGTGGCTCATGTCCCTGTGCACCAACCGTCTGGCGGCGCACACTATCCGGGATTTGCGCTGTGATCTGTTTACCCATTTACAGCATGTTCCGCTGCGCTATATTGACGGACAGGCGAGGGGCGACCTGATCGGCAGAGCTGTTTCAGATATGGAAATCATTTCTGACGGTTTTCTTCAGGCATTCACCCAGTTTGTCACTGGTATTTTTACCATTCTGGGAACACTGATCTTTATGCTGACCATCAATGTTCGCATTACCATTCTGGTGGTGATCCTCACGCCTATTTCTCTGCTGGTGGCAGCGAAGATCACCCAGATGTCCCGCTCTTCTTATCTGAAATCCTCAGATGCCCGCGGCGCGCTGGGCGGTCTGGTAGAAGAGATGATCGGTTCACAAAAGGTGGTAAAGGCATTTACCTATGAGCGCCGTGCAGAAGACCGCTTTGATGCATTCAACACCGAGCTGCAGCAGACAGGTGCAAAGGCGACATTTTTCGGCTCGATCACTAACCCGGTGACACGATTTGTCAACGCATTGATCTACGCCGCTGTAGGTGTCTGCGGCGCACTGGCTGCAACCGGAAACGTACCGCTGATCGGTGTCATTACCGTTGGACAGCTGGCAAGCTTTCTCACCTATGCCAACCAGTACACGAAGCCGTTCAACGAGATCAGCGGCGTAGTTGCGGAATTGCAGAACGCTGTAGCATCGGCAAAGCGCGTGTTTGCCGTGATCGATGAGCCGGCGGAATCGGACGACAGCCATCTGCCGGAACTGGAACACTGCGACGGCACAATGCAGCTGTCCCATGTCAAATTCTCCTATGTGCCGGATAGAAAGCTCATTACTGACTTTAACCTGGATGTTCACCGCGGACAGCGCATCGCCATTGTTGGCCCGACTGGCTGCGGCAAGACAACGCTTATCAATCTGCTGCTCCGGTTCTATGATGTAGACGGCGGCGAGATCGCCATTTCTGGACAGAATATCGCCGCAGTGACACGAGACAGTCTCCGTGCCTGCTACGGTATGGTATTGCAGGAAACCTGGCTGTTTACCGGAACGGTGGCGGAGAACATCGCCTACAGCCGTCCGGATGCCACACGGGAAGAGATCGTTGCAGCAGCAAAGGCAGCCTATGCCGACGGCTTTATCCGGCGCTTGCCAAAGGGCTATGACACTATTCTGACCGAGGATGGCAGCGGCCTGTCACAGGGACAGAAACAGCTGCTCTGCATCGCCCGAATCATGCTGACCGATCCGCCGTTCCTCATTTTGGACGAAGCAACCAGCAGCATCGACCTGCGCACCGAGCAGCGTATCCAGAAAGCGTTTGAAAAGCTGATGGCAGGAAAGACCAGCTTTATCATTGCGCACCGTTTGTCTACGATCAAGAGCGCGGACTGGATTTTGGTGATGAATCAGGGCAATGTCCTGGAACAGGGGACACACGATTCTCTGATGGCGCAAAAGGGCTTCTATGCGAATTTGTATCAGAGTCAGTTTGCGGACAGTGAAACGGCGGAATAGTGCAGAAATACACTTTTGAAAAATAAGAATGCTCCCGGTATCCGCTCAGGAATACCGGGAGCATTTGTTATGTCGGGTCTTTTAAGGTGGGCAGATGATCGGGGAGATAGCCCAGAATGATTTTTTGAAGGGCATCGTCCCAACAAAAATAGATGCGGATCAGTTCCTGTACCTTTACACCGTATTTGAGGTGCATGTTCAGCAGATACTTTTTCCCGTCTGCTTGTGCCAGATAGTCGTGATTGTAGACGCGGAGGGCTTCTGAACCGCAAAAGGTAATATTCCAGCAATAGCGCTCTGCATAAAGTGTAAGCGTATCCTCATCCAGATCGCCCTGTCGGAAACGGGAGTAGGCATCCAGATAGAGCAGACCGTCACAGAGAATGGCGCAGTTCGGCTTTCCGCCACATTTCCGGAGACTGTTCCGGGCGCGTTGGGTAAAGAGAATGTTTTCGGAAAACCGCTTTTCTGCCCAGGGCAAGATGTCATCTTTTTCCAACGGAAATTCCGCGGTGATGTCCGCTTTTTCCCGATAAAAATTCACCAGGTGCGCAGAGGTCTCATATGCGCTTTCCCGCATGCGGTATACATCTTCCATGGCTGTACAGCGGGTCTTCCAGTCATCCCGCTCTTTTTCCGCTGCAGAAAGCTGTTTCTGCGTTGTGCGAAGCCGCTCGCTGTTGAACCGCATGTCTGTGTTTTGCTGTGTGAAGGCCTGTACCTGCCTTTTCAGCTCTGCATTTTGCTCCTGCAAATACCGGCAGCGCTCTTCCAGAGAAAGATTTTCCTCCTGACTGTCCTGCAATGCAGCAATCTTGGCGTCAGAGTAGAACAAAACCTTGCCAAAAGAGAACGCGCTGCGCAGCAGCATCTGCTGTACCTCAAATTTTCGCTGATGCGCAAAGTCCTGCATGTTCTTTTCGTATTGGGCATAGTGATACTGTTCTATGATCTCACCATGTCTCAAAATCAGCAGATCTCCGGCAACGAGGGGCAGCTTGTACTTTCTGGAAAAATCCTCCAGACAGTTTTCTGAAACAAAGCACACCACGCCAAATGCCAGCAGCTTTTCCGCAAGGTAGTCATAGGGGAATACAGGACGCTTTTCGGTAGTTTCTGCCTTTGCCGCTTCTGTGCCGGACTTCTCCTTGATGCCTGTTTTCCGCTTTATTTTCCGGTTGGGCTGCGCGCGCATTTTCTTGGTGAAATCCGATTCCGCTTCGTTCATCTGAATGTTTCTGCCGGAAAACTGCAGCAGATCATTTTTCAGCGGAAGCGCGGCGGAGATCTGGGAGAACTTTGTCACATCCGGAAGCTGCAAGTCTTCCAGAGAAAGCGTCTTTTGCACAGTGCCGCTGTCTGCGGTCAGTATCAGCGGCATGTCAAAGTCGGATGCCTGAAACAGTTGCTCAAAGTGCGAAAAGTCACTTTTGTTGCGGATCTCCATGGGCTTTCCGTTCAGTGCAAAGCCATTTTTAAGGAATCCCACATTTGTGTTGTGCGCCAGAGCGCGAACCACAGCAGGACGGAATACTTCACAAGGTGCAGTGCACGCTGACGGTTCCGAACAAATGATGCGTACACCGATTTCCACGCAGTCCTTGCGCAGTAAAAAGGAAATCTCTGTTTCAAAAAATCTGCCGTTGACCGCAGGACGCGCTTGCTTTGTGCCTGGATTTGCGCCGGCATCCGGCTCGGAAATATGAAACGCCCAGAGTCCGCGGTTCTCCAGATAAATGACATCCACGTTGATTCCCATGGAAAAGCTGAATGAATGCAGTGCTTTCATAGAGAAATCGGCAAATTGCTCCGGCTCCGGCGTACAGATCTCTTTTGGCAGCTGGTCAAACTTTTTCAGACGGAAGCGCAGCCAGCGCAGTGTCTCCAGGACGCAGATGCAGAAAACTTGTTCCGGCGGCAGCTTCTTCTGCGCAGTCACGGCATGAAATTGATAGGTGGGATAGCGTTTTGCAGGTTGTAGGTCAGTTGTTCGATATTCCATGATGATTTCTCCTTAAAGCGGTTGATAGGGCGCGATGCCCACTGCATCAAAGCCGGCGATCTCACCGTATGCTGCCAGCGCAAAATCGAACAGCTTCGCGCCGATGACGCCGCCGGTGCCTTCGCCCAGACACATGTCACAGTCCAGATATGCCTGCATCTCCAACATGTCTAGCGCCAGCCTTCCGGCAGGCTCTTTGGAACAATGTGATGCAAACATATAGTCCCGGCACTGCGGACAAAGCTTGACCGCGCAGTTTGCTGCGACTGCGGAAATAAAACCGTCGATCAGCACTGGAATGCGACAGAGCGCACCGCCCAAAAACGCACCGGTCATGCCGCAGATGTCAAATCCACCGACCTTGGAAAGGATATCCAGGACATCGTCCGCATCAGGCTGATGCAACTCCAAAGCTTGCCGGATCACCCGGATCTTGTGCTGAACCCCTGCATGAGACAGTCCTGCGCCGCGCCCGGTCACTTCTTCCGGCGGCAGATGATGCAGTGCGGAAAAAACTGCACTGGAAGTCGTGGTGTTGCCAATGCCCATTTCGCCTGTGATGATGAGATTATATCCGGCGGCAGCTTTTTCCTGTACAAGTGCAATACCGGCAGAGATGGCACATTCTGCCTGCTCCCGGGTCATTGCCGGTTCTTTCGCAAAATTTTTTGTACCTGGCGCGATTTTGCAGTCGATGACACCAGGACAGTTCAGTGGTTCTGCAACGCCGATATCCACGGGAAAGACATCTGCGCCGCACACACGGGAAAGCGCATTGACCGAAGCGATGCCTTTGGTAAAGTTTCGGGTGACGGTGGCGGTGACTGCCTGGGAGGTCTGCGTGACGCCTTCCTCCACAATGCCGTTGTCTGCGCAAAATATCAAAACGGCTTTTTTGCGCGGCGCAATTGCCGCAGAACCGGTGATCCCGGCGAGCTGGACGACCATATCTTCCAGCCGCCCCAGACTGTGCAGCGGCTTTGCAATGGCATCCCAACGCCCCTTTGCTGCGCGCATGGCATCCGCATCCAGTGGTTGAATCTGTTTTCGGTATGAATCTTGCATAACGCTTTCCTCCTGTGATTTCGGGCAGCACTGCGCCTGCTTGAAAATGTTGCTTTTATTATAGCACATTTTGGGGAGGATTGGCAAGTGCCTTTGCGGTATATTCCAGGGCAACAGCATTTACTTTTGAGGAGAAACGGAAGAAGGGGCAAAAAGAATATCAAGAAAAAGCGTAGGTTCGAGAGCGGCTCTGAACATAAGCCGATTTTTGCTGATGCGTTTATACTGGGCTTGAGAAACCAGATTCAGTGCAGTTAATATCAGCAGAAAATGCTTTGAAATAGTCCTCGGTATCCTTGTACAACGCAGGCTGATTTTGCTTTAATCCAATCGTGTAATCCGCTTTCTTGTCGCTGTTGCCCTGCGCCCTTGTTATTCCTGCATCAATCCGTGCAGAAAATCAGCTTCTGCCTGATTGCATCGTTTGCCGTTTTCACTATACAGATTCAGATGGAATACATGGCTGTCTGACGGCATCCCTTCACCGTATTCCGCATAAACAAAAGGAATCTCCAGCGTCTCCAGCTTTTTCTTCATCGGCATTGTACACGGCCGCAGTCCGTCATTGACACTTGTCATCACATAAGCCGGTGGGAAGCTGGTGTTCATATATGTTAAAGCCTGCTTCAACAATTGCTTCTGCTTTGTGTTGGTATCATGGGTATAGTTATCAATGTGGCCGTTTTTCAGAGACATATCATAGATACCGCAGTTCAGCGCCACACCGTCCGGCAATTGGTCACAGGTAACGAAATCCAATTGTTTCCGATATGCAGCATTGCCTGCCAGAATACAATACTGACTCACCAGCTGCGCACCGGCAGAATCACCCACCATAAACCAGTGTTTGTTTTGGGTATAATACTTTCGGTTTTCCAACGTCCAGCGCACTACCCGGCATACATCTGCAATGGCTGCCGGATAAGCGTGTTCGGGTGCAAGACGATAGTTGCAGTTTACTACAACAAATCCTAATTGCGCCAGATGCATACAATAATGGCGATACAGTTCTTTGTCGCCGTAGAACCAGCCGCCGCCGTGAATACTGATCAGGATGGGAAGCGTGTCACCGCCGGATACCGGACTATAGATATCCAGTTGATGTGCCTTATCCTTGTCATCTGCATACCAGACATTCCGAAACGCTTTTATGTTCCGTGGTTCGAGTAGACCTGCGTCCCGTGCTGCATCACTTTTTGCCCAGGCAATTCGGCTTTCCTGGATCTCCTTTGAAACTGCCATATGAAATTCCTCCTGTTACAAAATGGGGTTTCTTGTTCTTTTATAGTATACCAGAAATTCCTGAAATTGTCCAGAGTTTTGGAAAATTTCCCTCTGCAAGAAAATCGACGTATACAAAAGCACCTCAGCCGAAATTCAGCTGAAGTGCTTCCTTTTTTATTTACATGAATCGTTCATGCAATTACTTAGAATTTGCCTGCCTTAGCAGCTTCTTCAACAGATACAGCAACAGCAACAGTCGCACCAACCATCGGGTTGTTGCCCATGCCGATCAGACCCATCATCTCAACGTGAGCCGGAACGGAAGAGGAACCTGCGAACTGTGCATCAGAGTGCATACGTCCCATTGTATCTGTCATACCATAAGAAGCCGGGCCTGCTGCCATGTTGTCCGGGTGCAGGGTACGGCCTGTGCCGCCGCCGGATGCAACAGAGAAATACTTCTTGCCCTTTTCGATGCATTCCTTCTTATAAGTACCAGCTACCGGGTGCTGGAAACGTGTCGGGTTGGTGGAGTTACCAGTAATGGAAACGTCTACGCCTTCCTTCCACATAATTGCAACGCCTTCGGTAACATCGTTTGCACCATAGCAGTTAACTTTTGCACGCGGGCTGCTTGCATCCTTGGAATAGCACTTGCGGAATACTTCCTTCACTTCGCCGGTGTAGTAGTCCATCTCGGTCTCTACATAAGTAAAGCCGTTTACACGAGCGATAATCTGTGCAGCATCCTTGCCCAGACCGTTCAGGATAACGCGCAGCGGTTCCTTACGAACCTTGTTTGCCTTTTCAGCGATACCGATCGCGCCCTCAGCAGCAGCGAAAGACTCGTGGCCAGCCAGGAATGCGAAGCACTTAGTATCTTCTTCCAGCAGCATTTTACCCAGATTACCGTGACCCAGACCAACCTTTCTCTGGTCAGCAACAGAGCCCGGAATGCAGAATGCCTGGAGGCCTTCACCGATTGCAGCAGCAGCATCAGCAGCTCTGCGGCAGCCCTTCTTGATTGCGATTGCTGCGCCAACGGTATAAGCCCACTTTGCGTTTTCGAAACAGATCGGCTGAATGCCTTCTACCATCTTGTATACATCCAGACCAGCTGCCTTGGTCACTTCAGCAGCGCCCTCGATAGAATCAATGCCATATTCCTTCAGAACAGCCAGAATCTGCTTTTCTCTTCTCTCATATGATTCAAATAATGCCATGGGTTGTTTCCTCCTGTTCCTTATTCTTTTCTCGGGTCAACAAACTTCACTGCATCAGCAACACGGCCATACTGACCCTGTGCCTTCTCGAAAGCAGTGTTTGCATCGTCGCCAGCCTTGATGAAGTCCATCATCTTGCCGAAGTTTACAAACTTATAGCCGATGATCTCGTCATCCTCGTCCAGAGCGATCTTGGTAACATAACCGTCGGTCATCTCCAGGTAACGCGGGCCCTTCTTCAGAGTGCTGTACATGGTACCAACCTGAGAACGCAGACCCTTACCCAGATCTTCCAGGCCGGCGCCGATCGGCAGACCCTCTTCAGAGAATGCGCTCTGTGTACGGCCGTATACGATCTGCAGGAACAGTTCACGCATTGCAGTGTTGATCGCATCGCAAACGAGGTCGGTATTCAGTGCTTCCAGAATGGTTCTGCCCGGCAGAACTTCTGCTGCCATTGCTGCAGAATGTGTCATACCGGAACATCCGATGGTCTCCACCAGGGCTTCCTGGATCACACCTTCCTTTACATTCAGGGTCAGCTTACATGCGCCCTGCTGCGGTGCACACCAGCCCACACCGTGTGTCAGACCGGAAATGTCAGAAATTTCCTTTGCCTTTACCCACTTTGCTTCCTCAGGGATCGGTGCAGCGCCGTGCTGAACGCCCTGCTTTACGCAGCACATTTCGTTTACTTCGTTTGAATAAATCATGGTCAAACTCCTTTCATGATATGGCATTGTATACGATTCGCATACAAAACTTATTATACACCATCTTCCGACAGGAATCAAGCATTTTTCTGTAAATTTCTTACCAAACATCCTGAAACTGGTTAGGCGCAGCTAACTATCTTGAGATTCACCTGCATTGTTAAATAAAAAATTGTATCCCACACCAGGCTTTTCCGGCATGGGATACAATTTTCACTTTTTTAGAGCAAAACGATCAGTTGCATGTGGAACGTCCTTTGACATGATCGGCATCTCGCGGGGGGCGGAGCAGAAATACTTCTCCGCCGCATCGTGCGCTGCTTACCCTCTCTTATGTTTCTCCAGCCAATGCGCCGCATAGGAACACGTTGCCGTCACCTGTTGTCCGTTCTCCCGAATCTGCTGCACTGCACGAGAAACTAATTCTCCTGCAACACCTTGTCCGCGCAGTGTATCGTCCACAAAAGTGTGATCGATACAGCAGACACCAGGCGCTGTCTCCGGGAATGTGACCTCTGCCACGCATTTTCCAGCTGCATCTGTACAAAAGATGCGGTTTGGTTCGCTTTGATACTCCATAAAATGCCTTTCTCAGAGTGCCTTTTTGATGGCAGCCAACAGATCATCATAGGATTCAAATGCCGGCAGTTCCGGATAATCCTTCTTGATCTGTTCGGTGCTGCGGAACAGGAATCCTGCCTTGCTTGCCTGGATCATTGCCAGATCGTTATGGCTGTCGCCGCTGGCAATCGTCTCATAACCGATAGACTGCAACGCCTTTACAGTAGTCAGCTTGGAGTTTTCACAGCGCATCTTGAAGCCGGTGATCTCGCCGTTAGGCGCAACTTCCAGAGAGTTGCAGAAGATGGTGGGATAGCCCAGCTTTTTCATCAGAGGGCCTGCGAACTGCGTAAAAGTATCGCTGATAATGATAACCTGTGTTGTCGCGCGCAGCTCGTCCAAAAATTCCTTTGCGCCCGGCAACGGGTCGATCTTTGCGATGGTCTCCTGGATCTCTTTCAGTCCCAGACCGTGCTCTTTCAGCACACCCAAGCGCCAGTGCATCAGCTTGTCGTAATCCGGCTCATCTCTTGTGGTGCGCTTCAGCTCCGGAATACCGCTTTCTTCTGCAAAAGCAATCCAGATCTCCGGTACCAATACGCCTTCCAAATCCAAACAAACAATATTCATAGTATGTGTTCCTTTCCTCTGTCCGATGCCGTCGCTGCAGCCGGACATTGTTTCTTTTGCCGGCGGTTTTATTTTCGATATTGTCAAATACTTTACAATAAATAATATTTTTGCAATTTTCAAAGCCAAATAAACCCAATATTGTGTATTTGAAAATTACTGTTTGCCCTAAATGTTCGTCAAAATGTTCGTCAAACAAAAGCACATGCAAAAAGCAAAACACGCAATTCCAGAAAACCTCCCGGAACTGCGTGTTGTTTTCTGGTCTGAGTGACCCGACTTGAACGGGCGGCCTCTACCACCCCAAGGTAGCACGCTACCAACTGCGCCACACCCAGATAAAGTGCTTTCTGCACACCAGCATAAATTATTATAGCATACCCAGGCACATTTGTCAATGCATCACTCGAAAAAGTATTGTGAATAGATTTATATATATATCTTATTCCACCGGATTTACGATCTTGCCGATGCCCTCGATCTCACACGTTACAACATCTCCGTGTCTGAGATATTTCGGCGGCACAAATCCCATGCCTACACCAGCAGGCGTTCCCATAGAAATGATCGTGCCCTTTGGGATCATCATTGCATGGGACAGTTCTTCGATCACATAGGGAATGTCATGAATGTACAGTGACGTATTACACTTCTGCCGCAATTCTCCGTTTACCTTGCAGGTAAGCTCCAGATGCGGCGGAAAGGGAAGGGAATCTGCTGTCACAAGGCAAGGCCCCATGGGTGCAAAACCGTCCAGACTTTTGCCGCGAAACCATTGCTTGTGCCGCATCTGAATGCACCGGGCACTGACATCATTCATAATGGTATAGCCAAAGAGATAGGATGCTGCATCTTCTGCTTTGGCGTTTTTGATGTCTTTTCGTACCACAAATGCCATTTCCACCTCATAATCCAGATCCGTTACAATGTCAAAATGACCATTGATGCAGTCTCCCGGTGCAACCGCTTCATTCACATGCTTGGCAAAATAAATGGGATACTTTCGCTCGCCGCCGTATTCCTTTCCCATAACGCCTACACTTTCTTTGGCGTGTTCTGAAAAGTTTACGCCCAGACAGATCACATCTCTTGCCGGACGCGGAATCGGTGCCAACAGTTTTACCTGTTCCAACGGAATCGCGGCACTTGTCATTTCCGTCAAAAGCGCCGCCGCACGGTCTCGCTGTGCATCGGTCATATGGATCACCAGATCCGCCATATCCGCAAAATCCAGGCCCAGTTCCGATGCCGGAATGATGCTGCTTTCGTCCGGCGTCAATGCTCCTACAAACTCAGTTCCTTGCTGTAAATATGTCACAAGTTTCATTTGCTCTTCCTCTTTCTATGCTTATTGTACATTTCGCACGGTTTCTATTATACCATTTTCGCTTCAGATTGACAAGAAATCCGCCTGACTTGTAATAATATTGTAATCGATATTGAGAATATGCCGCAGAGCAATGTTGCTCTTGACAATCTTTTGAAAAAACATTATAATATAACATGGTATAAATTGATTCGAATGAAACTCTGAGAGAAAGAGAGAACAACATGATGGAACACATCCGCAATTTTTGCATCATTGCACACATTGATCACGGCAAGTCCACACTGGCTGACCGAATCCTGGAACAAACCTACACCGTCGCAAAGCGCGACATGGAAGAACAGATTCTGGACAATATGGATATTGAAAGGGAGCGCGGCATTACTATCAAGGCACGCGCTGTCCGTCTGAATTATCAGGCAAAAGACGGTGAAACCTATGTGTTTAATCTGATCGATACACCGGGTCATGTGGACTTTAATTATGAAGTGTCCCGAAGCCTGGCTGCCTGTGAGGGCGCAATTCTGGTGGTAGATGCTTCACAGGGAATTGAAGCACAGACTTTGGCAAACACTTATCTTGCCATTGAACATGATCTGGAGGTTGTCCCGGTAATCAATAAGATCGACCTTCCGGCAGCTGATCCGGAACGCGTCTGCGAAGAGATCGAAAATGTCATTGGTATCCCGGCAGAGGATGCGCCGCGTATTTCTGCAAAGGCAGGCATCAATATTGAAGCAGTCATGGAGAAGATTGTCACAGATATCCCCGCACCTGTCGGCGATCCGGACGCCCCCCTTCAGGCTTTGATTTTCGACAGCTATTACGATGCCTATAAAGGCGTTGTTATCTATATCCGTGTCAAGCAGGGTACGGTAAAGGTGGGTGATACCATCAAGCTTATGGCGACAGGTGCAGAGTTTACCATTGTAGAAGCTGGCTATATGACAACCAATACTTTGGTAAATGAAGGTGTGCTCCGCACTGGTGAAGTAGGCTATCTCTCTGCTTCGATCAAGAGCATCGGAGACACACGCGTAGGCGATACTGTTACACACGCAGACCGCCCATGTGCAGAGCCGCTGCCGGGCTACCGCAAAGTCAACCCCATGGTATTCTCCGGCATCTATCCCATAGACGGCGCAAAATATGGTGACTTGCGGGAAGCGCTGGAAAAGCTGCAGCTGAATGATGCATCTCTCACTTTTGAACCGGAAACCTCTATTGCACTGGGCTTCGGCTTTCGGTGCGGTTTTTTGGGATTGCTGCACATGGAGATCATTCAGGAACGCCTGGAACGGGAGTACAACCTGGATCTTATCACCACAGCGCCCTCAGTTATTTACCGCGTTACGCTGACCAACGGCGAGGTACAATATATTGACAACCCCACCAATTATCCGGATCCTGCTGTGATCGCAAAAGCAGAAGAGCCTATGGTTAAGGCAGAAATTCTGACACCGGCAGATTTTGTAGGCAACGTTATGGAACTGTGCCAGAATCGCCGGGGCGTATTTGTCGATATGCAATATCTGGATGATACTCGTGTGGCACTGCATTATGTGCTGCCGCTGAATGAAATCGTATATGACTTTTTTGATGTGCTGAAATCCCGCACACGCGGCTATGCCTCCTTCGACTATGAGCTGAGCGACTATATGGAATCTAAACTTGTAAAGCTGGATGTGCTGCTGAACGGCGAAATCGTGGATGCCCTGTCCTTTATTATCCACACGGACAAGGCATATGAGCGCGGCAGAAAGATCGTAGAAAAGCTGAAGGAGAATATTCCGCGGCAGTTGTTTGAGGTTCCGGTACAGGCTGCCATCGGCGGCAAGATTATTGCCCGGGAAACCATCAAGGCAATGCGGAAGGATGTTCTGGCGAAGTGCTACGGCGGCGATATCACCCGTAAGAAAAAGCTGCTGGAAAAGCAGAAAGAGGGCAAAAAGCGGATGCGTCAGCTCGGCTCGGTAGAAGTACCGCAGGAAGCGTTTATGAGCGTGCTGAAACTGGACAGTGATAACTAATAAAACTAATAATATCAATAAAACAGGCTGTTGTACCAATGTTCCGGTACAACAGCCTGTTTTTATTTTGATAAAATCGGTGTGAAAGCCGACTGTGCTCTGTCGGTCTTAGTTTTTTTCCTGCTCCAGATTCTGATAGGGTAGGGGCTTGGAAAAATAGTAGCCCTGGGTGTATTGGATGTCGGTGGATTCCACTGTTTCTTGTTCACCGCTGTTTTCTACATGCTCTGCGATCAGCTCAGCGTCCATGCCCTTTGCAATATTTGAAATTGCTTGCAGACAAAGCTGTTTCATAGGATCTTTGTCGCAGTTGATAATAAGATCGCCATCGATCTTAATGAAATCCGGATTGACGCGGAGAATTGCTGTGAAATTAGAAAAGCCTGCTCCGAAGTCATCAATGGCAATTTTTACGCCAAATTTGCGAATTTCATTTAAAAAGTTTACCATTTCGTTGAAGTCCCGGATCTTCTCCGATTCCAGAATTTCAAAAGTAATGCGGCTGCATGCTTCCGGCGGCAAGTCACCGAGTAATTCATAGAGCATCGTCCGGCTGGAGGGAGAACTGATATCATAAGCAGACAGATTCAGAAAAACAGTTTCTTTCCGATTGCGAAACAGTTCCAGAACCTTCCGGATCATCAGCTGAGACAGCTGCAAATATAGGTGATAGTCTTTGGCAATTTCTAAGAACTGTCCCGGCGCGTAAATATTGTGATCCTTGTCAGACAATCGCATAAGAGCCTCATATTTAGTGATATCATGAGTGCGGTTGTCACGAATGGGCTGAAAATAGGGAACAATACGATCATAGAGGATCGCATCGCTGATGATATTGGTCATGTGCAGCTTTTCATCCATAGCTTTCATGGTTTCGGCATTGTCTTTGTTGTATAAGAAAAAACGCGCATTGTGATCGGCTACGGTGGACATGCAAAGCTGTACCTTTTCCAGCAGATTCGTCTCACCGATGACTACATGGAAAATGTTAACTGCAGTGATGTTCAATGCATCACTGAAATAATAGCCGCATTCATGAAATGCCATTTCAGCCTGTGCCAGAAATTTGTCATCCGGATAATCAGGACCGGCGGCAAAGAAGAAAGACCAGGTATCATTGTCATAGAATGACAATTCTGTATCATGCAGGGTGCGAATCATCTTCTGGATATTTTCACGCATCAATTGATTCCAGGCTTTTGAACCACGTCGGCCGGAAATCAGAATGCCTTTTTCAATGGAGATCATGCAAATTTTATTGTATCGCTGTTTTCTGTCATCAAATTTGAATTTCACGAGATTTTCCAGCTCCGTTTCCTTATCCAAAAAAGTATTGTATCGCAGGAGATTCTCCTGATGCAAAATGCGCTGTGAAGCGGCAGACTGCTGTAAATGTTTCAGATATTGATTGATATTGTGCCAGTCCGTATCTAATCCCTGTAGATCCTCCAGAGCAGTATGATCGATCGGAAGATAGTCTTTTTGAGATTCGGACAGCCCAAAAAACACGTTTGCGCCCACAAAAATCTGTGCATTCTTTGCTGTACCGCCAATTTCGCCGCAGAGAAACATGCCGCAGATCCGGCAGCTGCGAAATACCCGCAGTTCCCATTCTGTGCAGTCTGGCATAACGGTGCGGTGGAGTATGCCGGGATAAGCGAAGATCACTTCACACGGCATTGTATCCAGCACGTCACATATTTTTCGCAGTTCTGATACTGCTGTCAGAGGGCTGCTGTATGCCATGCGGAATTTTGTACCGGATTTCAGCTGACTGGAATAAGTATTGATCGTATTTCGCGGTTCGCAAAAATTGATAAATTGGCTGGGAATACCCGGCTTTTGCAGAAGCAGCGGAAAATGCAGGAGCATATCATTGTCCAGAACTGCATTTTTTGTATGACAAAGCTCCTGCAATTCCTTTTGAAGCCATGAAACAGCAGGCTGTCCTTCGATCTCAGTAAGCACATCCTGTTCTATGCCAGTGATAGTGAATAGTTCTGTAAATGGTTCACAGCCCCGTATTGTGCCATTCCAGACATTCAGTGCATTGCTTTTCAGGATGCACAGCAAAACACTGTTCTCATAGATGCCGTTTTCATCAAAGACAAATGTGCCATATGGATTGACGCAGACCATCCCTCCGGCACAAGGAATCTGTTTTCCCAACTGCTTCAGGCGATCCAGCCAGCTCTGCATCTGCATATATTGATCGGTAAAAAATGCGAACATTGCACGGCTGTCCGGCGTGATCTGCTGTGCAGTTTCATCAGCTAATACCTCTGGAGTCTTTCCGGCAAAGGAAAGAGGGACGCATTTGATCCGGGTATTTTGAAAGTGGGTGAAGATCAGCAAGCAGCGGTTTTCGTAGATTGTGCCGTGGTGAATCACTGCGGAGGCACTTGTACCTGCGATCTTCGCATGAGGAAGAAATGCACGGACATGCTGTGCAATGGCAAAAGCGGCATCCGGGGTGTGACAGCAGGTATGGATCATTACCAGCCACTCTGTCGAATCAACATCTTTGCTGCAATATTTTTGGAGAAATACTTTTAGATTTTCCTGATTTTCATAAAGCAGAGCAATCGAAAAGATTTTTTCTTCATTCATGCTGTCACCACCTTTATTGTCTTGCTTTTCGCCGCCGCACTTTATCTTCGTACATATGGTCATCGGCGATTTTGATCATTTGGTCTAGGTCGATATGATTATCATCTTTTAAGGGCTGGATGCAGAAGCCAATACTGGATTCTACAAGATACGGCTTTTGCGAAATGCGGTTGTACTGCTGTAAATAATTCCGGAATCTATCGCGAAAGCTGTCAAAATAACTGTCACTTACACCAGAAATTACACCTGCTACTGTAAATTCGTCACCGCCGAACCGGGAACAGACTTCTCCCTGGATAGCGCTTGTCATCAGTGCACGTCCAACAGTGCTGATTGCATTGTCGCCCTCGGTATGTCCATATGTGTCATTAATACGCTTCAGTCCGTCCAGATCCGCAGAAATAATAACCACGCTGAGATCTTTGCCCCGGCTCTCTTCGATCTGCTGCCAGAATTGGCGGTAAAAACCGCGTCGGTTCAGAAGCCCGGTCATATGGTCATGTACATACAGCTTTTCCAGCTCACTGTTGGCGCTTTTCAGCTGCATATTGATAGACTTGGTGTGCAGCTGCGTATGGAAGATGCCCAGCGCAGAGTCCATGGCATTCATAAAGCTGTTCATTTTTTCATAGGCTTCGTTGGTGATGTCTGTCTGGAAAACGCAGTATCCCATGGACAGATCTGCAAAGTGCAGGGGACAGAATACAATGGGATTTTCCTTCTCCAGCAGCTTCGGAAGATTGGGAACCATTTTGTCTCTTGCAATGATGCAGGGCTCCTCCGGATTCCAGAAATATCGCTGGCAAAGCACATTAACAGAATCACTGAACGGCATTTTTTCTCGGTGATTTTCGCCAAATTCCGGCGCACGGAAAAGATCATCGTTCAGTGCGAATACAATTGTGTGAAAAATGAATTTATTTAAGATGACTTCCGGCAGTTCCGAGAGAGATGCCATACTGGTAACGGCAGATTGAACCTGACAGGTTAATTCCTGACGTTCGTTGGCGAGCTTTAGCTGATCCATAATGTCCTGCAATGCTGTGTTGACATTGATCGCTGCCGTACGATGACAGCCGCAGGACTGAGAATACAGGATATGAAAGTCAACGGTATAAGACGATTCCACAGATTCGCCGCGCCGCAGACGTTCTACGGTATCCACCAAAAGACGCCCCATGGTGTCATAGTCCTGGGTACAGGTTGTCAGGTGGGGAACATGGTAGTTTGCCTGCATAATGCCGTCGAAGCCGGTGATAATGCAATCCTCCGGCACACGGCAGCCATGATTCTGCAAAAACAGACTGACCGTGAGTGCCATGGAATCGTTGGCACAAATGATGGCTTCCGGAAAGGGCAGTTTTTCTTCCAAAAACCACTGCTCCATAGTTTCAAGAGTAGGCTTTTCCCAAAAATCACCGTAACCGATGCGGCATTCCTCCGGCGAAAGGCCGTTTTCGGATATAACCTTTCGGAATGCATCAACACGTTCTTCTGAAAAATCGTTGTCTTTCATACCAGCCATCAGAAAGACGCGTTTTTTGCCGTGTTCTTCAACAACATGTCGGCAGAGTTTTTCAAAAGTATTGGAATAGTCAAATCGAAAATTAATACAGCCTTCCCGGTTCTTGTCCATAGAAAGAACAGGAACACCGTGTGCCCGGCAGCTTGCTTCAATATTCTGCAAAAGGCTTTCCCGCAGGATTGTGCCTGAGAAAATGATCATTGCGTCCAGCATATCATGATTGATCAGCTGAAAAATGAACATTTCTCCTGTATCGGTAGGAGTAAGCGGAAGATAAAAATCGATTTTGGAATGAAAAATAAAAAGGCGGTATCCTTTTGCAACAGCATAGCGGTTGATCGCATCGATGCAATGGAGACGATATTCTTCTTGGAGTTTGGAGAGGCATACGCCGATAATGTGTGGTGGATCGTTCTTTTTCATGTCAGGTTTCCTTCTTTCTCTATGCATCGCTTTTGGGGAGACTATCAACAAAATCCGTCTAATTGCCAGAATACCAAGAAAAAACAAATCTGGATTCTGTCAGAAATGCACAATAATCACTTCGTATATTATAACATATTTTTCATTGCTTGTGAAGTATATGTTTTGCACAAATTTCAAGTTCAAAAAATGTGGATTTTGTTTGACACCAGATGTGATTTGCATTTTATGGAAATTTATTTCAGACAACATCGCATAAAGCTTGTGCGTTGCTGCCTTCTGACATTTTTGGCTGCAGCAAACGGAATGTGCAGGAGAGTGGCTTGCCGCGAAAATATCTTGTGAAATTCTTGACAAACTCCAGATCCTGTGATATACTAATTTAAGTATATCCCAAAATCGGGGATGCATCAGAATGACAAGCTGTTCTGCATCGGATGCGGAATCGCTTTTTCAAAGACTTGTTATCACAGAACAGGCGCAAAACCATTATCATAAACGGCTGCGCGCACCGTGCCCGGCCCGAAAGGAACTGAGATTATGAAAATACGTGAGATTCAAGAGGAAATCCTGCGTTTGAAAAAAGAACGGGATTTTTGCATTCTGGCACATAGCTATCAAACCAGCGATATTCTGGAGATTGCTGATTTTACCGGAGATTCCTACGCATTGAGTGTAAAGGCAAAGAGTACACCGCAACAGAATGTACTGATGTGCGGTGTGAGATTTATGGCAGAGACCGTAAAGATCCTTTCCCCTGAAAAAAACGTGTATCTTTCTAATCCCACTGCTGGCTGCCCTATGGCAGAACAAATGGACAAAGAGATGATTCGTCAGGTAAAGATGCAGTATCCGGATCATACCGTGGTTGCCTATATCAACACCACCGCGGAATTAAAGACGATTTGCGATGTCTGTGTCACTTCTTCTTCTGCTGTAAAGATCGTTTCGCAGTTAAGCAATGACAAGATCCTGTTTATTCCGGACTGTAACCTCGGTTCGTTTGTACAGCAGCAGCTCCCGGAAAAGAAGATTAAGCTGCTTCAGGGCGGCTGTCCCATTCATGCAGCACTGACCGCAAAAGATGTTCGCATTGCTAAAGAAGCACATCCGAACGCATTGATCCTGGTGCATCCGGAATGCCGTCCGGCGGTCTGTGAACAGGCAGACTATATCGGTTCGACCTCCGGCATCGTGGACTACGCTATGAAATCGGATGCCAAGGAATTTATCATCGGCACGGAGATCAGCATTGCTGAGACTTTGCAAAATGCCTGCCCGGAAAAGCGGTTCTATCCTCTGGCAAAGAAACTGATCTGCGAGAACATGAAGTCCACCACACTGATGGATATCTACCACATTCTGAAAGACGGTGAGGGCACAGAGATCACCCTGGACAACAAGACCATCGCCAAGGCGCGCTGCTGTATTGATCGTATGATCTCGCTGGGAGGTTGAGTCATGAAAATGTTGCCCTGCGATCTGCACTGGCTGCTGTTCGATCTGGACGGCACGCTAACGGATTCTGCGCCCGGGATTCTGCGCTGCGTTCAATATGCACTGGAACAATGCGGCATATCTGAACCGGATCCGGAAAAACTGCGGCCTTTTATCGGTCCGCCGCTTCTGGATTCTTTTCAGCAGTTCAGCGGCATGCCGCCGGAACAGGCCGCCGAGGCGGTGAAACAGTACCGTGTGCGCTTTTCTAAGATAGGCATGTTTGAAAATGCTGTCTATCCCGGCATCCCGGAACTGCTACAAAAGCTACAAGCGCATGGCTATATTTTGGCGGTTGCAACTTCTAAACCGGAAGTCTATACCCGGCAGATTATGGATCATTTTTCACTGACATCTCACTTTACTGTGATCGCCGGGAGCGATATTCACCGGGAAGGGGAGACCAAAGCGGACATCATTCGGCTGGCGCTCTCTCGTCTGGGACTGCCGCAGCATGCTCCGTCCGGAACGATTATGATCGGAGATCGAAAACATGATTTATTGGGGGCGCAGGAGTGTGCACTGCCTTGTATTGGTGTCGGTTATGGTTATGCTGCATCAGGAGAACTGGAACAATATGGTGCAGACTGGATTGCTGAAACCGTGGCAGATTTAGAAGCGCTTCTGTTGCAAAGCAGATGAAATGTGAAAAGTCTTTTAAAAGCACTGCTGAAAAACGCAGTGCTTTTTGCGCAACTGTAAAAAAATGCGAGTTGCAGTTTTTGTTCACAAATCAGGATTGACTATGCTGTGAGAATATGATAAAATAAAGTTACTTATGGCAACATCACACAAAAGTTGTGTGTAAGATGTGCAGTTTGTTTTTTCGGCATAACTGTCAGATGGACTTTGTGCACCATTGCCTTAGAGGAGGAGCGTATGATAAACGGATGTAAAGTGGCGGCACTGTGTACATCAGAGCTGCAGAATGAAAATACTCAGAGTATGATATATCCGATGTATCAGTCTCTGGTGAATAAAAACTGGCGCTGTATGATTTTTAATACAGCATCAGATCTGTTTCGCGATACTGCATTTGACCGCGGAGAGGCAAGTGTATTCCAACTGATTGACTATTCCGTGGTAGATGTGGTAGTGATCTATACCCAATGCTTGAAATGCCGTGCCATTGTAGAGGATATTCTTGCAGCGGCTGCACAGCATAATACGCCGGTATTCCTGGTTGAGCCGACTACGCGTTATTCCGGTGGCATTCGGATCACCTTTGATGAACTGGATGCATTCCGGGATCTGGTGACGCATCTGGTGGAATATCACCATTTTACAAAACTCGCCTGTATCGCCGGGTTTAAAGATAATCCGGCATCAGAAGTGCGGGAAATGATATTTCGGGATGTATTAAAAGCGCACGGAATCACATTTGATGAAAAATGGTTTGGTTACGGCGACTTTTATGCTGTTCCGACCCGGGCGCTGATAGAGCGCTTTCTGAAAGAACCGGAGGGTCTGCCGGAAGCAATTGTTTGTGTAAATGATTCTATGGCGATCGCGGTCTGCGAAGTGCTGTCAGAACATGGCATTCGTGTGCCGGAAGATGTGGTGGTAACTGGATTTGACGGCATTGTACAGGAACGGTATACTTTTCCTCGTTTAACTACCTGCCGTCGGGATATGCATGTATTTGGTGATTATCTGGCAGGACTATTGGAACAAGCAGCAAACGGCACCGTAATGAAACGGGAGTATATCTTTCCATATACATTGGATATTTCTCAGTCCTGCGGCTGTCAGAATTTTTCTGCGGAATCTATGAGCCGCGCCATTGGTTCAATCTATAACCGTATGAATAACAGCGCACAGTATGATCGCTCCATGAATAATATGCTGACGAAGCTGACGTTTGAACATGATCCAGAACGTATTTACGAGGTGTTAAGGTACTATATCCGTTCAGATGTTTATCTGTGCATGAACACAGAATTCGCCCATGGTCAGTTCGATCGGTGTAATCATACCTATGAAAATGGTGCGTTTAGCGATGAGATCCTGGCACAGCGCTTTTTCTATGGCGATCAGGAAACTCAAAAAAAGATGATTTCCCGAAAGCAACTGATTCCGGATTGGAAACGCATAATGGAAGAACCGGATCCCATGGTGATTTATGCGGTACACAACCAGCAGATCGTTTATGGCTATCTGGTGGCGTTTGCCAATCCATTTTCGTATGTGGTACAGCGTATGCAGCAGTTTATGCTGACACTGAATAGTTGCGTTGGTATGTTTGTACAGCAGGAATATCTGCGCACCACCAATCAGCGATTGCAGGAAATCCAGAATAAGATCATTCTCAGTTTTGCAGATATGGTAGAATCCCGGGACGATTTTACCGGACAGCACGTAAAGCGTACCAGTGAATATCTGCGTATTCTGGTAAAATATTTATCAAAAATGCCGGAATATGCAAATATTTTGACACCAGAGATGCAGGATCGGATGTGCAAGGCAGCGCCTCTTCATGACATCGGCAAGATTAAGATCTCGGATGTGGTGCTTAACAAGCCGGGTCGGCTGACTCCGGATGAGTTTGAGGTCATTAAGACACATACGCTTTCTGGCGGCGATCTCATTGCAAAGACACTGACAGATATTGAAAGTGATTCTTATTTAAAGGTCGCCCAGGAGATGGCACTGTATCATCATGAAAAGTGGGATGGCAGCGGCTATCCTTATCACCTTGCCGGTGAAGATATTCCGCTGTGTGCCAGAATCATGGCAGTAGTGGATGTGTTCGATGCGCTCACCAGCAAACGTGTTTATAAAGAAGCATACCCGGTAGAAAAGGCATTTCAGATTCTGGAGGAATCCAGCGGAAGTCATTTCGATCCAAAAATTGTCGGAACATTTCTGGCGCATCGCGATGAAGTAACACAAATATTAATCAAATATCAGGATGTACATTTATGAGTGCTTTTTCTAGAACAGAACTACTTTTCGGGTCAGATGCAATGGCACGCCTGGGACAATGTCGGATAGCAGTGTTCGGCATTGGCGGTGTGGGCGGCTATGCTGTCGAAGCATTGGCGCGGAGCGGCATCGGCGCATTGGATCTGATTGATAATGATACTGTCTGTGAATCAAACTTGAATCGGCAGATCATTGCTACCTGGGAAACTATCGGCATGCCAAAAGTGGATGCGGCAGAAGCGCGTGTCCGCCTTCTGTCCCCAAATTGCCGCATAACAAAGCATCAGAAATTCTACTTGCCGGAAACGGCGGCAGAGTTCGACTTTTCTCAGTATGACTATGTGATAGACGCCATTGATACCGTTTCCGGAAAACTGGGTCTGGCCGAACAGGCATATGCTGCCGGTACTCCTATTATCAGCGCTATGGGTGCCGGAAACAAACTGGATCCCACAGCATTTGAAGTGGCAGATATTATGGAAACATCGGTTTGCCCGCTGGCGCGTGTGATGCGCCGGGAATTGAAAAAACGTGGCATTCCTGGCTTAAAGGTAGTTTATTCCAAAGAACTTCCGGCAGAATTGCAGCGGAAAGAAAAAACTGAGCAGGGAAAGCCCGTGCCTGGCAGCTGTGCTTTTGTGCCGTCTGTAGTCGGATTGATCCTTGCCGGAGAAGTTATCAAGGATTTGACCGGTCTAAAGGCGCATTTTTGAAAAATGCCGATACGCCAGAAAGGAATGTTATGCTGACATCAGAAGAACAAACGCGATATGCGCGGCAGATTATGATGCCAGAAATAGGCGAAGCCGGACAAGAACGTTTGAAGCAAAGCTGCGTTCTTGTGATCGGTGCAGGCGGTTTGGGCAGTCCTGCGGCATATTACCTGGCAGCTGCCGGTGTGGGGAAGATCGGGATTGCCGATGGAGACAATGTAGAACTGTCCAATTTGCAGCGGCAGATCCTGCATGAAGAGTCCCGGCTGGGGCAGAACAAAGCAGACTCTGCCGCCCGGACGCTCCGTGGACTCAACTCCCACACAGAGGTGCGGACGTATCCCTATTTTCTGGATGCAGCGACATTGAAAGAACTTGTGCAGTCATACGATATTGTCATTGACGCAGCAGATCAACTGCGAAACAAGTTTATGATAAACGATGTATGTGTAGCCGCCAAAAAGCCTTTTGTTCACGGCGGTATTACCGGATTTTCCGGACAAGTCATGACCTATGTGCCGGGGAGAGGGCCGTGCTACCGCTGTATCTTTGGGGATATCCCGCAGGATGATGCGCCTGCGCCCATTCCGGTGATCGGAGTGACTGCCGGCATTATAGGCACGATCCAGGCAGCAGAGGCGATTCGCTTTTTGCTGGGCTGTTCCACACTGCTGACCGGAAAGCTGCTGGTATTGGATGGCAGCCGGATGCAGTTCCGAACAGTACCTTTTCCTAATTATGCAGACACTTGTCCGCTGCATACCAAATAACAAGAAGGAGCGATTTTTTGCGATGATGAATCCGAAAATGATCATGCAGATGAAATCCCTATTGACGAAATTTCGGGAGAATCACCCGAAAGTGCCTATGTTTTTCGCAGCGGCATCCAAAGCGGTCAACGAGGGAAGTGTTATTGAGATCACTTTAACAACTGCAGAGGGTAAAGAACTTTGTACCAATATGCGTGTGACGCAGGATGATCTGGAAATGGTGCGGACACTGGCAGAAATGGCATCGAAATGAAACGATGGTGAAAATGCGTGCCGTTTCTGGTGAAATGAAATAAAATTGGAAAAGTGAACGAAAATTGAAATATCAAAAAATCGCTCAGAAAATGAGGATATCCTCTGTTTTCCGGGCGATTTTGTTTTGGTGCTCAATTTTTGAAAGCGGCGGTTTCCGTGCGTTTGAAAAATGCTGAAAGACTTCTGTCAGTAGACCGGACGGCGGAGAAATATGTTCCGGGAGCAGATCATCAATGCGTTCGGACGGCCTATGGCTCAGAGAACGATGCAGGCCGCATCAAAAAATGATTGACAATTGATTGAAATTCTAGTAAAATAGATACGAAAGTCTTTCGGAAATTGCTTCAAAAGAGGTGCACATTTTCCGACTTATTCAAAATGAGGTGATGTTTTATGCCATTATATGCGGTGTGGAATCGAAAAATTGATTTGATTGAAGGACACAGAGCAAAACTGATTTGTAAAAGTGGGAATACCTATATCGGATATGGTGCATTTCCATGCGTTGGAGAAGATGAGAACGGCGAAGAAGTTGATGCAATATGTTTTGACATTGACGATGGCAGTTCTGTTACTCTTACCGAAAATGATATAGAAAGTTACGAAATATTGGATTGAGCATTCTGAAAAGAATGCTTTTTTAGGCTATATCAGCCATCATTATAAGGCTGATTCTTATTTTTTTCTATGGGAATCAGGATTCCCACTCGAAACAGCTCTGCACCAGGCTGAATATCCAGTTTGCCTTTGTGCTTTTCAGTAAGATGGGTGGCAGAGGAAAGTCCGATGCCATGATATTCGTTGTCATTTTTTCGAGTGAAAAATCCCTGCCGTCCTTTTGGCGCAAGCACACCGTCATAAGTGTTTTCGATTACCATATACCAAAATTTCGGCTTGCAGGCTGTTTTTAGCAAAATGCGCTTTGAAGCATTCTGCGGCATACGCAGACACGCTTCTACAGCGTTTTCCAGAAGATTTCCTAATAAGGTACAGAGCTCCACATCGGTCATAGAAAATGTATCCGGAATCTGAAATTGCAAAGAAAGATCAATGTTCTGAATTTCTGACAAATTATCATAGTAGAATAACAGAGCGTCTACAGCTGGTCTGCCGCAATAGGTTTCAATAGGCTTTTTTAAGCCGCTGTTATATTCTCCTACAGAATCCAGATATTCCAGGATCACATGATCCTCAGTTTGTTCTGCCAGTGCATGGAGTGTGCGGAGATGGTGACGAAAATCGTGAACAAATCGCCGACGCATTTCAATTTGCTCCCGAAGCTGGAAAGTATAGTTGGTTTGCATGATCAGCTGCTTTTCGGCGTTGTGATTCTGCTGCAAAAGCAGACAGTTCTGGGTATAACTTTCTGCTAAAAACTGCCATAATTTACCGGACAGTACATATATCAGTACTGTACAGACCCATTCCAAAAACCATCCGCCAAAAACCGGGTCATATGTCGGATATATACGATCCCAAAGGCAAGCACACCCAAAAAAGAGAGAGACATAGAGCAAACGACGATTCTTTTCTGTTTTGCGAGCTGTTAGAAATGCAGTAAAAATTAAATATGCCGAAAGCAGCAGCTTGTATCCGGTAAGGATTCCGGAAACAACAGCAATACCCCAGTCCGGGATACTGGCTGCGCTGAAAAAATATCCTGAAATGCCGATGCAGATTCCGACAGAAATACCGCAGCTGATTCGGGAGGCTCTGACAGAAATACTGCAGACCTGATTGTGCAGATAGAGCAGCAGGGACAGCGTTGCATAACAGCACAGTGTTTCCAGCCAGTAAGCAGGAAATACTGGAAGCAGAAAAAGCGTATGAAGCAGAGGATATGCTGTCCATCCAATCATCAGCAAACAGAGCAGTGCTAAAAAGGCAGCGTTTTTATGATGTGTCCGAATCCAAAAATATCCACAAATCAAAATTGCGATCTGAAACGTGAAAATTGTGCAAAGCCGCAGCCCCAATCGGATTCCTCGGATATAGTTTAATGCTTGTGGGGTACCAAATGCCGGAGGAAAGGTCATGCCGCTGTAGAAATAGGATTGATTATTGACCGCGATCAGTATTGTAATCATCCCATTTTCATCCGGAAAAAAACTGACGAGCCGACTGCCGGTGGCATCCTGATACTGGGCAGGGTCTGGATTTCCAATCGACAAAGCTGCATTGCCGTTGATATACAGGCGATATGCCGAAAACACCTCTGGCATCCCCAGAGAATAGCTGATATTGGCGTTGGGAACTTGAATTCGAAGTAAATATGTGCCGCAGCCAAACCGTGCCTGTTCATTTTGTCCGGAAAGATCCATGCGGTTTCCGGATTGAATATTAACATAAGTCATATATCGATCCGGATCGCCGTCTTGAAAATCTTCTGGTGTCAAAAGCACATTGGGATAATACGCCCAATCATGCCAGAGATAACGGCTTGGATGCTGTTCCATATCTGCTTCTGAGAGAAGCAGCAATCCGTTTATAGGCTGAGTGGTACGCTGGGTATATTTATTGTTAAAATAATACAAACTGCTGAAAAACAGCGATGCAATAAGAACAGACAGCAGCATGCCCAGATACAATCGAAGCACCTGCTTATGATCCTGCCGGTTCATATTTTTTTCTTTCTCTTCCACAGAAGCAGGAGAATGCCCAGCCCTGCTGCAGTGATTCCTCCGGTTATCCAGAGAATCCAATGCAGAAGATTCGACTCCGATCCTGCTACCGGAATGGCAAAAAAGCCAAGATAACTGGTATCCATGCGGTAAGCATAGCTTTCTGCATCATATTCCAGCAACTGTGCAGCTCCATTGATTTCCAGTGCAGGCTCTGTGTTTTTGGAAAAGAGTGATTCCGGAAACCACAGTGTTACTTCTTTTTGCAGAGAAATATTTTTGTCATTCACAGAAATCAGCACAGTATAATTGCCATTGCTTTTTGGTGTGATGGAAACAGTAATTGCATCAGAATCGGCATAGGAAAATGCACCTTGCGGAATAGAGAGAGTAATGCCGTTTTTGGAAAATATGGCATTACCGCTTTGTTCAAACATACGTCGCAGACGATAACCGGAAATCGTATCCTTGTTGCTGTCAGAATATTCCATCATCGGAGAGGCGACAGTTGTTTTGGCATGCGTTTCGGCTTTTGTGCAGACAGAGCTTGTCGTTGTATGAGATGTGGTAGTTTCTGCAGGAACGCGGTTGACTGAATGCGTTTTTTTCTTGCGTTCCTCCCATAATGAGTCGATGGTATCATTTTCTTCTGCAGCAGCAGAAACGGCCGGAGCCTTTACCGGAACAGTCTGTGCTTGTGTTGCGGTGGAAGCGTAAGGCTTGTTCTCAGAAGCTGTAGGAGCTGGTTGAGAAACCGCCGTCGTAAGAGGAGATACATTGTCACTGCCGTCTCGATCGCCGCCCATAGAAATCACTTCAGTCTGATTGCCGTCTTCAAAAATACCGATATACTGTGAACGACCACTTCCGGTCTGTACATAAAAATAAGTATACCTTTCGTTCGGCAGTTTGTCACGCTGAATAAAAAATCCATTTTGACAAATAGAGGCGGTTTCATTATCGCAGAGCATCCAGTCGCAACCGTTTAGTTCTGCAGTATTACAAGGCTGTTCGCTGGAATAGGCATAAACCTTGTCATTTTCACAGAGGTTTGGCAGACAGTAAATGACATGGCTTTCCGCTGTTGTGCGTGCACAAAATAGGTCAAACGCTTCTGGCTGACTAATGCAAACCGGAATATTGATGTTTTCCAATTCCGGCGCAAGCACATAGTCGGCTGCACTTCTGTCAGAATCATCAATGCATAAATGCACCGTAATGGTATAAATCCCCGCAGCTTGAATATTTACGGTTTCCCATCCAGAAATTTCTGCCCGAAGTAAAGCTTCACCGCCATTATCGTTATAAGCAACCAGATAAGAAACTGCATCTTCCAGAAAATACTGAGATTCTTCCAGTTCAAGATTATCTCCTGTTGCAATAAGAAATCCGCTGAAGTAGATGTCGGAAGAGGCGATTGCTGTAAGAACCTCCGGGCTTTCTTCAGCTGCGGCAAAAATTGAAAAGCTGCCGCCAGAGCAGGTCAGCAAATATGTGAGAAATACAATAAAACTACCGAAGCGTTTCGATATGCACATTAAAACATCAGTCCTCCTTTGACATTTGGTCATAGAGATATGTACGCCACAGTTCACCGATTTTTTTCTTGTTGCGAATGTTGATCGGAAGCGTTTCTCCGTTAGAAAGCCGAAACAGATTGCCGTCCATTTCCTGAATATGCTGCATGTTTACGAGAATGCCGCGAATACACGGAAGAAATCGCTCATCAGATTCCAGTGACGCCGTCAGCTTTCCAAAAGGAATCGCGAGAGAGATACGCTCTGCTTCTGTATGGATCACTGTGGTATGCCCTTGTACATCAATATATAGAATTTTTTCAGTGGGAATACTGCGCGGAACATTTTCCTGTATAATTTCTAAAAATGGTACTGTATAATCCGGCTGCAATTCCAAAAATGCCATTGCCTGTTCAAATTCCTCCGGTACAATGGGCTTTACCAGATAGTATACAGCCCGCACAGAATAACTCTGCCGGAGAAAGTCAGTGCTGCTGGAGAGAAAAATCAGTTTTGTACGGCTTCCGGCAGAGAACAGTTCCTTTGCGGCATCCATGCCAGTTTTTTGCTTCATATAAATATCCAGAAAAACCACATCAAAAAATCGAAGCCGCGCAGCTTCCAGATATTCCTCCGCACAGGAAAATTCTTCCAGTTCCGCCGTGATATGATGCTTTTTCAAATAGATATGCAGATACAGTTTCAGACTGTTGCGGTCTGCAGCAGAGTCATCAACGAGTGCAATATTCATATGCTAAAATCACCTCTGTCATTGAATTGTAGATTTTTGAATAGGCATACTAATGCATAATACATTATATCACTTTTTTCATGGAATGTCTAGTTGTTTTTCTGCGTTTCGTGAAAAAAAACTGCGTTCTGCGTAAATCATATTGCATAATTGTGAAAAATCCAGTATAATTATATCATCGCCGGTCGATACTTCCCGAAAGAACGATTTGACGATATTTTCCGAAGTCAATGTCGGAATGTAACTCAGTGCGGAGCAGGTGAAAGCATGTTCTGTCGAAATGAAAAGAAGTTAAAATCAATGTAACTGAAAAAAATGCTGGCATGGCTGACTGCGATAGCAACAATTGGGACAGTTGGATTGGCAACCGGCTGTGGTTCAGAAGAAACATCTTCTGAACCAAAAGGTTCTGTTGTAGAAATTCAGGAAAATACAGCACAGCGGTGTCCGAAGAAGATGCTAATACTGTCGTAGATTATTCATACTCTACAATGGGTTTGGAAGAATCTGCAGAATAAGCAAAGTTTTATAACAGAGCGTATTTCATACAGCTTTGCGCAAGGATATGCATTGTTTTTATGCAAACGTTCTGCTAAATTTAAATTTATGCGGATACTTTTCCAAGGCAGACTGGAACAGTATCACGTGAAAGGAGATCATAGCTATGAAAAGCAAAACCACAGCAATTATTCTTTCTATTCTTTTGGGGGAACTGGGCGTAGATCGTTTTTACCTGGGATATACCGGTCTGGGAATCCTGAAGCTGCTCACGGCAGGAGGTTTCGGTATTTGGTGGCTTATTGATTTGATCATGATCGTTACCGGAAAGCTGAAAGCCAAGGACGGCAGCGAACTGGTATAAGAAACGGTATTTTTCATCGGAAATTCTACAAATGGATGCGTAGTGTCAATCGCTATGCATTGTGTGGCGTTTCCTGTGATATGTTTCTTCGATACCTTTTCAATCGTTCATATTGGAATAAGAATAAGAAACGCTTTCAGAGCGTTTGTAAAAAGCAGAGATTTTTATCTCTGCTTTTTTTTAAATCGGTATATAAGCCGATGCAGTAAGATGAAAAAATGAGAAAATGATGAAAGGATCCGTTTATGCCAAATCTTTTTCAAAAATGTACCGCAGTTTGCATGGCAGCAGCGTTAGGTCTTATGTCGGTCGGTTGTTTAGACTGGGAAGAAGACCTTCCGGCAGAAGAACAAGGAAACGCTTCAGATACTTACACTTTAATGCTGTATATGTGTGCCTCTGACCTAGAATCTGAGGGCGGATTTGCTACGGAAGATCTCAACGAAATTATGTATGGATACAGCGCCGGCAATCTGAATGTCATCGTGCAGACTGGCGGAACAGCAGAATGGCAGAATACAGTAATTGCTGATGACCGCTGCCAGCGATATCGGGTGACAGAGGACGGATTGGAACTGGTAGATGACAGTCTGGGTATGCAGAACATGGCAGATGGTACTACACTGACTGATTTTATTCGATACTGCAGCAGTAATTATACTGCTGATCACTATGGACTGGTGCTGTGGGATCACGGCGGCGGTGTAGTGGGTGGATACGGCTATGATGAAAATTTTGACGGTGACAGCATGAGCTTGACAGAAATGTCTCACGCTTTGGAAGATGCTGAGGTCCATTTGGATATGTTAGGATTCGATGCCTGCCTGATGGCAAACTTTGAAACCTGTCTGATGGCAGCGCCATATGTCAACTACCTGATTGCTTCTGAAGAACCAGAACCTGGATGTGGTTGGTATTACACGGATTGGATCGGAAAGCTTTCAAAAAATTGTGGGATTCCGCCAGAATCCTATGGCCGTCAGATCATTGACGACTATATCAGGGAAAGTAGTTGGAATTCTCCCAGCATGTATTCTACGCTTGGCATGTTTGATCTGAAGCAGGTGACGCAGAAACTGCTGCCGGCGCTAAACCAGTTTTCCGATGATGCGGCACAGCAGCTTTCGGCTGGAGAATACCGTAAAATTTCCCAGAGCCGCAGCAATACTCGTGCGGTGTATCAATCCGATCTGGATCATATCGATCTGTTGGATTATGCGCGGCACACTCAAAGTGAAACAGCAAGCCAGTTAGAAAAAGCGATTTCAGAATGTATCGTATATTACCGAGAAACGGTGAACGGCAGCGGAGACAATGGCCTTTCGATTTTATTCCCTTACTATGATTTGTCCGTACTGGATATGCTGAAAGAAATGTATCAGATCTTAGGCTATGATGATGCATATCCGGCGTTTCTGGAACAATTTGCAAATGTTATGGCAGGGGGACAGATTTCAGTTTCTGGTTTTTCTAACACGCAGAATCATGCAGCAGCCAACGCATACAGCGGTTTTCAGTGGTTTGATGTTGATGCCGGCTATGACGAATCGTACTATGAAACCTATAGCGCAGATCTGAGCCTGTTGGAAACCACAGAAGTAGACGGCAAGTGGGTGTTGGAGCTTTCAGAAGAAGACTGGGAAATTGTCAACGATGCCGCTATGCAGATGTTTGCTGTTTATGACGGTATCTATGTGGATATGGGATTGGATGATTACTGTGAATTCGATGATTATGGCAATTTGATCGTAGAGTATGACCAGACATGGGTGGCACTGGACGGACGGGTTGTACCGTTTTTCCATGAATCCTATACCAGTGACGGAGACACCTTTTTCACCTGTGGTTCTGTACCGTGTATCTATAATGGGATTGATGCAGAGATCGTGCTTGCCTGGGACACCGAGCACCCGTCTGGATATGCTGCCGGTGTTCGCCCGGTATATACAGATAGTGTAGCAGCCAAAGGACTGTATGAAATTCAAGATGGGGATACATTTCAGGTGTACTATGATATTTATGACGAAGATCTCAATTATGTAGAGACCACAACGTTAGAGGATGAAATCTTCACCGTACAGGGCAGCTTAGAAGTCGGCTACGCAGATGCATCAGTTCAATTAGGAGACACTTTTATTTATTATGTGTTGGAGGATGTTTACAACAATACATACTATACTGATTCGATCGCATATCTGGAAAAATGATTGCAAAAGCCATAGTCTGTCGGCGTTAAACCCACGCCAAAAAATGAACAAAATCACAAAAAACTCATCCTTTTCCTTGACAAAGAATACCTGATTGTGTTATAATAGGAATATCAAGAATATGTAATATATTCGACAACAAAGGAGGCATATTATGAAGAAACAATGGAAACGGCTGGCTGCTCTTTCGTCGGCAGCAGTCATGGCGGCGGGAACGCTGCTGTACTTCCCGACCGATACCCTGCAAAATATCTCATGGGGGATCACGGCGAGTGCGGAGGAAACAGGTGCAGGGACAGAAAGTGACGGCTTGACCTGGACACTGAGTGCCGACGGCACAACAATGACCATCAGCGGCTCAGGGGCGATGATGGGTTATAGTTGGAGTGCCAATAGCCCTGCAACCCAAAAGAAAGACAACGTAAAAAAAGTTGTGATTGAAGATGGCGTTACAAGCATCGGAAATTATGCGTTTTACAATTGCAGCAATTTAAAAAGCATTAAAATTCCAGAAGGTGTCACAAGCATCGGAAATTATGCGTTTTACGATTGCAGCAGTTTAACAAGCATTGAAATTCCGAGTAGTGTCACAAGCATCGGAAATGGTGCGTTTGCCGGGTGTGGCAAGTTAACTAGCATCGAAATTCCGAGTGGTGTCACAAGCATTGGAGATAATACGTTTTCCGGTTGCAGCAGCTTGACAGACATCACGATTCCAGATAGTGTCACAAGTATCGGAAGGTATGCGTTTCAGAATTGCAGCAGCTTGACAGACATCACGATTCCAGGTAGTGTCACAAGCATCGGAGGTTCTGCGTTTTCCAGTTGCAGCAGCTTGACAGACATCACGATTCCAGGTAGTGTCACAAGCATCGGAAATTATGCGTTTGAGCGTTGCAACAATTTAGCAAGCATCGAAATTCCGAGTAGTGTCACAAGCATCGGAAATGGTGCGTTTCAGAATTGCAGCAGCTTGACAGACATCACGATTCCAGGTAGTGTCACAAGCATCGGAAGTTCTGCGTTTTCCAGTTGCAGCCGCTTGACAGACATCAAGATTCTAGGTAGTGTCACAAGCATCGGAGGTTCTGCGTTTTACGGTTGCAGCAGCTTGACAGACATCACGATTCCAGGTAGTGTCACAAGCATCGGATATAATGCGTTTTACGGTTGCAGAAGCTTGACAGACATCACGATTCCAGGTAGTGTCACAAGCATCGGAGGTTCTGCGTTTAAGAGTTGCAGCAGCTTGAAAAGCATCAGCATTTTGGAAGGCGTCAAAAGCATCGGAAAGGGTGCGTTTTCCGGTTGCACCAGCTTAACCGGCATCGAAATTCCGGGAAGTGTCACAAGCATCGGAGATTCTGCGTTTTCCGGTTGCACCAATTTAACAGACATCACGATTCCAAGTAGTGTCACAAGCATCGGAACTGATGCATTTTCTGGCTGCGGCGATTCGCTTGAAATTACGGTTCCCTGCGATTCTACGCTGAAAAAAGACGCTTTCGGAGATGCATCTGAAAAGGTAACATATCGTCATTCTCTCGTGAAAACCGATGCCAAGGATGCGACTTACACCGAAGCCGGAAACGTGGAATACTGGACCTGCGAGAACTGCAAAAAGCATTTCCTGACCGATGAAACCGATGCAGAAACTGCCAAAGAGGTGGAACTGTCGGCAACGGTGAAACCTGTTCCGGTTCAGGTTGCCACAGCGACCACGCAGATCAAGTGCGTTTACGGTCAGGACATGGACGAAATTAACTTGCAGGATTACGTGAAAAATGCTAACGCAGTGGGAGAAGTTTCCGTCAAGGTTGCAACTGGTTCCACCATGCTGGACGGCATGCAGCTGGACGGCAGCAAGCTCTCCGGCAAGCCTGCAAAGGTATACACGGACGGCAAGGACGTGACCTTTACATTTACCGCGAAAAACGGCAACACAGCAGACCTGACCTTGCATTTCCTGGTGGCAAAGGCTGACCCGACGGTGAAAGTTGCCGTGGACGGCGACAGCCACACCGAGGGCGACCTGGTGAGCGAGCTAAAGCTGATCCTCAGCGGAAACAATACCAAGGGTCTGGCGGAAATTATCAGCGAGATCAAAGCACTGGCTGCCGGAGAAAATACCTTGACGTGGAAGTTCACCCCGGAGGACAGCGAGAACTATAACGTTGTAACTGGCACGGTTGTGGTAAATGCACAGACCACAACAACAACAACGACCGCCACAACTACTACGACAACGACTACTACAAAGGAAACGACTTCCACGACAAAGGCAACAACTGCCACCAGCGGAACAACTTCTGCGACAAAGGCAACAACCGCCACCACAAACAAAACGACCGCAACAACTGAGGAAACTACTACTACAAACGAAACAACCGCAACAACTGAGGGAACGACTACAAGCGAAACAACCGCAACAACCGAGGAAACAACTACCACAAGCGAAACAACTGCAACAACCGAGGCAACTACTACCACAAACGAAACAACCGCAGCAACAGGGGAAACTACTACAAACGAAACAACTGTAGCAACCAAGGCAAGCACTGTTACTACAAATGAAACAATCGCAACAACTGAGGGAACAACTACCACAAATGAAACAACTGCAACAACCGAAGAAACTACCACAAAGGAAACAACCGCAGCAACAGGGGAAACTACTACAAACGGAACAACTGTAGCAACCAAGGCAACCACCGCCACAAGTGGAACGACTTCCGCAACCAAGGCAACAACTGCTACAAACGGAACAAATGAAACAACTATGACCACCAGTGCTTCCAACACAGAATCCACGGCCGCAACATCGGCAACCACGATCACAACAGCAGCTACCACAAGCGTGACCAACATTGCAGACGAAGATCTTTGCAGCTGGGCACTCAACGATTATCTGAAAAAAACGGGAGTGATCGCCGTAAATGCAGAAATCACTGCACGCTCGGAGAATGCGTATGAGATCACGCTGACCGACTTAAACGGCAATGTGCTGGACGTTTACACCGTTGACCCGAAGACCGGTACTGGTACGGATTCTTCCAACGCAGAAGTCAACCTGCCTCAGACCGGAAACAATTCCATGACAAACTGGCTCCTGTGCATGGGTGC
>CAKSJP010000013.1 GCA_934463425.1 uncultured Ruminococcus sp.
CAAGGGGTTATGAAGCGAGTAAAGGCAAAGGGAGCTGCTGTTATCATCTATGAGCCGACATTAAAGGACGGCGAAACCTTCTTCGGAAGCGTTGTTGTCAACGACCTTGCAAAATTCAAGGAAATGTCTGATGCGATCATTGCAAACAGATATGATCCATGTCTTGATGATGTAGCAGAAAAGGTCTACACAAGAGATATTTTCAGAAGAGATTAAAAGGAGTAAAACATGTGCGGAATTGTTGGGTTTACAGGAAAAAATGAAGCAGCACCGATTCTTTTGGACGGTTTGTCAAAACTGGAATACAGAGGGTATGATTCAGCAGGTATTGCTGTCAGAAACGGCGATGCAGAGGCGGAAATCGTCAAGGCAAAGGGCAAACTGAAAGTTCTGAAAGAAATGACAAATGACGGCAAAGCTGTCAAAGGAAGTTGCGGTATTGGGCATACTCGCTGGGCAACGCATGGTGAACCGTCTGCCACAAATGCGCACCCGCATTGCAGTGATGACGAAAATGTCATTGCGGTACATAACGGCATTATCGAGAACTATCAGGAACTTCGTGAGAAACTGGTCAAAAAGGGATATACTTTCAAGTCACAGACTGATACAGAGGTGGCTGTTAAGCTGATTGACTATTACTATAAGAAGTACCTCGGAACACCTGTAGATGCTCTGAACCACGCTCTTGTAAGAATCCGTGGATCTTATGCACTTGCAGTTATGTTCAAGGACTATCCCGGTGAGATCTACGCTGCCAGAAAAGACAGTCCTATGATTATTGGTGTGACAGGCGGCGAAAGCTATCTTGGATCTGACGTTCCTGCTATACTGAAATATACCAGAAATGTCTATTATATCGGCAATCTGGAACTTGCAAAACTGACCAAGGGAGAAGTAACCTTCTATAACCTTGATGGTGAAGAAATTCAGAAGGAAATGAAAACCATCGAATGGGACGCAGAGGCGGCAGAAAAAAGCGGCTATGAACATTTCATGTTAAAGGAAATACACGAACAGCCGAAAGTAGTCAGGGATACTATCAATTCTGTCCTGAAAGACGGGAATATCAGCTTTGAAAGCTTGACAGATAAAGAAATGCAGAACATTCAGCAGGTGTATATCATTGCCTGTGGTTCTGCGTATCATGTGGGAATGGCGGCGCAGTATGTTTTGGAAAAGCTGACTTCTCTGTCTGTTCGTGTGGAACTGGCATCGGAATTCCGATACAGAGAAATGCAGCTTGCGAAAAACAGTCTTGCCATTATCATCAGCCAGTCAGGCGAAACCGCAGACAGCCTTGCAGCACTTCGTCTTTGCAAGGAAAAGGGCGTAAAAACTCTCGGTATTGTCAATGTAGTCGGTTCTTCTATCGCAAGAGAAGCGGACAATGTGTTCTATACCCTTGCAGGTCCTGAAATTTCCGTTGCCACAACCAAGGCATACAGTTGTCAGCTTGTTGCCGCTTATCTGCTTGCTATGCAGTTTGCCAAGGCAAGAGGAGAGATCACAGATGAGAAATTCGCAGAGCTTATCGCTGAGATCAATACGATCCCCGAAAAAATCGAAAAGATTTTAGAGGATAAGGAAAGACTCCAGTGGTTTGCTTCCAAGGTAGTGAATATCAAGGACGCATTCTTTATTGGACGTGGCATCGACTACGCAATTGGTATGGAAGGCAGTCTGAAACTGAAAGAGATCAGCTATATTCACTCGGAGGCATATGCGGCAGGTGAACTGAAACACGGCCCGATCAGTCTGATCGAGGACGGTACAGTAGTATTCAGCGTAGTAACGCAATCCGCCCTTTATGAAAAGACCATCAGCAATATGTTAGAGGTCAAGAGTCGTGGTGCAAAGCTGTTCGGACTTACAACATACGGCAATTACAACATGGAAGATGTCGCAGACTTTACCGTATATATTCCGAAAATCGACAACCTTTTTGCAGGCAGTCTTGCTGTGATTCCGCTGCAATTGCTGTCTTACTATGTGTCCGTAGGCAAGGGATTTGACGTGGATAAGCCGAGAAATCTTGCCAAGAGTGTGACCGTTGAGTAAGCGAAAAAAACTGCTCATTGCAGTCTTTTTGATATACATATTTATTGTTCTGTGGCTGACTTTGATTGACAGACAGTGGGGTGAACGCAGAGCAATGCTTATGCCTTTCTGGGAAATGCGGGAACTCATAACAACAGATAGAAAACTTTACTGGTCACAGCAGATCGGGTGCAATATCCTCATGCTGATGCCTATGGGGTTCTTGTTACCTTGCCTGCACCAAAAGTTTCGGAAACTGGGAAGCATATTTCTTATAGCATTAATCTTTTCAGCAGCAATAGAGATAACACAGTATTTCACAGGCAGAGGACTTTGTGAGTTTGACGATGTGTTCCACAATACGCTGGGTGCTTGTATAGGTTTTATCATATGGAAAAAATCAAGCCATTGAGGAGCAATTTCCTCAATGGCTTTTTGTTAATACTCAAATCGGTCAATACCGCCGGATTTTACTCTGCATCTTTTCTGACAGAAACATATGCCAAGTTTGGCGATATTTTCGTATTGTTCATCTCTTAAAGATGCTTCATAATCCTTATCTTCGATCTGCTGTAATGCCTCATCACAGGCATTAAGCATTTGGTTGAATTTATCAACGATTTTGAATTCCAGTATGGCAGCATAGTGCCATTTGGAACGTTGCTTCACTACCAAATCAAAACGCCCGTTTCCCGACTCTCTGTTTGAAACGACTACATATCCATTAAATCCTGAAACAAGTCCTGCGACAAAACCATGATAGAAATTTTCTTTTTCATCAAAACAGCTGATCGTATCTGTCATCCATGTACAGAGAAGATCTTCTAATTTTTCTGCATCTGCATTCAGGATGGCTTCAAGAATATCCTTTCTGCTGTCAGCATTTAATTTTTTTGTAAACCATGCACGAATTGTATTTTTGTAAATGCTTTTGATTTCAGTGTTCGGAATCACCATTTCATAATAAGTTTCATCACCGATTATTTCGTAAGAAATTACTTTCAGGTAACCTGTGAAAAGGAGAAAGCTCCAGATATACTCGCTGTTGATGTCTATCGTTCCATATGTGACATCTTCAAAAATCTGTGCTTTGACAGGTGTTCCGTTTATCAGGTCTTCTATTGTGTTTTTCGTTCTGTCGTTAGATTCTTCAATCAGGCGTTTTACAATTTCGTTTGAACTAGTATTTGACCAGTATGGTTTGCATGGAATGGAATTTTTATCGGTTGCTTCCGACAGATAATTCAATACACTCCATGGATTATATATCTCAACATCATTAAATTTATAACCATCATACCAATGCCTTATGTCTGAAGATTTATTTTCTAATCCATAACATTCAAGCAAACTGTCAATTTCTTTTTGTGTAAATCCGAAACTGTCATCAAATTTTGTACTCATAATAGAAAAAATCTGAAGGTTGTTCAGTCCTGTAAAAATACTTTCCTTTGAAACTCTCAGACATCCTGTTAAAAATGCACGGTCAAGGGAAGGATTGGTTTTCAGTGCTGATTCAAATACGGAACGAATCAGATTTACCATATCATTATAAAATCCCTGATGGAATGCATTTTCAAGCGGAACGTCATATTCATCTATTAAAATGATGACTTTTTTGCCATATGCAGATGCAAGCAGCGTTGAGAGAAAACCGATTGAAGTATTATAATCGCTTTTATCTGCTTTCAATTCAATAAATCTTGTCAGTTTATCTAAATCTGTTTCTTCAATAACTGCACTATTAAATAATATGCTTTTATGTCTTAGTATCTCTGCACGTATGAGGTCTTTAAAAACAGCAAAAGCTTCTTCAAATGTCGCTTGCTTCATGCTCTTCAGAGAAATACTGATGACAGGGTACTGCCCCTGATATTTCATACATTCAGGATATTCTGAAATTTTCAGGCCATCAAAAAGATAAGCATTGCTTTCATCTGTTTTTTCGAAGAAGCACTGAATCATACTCATATTCAAAGTCTTGCCGAATCTTCTTGGTCTGGTAAAAAGTCCGACAATTGTCTGACTTTCGATCAGTTCTTTTATCATCAAGGTTTTGTCAACAAAGTAATATTTGTCATCGATCAATCGTTTGAAATCCTCTATGCCAATTGGCAATGGTTTTCTTTCCATAGTCATCACCTCAGTTTCTTTCAAATATTTGTTGTAACCATTATATCATAAAACTAGTTAAAAATCAACTTAATTTCGCAGAGTTTCAATGATATCTCGATTTTCTCAATATCATCCACGCTGATTTCCCTACTCTCCTGAAACGCCAGATAACATATATCTTCCCCGAAATACTTGAATATACCTTTTTCATATAGAATAGGGATTTTCGATAGACCACACTGGTAAAGAATTTCTGCGATGTAGAATTGCTGGATTTACTCTTTAGTTTCACAAAATAGAGTGCAAAGCAATTAAGCAGCATGAATAGGTGCAGTATCCTGCAAAAAACACAACCTTAGTTTCATTGACAAAGGTACCAAAGCACAGTATAATAAAATCAGATCCTTTGCAATACGTATATTTTCACACCTATGAAAGGAAAATAGAATGATACTTTGTATTGTAACTGCTCCATGCAGAGTCTGAGGAGACTGCATGGAGGAATTGCCTTTGGCTGATATCCTCAGACTTTGCTTCTTTCTGTTATGCGCAATCATTTATAGAAAAAGGAGCAAAGATAAATGAAAAACAAATCACATCCACTGAAAAATTTTCTGATTCTCTGGAGTACGCAAAGCGTCTCTCAGCTGGGTAGCAGTATCACAGCATTTGCACTTACCTTATGGTTATACGAGACTACGGGTTCTTCTTTAAGCACAGCTGCACTTACCATATGCTCTTATGCACCCTATGTATTAATGAGCATCTTTGCGGGAGCACTGACAGACCGATTGGACAAAAAGAAGATCATGCTTGTCTGTGACCTGCTTGCTGTACTTTGCACCATAGCTGTGTTTGCCTTGTTTCGCACAAATCATCTGATGGTATGGCACTTATATGCCCTGAACATCATTTCCGGGCTAATGAACACGGTACAGCAGCCAGCTTCAGAAGTTGCTATGACACTGATTATTCCCGAACAGTATTATCAAAAAACAAGTGCACTTCGTTCTCTATCCCGGTCATTGATCTCCATATTAAATCCCTTGATTGCTACCGCCCTGTACGCTTTTGCAGGACTGAATGGCGTCGTGGCAGCAGATGTCGGAAGTTTTATAATTGCATTTACGGCACTGTTATTTTTTGTTTCAATTCCAAAGAGCAGGAGCGAGAGAATCGAAAATGTCTTTCGTCTTGCAAAAGAAGGTCTGGGATTCTTGAAACGCAATCCTATGATTTTGACGCTGCTGTTGTTTTTATCGGGCATCAATTTGGTATCTTCTGCTTTTGACGCCGTACTGCCGGGATATGTCCTTCCAAATCCAAAGGGAAGCCAAACCGTTCTTGGCATCGTCACTTCCTGCTCTGGTGCGGCTATGATTGTTGGCAGTCTAATTGTTTCTGCCCTGCCTAAACCGAAGGATCGGGTAAAAATTGTCTATCTGACAATGTTGTTTGCTATGGGGACGGAGAACTTTATCCTGGCATTTTCCAGAGAACCGGTATTATGGTGTATCGGGCAGGCAATCGGATGGCTTTTTGTGCCGGTTATGAGTACGAATCTGGAAGTGATTCTCAGAGGCTCGATTCCTGTAGAATTACAAGGACGTGTCTATGCCTGCCGAAATACGCTGCAATTTTTTACAATCCCGATTGGATTGTTTTTGGGCGGTTTTATGGTGGATGACGTATGCGAGCCATTTATGGTCGGACATGGTGATCTGCCGATTTTAAGGGCACTTTTCGGCATAGGAAAAGGCTCAGGTGCCGCTTTAATGCTGTTTATACTTGGCGTGACTGGGAGTTTGATTTGCATAATTGTCGGCGGGAGACTGAAAAAATATCACTACAACGAGATGTAAGGGATTGCATTTGTACTAAACACCATCCGAAAACGGTTTGAGAAACTTTAGGAGGCACATGGTCTGTCAGCAGGGACAGTCTTTTCTTTTTTGTTATGAAGTCAAGCACTTTCTGAAATTTGTATTCTTAACATCAAGTTCCATTGGAAGAGGCGGCATATAGAAACATTTACTGAGAAAAATCACTCATATTAAATTCTCATCTGTAGGGTGCGTATCTTTATTATATTATACTAAATGCACCCTACCAACAAATGATACTTTAATTCAATTACAGTAAAGCAAACATGGAACAATCATTCAGATGATTTTAGACTTTTCTGCACCACTTGCATTTTCCAAAAATCCGTGGTATAATAATATCAAATCACGATTTACTAAATCACGATTAGAGAAGAGGGGCAAGTACAATGTTTATTGGCAGAAAAGCAGAATTGCAATTTTTAGAGGATAAATATCGTCAAAAAAACGGACAGTTGATTGTTCTGTATGGTCGCAGACGTGTTGGAAAAACAGAAACGCTTCGGCAGTTCTGTAAAGGAAAACCGCATATCTTTTTTTCCTGCAGAGAATGCACAGATAAAATGCAGCTGAAAAACTTTTCAGAAAAACTGCTGAGAGAAAATATTCCGGCTCATTCTTATATAACAGAATTTTCAGACTGGGAGAAAGCATTTCGTGCCATCACGGAATTGCCGTATGGTGATGCAAAAAAGCTGGTGGTAATCGATGAATTTCCTTATATGTGTAAGGGCAATCCAAGCATACCGTCCATTTTGCAGAATTTATGGGATGAAATCCTAAAAGACGAGAACGTTATGCTGATTCTATGCGGAAGTGCAATGAGTTTTATTGAAAAAGAAATTCTTGCAGAAAAGAATCCGCTTTATGGAAGAGCGACCGGAATTTATAAGATGAAAGAAATGGGATTCTACGAAGCCATTCAATTCTTTCCGAATTATTCTGATCGGGATAAAGTACTTGCTTATGCGATTCTTGGTGGTATTCCGCATTATCTGAAACAATTTGACCGCGATCTGACACTTGCAGAGAATATCAAGAAAAATATCCTCACCAAGGGCTGTACACTGTATAGCGAAGTGGAATTTCTTTTGCGGCAGGAATTGAGAGAAACACCATTATACAATTCCATCATTGAAGCTGTTGCTCTTGGCAATACCAAACTCAATGAAATCAGCATGAAATCGTTGGTGGATGATACTTCGAAAACAAGCGTATATTTGAAAAATCTGATTGAACTGGAAATTGTCGAACGGGAGTTTTCTGTTTCTGATGGGATAAAAGAGAAAGCAAACACCAATCGTGGACTTTATCATCTGACAGATAATTTCTTTCGGTTTTGGTATGCGTTTGTTTTTACAAATTACTCAGAACTGGAAGGCGGCGATGTAGATGGTGTTTATGAGTATGCCATTGCTCCGCAACTTCACGAGTTTGCAGCATCTGTTTTCGAGGACATCTGTCGGGAATATGTTCGTGAAATGCAAAAAGCCAATGCTCTGCCGTTTCGATATTCTCAAATGGGGCGTTGGTGGGGAAAAACGACAGTCAGACGAAAAGATGATAAAAGAGAAGTACAGGAAACAGAAATTGATATTCTCGCTGTTTCCAAGCACGCAACGCAGTATCTGGTCGGGGAGTGTAAGTTTAAAAATAAGCCATTCCGATATTCTGAATATCTGGATACTATTGCAAAACTGTCACCTCAAAAGGAAAAATCTGAATTTTATTATTATCTTTTTTCTGAATCTGGTTTTGATGATAAGATTTTAGAAGAGGCAACCAATGCTGACAATATAACCCTTTGTAACTTATCTGATATCGTTGAGAAAAGAGAAAGTGAAATTTAGAGTTGAAACAATGAGATAGATAATAGGAGAGAATAAAGCATGAGTGATTCAGCAAGACTTTGGCCATCTAATATGCCAACCAAAAGTGCCAATTAAATTTGAAAATCTCCCTATTTTGCGTGATTTTCGCTTGAAATCCCACATCTTCGAGTCCTGTCACCTCGACCAGATGCAAAACGGCTTAGATGCGAAATTTGACGCATTTAAGCCGTTTTTTTGTGCTTTAATATTTCCGGCGAAAGATGGATTTTTCTCAAAAATGCCAACTTTTTCGGGTATGTGCCAACGAACCGCATTGGGCAAGACTAGCACATATTTCAATTACATGAAAAACAGCGAATGTCCTGTTATGATCACTGTACCGATTCACGAACTGAAAAGGCAGATATTCTATGACACGAACTTATATGGAATTGAAAACATCTGTGCCGCGCCGGATATTGCCACATACAAGCGCTCCGAGGACGTGGTCGAGGAAATACAGATTTTTACAAGATCGGAGCAGGTGCTTATACACTGCAGTTTCTGGCAAAAAATTACAGCACATGAGAAAAGCAATTCTTGAATATAATTAAAACGGAATAGAAGAATAAAGCATTCATAAGTGAGACGATTTGTGCAGGTGTGTACAGCGCGGCTTACGATGTGAACAGTTCTTCTCCCAAGAAAGAACAGAGCTCCTCCCAGCGCTGTTCTACGAGGTCGCAGCCATGCTGATAATATGCCCGGATCTTTTCTTCATTTTGAGTGAACAGCGGAATCGGTGCAATTTGCGGACGAAAGACCAGGGCTTTGCCACTTTTTTGCGCATGCTCCAGTGCCGCGATTTGTGCTTCATAGCGAAAGAGCCGTGTTAAAATAGCACGGTACAGCAGCGGATATTTTTTGCCGTACAACTGCCGCAGAATCAGACGAAACTTGGTATAATCGGTCGGACGGGCAGCTTCGCCGCCGGTAAGAACAACCAGGACCTTGTCGCATCCTTGCTCTAACAGATGGGAAAAAGGGATTGGGTCAGCAATGCTGCCGTCAATATAATGCTTGCCGTCCAGTTCTACCGGTTCACAGATGATTGGCAGAGCGCAGGAGGCTTTTATGGCAGTGAACAACCGTTGTTTGTCACCGAAATCCTGGAGATATGCAGGATTTCCGTCTTCACAACAGGTGGCCACAAAGTCCGTCTGCATCATTTCCGGCTGCTTGTATACGTTCCAGTTGATACGGCTGGAATATTCATACGCCATGTGATCCAGATTCAAAAAGCGTCCGGTATGTGCCATGTGACGGATTCCAAAGTAGCGATCGTGCTGTTCCATGATCATCATTTCCAATGCAACGCCCTGCTGCCTGGAACGATAGCTCAAAACGCATCCTGCTCCCGCGGATGTGCCGGATGCTGCCGCAGCATAAAACCGATGTGCCATTAATGCATCGATCACTCCTGCGGTAAAAGAACTGCGCTCTGCGCCGCCTTCCAGTGCAATGCCGACCATGAAACGATACCCTCCTTCCTTTTTGCTGCAATATTGCACAAAGTGCGGTGATTGACCTTGCATGTAATTTTTGTGCGGTGCTGCCTTGTATATTCTGGATACCTGTCCAGATTAGATTCCTCTTATTATATCGGATTTCCGGTGCTTTGTCAAGTTTTCGATAAAATTCGTTTCGTCTTCTCGGAATCCCCCCGGAAAAAAATATGCTGTTCCGGAGAAAACGCTATTGACGAACCTCCTGATTTATTATATAATAAAAGTAAGATATTGCGGTGCAGAGAGAAATGCTTTTCCGGATGTGTCGCAGATTTGGGAGAGGAGCGTTGCGCTTTTGAAAAAAATAGAGATTTCTGCCTCGATCCTGAGCGCAGATATGGCAAATCTGACAGCAGTGACAGAAGGATTGGAACGAGCTGGTTTGGATATGCTGCATTTTGATGTCATGGATGGTCAGTTTGTGCCGAATATCACATTTGGCATGCCGGTCCTGGCTGCGGTAGATCACTGTACGAATTTGTTTTTGGATGTACATCTGATGATCGAAGATCCGCTGCGCTATGCAGAACAGTTTGCAGAGGCCGGGGCAGATCTGATTACATTTCACATTGAAAGCAGCAGTGATCCGGCAGCAACCATTGCTGCGATACACAAGGCGGGAGCAAAAGCAGGAATCGTTCTGAAGCCGGGAACATCCTGGGAAGCGGCAATCCCGTATCTGGATCAGGTCGAAGTGGTTCTGGTCATGACGGTAGAGCCGGGCTTTGGCGGTCAGTCGTTCCTTTGGGATATGGTGGAAAAGGTAAAGGCTCTGCGGCAGTATGCCCTGACACATCAACTGTCATACCGGATTGAAGTAGACGGCGGCATCAATGCCGAAACCGCACCGCGTGTGATCGAAGCAGGCGCAGAGATATTAGTGATCGGAAGCTATTTATTCCGGCAGGCAGACCCGAAAGCGGCAATGGATGCGATCCGGGAAGAAGCAGCAAAAATGGCATAAGAGCCCGTCTGGCATTTTCATGTGACGCAGCGCTCTAAGAGGAGGCAGGAAGGTGCAACCAAAACGGCAGCCAAAAGTACATACTTATTCCAGAAAGCGGCGGCGCAAAGCGAGTCCCGGCAGAATGATTTTGTCGATCGGATTCACGTTTCTGGCGGCGGGTGCTGTCGGTGTTGTAGGATACAGCATCGCCAAGCCGATCCTGCAGTATTCAGGCTCGGAGAGCAGCATCACGGCAGAAAGTACAGCAGAGCCGCCAGAAAGCGGCACTGTGGCGGAAGAAGCTGCCGTGTCCAGTGAAGCGGCTCCGGCAGTGACCACAGAAGCGGCAGAGCCGGCTGCTTCGGTGTGCCAGGAAGGCTATGTGCTTCCGGTATCATCGCTGGACAGCATGCAGACTTTTTCTGCGGCAGTGGCTTCGGCGCGGACGCTTTTGCCGGATGGCGAACTTCTGGTCATTCCGCTGAAAATTGCCGGCGGCGAACTGCGGTATCAGACGAGTGTGGAACTGGCGAAAACCTGCGGCGCTGCAAAGGGCAGCATATCGCTGTCGGAAATGGTGCAGACGGCACAACAGCAGGGCTGGACACCAGTGGCGCAGCTGAGTCTGCTTCAGGATCACTTGCTTCCGGACGCAGATGCAGATGCCGGATTTCGCGTGACAGACGGCAGCCGTTGGCTGGACAATACCAAAGAAAACGGCGGAAAGGCGTGGACTAGTCCGTTCAGTACTGTGACGATACAGTATTTGCAGGACATTACCGAGGAGGTCACAACAGCCGGTTTTTCTCAGATCTGGTGCAGGGATGTGATTTTTCCCAGCTTCCGGGATTCCGATCTGACCTATATCGGGGAATCTGTGCAGGATCCGGAGAGAGGGCAGGCATTGGTGCAGTTGGTGAACCGATTGGCGCAGACTGCCGGGAACGTACCGCTGTGGCTGGAGACCGATGCGCTTGCGGCAGCAGATGGTACAGCAGAAGTGTTTGTGCCGGAGCAACTGAATGTATCCGGAACTGTGTTGGATTTTCAGGCAGAAACCGGGCAGGCTGCAGCGGTTTTGTCGCAGGTGCAGGCAAAAGCACCGGAAATGCCGCTGTGCATTGCTGCAGAAGCCGGAACTGACCCGGCTGATGAGATTCAACAGCTGAAAACCGCGGCAGGGCAGCGCACAGCAGGTGTGGTGCTGACAGGAAAATAAGAACAATTTTGCAGAAAGTGCTTTTCTGTGAATGGATAAACCAGACAAATTGAAAACGACAAAAGGAGTTGGTCATTGTGGCAGGAAAATTTACAGTATCATTGGGGAAGATCATCGATGAATTTCATTTGGAAACCATCTACATGCCGAAAGATCCGCAGGAGATCCTGATTGACGAAAACGATGTCACTCGTCCGGGACTGCAGCTCATGGGCTTCTATGAATATTTCAATCCGGAACGAATGCAGATCATCGGCAAGATGGAATTTGCATACCTTTCTACCATCGATGAAGAAACGCGTACCCAGCGTCTGGATGCGCTGATGTCCCGGCATATCCCGGCACTGATTATCGCCCGGGAACTGCCGTATTTCTCCGAAATGCTGGATCTGGCGAAAAAATACGAAGTGCCGCTGCTGCGAAGCAAGGAGAGCACCTCGAACTTTATCTCCGGTCTCATTGCATTTCTGAATCTGAATCTTGCGCCGCGCATCACACGTCATGGCGTTCTTATCGAGATCTATGGCGAAGGCGTTTTCATTACCGGTGAAAGCGGCGTCGGCAAGAGCGAAACAGCGATCGAGTTGGTAAAGCGTGGTCACCGTCTGGTAGCAGACGATGCGGTTGAGATCCGTAAGGTATCGAACATCAGTCTGGTGGGAAGCTCGCCGGATAATATTCGTCACTTCCTGGAGCTGCGCGGTATTGGCATCATCAATGCACGCCGGCTGTTTGGTATCGGTGCAGTCAAGAACACCGAAAAAATCGAACTGATCGTGGAGATGGAACAGTGGAATCCGGAAAAGATCTACGACCGCATGGGTGTAGATACACAGTTTGCCACCATTCTGGGCGTTAAGATTCCGATGCTGACCATTCCGGTAAAGCCTGGCAGAAATCTGGCAGTTATTCTGGAGGTTGCGGCAATGAACAACCGTCAAAAGAAGATGGGGTATAACGCAGCAACAGAACTGCTGGATCAGTTGGGACTGGATATGGAATCGAAGGAAGTTGTCAAGGACTATGACGCATTTTGAGCAGAGCCTGTTCCATATCCGGGAAATGATACCGGAACAGACTCTTGCATTGCACCGCAGAAAGGCGCTTGTTCCGACGGACAGTCGGGAATGAGGCGTACGATCTGCTTGGGAGACAAAATTATGAATAATTGGCAGGAACTCACTGCAGTCTGCGAAGCATGCGGATGCAGTGTGCAGTATGCAGAACCGCTTCGGAATCACACCACATTCCGGATCGGCGGCGCTTGCAGCGCTTTTGTAAATGTAAATGCAGAAGAAACCCTGCGCCGGGTTCTTTTGCTCTGTCGGGAAAAGGGATGTCCCTATCTGGTATTGGGAAACGGCAGCAATATTCTGGCGGCAGACAGCGGCTATAATGGCGTGATCCTCCATCTGGGAAAGGACTTTTCCCAGATTCGGCAGGACGGCGATACGCTGTACTGTGAAGCAGGCGCAACGCTGGGGCGTATCGGCAGATACGCCCTGGAAGAATCCCTGACCGGGATGGAATGTCTCGCCGGGATTCCGGGAACGGTCGGCGGCGCGCTCTACATGAACGCCGGCGCATACGGCGGCGAAATGGCAGATGTTGTGGTATCTGCCCGGTGCATGTCTCCGGACGGTACGATTTCAGAAGTACCAAAAGCGGAAATGGAACTGGGATACCGGAAGAGCATCTTTCGGCAGGACGGCAGGATCATTCTCGGTGTAACCTTGCAGCTGAAGCCGGGAAGCTATGGCGCGATCAAAGAAGAGATGGATACGCTCCTGGGACGCCGCCGGGCGAAGCAGCCGCTGGAACTGCCCAGCGCCGGAAGCACATTCCAGCGCCCGGTGGGAAATTATGCGTCATTTCTCATTGACCAGTGCGGCTTGAAAGGCGCAAGCGTGGGAGATGCACAGGTGAGTGTGAAGCATGCCGGATTTGTAGTGAATACCGGGAAAGCGACTTGTCACGATGTGCTGGAACTGTGTGATTTTGTAAAGCAGACGGTTCTGGAAAAGACTGGATATCAGTTGGAGCTAGAGCCGGTGATCGTGGGCGATCCGGAACGCTGAATGCGTTTTTTGAAAAATGAGAGAGGATGGTGACATAGATGCAGGAAGAAGATATCAGAATGCATGTGGTAGTAGTGACCGGCATGTCCGGTTCCGGAAAATCTGTTGTAATGGATGTTCTGGAGGATATAGGGTATTACTGCATCGACAATCTGCCGCCGCAGCTGATGGGAAAATTTGTGGATATCTGCCGGGAGTCGGAGAATCATCTGCAAAAGCTGGCGATTGCAGCAGACCTGCGTTCAGGCGATATGTTTACCGATGCTTACCGGACATTGCTGGATCTGGAGCGGCAGTCGGATCTGGATGTGAAGATCCTCTATATTGAAGCTGCAGATGAAGTGATTATCAAGCGCTATAAGGAAACACGCCGGAAGCATCCGCTGGATGAGCGCTTCGGCGGCTGTCTGCACAATGCGATCGCCTATGAACGGGAGCAGCTGCTTCGGGTAAAGGGCATTGCAGATTATTATATTGAGACCTCTTATTTCAGCACTTCGCAGCTGAAAGAGCAGATTCGTGAGATCTTTCTGGACAATTCCTCTGATTCCATGTCCATTAAGGTGACTTCGTTCGGCTTCAAATATGGCGTTTCCACAGAGTCCGATCTGGTCTTTGATGTGCGCTGTTTGCCGAACCCCTACTATATTCCGGAGCTGCGGCATCACACCGGCTGTGAAAAATGCGTGCAGGATTATGTGATGTCCTTTGAACAGTCGCAGACCCTCATGACAAAGCTGAAAGATCTGTTGGATTTTTTGATCCCGCTGTATATTCAGGAGGGAAAAAGCCGTCTGGTGATCGCCTTTGGCTGTACCGGCGGCAAGCATCGTTCTATCACATTTACCGAACTGATCGGAGATTATCTGATCTCGAAGGGAATGCATGTGGTAAAACAGCATCGGGATATTGGAAAGGATCGGCCGTAAGGAGGGTATACCGTTGTCATTTTCCAGTGATGTGCGGGAAGAGATCGCCAGAAGTATTACAGACCGCGACCGGCAGTTTGCCTGTCTTTACGGCATACTGCTCTATTCCCGTATTTTTACCAGACAGCAGGTGGTGCTGCAAAGCGAAAGCCCGGTGTTTGCGCGGCTGATGCCTACATTGTTCCGCGCCGTTTTTCGAGAAGAACTGCGGCCGGAGGTGCGGACGATCTCCAGAGGCGCAGACCAGTCGATGGTCAGTTATGCCATTACCGATGCGGCACAGATCGCCAGAATCTGCGAGGTGTATCACATCTACCCGGAGAAACGGGAGATCCGCCTGTCAAATTTGGTGAACAACAGCCTCAGCGCATTTCTGGCAGGCGTGTTTTTTGGCTGCGGCAGCGTGATCGATCCCAACAAGGAGTATCACCTGGAGTTTAATACGCCTTCAGAACTGCTCTGCGCGGATTTGCAAAAGCTTCTTGGCAGCATCGGCATCAGCGGCGGCAGACTGCTGCGGAAGAACATGTATGTGCTGTATCTCAAGGACAGTGAGCATATTGAGGATACGCTCACCTATATGGGTGCACAGCAGTGTACGATTGAACTGATGAATATCAAGATTCGCAAGGATATGCGGAACAAGGCGAACCGGGTGCGAAACTGTGACGAGGCGAATATCAATAAGGTCGTCAGCGCAGCGATGCGGCAGACACAGGATATTCAGCTGATTATCAAATGCGGTCAGATGGAGGCGCTGTCACCGGAACTGCGGGAACTGGCAGAGCTGCGCCTGGAAAATCCGGAGCTGAGTCTGAAGGAACTGGGCGAACTGCTGACAGAGCCAATCGGACGTTCCGGCGTCAATCATCGCTTTCAGAAAATCGCCGCAATGGCAGAGGAGTTGAGAAAACGTGCCGCAGATTCCTGAAAATGCTTTTGTGCATCTGCATGTCCACAGCGAGTACAGTCTCCTGGACGGCGCATGCCGTATCCCGAAGCTGATCGAGCATGTGAAAGCGCTTGGACAGACCGCAGTGGCACTGACAGATCATGGCGTCATGTATGGCGTGATGCCGTTTTATCAGGCGGCAAAAGAAGCCGGAATAAAGCCGATTCTGGGCTGCGAAGTCTATGTGGCAAGGCGTACCAGACATGACCGGGAGCATTCCCTGGACAGCAAAAGCTATCATCTGATCCTGCTCTGCGAGAACCAGACGGGATACCAGAATCTGGTGAAGCTGGTATCTCTTGCAAGCTTAGAAGGTTTTTATCAGAAGCCCCGTGTGGACTGGGAATTGCTCTCCCAGTACCACGAGGGCTTAATTTGTCTGTCCGGCTGCCTTGCCGGCGAAATTCCGCGGCTGCTGTCAGAAAACGACTATGCCGGTGCGAAACAGACAGCCCTGCGGTATCAGGCGCTGTTCGGCAGGGAAAATTACTTCCTGGAGATTCAGAATCATGGGATTCGGGAAGAATTGCGGAATCTGCCGCAGCTGATCCGTCTTTCACGGGAGACGGGTATCCCTCTTGCAGCCACCAATGATGCGCACTATCTGCGAAAAGAGGATGCGGCAATGCAGGAGGTGCTGCTTTGTATCCAGACCGGGCGGACACTGGATGATCCGGAGCACATGCACTTTGAGACAGAGGAATTTTATCTGAAATCTACTGCGGAAATGGCAGCGCTGTTTTCAGATATACCGGAAGCAGTGACTAACACTGCCCAGATTGCAGCACGCTGTCAGGTGGAGTTTCAGCCGGGAAAGATCTGGCTTCCAAAGTTTACAATGGAGGGCGTTTCTGACTGCCGGAAGCTGTTTCTGCAGCTTTGCCGGGATGGTCTGCAAAAACATTATGGCGACCACCCGTCACAGGAGGTGCTCGGCCGTCTGCGTATGGAAATTTCCGTCATTACGCAGATGGGGTATGTGGACTATTTTCTGATCGTCTGGGATTATATCAACTTTGCCCGCAGCCATGACATCCCGGTCGGTCCCGGAAGGGGCTCCGGCGCGGGGAGTCTCTGCGCATACTGTATGGGTATTACGCAAATTGACCCTATCCGGTATCAGCTGCTGTTTGAACGCTTCCTCAATCCAGAACGCGTCAGCATGCCTGATTTTGATATTGATTTCTGTATTGAAGGCAGACAGCGCGTGAAAGAGTATGTAATTTCTCGATACGGTGCAGATCGTGTGTCAGAGATCATTACCTTTGACTTGATGAAAGCGCGCGGTGCTGTGCGAGATACCGGGAGGGCAATGGGGCTGTCCTATGGCCTTTGTGATCGGATCGCCAAGTCCATTGATTCCCGGAATACCATTGCAGAATCCATGAAAGGGAAAGATGGAGAAGAATTACGGAAGCTCTATGAAACAGATGCACAGGCAAAAAAACTGTTGGATATGGCAATGCAGCTGGAAGGCATGCCGCGCCATGCTTCGACTCATGCGGCAGGCGTTTTGATCTCTGCCGTTCCCATCACAGATCTTGTGCCGCTGCAGCGCAGTGAAGAGACGGTTGTCACGCAGTATCCTATGGGCGTGCTGGAATATATGGGGCTGCTGAAATTTGACTTTCTGGGATTGCGCAACCTGACGATCATCCGGGACTGCGTTCGTGCCGTACAAACACGAGAGCCGGATTTTTCCGCTGACAATATTCCATTGGATGATCCGGCTGTATATGCTATGCTCTCTAAGGGGGATACCACAGGCGTTTTTCAGTTTGAAAGCACAGGAATGCGCCATGTGCTTATGCGTCTGAAGCCGCGATGTCTGGAAGATCTGACTATTGCGCTTTCCCTGTACCGTCCGGGGCCGCGATCGTCTATCGATCTGTATCTGGAGAACCGGCGGCATCCGGAGCAGATCGTCTATGCTCATCCGCTTCTTGAACCGATTTTGAAGCCGACTTATGGCTGTATGGTCTATCAGGAGCAAGTCATGGAAATTTGCCGTGTGCTGTCCGGCTATTCTTACGGCAGGGCAGATATTGTGCGCCGTGCTATGGCAAAAAAGAAGCAGGAAGCAATGGCGCGGGAGCGGCAGGCATTTATCTATGGCAGCGACGGCTCTGATGGAAGCTCTCCCTGCTGCGGCGCTGTGGCGAACGGTGTCTCTGTAGAAACGGCCAATGCAATTTTTGATGAGATCGCTGTGTTTGCGGATTACGCTTTTAACAAAGCCCATGCGGTTTCCTATGCTTATCTGGCATATCAGACTGCGTATTTAAAAGTGCATTACTTTGCCGATGACATGGCAGCGCTTCTGACCAGTGTGACGGGAGATACCGGAAAACTCATGGAATACCTTGCCGCCTGCCAGAATGCCAATGTAAAGGTTCTTCCGCCTCATGTCAATGACAGTATAGCAGCATTTTCCCGCTGCGGCAATGCTATTCGCTTTGGCCTGCTGGCGGTGAAGGGTCTGGGACGCGGATTTATCCGCGCCATAGAGGAACAGCGGCAAAAAAATGGAAAATTTACCGGGCTGGAGGATTTTTGCAGCCGGATGCTTCCGGCCGGACTGCAGAAACAGACGTTGGATAGCTTGATCCGCTGTGGTGCCTTAGATGGATTGGGACTGAATCGGCGGCAGATGCTGGAATACCAGGAGCAGATTCTGGCAGATTGCCGGGATGTGCGCAGCAGTATTGTGACCGGGCAGATGAATTTGTTTGGCGGTGACGAGAGCCAAAGTGTTCCGATGAATCATATTCCGCTGCTGCCGGAATATGATCAGGCACATTTGCTGCAATTGGAACATGACAGCATGGGACTGTATCTGTCAGGTCATCCTTTGGAGCAGACAACATGGCTGCGGCAGCTTTGTCATGCGCAAGATGCTGCAGCCTTGCGGGAACGGAAGGACGGCGAACGTGTATTGCTGATCGTTATGGTGCAGAATATCAAGCAGCATACCACAAAGCAGGGCGATACCATGTGCTTTCTCACCTGTGAGGATCAGAGCGGTACAGCAGATTGCGTTGTTTTCCCGTCATTGTATCCGGCGGTGCGGCAGCACTTGCAAAAAGAGACGATCCTCTTCCTGCGCGGAAGGCTGTCGCAGAAAGAGGATGCTGTCAGTGTGCTGTGCGACAGCCTTTTGACGGAGGAGGAATTTTTGCGAACATTGCATCACGGAAAATTGTGCATCAAGGCAGATTCACAGCAGACGGAGGAACTGCGGCAGCTGATGAGCCTGCTGCGGCAATTTCCTGGAGCTGTGCCAGTTTGCTTTTATCTGACTGACCGGAAAAAAATGCTTTGCCCGCGGAATGGTCAGCGAATCACAGTCAGCAGAGAAATGTACGACACGCTTTGCTCTGCAGTAACTTCAGAGCGTGTTGGTTTTCTTCCTGCATAATTTTTTGATAAAATATGTATGATACTTGTTAACTTTTTCGTATACCACTTGACAACTCGGGAAATATCAGTATAATAGAATAGGAATGGAATGGTGAAAGCGTATGCGGCTGTTATGCTGCGCTGCCGTTTCAAAATTTTGCCGAACGGCGGAATGGAGAATACGTTTATGATTAAAACAATTGGTGTATTGACAAGCGGCGGCGATGCGCCGGGTATGAACGCAGCGGTGCGTGCTGTTGTTCGTGCAGCTCTGAAAAAGGGCATGAATGTATACGGTGTAAAGCGTGGCTATTGCGGCTTGTTGGAAGATGATGTTGAACCGATGGATGAGATGAGTGTTGCAGGCATCATCAATCGCGGCGGTACTATGCTGTACACCGCGAGAAGCGCAGAGTTCCGTACAGAGCAGGGCGTATTAAAGGCAAAAGCTACTTGTGAAAAATATGGCTTGGAAGGCCTGGTGGTTATCGGCGGTGACGGTTCGTTCCGCGGTGCGGCTGATTTGTCTGCACACGGTATTCTGTGCGTTGGTCTGCCTGGAACAATTGATAATGACATCGCATGCACAGATTACACCATTGGTTATGATACTGCAATGAACACTGCAATGGAACTGATGGACAAGCTGTCTGATACCAGCCAGTCCCATTATCGCTGCAGTGTGGTTGAGGTTATGGGCCGCGGCGCAGGCTATATCGCACTGAACACTGGTGTGGCTTCCGGCGCATTGGAGATTATCACCAAGGAAAAGCCTTATGATCTGGACAAGATTGCAAAGAAGATGATGGAGTTCAAGGCAAGAGGCAAGCAGAATTTCATTATCGTTGTTGCAGAAAACATCGGTCATTCCGAAGAGATCTGCAAGCTGATCCAGGAAAAGACTGGTATCGAATCCCGTGCAACTATTCTGGGTCATGTACAGCGCGGCGGTTCTCCGACAGTACGCGACCGTGTTGCTGCAACAGAGATGGGCTATTATGCAGTTGAACTGCTGGAGCAGGGTATCGGTAATCGTGTTGTCGGCATGCAGGGCGGCAAGGTTGTTGACTTTGATATTCAGGAAGCTCTGTCTATGACGAAGCCGTATGATGAAAAGCTGCACCAGATCGCAGAAGACATTGCATTCTGATGTTTTGAGTGAATATAAAAGGGGTGGACGTGCGAAAGTGCGTCCGCTTTTTTTGTCACAGATGCTTGCAATTTTGTGCAAATTGCTGTATAATAAAAATGGCTGAAAACATGCCCGAAGGAAATCGTGAAAGAAGGAAAATTATGAATACCATTGGATTTATTGGTGCAGGCAATATGGGCAGTGCCATTTTGAGAGGCATTGCCGGAAGCAGCATGAAGCAGAACGCTTTGCTGTATGCCTATAATCCAACAGAAGCAAAGGTAGACGCTCTGGCAGACTGCGGTGTGCAGAAATGCAGCAGTGCTGCAGAGGTCGTGGAAAAGAGCCAGTATGTATTTTTGGCGATCAAGCCGCAGAAATTCGGAGAAGTATTGCCTCAGATCGCAGATGCGGTGAATGAAGAAACCGTCCTGATCTCCATCGCAGCCGGCATTGGCACGGACTATATCCGAAAACTGACAAAGCCTTATGCAAAGGTTGTTCTGGCGATGCCGAATACACCGCTGCTGTTGGGTGAGGGTGCAACGGCATTGGCAAAAGATGATTCTGTCAGTGACGCAGAGTTCGCAGTTGTCCGGGATATTTTCGGCAGCTGCGGCATGACGGCGGTGATTGCACCGGAACAGATGAAGGAAATCATCGCGATCAACGGAAGCAGTCCGGCATTTATTTACCTGTTTGCCAAAAGCTTTCTGGATTATGCCGCTAGAGTTGGTCTGCCGGAAGCGTCTGCAAAAGAGCTCTTTGCCCAGTCCCTGATCGGATCCGCAAAGATGATTACCGATTCCGGCTATTCTATTGCGGAATTGATTCGTCAGGTATCTTCGCCGGGTGGAACGACACTTGCTGGTCTGGATCAGTTGTATGAGGGAAAAATGCCGGATACAGTGGAGCGCGCTTGTGAAAGCTGTACCAAACGTGCGTATGAACTGGCAAAGTGAGAAGTCTTTGGACTGCATCATAATATAAAGAATCGCTGCATAGGATAGGAGCAGGTACAAGCCAATTTGCAAAGCAAAGGAGCGGTCTGCGATGATCCGAAAGCGAACTACACGAACAACAGCTGAACGAAAGCAGCGTCTTTTCTGCATACTGTATGCCTGCGTGCTGCTTGGGGCAGCCTGGAGCACAGTGATGCTGAAATGGCAGTATGACGGAGCACCAGTGGAGTGGACACATTTCCTGGGCATGTTTTTTCATGCAAAGAAAGCACTGCCGGTGCTCTGGATAGAGGGTATCCGAGGCGGCGGTTTGTTTTTGCTGGGCTTTTTTTTGTTAGGTTTTTCTGCGGCAGGACAGCCTTTTGCGTGGCTGCTGCTGCTGACTTATGGTGTTTGTATGGGTGGAGCGCTGCAGGTTCAGTGCAGTGCCGCAAACGCTTTGCTGCAGGGGCTTTTGCTGCTCTGCTATTTTGTACCGCTTTCTGCACTGTTGGTGCTTGCTGCACGAGAGGCATTGCGATTTTCTCAGAAGCTTGCAGCATATGCGTTTCGGAATGATCCGGCAGAACAGATGGAACATCAGTTTCGGATGTACTGTGCTCGTTTTGTCGTATTGCTGCTGCTGTTAGTGCTGTTGGCGGTGCTCTATGGAACTGTATTTCATGCGATTGTGTCTTGAAAGAGGCGGCAGCAAATATTTTTATTATGTCTGAAAATTGGATGTGTCTTTGGATAGAAGAATACTGCTGTACAAGTTCTGTCTGACAGTTTTGCGGAGCGATTAACTTTTTAAAAATAGAAAGGAATATTTGTTTATGGGTCTGTTTGGTTCAAATTATGAGCGAGCCGGTTCTGGTATTGCAAAAAATGCACCGAAGAAAAAAGGCTTTTTCCGCTTTTTTGAGATATTTGGCCGAAAATTCTGGAAGCTTTTTGAGCTGAATTTTTTGTATTTTCTCAGCTTTCTGCCGGTGATCGGCGCGGCGGTATTATATCTGGTGCTTTCTTCTCAGCTGGGAACGATTCTGGCAGCAGCCTGTCTGGTACTGTTTGCTGTGATAATCGGACCGGCAACGGCGGCGCATACAAAAATCTTGAAAAATTTTGTTATGGAAAAGCCGACATTTTTGGCACATGATTTTTTTCGTACATTTCGGTCGGAATTTAAGCATTCCTGCATTGTCGGTATCTTGGATTGTCTGCTGGTATGCTGTATTTCGGCAGCATTTTATGTTTATCCGCGGCTGATCGAACAAACTGGAAATAAGGTTTTTTATGTTTTTTTTGCAATTACCTTGAGTATCGGCGTGATTGGGCTGCTTATGAACTTTTATATTTTTCCCATGCTGGTTTCTACGAATTTGTCTTTGAAAAATGTGCTGAAAAATTCCCTGGCTCTGTCCGTTGTAGCGTTAAAGACCAACATTGTCACACTGTTGATTGTGTCGGCAGTTGTGGCTGTGTATGCAGTGGTCTTGATGTTTGTAAATATCAGATATTCCATGATCCTGTTGTTCCTGCTGCCGTTTTTACCGGCATCCTGGCTGGGACTGGTGATCGTTTTCCAAAGCTATCCGATCATCCAGAAGTATATTATTAATCCGTACTATGAGCAGCGCGGCGAGGTCAACCCAGAACTGGCGCAGGCTTCTGCATCAGAAGAGGAAACTGTGTTTGAAGATATGGGCGGTAAGGAAAAGCCTATCGAACCGCCGAAAAAAGCCGGCGGCAAGAGCTCAGGCAGCCGTGCACATAAGGGTAAAGGAAAAATTATTTCTTAATTCACAAAATAAGCACTTTACAAATGAAGGGAAATATGGTATAATACTCTTTGTCATGTACTTGGAATTTGGAGTAAGCCCGAAAAGCACACGGCTTTTCAGAATGGGAGTTCACCTGCCTTTTTCTATGTGCATGAGAAATATTCAATGAGGTGAAAGAATATGCTGTTGAAAGAAGAAAAAACTGAAATCATCGAGAAAAACCGTACCCACGAGAACGATACCGGATCTCCGGAAGTACAGATCGCGATCCTGACCAAGAGAATCAATGATCTGACTGCTCATCTGAAGTCTCACAAGAACGATCATCACTCCAGACGCGGTCTGCTGAAGATGGTTGGTCACAGAAGAAACCTTCTGAACTACCTGAAGAAGAAGGATGTAAACCGCTATCGTGCAACAATCGAAAAGCTGGGTATCCGTAAGTAAGAAACAACGACGAAAAAGGAAAGGCAGTACAGAGCCAAGGGCTTTGTCTGCCTTTCTGTGTATGATATCGATTCCAAACTTGAGTATTAGCAGGGCTTTTGCAGTTTTTGACGATTGGGATCGAGAAAGGAAAGACAAAAGAAATGTTTGAAAATACACAAAGATTTGAAACGACTTTTGCCGGCAGACCACTTTCGGTAGAAACCGGAAAAACCTGTGTTCTGTCGAATGGCTCCTGCTGGGTTCGCTATGGTGAAACTGTTGTTATGGCAAATGTAACTGCCAGTGCCAAACCCAGAGAAGGAATTGATTTTTTCCCGCTGTCTGTGGATTACGAAGAGCGGATGTATTCCGTGGGCAGGATTCCCGGTTCGTTCACTAAGCGTGAGGGTAAGCCATCTGAGAAGGCAATCCTGACTTCCCGTATGGTCGATCGTCCTATTCGTCCGCTGTTCCCGAAGTCTATGCGGAATGATGTGTCTGTTGTGATGACTGTTCTGGCGGTAGATCCGGACTGCGCACCGGATATTGTAGGCATGATTGCAACTTCTATTGCGCTGTCTATTTCCGATATTCCCTGGAATGGACCGATTGCCGGCATCAGCGTTGGACTGGTAGACGGCGAAATCGTGCTGAATCCGACGCTGGAGCAACGTCAGCACAATGATCTGCATCTCACCGTTGCGGGTACAAAGGATAAGATCGTCATGATCGAGGCTGGTGCCAACGAAGTGCCAGAGGATACCATGCTCCAGGCGATTCTCACCGGTCATGAGGAAATCAAAAAGCTGGTTGCCTTTATTTCCGACATCCAGGCAAAGATCGGTAAGGAAAAGTTTGCTTTTGAGGCACACGAGGTCGATCAGGAACTGTTCGAGAATGTGGATGCCATGGTGCATGACCAGGTGGCACATGCGCTGGACACCAACGATAAGAATGAGCGGGATGCTCGCCTGCGTCCGATCATTGACGCAGTACATGAAACTTTTGATCCGGTTTGCGGTGAAGAAACAGGCGTGATCGATGAGATCCTGTATCTCATTCAGAAGAAGATCGTTCGTGCGTGGCTCTATGAGGGCAAGCGTGTAGACGGCAGAGGAATTGACGAGATTCGTCCGCTGGCTGCGGAAGTTGGCGTACTGCCTCGTGTACATGGTACTGGTTTGTTTACCCGTGGTCAGACACAAGTGCTGACGGTGGCAACACTGGGGCCGGTCAGCGACAGCCAGAAGCTGGATGGTCTGGACGAAGAAACCTCCAAGCGTTATATGCATCAGTATAATTTCCCGTCCTACTCCGTGGGTGAGACAAAGCCCAGCCGCGGCCCGGGACGCCGTGAGATCGGTCATGGTGCACTGGCAGAACGTGCTCTGGTTCCGGTTCTGCCGACAGTAGAAGAATTCCCATACGCCATGCGCCTGGTTTCTGAGGTGCTTTCCTCCAATGGTTCGACCTCTCAGGCATCGATCTGCGGTTCGACGCTGGCACTGATGGATGCTGGTGTGCCGATTCATGCGCCGGTTGCAGGTATTTCCTGCGGACTGATCACCATGCCCAACAGTGACGAGTTCAAGACTATGGTAGATATCCAGGGTCTGGAGGACTTCTACGGCGATATGGACTTTAAGGTGGGCGGTACGAAAAAGGGCATCACTGCCATTCAGGTGGATATCAAGGTAGATGGTCTGACACCGGCGATTATCAAAGAGGCATTTGAAAAGACACGCAAGGCTCGCTTGTACATTCTGGATGAGATTATGCTCAAGGCAATTCCTGCACCGAGAGAGACAGTAGGTGAATATGCGCCGAAAATGCTCCAGATCAAGATTCCGACCGACAAGATTCGGGACGTGATCGGACAGGGTGGCAAGGTTATTCAGAAGATGTCTGCTGACTGCGGCGTAAAGATCGATGTCAACGAGGATGGTCATGTATTTATCAGCGGTATCTCTATGGAAGGCTGCCGTAAGGCTTATCAGATGATTGAAACGATTGCTATTGATCCGGAAGTTGGTTCAATTTACAAGGGCAAGGTGGTTTCCATCAAGCCGTTTGGTGCATTTGTTGAAATTGCGCCGGGACGGGATGGTCTGGTGCATATTTCCAAGCTGGACAAAGAGCATGTAGAACAGGTGGAAGATGTGGTTTCTGTCGGCGATGCGATTATCGTAAAAATTATGGATATCAAGGATGGAAAGATCAGCCTGTCTCGTAAAGATGCACTGGAGGAACTGGAAGCTCGCCGAAAGCAGCGGGAAGCAGAATGAAAAAATGGAGCAATACCATGTGAGATTGTCAGATGATTTGATGTGGTTTTGGTCAAGTGAAAAAATCAAGGTAAAAAAAGCGCTGTGCAGGTTCAATCTGCACAGCGCTTTTTCATAATCTTGCAGTATTGCAAAAAATTGCGAATAAAACGGCAGGATAGGAGTGGTACATTATTTTACAGAAATGACGATTGGATCAGATTCTGCTACAGTTTCATAGGAATTGTTGGTAATCACCAATTTAAATTCCAGTTCATTCATCTCTGCCGGGAGCTCTTCGCCCACGAAGGACATCTCAGCGTTAGCGTATTTGCCGACTGCAACTTCGGCATAGAGAGAACCATCGCACATCACATTGTCGATAGAAATATTATCTGCTCGAACGGTATAGGTTTCTGTGCCGTTATTTTCAATTAGAAAATTAAATTCTGTGCCCCAGATATCATCTTCTGATTTGCCGGCATAAGAAATGACTACACCATTGGCTTCATAAATCTTTTCTGCATCTGCTTTTTCACTGGTAATGCTGTCATCGATAACAAAAGTAATTTGTTCGGTTTCATAAATGGTATCATATGTATCACCATCTAAAATTTGAAAAGCCATTTCAATGGTCCCGAGATCATCTTTTGTAGAAAAGTAGATGGTGTCATTCGCCTTTTTTCCGGCAGCAACGCTACATGAAAAATAAGGCTCGTCCATTACGCCGTTTACAGAAACTTCTTTTGTTTGAACGCTGATATTTTTGTCGGACAGGTTTTCGACAGTGACATTCAGACCTTTTCCCATCCAATCTTCATCAGCAATTCCGGTATAAGTGATTCGGACGGTGCTGTCTTCAAATAATACTTGTGATTCGTCATTGTTTTTCTCAGTATTGCTGCTTTCTTCTGCTTTGCTGCTTTCTTCCGTTTTGCTGTTTTCTGCTGCAGCACTGCTTTCAGTCGTAGAAGATTTTTTGGTCTTTGAAGAAGAACCACCGCTTCCTGAAGCAGAGCAGCCGCCCATTGTTCCGAGCATTGAAATAACCAATAGTACTGCGATCCATTTGTGTTTCATAGTATAATCCTCCTTTAATGAGATAATGCGCGATTTCGTAGAAATCACTGTGCCTGATGTCATTCGCCTTTCTATTGAAAGGAAGTAATATTATTATAACATATTTCATTCTAAAAGTCAATAGAATAATTTATGAGATTACAAATTTGAAACAATTATATCTTATCCAGTACATTCGCATCCGCAACTTACGGGAGGATATGGATTTGACGCAAACCGATATGGCAAAAGTGCTGTTTATCAGTCAGCGAACCTATAGCTACTACGAATCCGGCGGTCATGATATTCCCACAGAGGTTCTGATTCAGATCGCAGATTTCTTTCATGTGTCTGTGGATTACCTGTTGAATCGGACAAACAATCGGGAGATCAACCGTTGACAGAAAAGCAGAACGCGCACAGGCGGCTGCCCATGCGCGTTGATGCTGCGGTTATATAGATTGCTTTTTCCGGGTGTTTTGTAAGATTCTGTTTCCCGCATAGAGAATGACCGCGATAGCCAAACCCATTGCAGCTATATACTTTCCAGTCTGGAAAAGCGGTGCTTTATAGGTAACGCAAATCTGGTGTGTTCCTTTTGTAATAGAGAATCCCAAAAGGTCATTGTCTGTTCGCGTATATGCGGTTTCCTTTCCATCCACCGTGACATGGAATCCGGTGTCATAGGGAACAGCCAGAACAAACCAGCCATCCTGCTTGACCTGAATTTTGCCTGCCATGGTGTCATTTCCCAGATCCTCGTGGTGCAGTTCCCAGGGACTGATCTCCGCAGTTCCGCTGGACAGAGCGCTGTGTTCCATGGTGTGGAATACGGCATCGGAAATCACATAATCTCCGGCAGAAAATTTGATTTTCAACTTTTGCAGAGGCTGATCCGGGGAGAACGTGTACTGAAAGTCGTTGTTTTTGTTTTGATACTTCCATTCCGGATCAGTTAATTTATTGCGGATACCATTGATGGTGATTGAAACGTCTCCGGTAGTTGTGCCGTTTCCCAGATGGTTGTCTACATGGAATTTTAACAGGAGAATCGCATCAATGGGATCTTCTAAGGTTACAGTTACGGAAAATGCCTTTTTGCTGTGGATATAGTATTTGCCGTTTCCAAGTGCAGTGACTTGTTTGGGACTGCATGCTGTGGCAGAGTATGCAGGAGTGATGCTCCGGATGCTGTCGGGACACTGCGGTGAGGTTTTGATGTCATCCGGCAAGTCTGCTTCTGAGACGACAGCATTTTCCAAGAGTGCCTCCAGCTGTTCGGGATATGGCAGCTGTTCCAATGCTTCAGCAGTCATAATATGAGGTGTGGCATAGCCGATCGGATATGCCAGGGTATTTTCATAGAGTAAAATATCGCCCTCCTGTCCGATCTGGCGAATACCGTATCTTGATATGTTTTTTTGACTGATAATATATTTTTCTCCCATAAGGATGCCAAATACAGGATTTTTGGATTGTACCATCATTGCGGCGTTGCGAATGCCGTTTTCATTGTACGTCTGCCGAAAATAAAAGTCAGAGAGCGCAGCGTTATGGATTGAGGAATAGACAGAACTTCGATAATAATTTTTCCCCCAAATGCGGTTTACTGTGTCTCCGGCATGATACTCATTTGAGATGCGGTAAAAGCCGTCATCCTCATTTGCGATTTGGTCTGTTATTTTTTGAATTTCATCAGAATATACAATGCGCAGATCTTTCTGTGACATATAACTGTCTCCCAGATTGACGATGAAACAGGTGAGAATGCTGAAGATCAGTGTTGGCACGAGCAAAATCTTATTTAAATTGGAAGCTCTTTTTTTTCGGCTGTGTGTTTGCCGATAGGCATAGATCGAAAACGCCAGAAACATACAGGAGCCATCCAGGCACAGAGCAATCTGCTCTGCGGTTGTTCCGGAATTTGTGAGGATACCGAGAGACAGAATCACAGCAAAAAGCAGCAGTGTGGGTTTCAGCGCGATCTGTCTGGCGCGCAGCAGCTTCCAGAAAAAACCGCACAGCAGAAGAAGCAGCGGCAGCAGAGGAATATATGCTTTGGGATCCAGATACATTGTTCCGTTCATAACATAGAGCAGTGCCGGACAGATCAGGATCGTGCCAAAGGTGCCTGCAAGAAGACGTGTGGCTCTTTGCGGAAAACACAGCATGCCGCAAATTGCCAGGATTCCAAAGGAGGTCATGCCAACAGAAAAGGGACTATAAGCCAGATAGTTCAGGTGAATGCCTGGCACGAATAAGCTCCAGAGCGATTGTGCGCTGTCAGAAACGTCTCTTCCATGGAGTAGTGTCCATGCTACCGGAAGCAGCAAAAACGCCGCCAGAACGGCGCTGAGGAGCAAATGGAGGCAAGTGATGCAAAGAGACCGCAGCATTTGACGGATGGGATGTACCTGGTGTCGATAGAGCGTCAGAAAGACGGCATATAGGAGAATTGCAAAGTATGCGCCAACGCTGAAAAAGAAGCTGGTGAGCAGGATGCATGTCCCTGCAGCGATCAGCTGGAGACTATACCGTTTTTTCAGTGCGCGGTGCACTGCAAACAATGCCCAGAACAGAAACGGAAAATAGTTGACAAACATAATATGGTGATGGCTGTGGAAGAGAACGGGCGCTGCCAGAAGGTAGAGAAGCGCCAAGAAAAATGCCAGATTGGGGCGAAACCATTTTTTTGCCCAAAAGTAACAGAGAATCGTGCTCAGCAGTGTCAAAAGCAAGTTGGAGATCTGGAGATAAGTGGCCATAGACATCCAGGGAAATGCAAAAGACAGCAGAACCACCGGGCTGTACAGCCCATAATAGGCAAAATTGAAAATATTTTGTCCGCCGCCCAACTGCATGGCAAAGTTGGGGAAAAAGTTCCCGGTAGCATAAAACCGGGTGCGGAAATATTCCGGAATGGCGAAATGCTGGTTGCTCCAATCCGTTTGAGCGCCGTAGACGCATCCCGGATGCACCAGGAAGATCAGAGCAACAATTGCCGCCAAAACAGCTGTCAGAATGCCGCAGTGCAGCAGCGTCTGCTGTCTGCCCTTAGAAAGCTGCTTCATCTGCTGTACCTCCTCGAATCTGCGTCCACATTTCATACGGATTCATGTGTGACAGATTTTGAATGGTGTGCGCCTGTGATGTATAGAGCTGCAGCAGCTTTTCTTTCTTTTCCAGTGCTGTATCCGGAACAGCCGTCAGGCTGTCCGCTGCATCAGGGAGCGCAGCAGCACGGTAATATTTTCCGAATACATATAGCGGCTCTTGCAGCTGGTTGGCGTCATATAATGCAGCAACAATTTGATGGGTCATTTTGTGGTGAATGTGTCCATATTCACCTTTGGCATTGTGTGTAACGATATCTGTCCACGGCTGATAGGTCATGACTTTTTCCAGATCTGTTTGAATCTGCTTGCGGACGTGTGTCCAGTCATCGCGCTTTCCGGCAACTTTGTCCGGATAGGAGAGGATCAGACCGACGTTTCCGGATGCCTGCATGACAGACTGAAATTCTGCGGCGCGAGTCGCATTGTTTCCGTTGGTGATGCAAACTACCAGATAGCCGCCGTCCGAAATATGTGCACCGCCCCAAAGTGTTTCATCATCCGGATGTGCTACGATCATCAAATGGGTGATGCCAGTGAGATTCAAATCAGCAAGCTGCTCATCGGTCAGCGGTGCTACTTCATAAGCACGCGAGACCGTGACAGCCCGGCAGATGCCGTACATACCGCTGACCAGTGCCAGAACGGCTAGAAGTATAGCGAGGCTTCGTTTTAAAGTGTGGTGGTGTGTTTTCATGGTAAATTCAACTCCCAGGTTATAACTGTTTTAACTGTTGTATATATCGTGCAACAGTCATATCACTAGTATAACACACCTATCACAGCTTGTCAAGTCTGTTTTTTTTGAGATACCACAAAATAAAAAGCCGCCTGTATTCTCCGAAGAGAGATACAGACGGCTTTTTTAAAGAATGGGAGGTAAAACCATCCTTTTGTATAAATGCAGTATCACTGCATTTTTACGTGGCGATCAGACATTGAAGATAATGTCGCTGTATGCCGGAACCGGCCACTTTTCGGACGGAAGAATGACTTCCAGACTGTCTACCGCAGCGCGGAGTGCATCCATTACCGGAATAACATCATCGTGATAAGACTTTGCCATATCCAGCACGCAGGAATCCTTTGCGGCAGCGGCAGCAACAGCTTCTTCCAGCTTGTTGGTGGCTGTGTAAGCGTCCTTCGTCAGACCGCTTACCTTTTCTGCCAGTTCCTTTTCTACGCACGGACAAATTTCCAGAGACTTCTTTACTGCAACAGCGTCGCACAGTTCCTTGGTGTAAGCGATGCAGGTCGGAATGTACTTCTTCTTTGCCATGTCGATCATGGTCAGCGCTTCGATGTTGATGGTCTTTGCGTAATTTTCCAGCAGAACCTCCATACGAGCCTTGATTTCCTTTTCGGACAGTACGCCGAACTTTTCTAACAGGGCAACATTTTTCGAATCTGCATAGTGCGGAACACAGTCAACGGTAGATCTGAAGTTCGGCAGACCGCGCTTTTCAGCTTCAGCGACCCACTCATCAGAATAGCCGTTGCCATTGAAGATGATGCGCTTGTGATCCTTGATGATAGAAACCAACAGGGACTTCAGCTCGTCATCGAACTTGTCAGCCGGAACACCTTCCATCTTTTCGGCGATCTCTGACAGCTCACCGGCTACGATAGCATTCAGCAGAGAGTTCGGGCAGCCGATGTTATCAGAAGAACCAACCATACGGAACTCAAAACGGTTGCCGGTGAATGCAAACGGAGAAGTACGGTTCCGGTCGGTGGAGTCCTTCGGGAAGTCCGGCAGTGCATCTACGCCGATCTCGAATACCTTGGATTCGCTCTTATAAGAAGTGCCTGCTTCCAGTGCGTCCAGAACGCCCTGGAGCTCTTCACCCATAAAGATAGAGATGATTGCCGGCGGTGCTTCGTTTGCGCCCAGACGGTGATCGTTTCCGGCAGAGGATGCACTGATGCGAAGCAGGTCAGCGTATTCATCAATGCCCTTGATGATGGCACACAGGAATGTGAGGAACTGCATATTTTCCATAGGTGTGCTGCCCGGATCCAACAGGTTCTGACCGTCATTGGTCGCCATAGACCAGTTGTTGTGCTTACCGGAGCCATTGACGCCATCGAAGGGCTTTTCGTGCAGCAGGCAAACCAGACCGTGCTTCAGGGCAACCTTTTCCATCACTTCCATTGCCAGCTCGTTCTGATCAGTGGAAATATTGGTGGTGGAGAATACCGGAGCCATTTCGTGCTGTGCCGGTGCAACTTCGTTGTGCTTGGTAGTTGCGAATACGCCAACTCTCCACAGCGCTTCATCCAGATCTGCCATATAAGCTGCAACGCGGGGCTTCAGATTTGCAAAATATTGGTCATCCAGTTCCTGACCCTTCGGCGGCATTGCGCCGAACAAGGTGCGGCCTGTCATAATCAGGTCTTCACGCTTGTCATACATTTTCTTATCGATGAGGAAGTATTCCTGCTCCGGACCAACAGTAGAAGTGACCTTGGTTGCGGTGGTGTTGCCGAACAAACGCAGGATGCGGACTGCCTGCTGGCTCAGGGCATCCATAGAACGCAGCAACGGTGTTTTCTTATCCAGTGCTTCACCGGTATAGGAGACAAAAACGGTCGGGATATACAGAGAGCCCTCCTTGACAAAGCAGTAGGATGTCGGATCCCATGCAGTATAACCTCTTGCAGAACAGGTCTCACGCAGACCGCCGGACGGGAAAGAAGATGCATCCGGTTCGCCCTTTACCAGCTCTTTTCCGGAAAAGTTCATAATTACCATGCCGTTGTCTGTGGGGCTGATGAAGGAATCATGCTTTTCTGCAGTAGAACCTGTCATCGGCTGGAACCAGTGGGTATAATGGGTTGCACCGTGTTCGATCGCCCAGTCTTTGATGGCATTTGCCACAACATCTGCATAAGTGGGATCCAGCGGAGTTCCCATCTTACGGGTTTTGGTCATTGCCTTATAGACCGGCTTTGGGAGTCGTGCCTTCATAACTTCATCATTGAAGACGTCGCATGCAAAGTACTCAGCAACATTTTTGGACATGATAATTACCTCCTAAAAATAAAAAGCATTTTCATGGTTTACCGATTTAATGCAGCCTGCAAAAAGAGTCTGCTCCGGTTTCATCATGGAAACGCCTTTGTTTCACGTATCATTTTCGAGCATTCAGAAGAAATGTCCATCGGCATCAAGCGGCAAATACCCCGTTTCAAACGGTGCGTGTTCTGTTTGTTCCGCTGCTGTCTGTTCTTCAAGTCTGCTCTCCTCGTCGCAATCATTTGTCAGATGCGCTGCATCCCTTAAAGGTGTGGCCGATGCAGTGCCCGATTCAATTGACAATATTATCATAACCGAATTTTTGAACTTTGTCAAGTGGTTTTCCTCTGATTCTGCAATTGCCTTGATTTTAAAATGAAAAAAAGTTTTTTCCTATCAAAATAAAGAAAAAGCCCGATTTTTTTGAAAGAATCATATTCCGGATTTTGGCAGCACATTTTGCCGCGGTCAGAGGTTTCAGGAACATTGCTGCATATAAAAAGAAAGAAACTTGTTGTTTTCACAGAAAAAACAGTAGAATGCCCTTGACAAACACATAAAATCATGGTATAGTTATAGAGTTGAGTTATGTACAATTGTTTTTTGTACACGGACTGTTTGCTTTGAAGAGGTTCCCTATATAAAATACAGGATAAAGGAGGGGGACGCAGCGGCGGTGCAAATAGACATCAGCGGCTGCGCAGTCAAAAAGTATGAACAAACGGACACGATATATTGTAGTAGATACTGCGGTGCTGCCGGAAATTTTCGGAAAGGTACTGGAAGTAAAAAAGCTTGTGGCAGATAAAACAGAACGCAGCTTTTCTGCTGCATGCAAGCGAATGGGGATTTCCCGCAGTGCTTTCTATAAGTATCGGGACTGTGTGTTTGCCTACGATGATAAAATGACGCAGCAGATCGTTAACTTTTCTGTGACGCTGCGGGATCAGGCGGGGGTGCTCTCTAATGTCCTGACCACATTATATAGTATGCATGCCAACATCCTGACGGTGAATCAGAATATTCCGGTGGATGGTGTAGCACAGGTTTCACTCTCTTTGAAAATGGGAGAGGGCATGGCGAATCCCATTGATATCACCCGGGCGATCTCCGATCTGCATGGCGTGGTAGAAGTGCGGCTGCTGTCCGGCGAATAGAAAATCTATCTCATTCAAGGTAACAATGCGGTATCCTGCGTGTGATACTGCTGAATATTGGAGGAAGTAAAGTAATGAAGAAAATTGCAGTTTTGGGTTATGGCGTAGTCGGTTCTGGTGTTGTTGAGCTGTTCTATCGCAATCAGAAGAAAATCGAAAAAAATACTGGAACAGAATTGGAAGTCGGCTACATTCTGGATCTGCGTGAATTTCCGGACGATCCCTACGGCGATCGCGTGGTACACGATATCCAGGTGATTCTGGACGATCCGGAGGTTGGTTATGTGGCTGAATGCATGGGCGGCGTCAATCCGGCATTTGACTTTGTACGCCGCTGCCTGGAAGCCGGCAAGAGCGTTGCTACTTCAAACAAGCAGCTGGTCGCAGAAAAAGGCGATATTCTGCTTCAGGTAGCAAAGGCACATCATGTGAACTTTTTCTTTGAGGCAAGTGTGGGCGGTGCGATCCCGATCATTCGTCCGCTGCATACCTGTCTGGCTGCCAATGATATCTCTGAAGTAGCTGGTATTTTAAATGGTACGACCAACTTTATCCTGGAAAAGATGATCTGCGATAAGATGCGTTTTGATGATGCGCTGGCGCTGGCGCAGCAGCTGGGCTATGCAGAACGTGATCCTTCTGCAGACATCGACGGCGGAGATGCCTGCCGGAAGATCTGTATTCTGTCCTCTCTGGTATTCGGCAAGCATGTTTATCCGGAGCAGGTTTATACCAAGGGCATCCGCAACATTACTCTGGAGGATGTGCAGCTGGCTCAGGATTTTGGCGGTGCAGTGAAGCTGATCGGTGCAGTAAAGCGCCTGGAAAGCGGCAAGATCCTGCCGACAGTTATGCCTATGCTGGTGATGAACGAGAGCCTGATTTCCCATGTAAACGGTGTATTCAATGCGGTTATGGTATGGGGTGACGGTATTGACAAGACTATGTTCTATGGCCGCGGTGCCGGAAAGCTGCCTACTGCAAGTGCTGTTCTGGGCGACCTGATCGACGAAGTGAAGCAGAATGATACGGTAGAATCCCAGAGTTGGGAATCGGCAGAAGAAGGCGCAGACTTTGTAGCACCCATTGATGCGTTTTCTGCAGCACGCTGCTATCGGACTTCTCCCTGCGGCAGCGGTGTGTTTGCCAAGATCGCAGAAGAGGTCGGCGTAAAGCTGATAAACACCAGAGAAAACGGCTGCATGATCAGTGTATGCGACCAGAAGACTGCAGAAGCATTCAAGCAGAAACTGGCGCAGGAAGGTGTGGAAATCCTGTCCCGCATTCCGGTTCTGGGCGACGAGGCATAAGTCAAATAGGAAAAACAAATTTATAAAATATCACTTGTGCTTTTGGGAGCATTGTGATACAATAAGTATATAACGTGTAGCAAAACGGCGTAAATCCAGTTAGAATTTGACTGGGTTTACGCCGTTTTTTCGCGCATATTGGCTTTTGGAGGTATGAAAACTATGCAGAAAAAGAATACGTCTTCTCAAGCAGGAAGCCCAAACAAGCTGGCAGACTGGCCCATACGAACCTTGATCCTCAGTATGGGAATGCCGATGGTGCTCTCTATGGTATTGCAGGCGGTGTACAACATCGTGGATACCATTTTTGTCAGCCACATGGAAAACGGTGCTGCTGCAGTGCTGGCACTGACGGATTCTTATTCGATTCAACTGCTTATCGTTGCAATCGGCGTAGGGACGGGCATTGGCATTAATGCTTTGCTGTCCAAAACATTAGGGGAACGCAAATTTGAACAGGCATCCCATATTGCCGGAAACGGTATTTTCCTTGCTGTCTGTATTTATGCGGTTTTTCTTTTGTTTGGCATTTTTGGCACAAAAGCATTCATTGGGATGCAGGCGAACGGAAATGCACTTCGTCAGGAAATGGGCGAGCAGTACCTGCGTATTTGCTGCATTGGCTCCTTTGGCAGCATCGGGTATACGGTTTATGAACGATTTTTGCAGGGAACAGGCAGAACCAATCTTTCTACCATTGCGCAGATCATCGGTGCTGCACTAAATATTATTTTAGATCCCATTTTCATTTTTGGATTGGATATGGGCGTGGCAGGTGCAGCAGCCGCAACGGTCGTCGGGCAGGTGGCATCCTTGGGAATGGCAATGTTATTTCATTATCGCTGGGATAAGGAGATTCATCAGGACTGGAAGCATATTCGTCCCCGATGGAGCTTGATTTGTGGAATCTACGCCATCGGCATCCCGGCGGCAATCATGCAGGGGCTGCTTTCTGTGATGGTGCTTTTTGTCAATCTGGTGTTTGGAACGCAGGGAGATATGGCTGAACCGCTGCAGGCCGCTTATGGCATTTATTATAAGATACAGCAATTTGCTTTGTTTGCTGCATTTGGGTTGAGCAATACGTTGATTACTGTAGTGGCATTTCATTATGGTAAGCAGGAGAAAGTACGCCTGCGGCAGTGCGTGCGGTATGGATTGCTGTATGCTGCAGGATTGATGCTGTTGGTAACATTGTTGTTTCAGCTGTTTGCGGCTCCCATTGCCGGCCTGTTCCAAAGCGGAGACAGTCCGGAAATCCGACGGCTCTGCATGCTGTCCATGCGGATCTGTACCATCGGGTATGTATTTATGGGGATCACTGTGTTGATCCAGGGAATTTTGCAGGGCTTTCGCTGCGTCTTTTCTCCGCTGATTCTGGCGTTGCTGCGGCTGCTGGTGCTGCCGATTCCGCTTTGCCTGTTGTTTTTGGCAGGAACTCATGGCGCTGAACTGGTCTGGTGGGCATTTCCACTGGCAGAATGTATCACGGCAGTGATCGCGGTTCCGATTCTTTTGCGAACATTTCGGAAAAAAACACAGCCGGCAAAGAAAACGCCTTCTGTAAATGGAAGGCAGCACTGCACAAAGTCCGTCTGACATCTTTGTGCAGTGCTGCATAAAGCAAAGCACCCGGTATCCATATCTTTTTCTGGATACTGGGTGCTTTTTTTATTCTCGTTCTTCCTCGGCGATTCCCGGCATGCGGTTTTGATTGCGCCATTCTCTGGGAGAAATGCCATAGCTGTTTTTGAACGCTCTCGAAAAGTGCATCTGATTGGCATAGCCTACTGCAATGCCGATGTCTCCAATGGAAAGCGTTGTCAGCTTCAGTAGTTCTGCTGCTTTCAGCATACGATAATTCACCAGAAATTCCTGGGGCGTTTTTCCGAGCGCTTCCTTAAAAATCTTTCCAAAATAGGTGCGGTTCAGACCACAGACCGCAGCGATATCCTCAATGGTGATGTCATTTTGAAAGTTGTGTTCGATATAAGTCAGCGCCTCGTGAATGTAAAAATCCCGGAGCTTTCCGCCGCTTGCCATTTGTTCATCCGCTGCGGAGCGCATCAGATAGTCCAAAAAAAGATATAGATGCCCGATCAGATGAAACGGAGAAGCATCTCTGTTTTTGGCAATGTACAGCATTTCGTTTGCCATATCCTCACGGAGATTTTTGTTTCGTGCGTGATAAACTGGCTTGTCCAAAGATAAACCAATGGTGTCCAGGATCGATTTGATCCGAAGTCCATCAAATTCAAGCCAGACATATTCCCATGGAAGATCACGGTCTGCAACATAAGTCGTGATTTGATTGGGAAAAATCATAAAGCCCTGCATGCTTTTAATGGAATAGGTCTGTGTTATTCCTTTGCTGTCATCTGCCATGAGTGTTCCGGTGCCGGAAAGAATATAGTGAAACAAGTAATGATTTCGTGCTGCCGGGCCAAAAGAATGTGCTGGAGCGCATTTTTCCCACCCGAACTGGAACATGCCGAGGTCAACAAAGTTTTGATTTGGAAAAATAGAAAATATCAAGTTCTGCATAATTTTACCTCAAATGTTTTCGTTTCTGCATGGACGTTCAAGTATTGTTTTGAGTTGTTCACATGATACTCATTATAGCATGAAATATACCAAAATGCAAGCTGTTTTCTCATAATCGGCATAAAAGTTGCAAACTGGTATAAAATAAGTTGATTTGTGATATTTACACATTGCATATTGGTATGTTATAATAAATTTATCGAAAACGCAGCGTTTTACCACGAAGGAGGAAGAGCGACATGAGAAAAAAGTATGCAGTCAGCAGCTTGGTTCTGGCAGGGGCAATATCGTCCTCTTTGCTTTTAACGGGCTGTTCTGGCACATCCAAAAATGACGGTAAAACGGAAGTCACTATGGTGCAGTACAAGCCGGAAGCCGTCGCAGCGTTTGAGGAGATGGAAGAGCGCTTCAATGCAACGCACGATGATATTCATCTCACGATCGAATCACCCAATGAAGCTATGACGATCCTGAAAACACGGTTTATCCGGGGAGATTATCCGGATATCATTGGCATCGGCGGTGATATCAACTATTCCAATTTCCTGGATGCGGACATGTTCCTGGATGTTTCGGATTTTGAAGGTGTACAGGATATCAAACCGGCATATCTGGATATCGTAGACGAACTGGAGTTCATTCCTAAGGATGGTGTCTATGGTCTGCCGTATGTGGCAAACTGTGCCGGCATTCTGTATAACAAGGATATGTTTGAGGAAAACGGCTGGGAAATTCCTACGACCTGGAGTGAGTTTACTGCCCTGTGTGAACAGATCCAGAGCGAATCGGATGTATATCCGCTGTATTTGGGATATAAGGACACCTGGACCTGTATGGCACCATGGAACGCGCTGGCAGTTGGTCTGTCTTCACCGTCCACCTGCAGCGATGTCAATGCGGGAAAAACTACGTTCAGCGATGCTTATCTGGAGGTTGCAGAAAAGGATAAGGTGCTGCTGGATTATGCTGAGCCGAATCCTTATGCTTACAGCTATAACGATGCCTGCACCGCATTTGCCCGCGGCGAGTCGGCAATGTATCCCATCGGCAGCTATGCTGTGCCGCAGATCCAGTCAGTCAATCCGGATATGAACATTGATTCTTTCGTGTTCCCGGCAAATGAAGATGAGGCGGACAACGTGCTGAACTCCGGTGTAGACCTGCAGTTCTGTGTCATGAAGGAAACCGAGCACAAGGATGCCGTTTATGAAGTCCTGAAGTTCTTGTATGATGATGAGACCATCCAGATCTATCTGGACGACCAGAATGCTGTTCCCTGCAAGGATGGCGATTTCACACTGCCCTCGATGATAGACGGTATGCGCTCTTATATTGATGACGGCAGAATGTCCGACTTCCATGACCACCACTATCCCAGTGAGATGAGCGTGGACGCTATGGTGCAGACTTATCTGATGGATGACAGCAGCGATTCTGCTGTGAAATTCCTGAAGCGCTTTGATAAGGAATGGAAGCGCTATAACCGCGATCTGATCGCGAAAGTACAAAAATATGAGGAGGAGAACGCATCATGAGTAAGAGAAAAGCATTAAGCAGCAACAACCGGACTTATCTGGCAATGACGATTCCTATCGTGATCCTGTTTTTCCTGTTCAACACACTGCCGCTGATTACCGGTGCGGTTTACAGCTTCACGAATTATCGCGGATATGGTACCTTCGATTTTGTAGGACTGCGAAATTATATCGATTTGTTTTCCGATGAACGAGTTCTGCGTTCCTATCTGTTTACCTTTAAGTATGCCATTGCCGGTACGATTCTGATCAATGTGCTGAGCTTGCTTCTGGCAATGGGTCTGAACAGCAAGATCCGCTGCAAGAGCCTGCTGCGCGGCGTATACTTCGTCCCGAACATTCTGGGCGGATTGATCGTCGGCTATATTTTCAGCTTTATCTTCACCTATATTATTCCGGCTGTGGGCAAGGCGATGCACATCGGATTTTTGGAAAACAGTATTCTCGCCAGTGAAAAATATGCCTGGATCGGCGTGCTGATCGTCGGTGTATGGCAGGCAGTTGCAATGAATACCATTATCTATATTTCTGGTCTGCAGACCGTTCCGGCAGATATTTATGAAGCCGGCATGATCGACGGTGCAAATCCGTGGCAGAAGTTCTGGAAACTGACATTCCCCATGCTGCTGCCCTTCGTTTCTATCAACCTGATTCTCAGCACCAAAAACATGATGATGGTATTCGACCAGATCATGTCTTTGACCAAGGGCGGTCCTGCACAGAGTACCGAGTCTATCTCGTATCTGATTTATAAAAACGGTATGGACGGCGGTCAGTTCGGCTTCCAGAGTGCGAATGCAGTGATCTTCTTTATCGTCATTGTTGCATTCTCCATCATTCAGATGAAGATCACCGGTAAAAAGGAGGAACAGCTATGAGAAAGACACATAAAATCGGCGGCACAAATGTTTTCTTGACTGTACTGCTGTTTCTGGGCTGCCTCACCGTACTGTTCCCACTGTATATGACGGTGATGATCGCCTTTAAAAATCCATCTGAAATGACAAACGATGTTGCCGGAGCGCTTTCGTTCCCCAGTTCGTGGAGTCTCAGCAATTTCTCTGAGGCAATGCGTGTCACAAACTTCTGGCATTCTCTGGGCAACAGCTTTCTGATTACCGCAGTGACCATTGTTCTGGCTGTGCTGCTGCACTCCATGGCAGGCTATGCCATCGGCAGAAACATGGCACGGAAAAAGGGCTATAAGCTGGTGTATTTCTACATCGTCAGCGGCATGTTCGTTCCCTTTGCGATTTTGATGATGCCGCTGGTCAAGCAGACTGCAATGATGGGTCTGGACAACCGTCTCGGCGTTATCATTCTGTATCTGGTATTCTATATGCCCATGAATGTGATGCTGTACAGCGGCTATCTGAAAAATGTGCCTCTGGCAATGGAGGAGGCTGCAAATATTGACGGCGCTTCTACCTGGAAAACCTATTGGACGATCATTTTCCCCATGATGAAGCCGATGCATGCTACCGTAGCTGTTCTGACGGCTCTGGGTACCTGGAATGACGTAATGACACCGTTGGTAATCATGTCCAGCAGCGAGGATACTACGCTGCCGCTGGCACAGCTGAACTTCCAGACACAGTTCGGCACTAACTATAACCTGGCGTTTGCTTCTTATCTGCTGGCACTGATCCCGATTCTGATTTTCTACGTTTTCTGTCAGAAACAGATCATCGGCGGTATTGCAAACGGTGCAGTAAAGGGCTGATGCAAGACAATACAAAGCCTGTCTGTCGGCTTTGCGTGGTGCTTTCCGCAATTTCTTGACAGAATCAGAAAGATAAATTATAATAAACAAGTCAAGCCGTATGATATGACATGATGGAAATCCTGTGATTTCATACGGCTTGCTGTATCCTGGGAGTGTTGAATATGGCAATTACAATTGATGCAGAAAAACGAATCTTTACTCTTGAAACCGATCATACCATGTACCAGATGCAGGCGGATTCCTATGGTGTGCTGCGTCATCTCTGGTACGGTGCAAAAACCGGATGCGATATGTCCTATTTGCAGGACTATCCGGATGTGGGTTTTTCGGGGAACATCTATGAAGCAGGAAATGACCGCACTTATTCTTTGGATACTTTGCCGCTGGAATATGCCGGAGCAGGCGTAGGTGACTTTCGTGTTCCGGCGATAGCTGCAGTTCATGCAGACGGCAGCAATGCTCTGGATCTGCGCTATTACAGCCACACAGTAAAGCCGGGAAAGTATGCCATTGAGGGACTTCCGGCAGTATATGCCGCAGAAAATGAATCGGAGACACTGGAAGTAGTTCTCCGGGATACAGCGTCGGCAGTTGAAGTGACTCTGTTGTATGCAGTTTTGCCGGCACTGGATCTGGTGACACGCTGCGCCAAGATTCGCAATCTGGGTGAAAACCCGGTAACGCTGACCAAAGCAGCAAGCCTTTGTCTGGATATCAGCCGGGGCAGTTGGGAATGGGTGCATTTTCATGGCAGACACGCTATGGAACGCCAGATGGAGCGCCGTCCGTTGTTCCGCGGTATTCAGGAGATCGGCAGCACTCGCGGCACCTCCAGTCATCAACAGAATCCTGCTGTGCTGCTCTGCACGCCGGACTGCACGGAGACTGCTGGCTCGTGCATTGGCGCTGCGCTGGTTTACAGCGGCAGCCACCAGACGAAGATCGAATGCGACCAGATGGGACAGGTACGCATGGTCATGGGCATTCATCCTGATCTGTTCCGTTGGGAACTGCAATCCGGAGAGACATTCCTTACACCAGAAGTCATGCTGTCTTACAGCGACACTGGATTGGAGACGCTTTCTCACCACTTCCACCAGGCGATCCGGGAACATATCTGCCGTGGCAAGTATCAGCTGGCAGAGCGCCCGGTACTCATCAACAACTGGGAAGCCACTTATTTTGGATTTGATGCCGAAAAGATCCTGCACATTGCAGAAGAGGCGGCACGTCTCGGCGTCGATATGCTGGTTTTAGATGACGGCTGGTTCGGAAAGCGGGATGATGACTGCTCTGGTTTGGGAGACTGGTTTGTCAATGAGACGAAGCTTTCCGGCGGCCTGCATGATCTGGTGGAGAAGATCAAGGCAATGGGAATGCGCTTCGGCATCTGGTTCGAGCCGGAGATGATCTCGGAGGACAGCGACCTCTATCGAAAGCATCCGGACTGGGCAATCCGCATTCCGGACAGAGCACCCATGCGGGGACGGTATCAGCTGGTACTGGATATGACTAATCCAGAGGTGCAGGAGTATTTGTTCCAGGTCATGAGTGATGTGCTGCACAGTGCGGATATTTCCTATGTCAAGTGGGATATGAACCGCAGCATCAGCGACTGGTATACACAGACGCTTCCGGCAGGTCGTCAGGGCGAGATGTCTCACCGCTATGTGCTGGGGTTGTATGCGCTGCTGGAACGGCTGACTTCTGCATTCCCGGATGTGCTCTTCGAGGGCTGCAGCGGCGGCGGCGGACGGTTCGATGCCGGCATGCTGTACTACTGTCCGCAGATCTGGTGCAGTGATGATACCGATGCTTATGAACGCATCAAGATCCAGTATGGCACATCGTTTTTCTATCCCGTTTCAGCGGTGGGCTCTCATGTGTCCACTGTGCCGAATCATCAGACCGGAAGGATCACGCCTTTTGAGACGCGCGGTGTTGTGGCGATGGCAGGCAGCTTCGGCTATGAACTGGATCTGAATCTGCTTTCGGATGCGGAAAAGGCAGACGTGACAGCGCAGATCCGGCAGTTTAAGGCATATGGTCCGCTGATTCACAATGGAAAATATTATCGCCTGACAAACCCGATGACAGATGCGGAAGCATTGTGGGAATTTGCGGCTCAGGATGGCAGCGAGGTCTTGGTGCAGGGAATGCTCTTTCATGCAGAGGCAAATGTACTTCGCCGTACCGTCACGCTGCGCGGATTGGATGCCCAAAAGCGCTATTGTTTGGAAGGGACAGAGCAGGTTTATACCGGCGCAGCACTGATGAACGGCGGTGTGCTGCTGCCGAAAGCGTGGGGAGATTATACGCCAGTATCGATGCATTTTGTAGAGATCTGAGTGCGCCCTGATAATTGGAGGATATTCATATATGACAATCACAGAATGGAAATGCTTTCTGGCTTCCGGAAAGCTGGACAAAAAATTAAAGCAGCTGTATGGCGAAGATGCTGGGATGCTGGAACGGCAGAAAAAGCGGTACATGGCTGCTTTGGATGCGTTCGCAAAGCTGTATCCGAAGCGGAAAGAGGTCTGCATCTTCTCCGCACCGGGCAGAACAGAGGTTGGCGGCAATCATACCGATCATCAGCACGGCTGCGTTTTGGCAGCAGCGGTGAATCTGGATGTGATCGCAGTGGTGAGCTTTCACAGCGAAAATGTGATTCGCCTGAAATCTACCGGTTATTCGCAGATCACCGTAAAGCTTTCGGAACTAGAAAAAAAGCCGGCAGAGAACGGAACTTCTACAGCATTGATTCGCGGCATTGCTGCAAAGTTTGCGGCAATGGGCGTGTCTCTCAGCGGCTGGGATGCATATTCCACGTCAGAAGTACTCAGCGGCAGCGGACTTTCCTCTTCTGCGGCGTTCGAGGTACTGATCGGCACGATCATCGATCAGCACGATAACGGCGGAAAAGCCGGAGCAGTGGAAATCGCAAAGATCGGACAGTTTTCCGAAAATGTTTACTTTGGAAAACAGAGCGGTCTGATGGATCAGATGGTCAGTGCAGTGGGTGGCTTCGTCTGGATCGACTTTGCCGATACACAAAAACCGGTGATCCAAAAGCATACCTTTGATTTTGCCAAAGCCGGCTATTGTCTGTGCATTACGGATACCAAGGGCAGCCACGCAGATCTGACACCGGACTATGTGGCAGTTCCTACGGAGATGAAACAGGTGGCGGCGTATTTTGAAAAAGAGTTTCTGCGGGACGTGGACGCAGCGGCATTTCAAAAAGCTGTGCCGAAGCTGCGCAAAACCTGTTCTGACCGTGCGATTCTCCGGGCGGCGCACTTTTTTGCAGAAACTGAGCGTGCAACTGCTGAGGCAGATGCACTGGAATCCGGTGATCTGTCACGCTTCTTTGCACTGGTGCAGGAATCCGGAGCATCATCCTGGGAACTGCTGCAAAATCTGTATTCCTGTCAAAAGCCGACTGAGCAGGCAATCCCCCTGGGAATCTGGTACAGCAAGCAGTTTCTGAAAAACAAGGGGGCTGTCCGGGTACACGGCGGCGGCTTTGCCGGTACGATTCAGGCATTTGTCCCGGAAGCAGACGCGGATGCATATTGCCAGTGCATGAATCAACTGTTCGGCAAGGGCAGCTGCTATAAACTCTCTGTTCGACCGCTGGGCGGTGTGAGAGTTTAGGCGATACCGCAAAAGCCGGCTGGCACAAAATGGCTCTGAACGAATATTCTATAAAAACTGTATGCTTGAAGACGGCGTACAGTTTTTTATTTTTGGATGCTGCAAAAAGACTTGCCTTTTTATCAAAAATCTGCTATACTAAAAAAGATAGAAACTCCATAAGTTTTCCTGCGGAGAAGAGAGGATGTGGCATTGTTATGCGCCGAAAACTGAAAAAGCTGATCAGTCTGATGACGAGCCGCGTTGTGATTATCGGACTTCTCATTCTGATACAGCTGGCATGGTTTGTGATCCTGTTTCTGCGGCTGACGCAGTATGCCACCTGGATCAATGCCGGATTTGTGGCGTTGAGTCTGCTGATTGAACTGTACATCATCAACAAGTCCGGGAATCCCTCTTACAAGATCCTGTGGCTGCTGTTCATCGGTACATTTCCGGTGCTTGGCGGATTGATGTACTTGCTGTTCGGGGACAAGCGCCCATCCCGAAAAATGCGGCGGCAGCTGCACCGCGGCAGGCGTGCGATCGGCATTCGACAGGAGGTGGGGTGCTCTGCCGCGTCGCTTTCTGCAAGATCGGCGGAAACCGCCTTTTTTCTGGAACGCAAGGGTTTTCCGATGTACCAAAACACCAAAGTGGACTATTATGCTGTAGCGGATGAGGCATTTCCGCATCTTCTGGAAGATCTGGAAAAGGCGAGGCATTATATTTTCATGGAATACTTCATTGTGACAGAAGGTGTCATGTGGGATTCTATTAAGGCGATTTTAAAGAAAAAAGCAGCTGCCGGAGTAGAAGTGCGGTTTGTTTATGATGATCTGGGCAGCATCGGCTGTTTGCCAAAGCGGTTTCGGAAGGAGCTTTCTGAGGCTGGTATCCATGTCATGGCATTCAATCCGTTTCGTCCGGCGCTTTCAGCAGTAATGAACAATCGGAATCACCGAAAAATCACTGTGATCGATGGCTATATTGCCTATACCGGCGGCTTTAATCTGGCTGATGAATATATTAACCAAAAGCAGCGGTTCGGTCATTGGAAGGATACCGGACTGCGGATCTACGGTGAGGCGGCATACAGCTATACGCTGATGTGCCTGGAACTGTGGAATGCATTTAACAATACCAATGACAACTGCAAAAAGTATTTGCCGTATCGATATCATCCGGAGCCGTTTCCGACAGACGGTTTTGTGCAGCCATATTGCAATTCACCTTTTGAAAATGAAACACTGGCGCAGGATATTTACCTGGATCTGCTGAATCAGGCACAAAAGTATGTATACATTTTTACACCATACCTCGCCGTAGATGACGAGATGCAGCATGCCCTTTGCATGGCGGCGCAGCGCGGCGTGGATGTGCGTCTGGTGACACCAGGTATTCCAGATAAGCGTATTGTCTATTCCCTGACACGTTCTTATTACGAGCCGCTGATTCGCGCCGGTGTGCGGATCTATGAATATTCTCCGGGCTTTATTCATGCGAAGAGCTATCTGGTGGATGACCGGGTGGGTGTTGTGGGAACGATCAACATGGATTATCGCAGCCTGTATTTGCACATGGAGGATGCTGCGCTGCTGGTGGGGTGCAGCGCATTGGAAAAGCTGAAAATCGACTGTATGGTGACGATTGAAAAAAGCCGCCGTGTGACCTTGCAGGACTGCAAAAGCCGTCGGCACAGTCTGCTGTGGCAGGCGATTTTGCGAACCATCAGCCCGCTTTTGTAAAAGACAATCAAAACAGCCGCAGGAGCAGTCAGTGAAGCTGTTCTTGCGGCTGTTTCTTGTATAAAAGGAAGTTCTTTCCATATGTCCGGCTGCGGAGCAATTTCCGGAATCCATCATATTTAGAATAAACTCATGAAACCAACGGCTTTTCCCAGAATACGGATGCTGTCTAATTCTTCTTCCACATAGACCAAAGGGGAGTATGCCGGATTTTCTGCTACCAGCTGCAGCCGCGCATGCTCCTGATCGTAGTAGACACGTTTCAGTGTGGCTTCATCGTCTATGATAACTGCAGCGATCTCGCCGTTTTCGACCATGGGCTGCCGGCGAATAAAAACAGCGTCACCATCATAGATCCTTGCGCCGATCATACTGTCTCCCCGGGCCAATAAGCAGAAATCTGCCGAAATCTCAGCATCAGCGATGAGAAAGGTTTCACGGTCTTCCTGCGCAAAGATCGGCTCCCCGCAGGCAATTTCGCCCAAAAGCGGAAACCGTTTCAGGCGTATGGGCCGAAGATTTGGATAATCCTCTAAAGAGAATGGCTGCTCCTCAGTTTTATCATATCCCAGAAGCCACGCCTCTTTTACCTGCAGCGCTTTTGCAATCAGCCGCAGCTTATTTTCTTTCGGGCGGAATGCACCGGAGCAGTATTGGCTCATAGTTGAGCGGCAGATTCCGGTCTTGCTGCATAAATCGGACTGTGTCATGTGCTTTTGCTGCATCGCCTGATGCAGTCGGCTGTGAAATGTTTCCATTTGCGATTACCTCCGTTGTTCTGTTTTTCGGAACAACTGCATTATACCACGCATTCTGGCAAAAGGCAAGAGGATTCGTTAGATTTTTTGAAGAAAACCGACTGCTTTTTTATTTTACTGAAAAGCGGCCTGCTTTTGATATACGCAAAATTAGTATAAGCTAACTATGAAGATCGTTTTTGAGAATGCGTGAAACAAAGCTTTTTCAAAGCGCAGTGCCGAAAAAACACCGCATTTCCGCGAATCACTTTGCAAAACACACGCCGCGTCGAAAGCTGTTGATTTTTTCACAAGAAAATGGTATAATGCAGAATGGTACGCCATATACCTGTGCAGAACAATGACAGAATTTTGATGCTTCAAAGAAAGCAGGAGCGGGGTAAGAGTGCCTTGTTCATATAAAATTTGCGATTGTCCCTTGAAAAACGAGGGGGAATATGTTATAATCTAATAGATAGTATATCATGCTGTTTTTTTCTGTAGAAGCGACGGCTTTTACAGAAAAAGGACAATGATTTTTCTGTCGGGGATCGCCGCCGGCGTTCTGCTTCTCGTTCGGACAGGACAGTTTGACAGCAAAAAAGCTGCACTGCCGTGCACTGAACTGTTCTGCATCATTGTGCGGGCGTTCATGTTGTGCTGCGGCTTCGCGGGAAAAATGCGGACAAGCAGCCTGTGCAGCGGACTGCAGCCATTGGCAGTGCGGCCATTTGCCGGACAAAAAAGCAATTGCGTCGATTTTGGCGTCATATCCTTCCTGCCGCAATGGCAGGGCAATACCTTAATTTTAAAATAGGAGAGATGAACATGGAGTATCGCATTGAACATGATTCGATGGGCGAAGTAAAAGTACCTGCCGACAAGTATTGGGCAGCTCAGACAGAGCGCAGCCACGAGAACTTTCTGATCGGTGTAGGTATTGAGACTATGCCTCGCGAGATCACACACGCATTCGGCATCCTGAAAAAGGCTGCTGCAATGGCTAACCACAAGCTCCGTCCGGAGCGTATGACAGAGGAAAAGCTCTCTGCAATTTCCACTGCTTGTGATGAGGTGATCTCCGGAAGTCTGAACGAGCATTTTCCGCTGGTCGTATGGCAGACCGGAAGCGGCACACAGTCGAATATGAACGCGAACGAGGTTATCGCAAACCGCGGTAATGAAGTCGCTGGAAAGAAGATCCTGCATCCGAATGATGATGTTAACATGAGCCAGTCTTCCAACGACACGTTTCCCACTGCAATGCATATCTCCGCAGTTCTGGCGGTCGAGGATAAGGTTCTGCCGGCAATTGACGAATTGGTGGCAACTTTCCGTCGTCTGGAAGAAGAGCATGAGGGCATTGTAAAGAGCGGCAGAACCCATCTGCAGGATGCAACACCGATCAAGTTCTCTCAGGAGATCAGCGGATGGCGCACTTCTCTCGAGCGTGATCGCGAGATGCTCGTTTCTGCGCTGCCGTATCTGAAGACTCTGGCACTGGGCGGTACAGCTGTTGGTACCGGTCTGAATGCGCCGGAAGGCTTTGATGTAGAGGTTGCAAAGGCAGTTTCTGAACTGACCGGCAAGGAGTTTGTAACCGCTTCTAACAAGTTCCATGCACTGACCAGTAAGGATGAGATCGTATTTGCACACGGTGCGCTGAAGGCACTGGCAGCAGATATGATGAAGATCGCAAATGATGTGCGCTGGCTGGCAAGCGGCCCGAGAGACGGTCTGGGAGAAATCACCATTCCGGAAAACGAGCCGGGTTCTTCCATTATGCCGGGTAAGGTAAATCCGACCCAGTGCGAGCAGGCAACTATGGTGGCTGTTCAGGTAATGGGCAACGATGTGGCTGTTGGTATGGCAGCTTCTCAGGGCAACTTTGAACTGAACGTATTCATGCCTGTCTGTGCTTATAATTTCCTGCAGTCTGCACGGCTGCTGGCTGAGTCCATCATCTCCTTCAACAAGAACTGTGCAGTCGGCATCTGCGCAAACCGCGAGAAGATGCACCACAATCTGCACAATTCTCTGATGCTGGTAACAGCACTGAATCCCTATATCGGTTATGAGAATGCCGCAAAAACTGCAAAGAAGGCATTCCGTGACAACATCTCGCTGAAGGAAGCCTGCGTTGAGCTGGGATTCCTGACAGCTGAACGGTTCGACGAAGTGTTCCATCCGGAACAGATGGTCTGAACCGCCTGCGCTTCGGCGCAAAAAAACAGGAAGGAAAGGTAGTTTTGCTATGACATACAGTTATTTTCCGGGCTGTACCTTAAAGACCAAGGCGAAAGACCTCGATCATTATGCTCGGATCTCTGCTGAAGCACTGGGCTTTACACTGGAAGAGCTTCCAGATTGGCAGTGCTGCGGCGGTGTGTATCCAATGGCGAAGAATGAGATTGCAACAAAACTCTCATCCATTCGTGCACTGGCAAAAGCAAAGGAACTGGGCCAGCCGCTGGTCACCCTCTGCTCTGCCTGTCATAATGTCATCAAGCAGGTCAATCATGACATGCAGACGGATGACAACATCGTTCTGAAAGCAAACAATTATCTGAAGCTGGATGAGCCGTATCAGGGCGAGACCGAAGTCCTGCACTATCTCGAAGTGCTGCGTGACAAGGTCGGCTTCGATGAACTGAAAAAGAAAGTGGTCAATCCGCTGAAGGGCAAGAAGATCGCCGCATATTACGGATGTCTGCTGCTCCGCCCGGGAAAGACCATGCAGATGGATAATCCGGAAAATCCGAAGATCCTGGAAGATTTCATCCGTGCCATCGGCGCGACACCGGTGCTGTATCCCATGCGCAATGAGTGCTGCGGCGGATATCTGACACTGGACGAAAAGTCTGTGGCACAGTCCAGAAGCAACAAGGTGATGACCAGCGCCAAGGATCACGGTGCTGATATGGTAATCACCGCATGTCCGCTCTGTCTGTACAACCTCCAGAAAAATTCCGGCGTTTCGGATCTGCCGGTCGTATACTTTACCGAGCTGCTGGCTGAAGCACTCGGTCTGAAATAAGGAGGAACGGAAATGGCAGATTTGAAAGAACTCGTTCTGACAACCAGCGGCGTCAATCCGCTGAAGTGCATGCGCTGCGGTAAGTGCAGCGGCACTTGTCCGTCCTATGATGCAATGGAATATCATCCGCATCAGTTCGTGTATATGGTGGAAAAGGGCGATATCGAAAAGCTGATGGCATCGAAGTCCATCTATACATGTCTCTCCTGCTTTGCCTGCGTAGAACGCTGCCCGCGTGACGTAGAACCGGCAAAACTGGTGGAAGCAGTTCGTCTGGCTGTTGTCCGTCAGCAGGGACAGAATCACCTGAAATCGGATCAGATCCCCGAGATGCTGGATGACGATTTGCCGCAGCAGGCAATTGTCAGTGCGTTCCGGAAATACAGCAAATAAGGAGGCATAAAAATGCGGAGAATTGGTGTTTTTGTATGCCACTGCGGTACGAACATTGCGGCGACCGTTGATGTAAAAACCGTTGCAGAGACTCTTGGAAAAGAGCCGGCAGTTGTTTTTGCAACCGACTATCCCTATATGTGCTCAGAGGCAGGCCAAAACATAATCAAAGATGCGATCAAGGAGTATCAGCTGGAGGGCGTTGTTGTATGTTCATGTTCCCCTCGTATGCATGAAGCAACTTTCCGTAAGACAGTTGCAGCAGCCGGTCTGAACCCCTATATGCTGGAAGTCGCAAACATCCGTGAGCAGTGCTCGTGGATTCATAAAGATATTCAGGAAGCAACCGCAAAGGCAATCGTTCTCGGACGTGCCGCTATTGCAAAGGTGCTGCTGAATACACCGCTGATCGCAGGCGAGAGCCCAGTAACCAAGCGTGCTCTGGTTATCGGCGGCGGTATCGCAGGCATCCAGACTGCTCTGGATATCGCAGATGCAGGCTATCCGGTTGATATCGTAGAAAAAGAACCCACCATCGGCGGCAAGATGACACAGATCGATAAGACATTTCCGACTCTGGACTGCTCTTCCTGTATCCTGACTCCGAAGATGGTAGAATGTGCTCAGAACGACAAGATCACGATCTACTCCTATAGTGAAGTAGAAGCTGTGACAGGTTTCGTAGGCAACTTCAGCGTCAAGATCCGCCGCAAGGCTCGTTTTGTCGATGAAGATAAATGTACCGGATGCGGCGCTTGTACAGAAAAGTGCCCGGTAAAGAACATTCCGGACGCATACAACCTGGGACTGAGCAACCGTCATGCAGCTTACATCCCGTTTGCACAGGCGATCCCGAACGTTGCTGTTCTGGACTCCACCCGCTGCATCAAGCTCACCAAGGGCAAGTGCGGTCTGTGCTCTACAGTATGTTCTGCCGGCGCGATCAATTATGAGCAGCAGGAGACCATCGTAGAAGAAAAGTACGGTGCAATCGTCGCTGCAACTGGTTATAATCCTATCAACATCGACGGCTATGATGAATTTGCATATTCTCAGAGCAAGGATGTTGTGACTTCTCTGGAATTCGAGAGAATCCTCAAGGCAGACGGTCCGACCGACGGTCATCTGCAGCGTCTGTCCGACGGTAAGCAGCCAAAGACACTGGTATTTGTACAGTGCGTCGGCAGCCGTGAATCCGGCTCTCAGCATGGCTGCGGTAAGGAATACTGCTCCAAGATCTGCTGTATGTACACTGCAAAGCATGCAATGCTGTGCCGTGAAAAATATCCGGATACTGACGTTTATGTATTCTATATTGATGTTCGTACACCGGGTAAGAACTATGATGAGTTCTATCGCCGCGCTGTAGAACAGTATGGCGTACATTATATTAAGGGTATGGTCGGCAAGGTAGCGCCTCAGGCTGACGGTTCACTGGATGTTCAGGCATCTGATCTGATCTCCAATGAGCAGCTGCACATCAAGGCTGACATGGTTGTCTTGGCTGCTGCAATTGAAGCAGACAAGAGCGCACGTCCGCTGGCAACCATGCTGACAGCCAGCATGGATACCAATGACTTCTTTACCGAAGCACACGCAAAACTGCGTCCGGTAGAGTCTCCGACTGCCGGCGTATTCCTCTCTGGTGTCTGCCAGGGCCCGAAGGATATCCCGGAAACTGTTGCACAGGCTGGTGCGGCTGCTTCTAAGGTGATCGGCCTGCTGGCAAAGGACAAGCTGTCCTGCAACCCGTGCGTATCTCACTCGGATCCCATGAAGTGCAACGGCTGCTCGTCCTGCGCAAATGTTTGCCCGTATGGCGCAATCACATATGAGGAGAAGGACTTCAGCCGCCGTCAGGACGGCTCCATGATTCGCCGTGTGGCAATTGTCAATGAGGCAGTATGTCAGGGCTGCGGCGCTTGTACCGTTGCATGCCCGTCCGGCGCAATGGATCTGAAGGGCTTCGCAACCGGTCAGATTATGGCGGAGGTAGATGCAATATGCAAGTAAATCAGGAATTTAAACCGAAAATCGTCGCATTCTGCTGTAACTGGTGTTCCTATGCAGGTGCAGACCTTGCGGGTACAAACCGCTCCAACTATCCGGCAGATGTCAAGATCATTCGTGTACCTTGCTCCTGCCGTGTAAATCCGCTCTTTATTCTGCGCGCTTTCCAGCGCGGTGCTGATGGTGTGATCCTCTGCGGCTGTCACCCGGGTGACTGCCACTATACCACTGGTAACTATTATGCCCGCCGCAGAATGACACTGCTGTTCTCGATGCTGGACTATCTGGGCATTGAGAAAGAGCGTACCCGTGTAGAATGGGTATCCGCCGCAGAAGGTGCAAAGTTTGCTGCAACCATGAATGAATTTGTAGAAACAGTTACTGCACTGGGCGAGAACAAGAGACTGGAGGATCTGAGATGCAAAGCGAAATGATGAAAAGAGCCTCCGAGCTGTTGGCAGACGGTACAGTTGTTCGTGTGCTGGGCTGGAAAAATGGTGAGTTTGTCTATGATCCCACACCGGCTGTGTTCGATTCTGCAGAAGCTCTGGAAAAGGATTTTGTATATCACGATTTTTGCGGCAGCAATCTGTCGAAGTATCTGATCAAGCTGTCTAAACTGGAGGGCAAGACTCTGGTTTTCCTGAAGCCCTGTGATTCCTACAGCTTCAACCAGCTGTTGACAGAACACCGCATCAAGCGGGAAAATGTTTATATTATCGGGATTCCTTGTGACGGAAAGCTGGATCCGGATACGGTTCGTGCTTCCGGCGCTGAGGGTATCCTGGGTGTCTCCACAGATGGTGATACTGTTAAGGTTGACACAATGTACGGTGAAGTGACACTCAGCAAGAAGGATTGCCTGCTGGAACGCTGTCAGGTCTGCAAGAGCCACAAGGTCGTTGTCTATGACGAAATGCTGGGTGAAAACGGAGAAGAAAATCCGGAGAGCGGCAGATTTGATATGGTTGAAAAGCTGGAGGCAATGACACCGGATGAGCGTTTTGCGTTCTGGCGCGGCGAACTGTCCCGCTGCATCCGCTGCAATGCCTGCCGCAATATCTGCCCGGCGTGCAGCTGTGAGCAGTGCGTATTTGACAACCCGGCTTCCGGTGTGTCTCAGAAGGCAGCAGCAGATTCCTTTGAAGAGAATATGTTCCACATCATCCGTGCGTTCCACGTTGCCGGCCGCTGTACCGACTGCGGAGAATGCTCCAGAGTATGTCCGCAGCACATTCCGCTCCATCTGTTGAACCGGAAGTTCATCAAGGATATTGATACCTATTATGGTGACTATCAGGCAGGCGCAGAAGCAGGAAGCCGTGCGCCGCTGGTGAACTTCACGAAGGAAGACTGCGAGCCGAACGTGGTTTATAAAGGAGGCAGCAAGTAATGAAAAAAGTATCTCGATCCAATCTGGACGCTTTGTTCGCTGCCATCGCAGAAGCAAAGAAGCTCTACTTGCCGGTTGCTGACGGAGATGATGAAAAGCGCGGCGCAAAGTATGCTGTATGGACACCGGAGGCAAAGTATGCTTCTGAGGCTGTCAATACCGTTCGCAGCGCAAAGGATTTCTTCTTCCCGCAGGTAGAGAACATGGTAAACTTCAAGGTAAACGGCAAGAAGATCGAAGTAGATGACATCCGGACAGAGTGCGAAGATTTCGTGATCTTCGGCGTTCGTGCCTGTGATGCAGCAAGCTTCAAGATCCTGGACAGCGTATATCTGTCTGAGCCGGTAGATACCTTCTATCAGAATCGCCGGGAGCATGGCGTAGTCATGACAATGTCCTGCACGAAGCCCAGCGAGACCTGTTTCTGTTCTGTATTCGGCATTGATGCGGCAGAGCCTGCCGGCGATGTCAGCTGCTGGATGACAGAGGATGCTGTTCTGATGCAGGCAAACACCGAAAAGGGTGAGGCACTGCTGGCATCCCTGCCTATGCTGGAAGATGCTGCAGACGATGCAGCGGAAGAATCTAAGGCAAAGACCAAGGCAATCCTGGAAAAGCTGCCGCTGAAGAACCTGTCTACAGATTCTTTCGGCGGAGACAAGCTCATGGAACTGTTCAATTCGGACAAGTGGGCTGGTCTGTCGGAAGCATGTCTGGGCTGCGGTACTTGTACCTTTGTTTGTCCGACTTGTCAGTGCTATGATATCCGTGACTATGATACCGGTCACGGCGTTCAGCGTTTCCGCTGCTGGGACAGCTGCATGTACTCTGACTTTACAAAGACAGCCGGCGGTCAGCCGCGTCCGACACAGATCGAGCGGTTCCGTCAGCGTTTCATGCACAAGCTGGTGTACTATCCGGCAAACAATGAAGGCGTATTCGGTTGTGTAGGCTGCGGCCGCTGCATGAAGAGCTGCCCGATTTCCATGAACATTGTAAAGGTCATGAAGACTTTAGGGGAGGGTAACGCATGAGACAAGAAGCATTGATTCCAAAAGTCGGCGTCGTAACTGACATCCGTCAGGATACCCCTGATGTAAAGACATTCCGTGTGGTTGGTTTGGACGGCAAAAAGCTGTTCGAGCATATGCCGGGTCAGTGTGCAATGGTTTCGATCCCTGGCATTGGCGAGGGTATGTTCTCCATCACCTCTTCTCCGACAAACACAGAATATATGGAATTCTCCATTAAGAAGTGCGGCTGTCTCACCAGCTGGCTGCACATGATGGACGTAGGACAGGAAGTCACCGTTCGCGGTCCGCTGGGAAAGAACTTCCCGGTAGAGACTGTCCCCACAGAAGAAAACGGCAACTACGGCCTGAAGGGCAAAGATCTGCTGTTTATCGCCGGCGGTATCGGTCTGGCGCCGCTGCGTTCTGTCATCAATTATTGCCGTGACAAAAAGCGTGAGAATCCGGATGCTTACGGTTCTCTGCATATTATCTACGGTTCTCGTTCCAAGGATGATCTGGTAGACTATCAGGAAATTCTGGATGAGTGGAGTCAGGACTGCAAGGTGGATCTGACCATCGACCGGGAACAGGAAGGCTGGGACGGTCACGTTGGCTTTATTCCGAATTATGTTAAGGAACTGAAGCCGGATCTGAACCGTACTGTTCTGATCTGCGGACCTCCGATCATGATCAAGTTCACACTGGACGGTCTGAAAGAACTGGGCTTCCAGGAAGAACAGGTTTATACCACAATGGAACTTCGTATGAAGTGCGGTATCGGTAAGTGCGGCCGCTGCAATATCGGTGATAAGTACGTCTGCAAGGATGGCCCGGTATTCCGCTTTGATGAGCTGTCCGAACTGCCGAATGAATATTAATGGTAAAGGAGAATTCACATGGAACAGATGGTTAATGTGTTCGTGATGGGCAAGAAGTATGAGGTTCCTGCCAGTCTGACCATCATGAAGGCTTTGGAATATGCCGGCTATAAGCTGGTTCGCGGCTGCGGCTGCCGAAATGGTTTCTGCGGTGCCTGTGCAACGATCTACCGGGTGAAGGGTGACAGAGAACTGCATACCTGTCTGGCTTGCTCGACACAGGTTGTTGACGGTATGTACATCACACAGCTGCCGTTCTTCCCGCTGATTAAGGAAATCTACGATATCAATGAGGTTCGTCCGGATGAGACTGTCATGATGAAGAACTATCCGGAGATCTATTCCTGCATCGGCTGCAACGCTTGTACAAATGCTTGTACACAGGGTCTGAATGTTATGCAGTATATCGCATATGCACAGCGTGCAGAATACGCAAAGTGCGCAGAAGAGTCTTTCGACTGCGTAATGTGCGGCGTATGTTCTTCCCGCTGTCCGGCAGGCATCTCTCATCCGCAGGTTGCTATGCTGGCTCGCCGCCTGAACGGTAAGTACATTGAACCGAAATGTCAGCATCTGGCAGATCGTGTCAAGGAGATCGAAGAGGGCAAGTGCGAAGAGGCAATCCGTGCAAATATGGCACTGAGCGATGCTGAGATTCGTGAAAAGTATAACAATCGCGAGATTGAGAAGTAAGGAGGTGCGGTATCATGTATACGGAAGAAATGCTGGAATCCATTAAGAAGGTTGAAGCAAAGCGCGCTGAAAATGCTGCGATGGAACCGAGAAGAATGACCGCAGAGGAAAAGGATCAGGTCTTAAAGGAAAACCATCCGGACTATCGTGCAGATCAGTTTGATGTGTTGTCTGTTGGCCCGAATAAGGGCGAAAAGGCTCCGAAGGAACTGGTAAAAATGCTCCAGTCTGACAGCCGTCTGAAGGACAATCTGCCGGATCTGTCCTGCCCGGACTATGAGACCGACGTTCTGATCATCGGCGGCGGCGGTGCCGGCGCATCTGCTGCCATCGAGGCAGACAACGCAGGCGAAAAGGTTATGATCGTCACCAAGCTGCGTATCGGTGATGCAAACACCATGATGGCAGAAGGCGGTATCCAGGCTGCAGACAAGCCGAATGATTCTCCGGCACAGCATTTTCTGGACTGCTACGGCGGCGGCCACTTTGCTGCGGATAAGGAACTGGTTTACAAGCTGGTTACCGAAGCTCCGGACGGCATTGAATGGCTCCAGGATCTGGGCGTTGAGTTCGATAAGGACGCAGAAGGCAACATGATTACCACCCACGGCGGCGGTACTTCTCGTAAGAGAATGCACGCTGCAAAGGACTATTCCGGTGCAGAGATCATGCGTACTTTGCGTGACGAGGTTCTGAACCGTAAGATTCCGGTTGTTGACTTTACTTCTGCAATTGAGCTGATCATGGATGATAAGGGTCACTGCGCAGGTGCAGTTCTGATGAACATGGAAACCGGCGAGCTCCTGATCGCAAAGGCAAAGGTTGTAATTATTGCTACCGGCGGTGCAGGCAGAATGCATTACCAGGGCTTCCCGACATCCAACCACTATGGTGCAACCGCAGACGGTCTGGTTCTGGCATATCGTGTCGGCGCGCCGCTGCGTGAACAGTACACACTGCAGTATCACCCGACCGGTGCTGCATTCCCGGAACAGATCTTCGGCGCTCTGGTTACCGAAAAGGTTCGTTCTCTGGGCGCAAAGCTGGTTAACGTGGACGGTGAAGTGTTCATGAATCCGCTGGAGACTCGTGACGTAACTGCTTCTACCGTTATCCGTGAGTGCCGCCGCGGCAAGCAGGTGGATACTCCGACCGGCGGTCAGGGTGTATGGCTGGATGCCCCGATGATCGATATCATCCACGGCGAAGGCACGATCGAAAAGCGCATTCCGGCTATGCTGAGAATGTTCCTGAAGTATGGTATTGATATTCGTAAGCAGCCGATGCTGATCTATCCGACACTGCACTATCAGAACGGCGGCGTTAAGGTCGGCACAGACAGCCAGACTTGTGTAGAAAACCTGTTCGTTGCAGGTGAGGCTGCCGGCGGTGTACACGGCGAAAACAGACTGATGGGTAACTCCCTGCTGGATGTTATTGTATTCGGCCGTAATGCTGGTAAGTATGCTGCAGCAAAGGCTAAGACTGTTGAAGTCGGCAAGCTGACTCTGGATCACGTTGCAAAGTTTGAGAAAGAACTGGCAGACGCAGGTATCCAGCCGGATGAAGTTTCTCCGAAGCTCCTGCCGGATTATACCCGCAAGGTAAACGACTAAGATATTTTGCGCAGAACTGATTCTGATGCAATGAGAAAAGGCGGCGGCATTTCGATGCAGTCGCTTTTTCTTTGTGAATTTTTTGTTTACCTATTGACAAAGCAGCTGAAATCCGCTATAATAGTAGGGTAAAAGAGAGTAGCTGGCAGGGCGCGTCCCTGTTTATGCGGCGTCAGTACGGTTATTGTGCGAATAACCCGCTTCATATCTAAACGGCGAGACTTTTACGGAGCATACAGACAGGGTTACTGTCGGTTCCGTAAGGTCTCGTCGTTTTTTTGTTTCTGTATGTGTTTATGTGATCCGCCAGCTGCAAAAAGGAAAGGAATGTTGTGCATGAAAGAACAATATCGTCAGACGCAGGAGGAACTATGTCAGGGACTGGAAACATGTCCGGAGGGACTTTCTTCTGAAACTGCGGCAAAACATCTGGAGAAATACGGAAAAAATGCAATTGCGGAAGCGAAAAAGAAACCTGTCTGGCTGATTTTTTTGGAGCAATTCAAGGATTTTTTGGTCATTATTCTGATGATTGCAGCGCTGATTTCAGCGTTTACTGGTGATCTGGAAAGCTTTATTGTCATTATAGCGGTTATCACCATGAATGCGATTTTGGGAACTGTACAGACGGTAAAAGCGGAAAAATCGCTGTCCAATCTGAAAAAACTCTCTTCGCCCACAGCAAAGGTGCTTCGTGACGGTCAGGCGGTAATCCTTCCGGCAGAAGAAATCACCGTGGGAGACGTGGTTCTGCTGGAAGCCGGCGATCAGATTCCGGCAGACGGCAGACTGATCGAATGTGCTTCGCTCCAGACGAACGAAAGTGCGCTGACAGGAGAGAGCACCAATGTGGAAAAATCCATGGAACTCATTGCAGAAGAAGTTCCGTTGGCGGAACGGAAGAACATGGTGTATTCCGGTGGATTTGTCACCTATGGCAGAGGCGCATGTCTTGTTACCGAAGTGGGAATGCAGACCGAGGTGGGAAAGATTGCTTCCCTGATCCAGAACGCAGAGGCGCGGAAAACGCCGCTTCAAATCACGCTGGATCAGTTCGGAAAGCGGCTTTCTATTGGGATCATGATCGTTTGTGCATTGGTATTTGTGCTGAGTATGATTCGGGTGGATGTCATCAACTTTGATGCAGTTATGGATTCGCTGATGTTTGCCATTGCGCTGGCAGTTGCGGCGATTCCGGAGGCGCTCAGTTCTATTGTTACCATTGTATTGTCTTTCGGCACACAGAAAATGTCCCAGGAACACGCCATTATGCGAAAGCTCCAGGCAGTGGAAGGACTGGGCTCCGTGTCAGTCATTTGTTCGGATAAGACCGGTACACTGACCCAGAATAAGATGACCGTTCGGAAAATCGTGGTGCAGGATCATATGATCGCTGCGGACGATGTCAGCCCGGAAAATCCGGAAGAACAAGAACTGATTCTGGCATCAGTGCTGTGCAGTGATGCTACTTATCAGGACGGCACAGAGATCGGTGACCCCACCGAAACAGCTCTGGTGCGGTTTGCACAGGACTGCGGGCTGTCGGATGAGAAAATGCGTACGGAACATCCGCGTATTAGTGAGATTCCTTTTGACTCTGATCGAAAGCTGATGTCTACCTTGAATCAGTGCGGCGATGTGCAAAAAATGTACACCAAGGGTGCAACAGATGTGCTACTGAACCGCATGCGGATTTCTGATGCGGAGAAGCAGGAAATCATGAGACAGGTGGAGGAACTGTCTGAACAGGGACTCCGTGTGCTTTGTTTTGCGGTAAAGCCGTTCTCCGGAAAGACTCTGGATATTACAGACGAAAATGATCTGACTTATCTGGGACTGATCGCTGAGATGGATCCGCCTCGTGAAGAGTCTAAACAGGCAGTTGCAGAGTGTAAGTCAGCCGGCATCAAACCGGTGATGATTACTGGTGACCATATTGTTACAGCTTCCGCGATTGCAAAGGAAATCGGCATTTTGGAACGTCCGGAAGAAGCTGTTGAGGGAGCAGCACTGGATGCATATACGGATGATCAGCTGATAGATTTTGTGGCAGATAAATCTGTTTATGCCCGCGTGACACCAGAGCATAAGATCCGGATTGTCCGTGCATGGCAGAAGCGCGGCAATATCGTAGCTATGACCGGCGACGGTGTCAATGATGCGCCGGCTCTGAAGCAGGCAGATGTAGGCGTTGCAATGGGTATTACTGGTACAGAAGTTTCTAAAGATGCCGCTGCCATGATTTTGACTGATGACAATTTCGCTACCATTGTAAAGGCAGTGAAAAACGGCAGAAATATTTATGAAAATATCAAAAAGGCGATCCTGTTCCTGCTTTCCGGCAATCTGGCAGGTATTATTGCGGTGCTGTTCTGCTCTCTGGCAGGGCTGCCCGTACCGTTTGCACCGATTCACTTGCTGTTTATCAACTTGCTGACGGATTCGCTTCCGGCAATTGCGCTGGGACTGGAACCTCACTCTGATGATGTAATGAAAAAGAAGCCCCGTCCGGCGAATGAATCCATTTTGACGAAGGACTTCCTGGCAAAGGTGGGATATTCCGGTGTGATCATCAGTATTGCAACCATTAGCGCATTTTTGTTGGGCTACTTTTATCAGGGCGCACACAATGCCGGTGCAGCCATGACAATGGCGTTCACTACGCTGTGTATGTCCCGTCTGTTCCACGGATTCAGTTGTAAGGCAGAGAAGCCGGTGATCTTCTCGAAGCGTATGTGGGACAATAAATTTGCGATTCTGGCATTTCTGGCAGGTATGGTATTGATTAATGCTGTGCTGTGGATTCCGGGTCTGCATGGATTGTTCCAGATCGAAAACGGAATGTCTGGTGTGCTGATCGGTGCGATTTATGGCTTTAGCTTTGGGTCTATGGTACTCATTCAGATCGTGAAAGCAATTGTTTCTGCTGTGAAAAAATCGAAATAAGCTATCGGCAGACTCCAAAAAACTCCTCATTCTGTGTTTATCAGAATGAGGAGTTTTTATTATGCTTCTATTGCAGTTAAAAAGGACAGGCTGCGTTTCAATATCCCATTGAGATAGGCGATCAGCACGCCATAGTTCGCATAGGGGACACCCTGTGAGACAGCTCTTGCAGCGCGGCTTTCCATTTCCCGCTGATTCAGCATGCATCCGCCGCAGTGCACGATAAGCTGATAGGGAGAAAGATCTTCCGGAAAGCTGTTGCCGGAGGAAAAATCAAATTGAAATGTTTTTTGGGTGTAGGATTGTATCCATTTGGGAAGCTTGACTGTGCCGATATCGTTGCACTGCCGATGGTGTGTACATCCCTCGGAAATCAAAATGCGGCTGCCTGCCGGAAGCGCTTCCAGTGCTTGCGCTGCCTGCATTGCCGGCGTAAGAACGCCTTTGAATCGGGCAAACAAAATGGAAAACGAGGTCAGCATGATCTCTTCCGGAACGATCTGTTTGACTTGTTCAAATGCCTGGCTGTCTGTAATGACCAGGCGGGGCGGCTGCTTTAGAAGGCTAAGCGTGTGCGCCAACTGATCCGTTTGCGTCACCAGACAGACCGCGGTACGGTCGAGGATCTCCCGGATCGCCTGCACCTGAGGCAGGATCATGCGGCCCTTTGGCGCGGATTCGTCAATGGGCGTTACCAGAATAACCAGATCCTCCTTTTTCAGCAGGCTGCCAAATAGGCTTCGGGGCTGTGCAGCGTGTTTCTGATAGAAAGCGCCAAGCTGCGTTTTTAGTGCATCGATGCCTTGTCCGGTAAGCGCACTGACCGGGACTCCGTCAGCGGGGATACTTTGCGCAAGGTCACATTTGTTCCACGCCTGTAGGACTGGGATGTTTTGCTGCTTTAGCAGCTGCAGGATGGCACGGTCTGCTTCTGTGATTCCAACAGAGGCATCGATGACCAAAACAGCAATGTCTGTGTGTGTGACAGCTCGCTTTGCCTGTTGGATGCGCAGTTCTCCCAGACTGCCGGAGTCATCCATGCCTGGCGTATCCACCAGAACTACTGCACCGATGGGCAGCAGCTCCATGGCTTTTTCTACCGTATCTGTGGTTGTTCCCAAAACAGGAGAAACGACGGATACGGTTTGTCCGGAAACGGCATTGATGAGACTGGATTTTCCGGCATTGCGCCGCCCAAAAAAGCCAATGTGTACGCGATTGGCACGGGGTGTTTGGTTGCGGTCCTGTTCCATATGCTGTACTCCTTAAAATCGGAAATCTCTTGCGCCGCGTGTGATTTCCTGGAGGTAATTCTCTGTTTTAGTGCGGACTTTTTCATTGGGAATGGCGAGCAGCTGTCGCTGCAGCACTTCTTTTCCCAGTGCTTTGGTCTGTGGGGAAGCATAATCCTCCAAAAATTCCTGAAGCGTAATCAGTGCGTTTGGATGGCAGCAGTTCTGGATCTGACCGCTCTTACATAGGGACATAAACCGGTCACCGGTGCGTCCTGCGCGATAGCAGGCGGTACAGAAGCTGGGGATATAGTCCATTTCCATGAGCCAGCGCACCACTTCGTCCAGAGAACGCTGGTCGCTGACGTCGAACTGCGCGGAGTTGTCCTCCGGATCTTCCGGCATATCATAGCCGCCGACGCTTGTCCGCGAGCCGCCGCTGATCTGGGAAATCCCTAACGGCAGCAGACGCTCCCGAACGGCTTTGCTTTCCCGGGTGGAGATAATCATGCCGGTATAGGGAACAGAGATGCGGATGAGAGCGCAGATCTTGGCGAAGATATCATCGCTGATGCCGTTGTCAAAATCGTCCGGGTTGATATCCTCTGCCTTTTTGATACGGGGAATGCTGATGGTGTGAGGGCCGACGCCGTGGACTGCTTCCAGATGCTCTGCGTGCATCAGAAGCCCGACTAATTCATAGGGGTAATTCTCTAAGCCGAAGAGTACGCCCAGTCCCACATCATCGATACCGCCTGCCATAGCGCGATCCATGGCTTCGGTGTGATAGTCATAGTTATGCTTTGGGCCGGTGGGGTGCAGCTTTTCATAGCTTTCCTTGTGATAGGTCTCCTGAAACAGGATGTAGGTACCAATGCCGGCTTCTTTCAGCATATGATACTCCTCTTCGGTTGTTGCGGCAATGTTGACATTTACCCGACGAATCGCACCATTCTTGTGATGGATGTGATAGATGGTGTCGATGCACTCCAGAATATAGGAGATGGGATTGTGCAGCGGATCTTCGCCGGCTTCGATGGCAAGCCGCTTGTGGCCCATATCCTGCAGGGCAGTAACTTCTCGTACAATATCTTCCTGGGACAGTTTCTTGCGGGAAATATGCTTGTTTTTAGCATGGTACGGACAATAGGTACATCCGTTGACGCAGTAATTGGACAGATACAGCGGTGCAAAGATAACAATGCGGCTGCCGTAAAAATCCAGTTTGATCTGTCGCGCCAACCGGTTCATTTGCTCCGTTACAGCTTCATCTTCGCACAGCAATAGTACGGCAGCTTCCCGGTGATTCAGTCCTTTGCGCCGGGCGGCTTTTGCCAGGATCTCGGATAAAAGCGCCTGATCGTTTTTATGCGCTGCTGCGTATTCCAGAGTGTCCATGATCTCCGCGTGGCTGATAAATTCCTCTGCACGTAGGGAATGTGGGTTGTACAATATGATCGCCTTCCTCTTTTTCTCACTTGCCGCAAAACAGCTTTTGCGGTGCTTCAACACTATAAATATTATATCACTATCAAAAATCTTTGTCAATTGACGAAAATTAGCAGGATTCTCAGCTTTTTCTTTTGTGAGTATTGACAAATTTTCTTTCCGGGTGTATAATAGTTCTATGAAACAAGGCAATTCGGATTGCTGACAGTCGGATATGTAATTAGTGCTGTATCTGACATGGAACAAGGAAAGGAAGATGAAATTATGCAGAAAATTTGGAGGCGTCTGGGCAGCGCAGGTGTTGCGGCGGCGATTTGTCTGGGAATGGCACAGGCTGTTCCGGCGGCAGTTGTTTCCGCAGAAGAACCATTGCTTGCTTCAGAGTGTGAAGATCTCACATTGGGAGATGGTGCGGTGACAGCTACCAAAGTATATAATGATGAGTATCCGGGCTATACTGGTTCTGGTTTCGTATGGGTAGCCAATGCAGGTACCATGAGCTTTACCATTGATGCACCGGAAACCGGCATGTACCGGCTGATGACCAGATGCATTATGTATCTGGGAACTTCTTCCAGCGACATTCGGGAGGCACAGGTGACTGTCACACGTTCCGATGAAAGCGAATCGAAAAAAACTGTGAAAATTGCGCACACAGACGACTGGAACGACTTTAACTGGGGCGATTTGAAGCTGACAAAGGGTGAAAATACCATTACCTTCGGCGGCGGCTGGGGCTATTGTCTGTATGACAACATGACGCTGACAAAGACACCGAAGCCGGAATACTCCAA
>CAKSJP010000014.1 GCA_934463425.1 uncultured Ruminococcus sp.
CACGCCCGCGTGGGGCGTGACTTAACCAATTCGCAACAGATTTTTTTCTTAATTCATTTCAACTCACACGCCCGCGTGGGGCGTGACGCGGGTACTACGCCCCCTTCTGGGGGCGTTTTGGCATTTCAACTCACACGCCCGCGTGGGGCGTGACCATACGCATTTCATAATTTCGGGTATTGAAAAAAATTTCAACTCACACGCCCGCGTGGGGCGTGACTTATTGGAACGGAGGGCGCGAGCGCCCGACCACCATTTCAACTCACACGCCCGCGTGGGGCGTGACGCGCGGCAGCCCCCAGAGGGCAGAGGGCGGCAAGATTTCAACTCACACGCCCGCGTGGGGCGTGACTTTATACCGCCGTGAGGGCTTCGCAGCGGTACAGATTTCAACTCACACGCCCGCGTGGGGCGTGACGGTTGCCGTTTTACTTCCATGTTTTTCTTGAAAAAATTTCAACTCACACGCCCGCGTGGGGCGTGACTGGCGTTGTAGTTCCCCACGTTCACACTGCCGGTATTTCAACTCACACGCCCGCGTGGGGCGTGACCATGTCACCGTTTTTTCAAATGTCATGGGCTGTGATTTCAACTCACACGCCCGCGTGGGGCGTGACTGGTCAAAAAAGAGATTTCTGCCGGTGCTCCTGAATTTCAACTCACACGCCCGCGTGGGGCGTGACCTCTGTGTCCTTCTGGCTTGACAAGACTTCCTGAATTTCAACTCACACGCCCGCGTGGGGCGTGACTGCACGTCTCGTTCCAGATATGTATATTGATTCCACATTTCAACTCACACGCCCGCGTGGGGCGTGACAAGACGTTGTAGATACAAGCGGCGATATTGTGGAATTTCAACTCACACGCCCGCGTGGGGCGTGACAGATCAGCAACGGAGATGATCGGAATTATCGGTTATTTCAACTCACACGCCCGCGTGGGGCGTGACAAGGCACAGCTTGCAAAGGCTTATGATTTGTTAATTTCAACTCACACGCCCGCGTGGGGCGTGACTTCTTCTACTTATCCTTCTCTTACTTTTTCTCAGATTTCAACTCACACGCCCGCGTGGGGCGTGACTCAAATGACTTTTGACATGGAGCAGGAGGTGTAAATTTCAACTCACACGCCCGCGTGGGGCGTGACGCCGGGGCGTTCTTGGCAAACTCCACGATTCTGCGATTTCAACTCACACGCCCGCGTGGGGCGTGACGCTATGGTCTGAAGCGCGCATGGGCAAACGCAAAAATTTCAACTCACACGCCCGCGTGGGGCGTGACCCGGTTAATTTTTTGGAAGTATCCTTTACACTTTATTTCAACTCACACGCCCGCGTGGGGCGTGACAAAATGGAATTGTCATGGAACGGAAAACGCGAAAATTTCAACTCACACGCCCGCGTGGGGCGTGACGCAAGACCTCCGCAAGTTGGAGGATAGTGCTAAAAATTTCAACTCACACGCCCGCGTGGGGCGTGACTGGCTATAAGATAACACTTGATCTGACTAAGTATGATTTCAACTCACACGCCCGCGTGGGGCGTGACTGTTCCTTATGTTCTGACAGATGTTGAAACCGGTCATTTCAACTCACACGCCCGCGTGGGGCGTGACAAGATGTCTTCTTATATCGCACGTAAAGTGAAAAATTTCAACTCACACGCCCGCGTGGGGCGTGACCGGGGGCGGCTGATATTGCATTAGGGGCGGCTAGCATTTCAACTCACACGCCCGCGTGGGGCGTGACTCGCCGTTATCGTCTATGTCATAATCTTGAAATTGATTTCAACTCACACGCCCGCGTGGGGCGTGACCGGCAACTATTTTTGCTGATGTCCGCACCTATTGGATTTCAACTCACACGCCCGCGTGGGGCGTGACCTATTATCTCGTATCTATCTTGATGCGTTGGCTCATTTCAACTCACACGCCCGCGTGGGGCGTGACCCTAGATGTTGTGTCAAAGGGACACGAAATTATCACGCGAGCGGATTATCCTATGCAAAATCATACAATTTCGCACAAAATATTTTTATTTTACTTTTTTCCTTTGCGAAGTGCTCCGGAATTTTAGATTATCTGCGGTTCGCAGCCAGAAGAAGTTTCAGCAAAACATTCAGATAATCAGTATGCCTTCTGGGTCATAGGTCTCTTTCGCGCCGAAGTGCTCCACGCGCCTTGCCCAATGATTCCCCAGATAATAAAACCGCAGACTGTCCCTTTCTTCATCGATCAGCTTCAAAAGCTGATCCTTGACTCTTAAAAATGTACCATAATCCGTGTCTATCTCAAAAACCGAATTCTGCACGCGCTGCCCATAATTCTGACAAGTCTTTGCCACCTTTCGGAGTCGCGTTCTTCCCTTGGCATCTGTTGTAGACACATCATAGCTTACAAGCACCATCATCGGACATCACCTACTTCATCAGAAAACAAGGATACTCTTCGATCTCTCCCCGGATATATTTTGCCAGCAGTGCGCTCTGCACATACGGCAAAAGCCCCATCTCTATTTTTTCATTCAGATATGGATGCGTCATGATACTGCGCTTTCGCTCCTGCCAGGCGGTCAGGATCTTTTTTCTGCCGTCAGCATTGAGAAGGACTGCGCCGCTCTCCTGAAATTCAAAATCTTTGCGTGTCAGGACCTTTAAATTGATCTGCGTCAACACGATGCGCTCAGCAATGCAGCGCGTTTCTTCTATCAAGTCACAGGACAAGCTGCTCCTGCCGGAACGCAGTGCATGATAAAAGCCGTAACAGCTATCCAATCCCACGCTCTCCAGTGCAGAAGTATACGCCGTCGTCATGATCGCATACAAAAAGGACAGCGCTGCATTGACCGGATCCAGCGGCGGCTTCTTGGTACGGGCGCGCATGCGAAAATCTTCCTTCTGATGCAGGATCAATTGGTTGAACACGCCGAAATACGCCTTTGCGCAGTTTCCTTCAATGCCCAGCACCATTTCCCGGTCTGTGGTCTGATAGACACGATCAATGCCGCTTTCCAAAAACGAGATACAGCTGCTCAGTGCGCCGTCTGCATCCAGCTGCGGATTATCGCGTTTAGAGCGCCGGAGCAGGTAGCGTGTATTGGACAGCTTTGCCGCAACTGTGTTCTGCATCAACAGCGGATCCGGCGAAGCAAACTGTTCAAACTGCGCTTTCCGCAAAAAGATATTTCCTTTGGTTTTTCCCTGTATGCGCGCCAACAGTTTTCCGTTAGGGTGAAAAAAGCACAGGTTTACTCCTCGTTCCGCACACGCGCCCATCAGCGCCGGCGAAGCTCCGGGATAGCTGAAACAATAGATCTCTTCGATGGTGGTAAACGGCATGCGTCTTTTCTCCGCACCGTCACACCGAATCACAACATTTTCACCATCCAGAGTCAGATAAGCGGTTTCATCCAAAATATAAAGCGTATTCTTCAGCTTTCGCATACTGCATCCCCTCCTTTCTGTGCATCGATCCTTTCCCGAACACAATACGGCTTCTGCTTCGGCAGACAAAGATCGGCAATCGAACAACCGGAGCACTTCTGTCCGCGCTTACGCGCCGGAATCACATGCGATTCCAGAATCGCACGCATCTCCTCCAACAGCTGCCGTAGCTTGGCATCATATGCAGCATATGCCGTATCAAAAGGCAGCTTCACCCGTTTTCGAGTATCTGCATAATACAGATACGCCTCACTGTCGCACTGCCAGATCTGATCGGCACAAACCTTCTGGGCAAATACCTGAATTGCATCTGTTTCATGATACGGCGCATCCTTTGGTGCTTTGGGCTTGTATTCCACCAGGCGCACCTGGTATGTTCCCGTCAGCCCCGGAACAGCGACGCCGTCCTTTGCCTTGAGAAATTCCACGCAGTCTGTCTTTCCGTAGATCCCATAGGGCATATCCTCCCGATAAACGAACATTGCACTGCACACGGTCTTTCGATGGTCTGAAAACGAATGAGATCCGTCGTGCACATGTTCATGCAGCAGGTCAGCTTTTGCGACAAAGGCGTTTTCCTGCCAGTCCCGATCGATCTCCAACAGCGCAAACCGTCTGGGACAGTACAGATAATGCTGAATGCTGCGAATTTGAATGGAATCCTCGTTCATATTTTCTCCAGAAGTGTAACGCCATCCGGAAGCTGGCAATCCACTGCAATGGTATAATCGCTGAATTTCCGCGGTGTCACAACATCCGCTTTTTTGGTGACTGTGATCTTATCGAACAGCACATGAGACGGCGCATTACCCAGCACAGAATCATGCCGGAAAACATATAGCTTTCGCATGCACATCTTACCTCTTGCAGCGCTGTGGTCATTTTCAAACATATTGATGATGGCTGTCCAGAGCAGTTCCAGATCTTCTTCTCCGAATCCGGTGACCCGCTGCGCCAGAGAAGCTGAAATATAACCCTCTGCCCGATAGAGACCATAGTAGACCAGGCTCTTCTTTCCGATTTCCGTCATACCTTTTTCCTGGCGGTCGATCGTTGTCTTTGCCTGCCGGGTAATGGTGATATCCTCCGCCAATACAGGATCGATGCTCCGCGCAAAGTTCAGCTGCACCGGGCCGCGGACAATGCCGCATGGGTTGTTGCCGGTACTCATAACTGCGCCGAAGGTACGGACATCATAATAATTCCGGCACATATACTTCTGCGCTTTCAGCTGATCGCTCATGGGCGTTTCTTTTTTTCTGCCCTTTTCCAGTTTCTCTGCGTCATATGCCTCTGTGAACTTCTCATTCAGCGGACGGTCTGTCCGGATCAAAATCTGATAACCTGGCACATCTGCTTTTGCCAGTTCCACAAAGTTCCGGATCTTCCGCTTCAGACATACATCAGTTACCAGACCCAGAGAAGTTTCCGGGTCTGTCCGGGGCAGATTTCCGGCATCGGGGTCGCCGTTGGGGTTGCCGTTTTCCACGTCAAACAGCATCACAAAGTCATAGCGGTTCTGAATTGCTTGATTGTTTTCCATAATAGACCATCCTTTCTCTATTCAGCGGATTTGGGTTCTGTTTTTTTCTGATAAAAATCGGTGATTTGCTGCTGATAGCCGACAATGAAGCAGCCCTGCTCTTCCAGACTCAATGTTGCTGGAAAGCCGCCGTCCAGCTTGTCCATGATCTCACCGATCAGCTTTTCAAAATACACTTCTCTGCCCTTGTTGCCTGCACCGATCTTTCTCAGATGGTTCTTTGACAGCTTGTCAAGCTGCGGCAAAATGCGCCGGGGTATGCCGCAGGCGGAAGAAAAATAAGCATCTTTGATGGTACGGTTCAGGTTGCCGTCTGCGGCTGACTGTTGAATCATTTCGTAAACAGCAAACAATCTGCCGCAAAGATATGCCGGGTTCTGGTTTTCCTTGTTCAGGCTCATGGTGATCTCCTCCTCTTGATGCGCCAGCCGCGCCTTACGGTTCAGACATGCCTTAATGATGCCTGTGCGCACATCGTTCAGCTTGATAAAATGGTTGTTTTCGTTGTCGCTGTCTGTTTTGACGCGGCGGATCACGGTGGCGAGCAGGTCTGTGGGATAAGCGCTCCCGTGAAATGCCGCATACAGGATGCTTGCCATAAGCGGTGACGGCACTTTCGGATTCGTTGCCACCGGCGAAACCAGCTGCTTTCGGATGTCATCAAAGGAGACCTGACGCATCCGCGCCGGGTTGCATGCCAGATCCTTTTGGTGCTGCACGAGATTGGCAATGAATGCGCCGTATTTGTCCCGGTACAAAAACTTCTGACAGATGCGGGAACTATTGGGAGAAAGTCCTGCCACATAGAATGTCGCATCTGCATCCGCATGCAGCGCAGACAGATCGGGGGCTCTACCGAAAACCGCCTGGCGGAAAATGTCATCCAGTTCAGCTTCATTCCTTGCAGTAGGATCACCAAGCAAAAAAGAAAACAGATCGCACTCTCCGGCATCATCCGGCTTCATGGCAAAATAGACCAGACACATCTCATCCATGATCTTGTGATGACGCCTGTCCCCAGCCAGATAATTCAGCGCCGAAGTGTATTTCTTCATCGCCTTTTCTGAAATGTTGCTGTTATAGGACTGTGTCTTTCCGTAAGACCAGAACGCCGATTCCTTCATACCTACCATAACGCACCCCGTGGAATTTCCGCCGGGCAGCTTGATTTTATCGTGGATACGCGCCACCGGTAATACCTCGCCCAAAACAGCACACTGCGCCGAAGTGCCGCTCTCTTTCTGTGCCGCCTTTTCAGCAGTCTGCTTCTCCCGAAAAATGCGGTCGTACTTCTCCCGAAAAGCAGGGTCATTCTCCAGACGGACATTGGGATCACTCTGAAGCCCGAAACAGAAATAGTTGTTCTTATAAAGTGCACCGCATTTTTTCAGATGAGAATTTTCCGTCTCCGACTCCGGATTCCAGTTCTGTAAAAACGCATAGAACGCGCGGCAGATCTCTGAATCCAGATCCTGAAAAAATTCCAGGTTATGCGCCACAAAGGCATCGTGGGATTTCTTCGCTTTATTGGTCTTGTCACAGGGTGTCAGTTCTCCCTGGTCGAGATTCAGACCGAAGAGGTACAGCGGACGGTGCTCAATGGTGTTGGAACAGATTCCCGTCACCTGTGTCCGCAGCGGAAGCAGACAGGTTCTGGGCGAATATGCGATCTTGGTCTTGCCCTTTTTCTGCGGTGTTTCCACTACATTTCGGATATCCAGAATGCCGCCGATCTTTCCCTCCGGTGTCAGAAGCACTTCAAAGGAAACCTTCTGTTCCGACCAGCCATCGGGAATTTTTTGTCCGCCGGCACGTTCTGCCAGCTGGTCTGCATAGCTGCAAAGCGCCTGTATCAGCATATGATCCCCTCCCGATACTTTTTCACGTCAATGATGCCGTCGATCATATGGGGCCGATAGTATACCGCATCCGCGCTGTCGGAAAACTGCGGATGTTCCCAGTCGCCGTTTATGGGCTTTCCGCCGTCATGAAAGCGCATGCCATAGAGCATATAGCCCAGGTCGATATCTCCTTTCAGTTCCGCTGAGATTTCTTCCGGATGGAGCTCGTCCACCAGAGTGATCTTTTTCACCGGAAACTCCCGGCAGCCCAGGCACGGCTGACAAAAACACTGACCATTTCGCAGCCGCCGCAGCAGAATGTTGTAATGCTTGGCTTCGCACTCGTCGGGATGGTCTGCCTTCAGCCCGGTCATCTCCATGTGAAAGGCAATGCCGTATTTCACATGCTTCAAGATCATCGAAGCGCGCTGCGTGCGATTCTCAGAGGTATAGATCACCGGCGAGCCGTTCCCTTTCATCTGTGCGCGCACCGCAGTATAAGAGACCTTGCTCTTGCACTCATTCCGTCGCACATTCAGAAACTGGATGGGATGATAGACAAAAATTTTGTCTATTTTGTAACGAACCGGAGGCTTCCAATATATGGACTTGATAAGACCTTCCAGTGCAGAGGGTGTCGGCACGTCATAAGAAACACGCTCCACCTTCATTTCCGGCCGGGAGAAGCAGGCATAGTCGCCCTCCACCACGATTTGAAATCCATAAGCCATTTCATCCACTCCTTTCGACTTATTTTATGTTCACTATATCACATTGCAACTGCATGTGCAAGATCTATTTTGCACAAAGATCATAGAAAGTTTTTGTATAGTATTCCGTACTCACTTGATTTTTGTAAAATCATCGCTTATAATAAGAGAGAAGTCTGCAAATTGCAGTGAGTTGAAATATTTTCTGTTCTTTATGAGGAACGATTGGAAGAGGATCCGGTGATTTTGCCGGGTCCTCTTCTGCTGTTCGGAGATTGCTCCCAGCCAAAGGCATGCATATTACGGGAACATGCCATCCCAGAGCAGGTCTCCGTTGTGCTCCAGATTCAAGCCGGTCTCTTTTTCGTAATATGCCATATCCGCCAGAACGAAAACGCCGTTTCTTTCGCACAGAATGCCGGCTTCTGCCGCCTTGGAAAACGCATGCCGCCGCAGTGAAACAGTATAGCGCTGCAGCTTTCGCTTGACCGAAAACTTTCCGGATTCCAGCTTTGCCAGAAGTGCTTTTGCTGTGTCGTCTGTAGGAATCACAACGCCGACTGTGTCCTCTCGAATGAACCGGAAATTTTCCGCATACGACCGAAACGGCAGATTGTCGATTCCCGTAACATCCCTGGCAATGGTATTGCTCCTGATCTCGTCCTTATCGCAAAATGTGTAGAACTGCCGATAATAGGTCTCGATGCATTCCGGGTCGGCGATCTCCGGGCATTTCTGACGCGCCGATTCTGTAAACTGCACCCGTTGCTCCAGTGCACGGGGCACGCTCTCCTCGGTTTCAAAGACATAGACGTCACCCATTTCCAGTTTTCCCTCCCGGTTGCACCGTCCGGCAGACTGCAAAATATTGTCCAGCCCTGCCATCTGCCGGAATACTGCGGAAAAGTCAAGATCTACCCCGGCTTCCACCAGAGAGGTAGAAACCACTGTGATGGGTACACCCTTTTTCAGGTCTGCCCGGATCTCTGCAATCACACGAGAACGGTCTGCCGGTATCATGTCCGTGGAAAGGTGATATTTCTTCCCCGAAGCCTGCGCAAAGACTTCCCGTGCAGATTTGCGCCGATTGACAATAATCAAACTGCTGGGATAGGCAGAAGCCTTCTCCAGTACGTTGTCATAGTCCGTCGTCCCCAGAAAGTGAAAACGACACTTCTGAAAAGCGTCAAAATCGGTGCGGTCAGTGATGAGCGGGCAAACCGGAATCCCCGGCAAATACCGCTGAAACAGCTCCGTATAATCCGGCATCGTTGCAGACAGAAAGATGGCTTCGCTGTTCAGATAGCGGATCAGATAGCCGATACCGCGCAGACAGGGCTGGAGCAGTTCCACCGGAAGCAGGTGCACCTCGTCAAACACGATCACAGCATCCGCCATATTGTGCAGCTTGCGCAGTCCAGTACCTTTATAATGGTAGAGGGACTGGAAAAACTGTACGCTTGTGGTAATGAGAAACGGCGCATCCCAATTCTCTGTGGCAGACTTTCGGCGCTGTGCCGCAGAAACTGTGTCATCTGCCTGCTCCTCCGGATCGGTATCATAAACATAATTAGAATGATGCTGCAAAATGTCTGCATACTGTCCGAACTCCTGTTCAAATTGCTCGGCGGTCTGCTCAATGATGCTCGTATATGGTATCACATAGATGATCCGCTTTTTTCCGGTATCTTTCAGCACCTTTTGCAGCGCGATCTTCAGGCTGCACAGCGTCTTTCCGCTGCCGGTGGGCATATTCAAAATAGAGATGGGCGCGTCACTTTGCGCGGCATTCTGAAACGCCTGCTGCTGCAAACGCTGCCGTGCCTTTTGCAGAGGTGTTTCAGCCCGAAATCCGGAAAGCTTCTGGTTCAGCGCTTCCAGAACTCCGGCAAAGTCCGCAGACAGACCGCGTTGTTTCTGCGGACTGCAAAACTGCTCCGTGTCCAGGAAATCGGCATCTGTCAGGCAGGAAAAAACATATCGTGTAAAAAAGGCATACTGTTCCAGCATCTCCGTCTGGTCTTTTGCTCGGAGAAACTCCTGCATCATGGCGGCGGCATCCGGGATCTCCAGAGATACATCCTCCCGATAGGCGCTGAAATCCCGTTCCCCGGTATAATCCGGCGCGCGCCCCAACCGATGATACAATGCAGTTCCGTCATAAGGATACCCTCTGCCAGACTTCGTTCCGCCGTCCGGCAGTCCGGTATGATGCCCGGCAATGCAGTATTCCAGCATCCGGGCAACGCATTCCTCCATCCTGTTTTTCGGCATCTGATCCAGGGCGATCGCGCCGCAGGCGGAATGCTCGAACTTCGGCTTTCCGGTCATCAGCCGCCGCTGAAATGCCGGCGCATATTTTCCGATGTCATGATAGCGTCCGGCAGCCCGGCAGATCTCCCGAAGTATTTCCTTCGAGAATGCACCCGCCATATCAGAGACATTGGTCAGGTGCTCCAGAACCGTCTGTTTCTCGCCGTCCTCCCGAATATGTGCATAATATTCCATTTTTTCCACCTCGATATTATTTATATATTACAATTATACCAGAAACGACATGAAAATTCAACTGTAGTTTTTCATTTTTTCACCGCAAGTTTCGACGAAATTCGACAAAGCAGAAAAACGCGCCTGCCAGTTCTAAAAATAGGCAGCGTTGCAAAAACTTATGTGATGCTGTCTACGATTGTAAATTATATTTGAACGGACAGACGTGCGTCTCGCAGCTCTGCTATAATAGAGACAGTTCCAGATTGCAGGGCACATCAAAAAAACCGGCAAAAAAATCGACGGAATGTAACTCTTTTGTGGTGTTTACAAAAATCACCGAAATTGTTCTTGTTTTTTTTTTTTTTTGTATGCTATAATGCAATAAAGCGTATAAAAATGCTTAAATTTATGGGCTGGGAGGATTTACACATGGCAAAAAAGGTAAAGATCCAGTATACGGCCGAACCGCCGCATACAGAGATCACAGCAGACGGAATGCAAATGGACACGTCCCGGATCGAGGGACGCCGACTGGAGGAATGGGCATATCCGTTTTTCATCCAGAAGGTGCAGTGGAACGGCATCAGCGAGGAACTGAAAGCTTTCACCGGTACAGACGATGTGCACATTCAGTTTCAGGGGACTGAGGCAGAGATGCGCATCCTGCGGGATGCGGTAAAAAACACCCCCATGAAGGTGGCAGGAACAGACAACCGCGTTGTCATTCTCTACTGCCGGGACAACCTGACCACGCGCATCACTGTCAACGGTAAAATGTTCGACACATCGCGCATCCAGAACCGCAGCATTGAAGAATGGGTCGATCCCTTTCAGTTCCGGGATCTCCGCTGGGATGGTATTTTTCAGGAATTGGAAAATGTGCTGGGCACAGACGAATATACCATCCAGTTCGCCGGCGAACAGGAGGATATGCGGGAACTGATGCAGCACTGTCCGGATACCGTGAGTCTCACCTTTAAGGCAGCAGAAACGGCAAAGCACATGCCGAAAGCAGGAAACCTGAAAATGCCTAACGTAACGGAAAACGAAAATCTCAAGGCAGCTGCCGGCGCTGCTGCCGATGCCGCTGTCAATGCCGCAAAAAAGCTGGACAGCAGCGTTTCCAATGCTGTCAGCAACATCCAGAACGCAGAAGGCTACCAAAAGCTCATGGCAAATGAAAAGGTGCAGAAGGTCAAGAACAACAGCGTGATCCAAAAGATCGCCGGCTTCTGGAAGGGCTTAAACAAGATCGTGAAGTATGCCGTCGTGATCGGTCTCGTCGTTGTGATCCTGGTAATCGTTCTGGTCAGCTGCTTCGGCAGAGACAAGAGCATTATTGCAAAATCAGACGGTCAGCTGAGTGCGATACAGTGCCCGCACTCCTGCGAGGGCGGAAAATTCGGCTTCTTTGACATGAGCGAATTGAGCGATAATGTTAAAGGCTTAGGCTATTTGTATTTTAGAGCAAATGATTATACCACTACCTATTTGCTGGAAGGCGAGGACGGTACGCAGTGTGAAACGATCGCCGGAGCAGGTTCTGCGGAAGGAGAAGCTTCTGGCTTTGATAGTGACGCTAAAGTGCAGAGTGATGACGTTGACGGCGACGGCTATGTGACATTCACCATCAAGAAATTTGACGGCGAAGATTATGTAGAAGTATGCACTATCAAGGGAGAGGTGAAAGAATGATTTGTCCAAACTGCGGATTAGACTGCGAGGATAACCAGGACACCTGTCCCCTCTGCGGCTATTCCTTCACGGAAAACCCTGCTCCGGCTGATACACCTCAGCCGGAAGCAGCCGTACCACAGAGCACAGAGGCACCAACAGACACGGCTGTCCCTGTGCCGAAAAAGAAAAATACAGCGGTAATTGTACTGGCGATTCTCGTTGCAGTGCTCGTACTGGCCGGAGCGGTAATGGCTGTGCTCCTGCTGCGTCCGAACGATAACGGCGAAAGCCAGACTGCGGCAGGCGTGCAGACAACGCTGACCACCACCACTACAGAAGCGACTACCACTGCAGAAACCACAACTGTCACGACCACAGAAGCCACCACGACCACACAAGCGACTACTACCACGACCGCTGCAACAGAAGCAGCTACAGAAGCAGCAGAAGCCGCACCACAGGTACTCAGCGGCAGCAGCTTCCGTGTGGAAAAGGGCACGGCTTTTTCCGGTGAGGTTTTCTGCATGGATGTCACATGGTTGGGGCAAAGCAAAAGCTATGTGGAAAACGCACTTGGCGCGTCGCTGTCCCTCGAAGACTGGCAGTGGTGGGGAAACGATCTGAAAGCGGCGTTTATCACCTACAACAACCTGGACATTGCACTGTTTTTCCAGAATGACATATTTGTCATGGCGTATTATGACTGTAATTCCAGTGTATCGGATGACATTGCCGCCGCACAGGATTTTGTATTTTCCGATTATCCGGCTTCCTCCAACGGTGTCACCTTCGGCGAAGCAGGATACCTGGAGATCTATGAGGAAGTTTACGCAGAAACTGGTGAATATGTCACCCGGCAACGCTATGTCAGCTATGACATGTATTAAGAAACCTGTCTTTACATATGCTCGAAAATCCACACATATTTCTTGTAAAGACAGATCCTAAAACGGAGGCGAAATGAAATGATTTGTCCAAACTGCGGATTAGACTGCGAGGATAGCCAGGACACCTGTCCCCTCTGCGGCTATTCCTTTGCGGAAAAAGAATCCCCTGCTCCGGCGGACATTCCTCAGCCGGAAGCAGCCGCACCACAGTATGCGCCGACAGACACGGCAGCTGTGCCAAAAAAGAAAAACACGGCGGTAATTGTACTGGCAATTCTCGTTGCAGTGCTCGTGCTGGCCGGGGCGGCGATGGCTACGCTTCTGCTGATGCGCCACAATGACAACGGCGGCAGCCAGACTGCGGCAGGCGTGCAGACAACGCTGGCCACCACCACTACAGAAGCGACTACCGCCACAGAAGCCACAACTGCCGCGACCACAGAAGCCGCCACTACTACAGAAGCGACTGCCACCACGGCTGCTGCAACAGAAGCAGCCACCGAAGCGGCGGCTTCTGAAAGCGGCATCGACTACTTCTCCGCATATTACACCGGGTTGGAACTGACGAATGTCTCTAACGCAGACGGGTTCTACAAGGGCTATACGCTGTTCGATATCAACCACGACGGCACACGGGAGTTTATCCTGAAAATGGGCAGCAGCGAAGCGGAAACCGTCTACAAGATCTGGACGATCTCCGGAAACCAGATCCTCTACTGCGGCGAAGCAGAAGGCTTTTCCTGCCATCTGGAAGAGTTTGAGGGCAACCTGTACACCATGCTGGGGCACACGCAGTATGAAGCCGCCACAAGGATCTCCATGGACAGCAATTACAGCATCAGCGAACAGATTGTATATGAGCATAATCTGGATGATACTGAGGATTATTCCTGCTACGGCACAGATGTGGGCATGTATGACATCTCTGACACTTCCCTGCTGCTGAAGCTGAGCACGGCTACCTTTGATGCAGGACACTACAGCTATCAGGAAGATTATTAAGGCATTCCGGGCAATACGCAAAAAAAGATCGGGCAGCTTGCATTGGCTGTCCGATCTTTTTATAGATCACACCGTTTTCTTTGGATAACCTGCCCGGTTGACGCGGCGGCAAACAAGAACAAAGGAAACCAGGATCAGCACCGAGGTAATGACCCATGTAGTGGGAAATACCAGGTATAAGCTTCTCAGTGTCCGGAAATGAGCAAACACGGTGAAGATCCAGAGAATCCGCACAGCGCAGATTCCCAGCATGGTTTCCGCCGCCGGAAGTGAGGAGTACCCGAAACCACGCATGGTGCAGGCAGGGATCTCATAAAGAGAGCACATGGTCTGCAAGCTCAGAACGATGAGGATACGCTCACAGGCATAGCGAATTTCCGTGGGCGAGGAAGAGAACAATCCCGATGCCTGCGCACGAAGCAGCACTGTGGGGTAAATAATCAGACTGGAAAAGCCAACTGCCAGCACCAGACAGAGCCAGAAGATCTTCCGGCAGCGGCTGCGGTTTCCGGCGGCGTGGTTCTGGCTGATAAAGGTGGTGGCTGCCTGTCCAAAGGCGGTGTTGACATAATAGGCGATATACTCGAAGTTCATGGAGACCGCAGAACCGGCTGCGGCTGCGCTGCCGAAGGTATTGATCGCAGACTGAACAAAAATATTGGCAACACAAAAGACGGCAAACTGCAGCGCCGCAGGAATGCCGATACGCAAAATCTGTCCCAGACAGTGCCCATGAATCCGGCAGCGGCGGGGCGAAAAGCGAAGGTCGCCTTCTTCCCGGCAGAGCCAGAACAGGATAAACCCGGCGCTGACTGCCGTAGCAATGTCTGTCGCCAGGGCAACGCCTACTACGCTCAGACGGCACACAATGACAAAGAACAGATTCAGCAGCACATTGACAACGCCGGAAAAGATCAGCGCGCCCAGTGGCCGGCGACTGTCCCCTTTGGCGCGGAGCACGGCAGAGCCGAAGTCATAGAGCATCAGAAATGGCGCACCGGCGAAGTAGACACGCAGATAGCGCACAGCAGAGTCCAGGATATCCGCCGGCGTATGGATCAGTTGCAGCAGCGGCTGTGCAGCAAACTGCCCGATCACGGCGAGCCCGATACCGAAAAGCAGCGAAAATGCCATGGCGGTATGAACGGCTTCCGGAATCTCTTTTCGGTTTCCTGCGCCGATGCACCGGGCAATCAGCACATTTGCGCCCACCGCAACGCCTGCCGACAGGCTGACGATCAGCGCGACGATCTCTCCGTTGGTTCCCACGGCTGCAAGCGCGTCCGGGTCGCCGAACTTTCCGGCAACGGCGGTATCTGCCGAGTTGAACAGCTGCTGCAAAATGCTGCTTGCGGCGATGGGCAGTGCAAACAGCAGAATGCTCCGCAGCAGCGAGCCACGCAGCATGTCCAGACTATGGCTCTTGGTATTTGCCCTCATAAAACGTCTCTCCTCTGAATTGATGCTAAAACAGTATATCACAGTACCATAAAATAAAAAAGCGGATATTTTATAAGTTGTATGTCCAAAAAACATCCTGCCCCACTGTCTTGAAAAAGATGCCGGAATATGCTATACTAAGAATAATTTTATGAGCAAGGAGCAAATGGAACGATGATATTATTATCCGCACAAAATCTTTCCAAGACTTATATGGAACGACATGTCCTGGATGACGTTTCTTTCTTTTTAAATGAAGGCGACAAGGTGGGCATTATCGGCATCAACGGCACGGGAAAGTCCACTCTTCTGCGCATTCTCGCCGGAGCAGAGGAAGCAGACCAGGGCGAAGTGATCCGTTCCAGCGGTGTGCGCATCTCCTATCTCCCGCAGATCCCGGAATTTGAAGCGCATGGCACGGTTCTGGAGCAGGTCATGGCACATCTGCCCCAGGATCTCCGGGAAGCAAAGGTGTTTGAAGCGCGTTCGATTCTGGGAAAACTCGGAATCGCCGACTGTGAAAGGGATATTTCCACCCTGTCCGGCGGTGAAAAACGCCGTGCCGGCATTGCAGCTGCACTGATCCAGCCCAGTGATGTGCTGCTGCTAGACGAGCCCACCAACCACATTGACAACGAAACGGTACAGCTTCTGGAAGAGCAGCTGAAAAAGTACCGGGGCGCGATCGTTATGGTCACTCATGACCGCTATTTCCTGAACAGCATCACGCAGCGCATTGTAGAGGTTGACCACGGAAAGCTTTTCTCCTACGAGGGCAGCTACAGTACCTATCTGGAGCAAAAGGCGCAGCGGGAAGCGGACGCCGAAGCCAAGGAGCGCAAGAACCGGACGCTCTACCGAAAGGAACTGGAATGGATTCGCCGGGGTGTCCGCGCAAGAGGCACCAAGTCCAAAGACCGCATCGAGCGGTTTCACCAACTGGAAAACCGGGACATTCCCCAGGAAGCCGCCGGACTGCAATTGCAGTCGGTCTCTTCTCGTCTGGGGAAAAAGACAGTGGAATTGGAACACCTTTCCAAAGCGATCGATGGCAGGACACTGATCCAGGATTTTTCCTATCAGCTCCCCAGAGACGCCCGGATCGGTATTGTCGGGCACAACGGTGCCGGAAAGTCCACCCTCATCAGGCTGATCTGCGGAGCGCTCTCCCCTGACAGCGGCAGCGTGATCCTGGGAGACACCGTGCGCATCGGCTATTTTTCACAGGAATGTGAAAGCATGGATCCGGAACAGCGCGTCATCGACTATATCAAGGAGACTGCCGAGCGAATCCAGACACCGGACGGCACAGTGACTGCCGCTACCATGCTGGAACGCTTCTTATTCACGCCGGAGTTACAGTGGAACCGCATTGCGAAGCTGTCCGGCGGCGAGCGCAAGCGGCTGTATCTGCTGAAAGTGCTGATGACTGCACCCAATGTGCTGCTTCTGGACGAACCAACCAACGACCTGGATATTGCGACCCTCACCATCCTGGAGGACTATCTGAGCCGATTCAGCGGCGCGGTCATCGCCATCTCCCACGATCGGTACTTCCTGGACAAAATGGCTTCTGAGATCTGGGAGCTCACCGGAGACGGCACGGTACGGCGATACAACGGCAACTACAGCGACTATGCAGCAAAGGCGCAAACGGACACTGTACCGGAACGAGAGCAAAAGCCGGCGGAAAAGAAAGCACGCACCTTTGTGGGCGAAAAAAAACTGAAATTTTCCTATAAGGAACAGCGGGAATATGAAACCATTGACACCGACATTGCCGCACTGGAACAGCAGATCGCAGACACAGAGACTGCCATCGGCACATGCAGCTCAGATTATGTCCGGCTCCAGGAGCTTTCCGAACAGAAAGAAACACTGGAAGCACAGCTGGAAGAGAAAATGGAACGATGGGTCTATCTCAACGATCTGGCAGAACGAATCGCCCGGGGAGAAACTGTATGAATTTTCTGTTTTCATGCAAACATTGACATTCCCGAAAGAATGTGCTATAATACAATTACTTGCAGAAAGAAATGAGGAGTATCACTACTATGAAACAGGTTATTTTAACAGGTGACCGCCCCACCGGGCGGCTTCACGTCGGACATTATGTCGGCTCACTGAAAGAACGCGTCAGACTCCAGAACTCCGGAAAGTTTGACGAGATCTATATTATGATCGCAGATGCCCAGGCACTGACAGACAACGCAGAGCATCCGGAAAAGGTGCGCCAGAATATCACTCAGGTAGCACTGGATTATCTGGCATGCGGTCTGGATCCGGAGAAATCCACCATTTTTATTCAGTCGATGGTACCAGAGCTGACCGAACTGACCTTCTATTATATGAATCTGGTCACTGTCTCCCGGGTACAGCGCAATCCTACTGTCAAGGCTGAAATCCAGATGCGCAATTTTGAAGCAAGCATTCCGGTCGGCTTCTTCTGCTACCCCATCAGCCAGGCGGCTGACATCACCGCATTCCACGCCACTGCTGTACCGGTAGGCGAAGATCAGCTGCCGATGCTGGAACAGTGCAAGGAGATCGTGCACAAGTTCAATTCTATATATGGTGAAACCCTGACTGAGCCGGAGATCATTCTCCCCAGCAACCAGGCATGTCTGCGTTTGCCCGGCATCGACGGCAAGGCAAAAATGAGCAAATCCCTGGGCAACTGCATCTATCTGTCTGACGAAGAGGCAGATGTCAAGAAAAAGATCATGTCCATGTTCACCGATCCGAACCACTTGCGTGTAGAAGATCCGGGACAGGTAGAGGGCAACCCGGTATTCATCTATCTGGATGCTTTCTGCAAGCCGGAATATTTCGCAGAATTTCTGCCGGATTACAGCTGTCTGGATGAGCTGAAAGCCCATTATCAGCGCGGCGGTCTGGGCGATGTTAAGGTAAAGAAGTTCCTGAACAACGTGATGCAGGAAGAGCTGCGTCCCATCCGTGAGCGCCGGAAGCAGTGGGAACAGCGTCTGCCGGAGGTTTACGAGATCCTGAAGGCAGGCAGTGCAGCCGCAGAAAAGAAGGCTGCCAAAACGCTGGAAGGCGTTCGCCGCGCTATGCAGATCGACTATTTCGGTGAGGGCGGACTGAACAGCTGAGCCGAGATCAAAGCAACCATTTTTCAAAGCGCAACGACAAAGCGGCTGCTGCACGAGCAAAACGTGCAGCAGCCGCTTTTTTGTATGGATATCAGAGCTTGTTTAAAGCTTATGCATTTTCCTTGTTTCTGCGTTCCAGCAATGCCTTGATCTTCGCGTTCGGATCGATGACATTGCCGATGGAAACATCGTGATTCAGAGAGGCGATGAAGTAAGAAATATACTTGGAGCAGTCTACCTCATGGAACCACTTGCGGGACAGCAGCGCATCGGTGCGGTATGTCAGGTTGGTGGAGAATACTGCATCAATATAGCCGTCCTCATTTGCCTTGTCGAACTTCTCCAGGCCGTTTACAAACAAACCATAAGTCGCATAGCAGAATACCCGGCGTGCCTTACGCTCCTTCAGGGCATAGGCAATATCCAGCATGGACTCACCGGAAGAAATGATATCATCTGCAATAAAGACATCCTTCCCTTCTACGGAGTTGCCCAGATACTCATGCGCTACAATGGGGTTATGACCATTGATGATCTTCGCATAATCCCGGCGCTTATAGAACATGCCCATGGGAACGCCCAGCATAGAAGCGTAGTACATATTCCGGTTCAGCGCGCCCTCATCCGGGCTGATGACCATGAACTCGTCCGGGGTCGTCTTGAGGTGCGGTACTGTCTGGAACATTGCCTTCAATACCTGATAAGAGGGCATCATGTTATCAAAGCCCATGAGCGGAATTGCGTTATGCACCCGCGGGTCATGTGCGTCTACGGTCAGAATATTAGAGACCCCCATCTGGTACAGCTCCTGCAGAGCGCAGGCACAGTCCAGAGATTCGCGGTAATTCCGGCGATGCTGACGGCCGCCGTACAGGATCGGCATGATCACATTGATCCGGTGTGCCTTGCCGCTGACCGCCTGGATAATGCGCTTCAGATCCTGATAGTGATCATCCGGGGACATTGCATTCTGCTGATCATACATCTGATACTTGACGTTGTAGTTGCCGACATCCACAATGATGAACAAATCCTTGCCGCGAACAGTAGACTTGATGAGTCCTTTTCCGTCGCCGGAAGAAAAACGAGGGCACTCCGATTCGATCAGGAATGTATCCACGTCATAGCCGCCCTTGTGTGCCCAGCTGACCAGGTACTCATTCAGTTTTTTCCCCAGTTCCTCTGCGCCTTTCATTGCAATCAGGCCAAGCGGTGCGACGCTGGTTCCGTGATTGAACAAAATGTCTGATGCTGATACCATAACTTAAACTACCTCTTTCTATTTTAGGCACACCCAATCTGCAAGATCTGCCGCTGAGCGTGTCCTTTTTACATTGTTTACGCCTTACAGAATTTATCGATATAATGTTCGATATCTGCCGCAATGATCTCCTTCGCTGCGTAGACATCCTCCACCTCATCTACCGCAGTGGTCTTATGCTCCAGTTCTTTGTAGACCTGGAAGAAATGCACGATTTCTTCAAAAATATGACGCGGCAGATCGTCGATGTTATGATAACTATTATAAGTCGGGTCATTGCACGGAATGGCAACGATCTTGTCATCACGCTGACCATTATCGATCATGTGGATCACGCCGATGGGATAGCACCGTACCAGTGTCATGGGATGCAGTGTCTGAGAGCAGAGCACCAGCACATCCAGCGGGTCGCCGTCGTCAGCATAGGTACGCGGAACAAAGCCGTAATTTGCCGGATAATGGGTGGAGGTATACAGAATACGATCCATCTCCAGGATGCCGGTGTCCTTGTTCAGCTCATACTTGACCTTACTGTTTTTCGGGATCTCTACAACCGCTACAAACTCATCTACGGTGATGCGCTTCGGGTTGATATCATGCCAGATATTCATCAGTCCATTGTTCCTTTCTGTCAGAAGTCTCTCGCTTTCCGCCGCAGCGCACCGCAGTCGGAAATACCTTTCCTTTTCTAGTATAACATTTTTTGCGGTTTTGTCAATATCCTACCGCCGCTTTTTTCTGCCATTTCTGTTTTTTCGCTGTTTTCACCGAAAGCAAACAAAAAAAGATACCGCGATTTTGCGGAAAAGACAGTTTGCACACTTGCCAAAAGCAGAAAAAAATGATATAATAAATTGTATATCATGAAAAAAATGTAAAGACGGCAGAAAAGCAACCGCTTTTGATTTTTGCGATTTCCTGCCGTCACGAAACACGTTTGCATAAAACCACACACAGAAAAAGGAGCTGTTTATGCCGACTGTTACAACAAGAAGTCTCCCGGCAGCCATTCTCCGGGAGGTACAGAAAGCCGTGATCGGAAAAGATCTGGTACTGACCAAGGTGCTCATCGCCTTTCTGGCAGAGGGACATGTTTTAATGGAGGACATGCCGGGCGTGGGAAAAACAACACTTGCCATGGCGTTTTCCAAAGCACTGGGGCTGAGCTGCCGGCGCGTGCAGTTTACTCCGGATGTGCTGCCCTCTGATCTCACCGGTTTTTCCGTTTATGAAAAAAATACCGGAAAATTTGTATTCCAACCGGGCGCATTGTTTTGTCATCTGCTTTTGGCAGATGAGATCAACCGTACCTCCAGCAAGACCCAGGCGGCGCTGCTGGAGGCAATGGAAGAGGGAAACGTCACAGTAGAGGGAAAAACCTATTCTCTGCCGAAACCCCATCTGGTCATTGCAACACAGAATCCTCTGGGCTGCGTCGGTACGCAGTCGCTGCCGGAATCTCAGCTGGACCGTTTTCTCATGCGGCTGCATATGGGATATCCCCGGATCGAGGAAGAGATCGCCATTTTACAGGGCAGAGCTGCCCGCGATCCGCTGCAGGACGTACAGCCAGTATGCACACCGGAACAGCTGCTGGAATTGCAGCAGCAGGCGGCAGCGGTCTATGTGGACGATCGGCTTTACTACTATGCGGCTTCTATTTCCAAGGCGACCCGGGAGCATCCGCAGATCACGCTTGGTGTGAGTCCCAGAGGAACGCTTGCACTGATCCGCTCCGCCAAAGCCATGGCGATGCTCCGCGGCAGAAACTACCTGCTCCCGGATGACATCACGCCGCTTTGCATGGATGTCCTGGCGCACCGCATCATCCCCAAGGGCAATGTCCCGGCAGAGCGCGTGCTGGAAGAGATCCTGCATCAGATCCAAGCCCCGGCACCGGACAAGCGGTGAGTTGCCATGTGGATCACAAAGCTCTTTTATCTGCTGCTGACCGGGATTGTCTATCTGTTCTTTTGTCTGTATCTGCCGCAGTTTTCGGCATATCTGCTGGTGAGCATGCTGCTGCTCCCCTTTGGCTTTTTTGCGGCGGCCCATTTCAGCGGCGCAAAGCTTCGGGCAGAACTGTTCTGCACGGAAACACAGGCGGAAAAAGGAGTGCCCTGCCGTTGTGTGGTACAGCTGCACAACCCCACATGGCTGCCCATGGGAACAGTAACATTTTTGCTGACCGCGAAAAACGTCACGCTGGACGAAGAGACGGAACAGGAGTTTCAGACCGCTGTGCCGCCGTGGGATACCATCCGCATGGAAATCCCTGTTACCCCATTACACTGCGGGAAATTTCAGGTCACAGTCACCAATTTTCGCATCTACGACAGCATTCACTTATTTTCCCACCGAAAGCGGCTTTTCCGGCAGACTGCTTTTCCGGCGCTCCCGATCGTGCCGGAACCGCCTGCCAAGGATTATAAGCCGTCTGTGTCCGGAGAAGCCGCTGTCATGCAGCCCACCGCAGAACCGGAAGAGTTTCTCGGCGTCCGCAGCTATCGCAGCGGTGACCGCATGCGCGCCATTCACTGGAAGCTGAGCAGCCGTTTTCCGGAACCGGTGGTACGGGAATATGGTATTCCCCGGCGTATCCCGGCAGTGATCGGCATGCTGTATGCGCTTCAGCCGTCCGCAGACGGCGAACCGGGTACACGTCTGGATGCTATGCTGGAGGCTCTGACGGCGGCAATCGAAATGATGTGCGGCAATGACAGTGCTTTAACGGTAATTATCTGCGGCGATGACTGGAAGCGAAGCCGCGAGATCGCATCCGCAGCGGAACTTCTGCCGTTTTTGGAAACCGTTCTGGACATGTCTCCCGGCAGCGACCCGGAAGCTGCACTTTCGGTACTGGAAAACACCGGAGACAGCGTGACCTGCTGCATTGCAGACACGCTGGAGAGAAAGATCAGCGCAGATACAGTATTTATTTCCGGCGCTGCAAAAATTTCCGGACAAGTTCCTGTTGCGCCTGAAACGGCCGCCAAAACGGTATATCAGACTTTGCAGCAAGCGGAAGGAGGAGAACGATGAAAATACAGCGTTCCTTCTCCCCTGCTCTGATCGCATCTGAGCCGCAGTGGTCATCTGAAAAGCAAAAACCCACCAGCGGCATGCTGTACCGTTTTTTGCTGGCAGCCATGGGGTTCGGCGGCATGCTGTTTGCGCTGCTGACACTGTATACGCCGGACTGCCGCAAGCTTCCGCTGCTTCTTTCTGCTGCGGCTTGCTTTCTTCTGGCATCTGTCTTGCAGCTGCTCCCGAAGCACAGCGGAAAACTGACGGTTTTCGGTATCTTACTGCTGCTTCTGCTGCCGATCCTCCGCGCCAGACAGATGGTGATGGGCATGCAGCACATCATCAACCAAGTCTATCAAAATGCGCACCGCACAGATGTCTCATATTTCACCCTTCACGCATCGCCGGAGGAACTGAACCATTCTGCAACGCTGACCTGCATCTGTGTTGCCGGACTTCTGGCATTCTTTTTTGCCTGCTTTACCTTGCAAAAACCGCACTTTGTTCTGACCGCCTGTGTTTCTTTCCTGCTCATTGAGCCGGGACTGTATCTGGGACTTCCGGTCAATGCTTTTGCCATGGCGTTTCTTCTGGCGTACTGGTGCGGCATGCTGGCTCTGCGGTTCGCCGCGCTGAATGGACACCGAAAAGCGCAGTCACACCAGCGAGCCGCTTCTGTCTGCGGTTCGATCACTGCCGGCTTTGTGCTGCTGGTATACAGTGCAGTCGCCCTCACTGGAACATGGCAGGACTATACGCGTACCGAAGCCGACAAACTGCGGATGCAGGAGCTGAGCGCCAGCCTGTCTGAATTTGATGTGCAGAACCTTCCTCAAAGCATCCGAAATATCGGAACAGCACTGGGCCTTTCTGCCTCCGGAACGGTTTCTCTGGGGACAAAAGCCTCTCTACAGTATCGAGACCGCACAGATCTGAAGCTGATCTTTGACAATCTGCCGGACAGCACCATGTATCTGAAAGGCTATACCGGAAGCGTTTATCAGAACAACAGCTGGCGTGCACTCACCAAGACATCTGACTTTCAAAACGGCAGCACTGTCCTTTCAGTTCTGCAAAACTATGACTGCGCGCCGCAAAACTTTCCGTTTCTGTTTCAGCGCTCTATGCTGCCGGATTCCGGCATTTTTACCTGCACAGTTCAGCCCCAGCGCCGCGACGGCAGATATTATCAGCCTTATGTTTCCTTCGGCGAGCAGGTAAGCTTTCCGGATGATGCCAATGTCAAGCCGGAAAAACGCAGCGCATACTGCTGGACTGTCTCCGCGCCGCAGTCCTGGGTCATCCCAAACCTTGCAGACAATCCATTGCAGGACTGCCGCGTCTCCGCTTCTGCGGCTGGCAGCAGCGATGCCGTTCGTTCTTTCCTGGATGCACTGGGTGCAGCGTCTTCTGACCCCACAGTATCCATCCGCTTTCAGCCGGCAGAGGCCGCAGATGCACCGGAAATGATCCAGGGAAAGACCATTCCGGCGGCACTGCTGGAATCTCTCGCCTACCGGGACTTCGCCGCAGATGCCTATACCGAACTGCCGGAAAGTGATGCACTGGATGCTGTTTATGCAGCGCTTCCGGAATCCCTTCAAAACAGCCATCCCCGAACTGTGCAGGAACAATACCAGGCACTTCGCGAAATACGCGCCTGGATGGCGGAAAACACCGCCTATACCCTTTCTCCCGGAAAGACGCCAAAGACACGGGATTTCGTCAGCTTCTTTCTCCTGGAAAACCAAAAGGGCTATTGTGTGCACTATGCCACCGCCGGAACGCTTCTGGCGCGGCATCTGGGAATCCCGGCGCGGTACTGTGAAGGCTATCTGGTGGGGAACGATGTACTGGACAGTGCATCAGTCTCCGGAGACGGCTACACGGTCACATTAAAAGACCGCCAGGCCCACGCATGGTGCGAATTTTACATCGACGGCTATGGATGGATGCCCTTTGAAATGACACCGGGCTATTATGACAGTATGCCAACCGAAAACACACAGCACCAAACACCAACGAATGCTGTTGCAGAGACAACCGTATCTGAAACGCTTTCCCAGGAAATGACCAGCGCTTCTCTGACTTCTACAAAAATATCGAGTGTGACAACGGCATCAGAAACCGGCAGCATGCCCGGCGGAACGGAATCAGAAAGCAGCAGCGGTCTCTCCGGAGCTGACGGCAATACAGCGCATGTACTCCATACGATATTGCGCATGCTGCTGTACCTGTCGGCAGCGGCAGCCGTGATCGCTGCGGTAATCCTTTTGCGGCGATGGCATCTCTATCGGCGCAGAAAGCGCTTCTGTGACACGCTGCATCCGCGGCAGGCGATGCAGGCAATGTACCGCTATCTGTTCCGGCTGCTTCGCTGGACCGGACTTTCCTTCCATCAGGAGGCGCTTCTGGAGTTTTGCGAAACAGCGCAGCAGCATCTGCGGCAGAAGCACTTGCCCGACGAAGCACCGCTGCAAATCATTCCTATGACACTGGCACTGGAATTCGGCAGACAATATCCGGAGAAAGCACAGCAGCTGCAAGCCGCGGAAAATGTCGAAGCTCTCGCCCATGCCTTTTGTGCATCCTGCAGACCGCTCAAGCGGCTCTGCCTCAAATACTTATTCCATCTGTTTTGAAAGGAGTCTGTTATGAATTCAAAATCCCCCAAAACCAAATTCGGCAAACAAATGCTCTACATCCTGCTCCCCTTCGTCCTGCCCCTCTGTCTTATTGTGCTGGGCATTGTGCTGATTTCCAAGCCTGCAGTAGTAAACGGTATCTTCCTGACGCTGGGCATTCTGGTTGCTGTGATCGGACTGATCGAAACTGTCATTTATGCCTCACGCCGCAAATTCCAGCCCGAGGGAAGATATCTGATCACAGGAATTTCCCTGCTGATCGTTGGTGCGCTGCTTATCATCCTGCCCTTTACCATCAATAATCTGATCCCCATTATTCTGAGCATCTGCGTATTGGGCAGCGGTATTTCCGGCATTGTCAACACGCTGGCCTTTCGCAAAGAGGACACCAACATTCTGGCATCCATGCTGTTTGCCGTCACCAACTGTCTGCTTGGCATCTTCATCCTGATCTATGTGCTGCGCAACAGCAACGAGATCGGCTGGAAGGTTATCGGCATCCTCATGATTATCAGCGGTGCGCTGCGGCTCATCAACGAAGTCATTGCACGGCTTGCGCCGAAGCACTCCGGTTCTGTGGTAGAAACGACGTTCACAGAAGCCACAGTTACCGAACAGCCGCCGACAGAAGCGCCGAAAGAAAACTAAGGAAGTGTCATACACATGCTGAAAGCAAATTATCACACCCACACCGCCCGATGCCGCCATGCATGGGGCGAGGATAAGGAATATGTGGAACACGCCATCCGGGAAGGCATGGAGGTTCTGGGTTTTTCCGATCACTGTCCCTGGGTCTTTCCGAAGGATTATGTCTCCCACACGCGGATGGAACCCAGAGAGCTGGACAATTATTTTTACGCACTGGAAGCGCTGAAGCAGGAATACGCCAGAGATATTACCATTTACATCGGATTTGAGTCGGAGTATATTCCGGAATTGATGGAAGAGCAGAATCGCCTTCTGGACGGCTATCCTGTGGATTATATGCTGCTGGGGGAACATTTCACCGCCAGCGAGATCACGGGGCCATACACCGGACATCCCACCGAAGATGAGGCGGATCTCAAACGCTATGTTGATCTGGTGATCGAGGGCATGGAAACTGGAAAATATGCCTACACAGCGCATCCGGATCTGATCCATTACACCGGGTCGGATGCGGTCTATGAGGAGCACATGCTTCGTCTCTGCCGGTATCTCAAAGCGCACGATATCCCCGTCGAGATCAATTTGCTGGGCGTGGTGGAGCATCGTCACTATACCTCCGGCAGGTTTCTGCGCATTGCACAGGAAGTCGGAAACAGCGCCATAATTGGCTGCGATGCCCATACCCCGGATCGGCTTTCCAATTCAGAATATATCCAGACCTGTCTGGATCTTGCAAAGCAGTACGCACTGCCTGTGGTGGAATTTCTCCCCGGACTTCTGCCGAAAAAAATGGACGAAGGGTAAAAAATCCGCAATTCCGGAAAAGGCGTTGACTTTTTCAGGGGAATGTGGTATAATAACAAAATAGAATGACTGCGTAAAATGGGGCACACCACCGAAAAGGTGTGTGCCCTTTTTTTGCGTCACGAAATGGAATAATATGGAAGTGATGATAGAAAGGAGCGATTGACATGTGTGTAAACGGCGTACAGATCCCTCTAGAAAAGCCGCAGACGCTGCTGGAATTTCTGGAAGCACAGGGATACAACATCCAGCGCATCGCAGTAGAACGCAATGAAAAGATCGAAGCAAAAGAGGACTATGCCGCAATTGTACTCAGTGACAGCGATGTGATCGAAGTTGTCAGCTTTATGGGCGGCGGCGCAGCATAAAAATAGTTCAACAGACTCGCAGGAGAAAACCGATTTTTAAGGCAACACCGCACAACGCTTGTGCAGTATTGCCTTAAAGCAGAAAGGAAGCAATCATATGGAAACCTTAAAAAATGATACACTGGTACTGGGCGGAAAGGAGTTTCATTCCCGGTTTATTCTGGGCTCCGGAAAATTTTCGTTACAGCTGATCCGAGACGTTATGGAATACGGCGGCAGCGAGATCGCCACCATTGCCCTGCGCCGCGCCAATGCAGACAGCCCGGAAAACATCCTGGATTTTCTGCCGGAGCATCTGACACTGCTGCCGAACACCTCCGGCGCGAGAAATGCAGACGAAGCAGTACGCATTGCGCGGCTTTCCCGCGCGCTGGGCTGCGGTGATTTCGTCAAGGTCGAAGTCATCCCGGATGCCAAGTATCTGCTGCCGGACAATGCAGAGACCATCCGCGCCACAGAAATTCTGGCGAAGGAGGGATTTCACGTTCTGCCGTATATGTACCCGGATCTCATTGCCGCACGCCGTCTGGCAGATGCCGGCGCCGCTGCCATTATGCCGCTGGGCGCTCCCATCGGCAGCAACAAGGGACTGCGCACCAAGGACTTTATCCGGATCATCATTGACGAGATCGACCTGCCGGTCATTGTAGATGCCGGCATCGGCGCACCGTCTCAGGCGTGCGAAGCAATGGAAATGGGCGCTGCTGCCGTTATGGCAAATACCGCAGTAGCAACCGCTGACAACTGCCCCATGATGGCACACGCCTTCAAGCTGGCGATCGAAGCCGGACGCGCCGCTTATCTGGCAAAATTGGGACGTGTTCTGGACTCCGGCGCAGAAGCTTCCAGTCCGCTGACTGGATTTTTACAGGATTGAGGAGGGCAGTATCATGCGTAAGATCTATGACCCCATGGAATTTCAGCCGGGCATGCAGCAGATCGAGAGCGACATTTTTGACCGTGTGATCGCTGCCAGAAAGGCATATGCACCGGAACAGTATACGGCAAAACAGGTGCAGACTGCCCTGCAAAAAGAAGAATTGTCGTTTGAGGATTTTGCAGCGCTGCTCTCCCCGGCGGCACAGCCTTTTTTGGAACAGATGGCACGACGTGCCAAGGCAGAACGGGAGAAACATTTCGGCAACAACGTCCTGCTGTTTACACCGCTGTATATTTCCAACTACTGCGAAAACCAATGCGTTTACTGCGGATTCAACTGCAAAAATCCCATTACACGCTGCAAGCTGAATGCGGAGGAAATTGAAGCGGAAATGGCTGCGATCGCCAAAACCGGCATGCGGGAAGTCCTGCTGCTGACAGGCGAAAGCCGATCGGTTTCCGGTCCGGAATATATCGCAGAAGCAGTACGTATCGCCAAGAAATACTTCTCTACCATTGGCCTGGAGGTATATCCCATGAACGCTGACGAGTACGCCATGCTGCGGGCATGCGGCGCGGACTTTGTCACTGTTTTTCAGGAAACCTATGATCTGGAGCGGTACGGCGAAATGCATGTTGCCGGCGCAAAACGCTGTTTCCCCTATCGCGTCTGCGCACAGGAACGGGCGCTGATGGGCGGCATGCGCGGCGTTGGATTCGGCGTGCTGCTGGGACTGGCAGACTTCCGCAAGGATATGTTTGCTGCCGGAATCCACGCGGCTCTGCTGCAAAAGAAGTATCCTCAGGGCGAGATCGCGCTGTCTTTTCCGCGGCTGCGTCCCTATAAGAACCACGAGGAGACCAACCCCAACGATGTACACGAAACCCAACTTTTGCAGATGATGCTCGCCTGCCGCATTTTCCTGCCCTTCGCAAGCTTCACCATCTCCACGCGGGAACGCGCCGGATTCCGGGATCATGTTCTGCCTCTGGCAGCCACCAAGATCTCTGCCGGTGTCGATGTGGGAATCGGCGGCCACAACGAGGAGCACAAGCAAAAGGGTGACGCGCAGTTTGAGATTTCTGATCCCAGAAGTCTCCAGGAGATCCATGAAGCCATTCTCGCTCAGGGCATGCAGCCGGTCTATACCGACTACATCAACACCAACATTCTATGATGCTCTGTGTCACCGACCGAAAGCTGTGCCGGGGCAGCTTTTTGGCGCGAATCGAACAGCTTGCCGCAGGAGGTGCAGACGGGATTTTGCTCCGGGAAAAGGATCTGTCCCCGGCTGCGTACACTGCTCTTGCCGCAGAGTGTCTGGACATTTGCCGGCGCTATCAGACACCGCTCTGGCTGAACAGCTTTCCGGAAACGGCGCAAGCGCTGCGTCTGCCAGTACAGCTGCCGCTTTCTCTGCTGCAAAGTCTGACAAAAACCGAAAAAGAACAGCTCCCGGCAATTGGCGCGTCTGTACACAGCCTGGCAGATGCGCAGCTGGCGGAGCGCCTGGGTGCGGACTGGCTGATTGCCGGACACATTTTCCCTACTGCCTGCAAACCAGATCTCCCGCCGCGAGGATTGTCCTTTCTTCGAGAGGTCTGTGACAGCGTTTCTATCCCGGTCTATGCCATCGGCGGCATAACACCGGAGCAACAGGCGGAGATTCGACAGGCCGGAGCCGCCGGCTGCTGCGTTATGTCGCAAATGATGCAGTGTGAAGATCCAAAGGCAGAATTGCAGAAGTGGAGGCATCAAGCTTGAATCATGCATTCGTCAAAGACCCATTATTCAAGGATATGGTACAACGATATCTGTTGTTTATCATTGGTCTCTTTTTCAGTGCCCTCGGCGTAGCAATCACCAAAAAAGGCGAACTGGGCGTTTCGCCCATTTCCTCAGTGGCAAATGTGATGAGCATTCAGCTGCCGCAGCTTTCTTTGGGATACTGGCTCATTATCTGGAACTGTGTGCTGATCCTGGGACAGATCTTATTGCTGCGAAAGAAATTTCAGTGGATCCAGTTATTACAAGTGCCGCTTTCATTTTTATTTGGATGGTTCACCGATTTCGGTGTATGGCAGATCTCGTTTTTTGAACCGAAAAACTACATTGTACAGATCCTGTTGGTGTTGACCGGCACTGTTGTTCTTGGCTTCGGCATTTCACTGGCAGTTACTGCAAACGTCATTTTGAACTCCGGCGAGGCCTTTGTCAAAGCGCTCTCCGACACCATTCACAAGGAATTCGGCAACGTAAAGATCGTGTTTGATATCAGCTGCGTTGCGATGGCAGTCATTTTGTCGTTCCTGTTCTTCCAACGGTTGGAGGGCACACGGGAAGGCACGATCATTGCCGCTCTCTGCACCGGCTTTGTGGTGAAATTTTTCAGCAAATACACTGCGCCGCCCATTGAGAGATTTTTCACCAAAAACATACAATCCTAAACGCATCCCATAAAACAAAAAAACCTGTCCTATGTTTGGTAGGACAGGTTTTCTGTTTCTGCAAAATTTAGAGTGCCGCTTCTTCCGGCGGAATGTTTTCGATTTCCTTGCCGTCAGCATCGTAGAATTTCGGGCGCGCTGTGCCGTTGACACAGTCGGCGTTGACCACGATCTTCTTTACGTTATCCACAGAAGGTGTGGTGTACATGCTATCCATCAGCGTTGCTTCCATAATGGAGCGCAGTCCGCGGGCACCGGTTTTCCGAGCAATTGCTTCGGTCGCAACTGCTGTCAGTGCGTCCTCAGTCAGTTCCAGCTGGATGTTATCAAAGTCAAACAGCTTCTGGTACTGTTTTACCAGAGCGTTCTTCGGCTCAGTCAGAATGCGGATCAGTGCCGCTTCGTCCAGATCGTCCAAAGTGGTGATGACCGGCAGTCTGCCGACCAACTCCGGAACCAGACCGAACTTCACCAGATCCTGCGGTGTGACCTGACGGAAAATGTTGACCAGATCTTTTTTCTGCTGTGCGATCGGCGCATCAAAGCCCAGCGCTGCCGGAGCCATGCGCTTCTGGATCAGCTTTTCCAATCCATCGAATGCACCACCGCAGATAAACAGGATGTTCCGTGTATCCACATGGATAAACTCCTGATTCGGGTGCTTTCTGCCGCCCTGGGGCGGTACATTGGAGACAGTGCCCTCGATGATCTTCAGCAGTGCCTGCTGTACGCCTTCACCGCTGACATCTCTGGTCAGCGAAACATTCTCCGACTTCCGGGAGATCTTGTCGATCTCATCGATATAGATGATGCCGCGTTCTGCCGCCTCTACATCAAAATCCGCCGCCTGGAGCAAGCGCTGCAGTACGTTTTCCACGTCATCGCCCACATAGCCGGCTTCGGTAATGGTCGTTGCATCGGCAATGGCGAACGGTACGTCCAGGATCTTTGCAAGTGTCTGCGCCAGATAAGTTTTTCCGACACCAGTCGGACCGAGCAGCAGGACGTTGCTCTTCTGGAGTTCCACATCCCGCGCCGCATCTGCCTTAGACTGGTTCAGGATACGCTTATAGTGGTTATACACCGATACAGAAAGAGTGATCTTCGCCAGATCCTGCCCGATAACATATTCATCCAATGTCTTTTTGATCTCAGCCGGCTTCAGCAGGCGAATCTCAGTTGGTGCTTTCGATTTTTTCTTTTTCTCTGTGGTATCTGCAGCCGGATTCACCGGTCCATACAGCATTTCATAGCAATAGGTCACACACTCGCTGCAAATGTTCACATCTGCAGCGGAGATCATGCCTTCTACCATATGTTCCGGCTTGCCGCAGAAATTGCATCGTTTTTCTTTTTTCTCGTCCATTTCGGTTCCCCTTTATCTATGCTCGATCACCTTATCGATCAGGCCGTACGCCTTTGCCTCTTCGGCATACATATAATTATCCCGCTCTGTGTCATTTTCAATGACTTCCAACGGTTTCCCGGTGTTTTTCGCCAGGATCTCGTTCATCTTCTGACGAACGCGAACCAGGTGATCCGATGCGATCTTGATATCGGTGCACTGACCGGACAGACCGCCGGAGATCAGCGGCTGGTGAATCATGATCTCACTGTTGGGCAGTGCAATACGCTTGCCCTTTGCGCCGGAAGAAAGCAGGAATGCACCCATGGAAGCAGCCATACCAATGCAGATGGTAGAAACGTCGCACTTGATATACTGCATGGTGTCATAGATTGCCATACCGGCTGTGATCGAACCGCCGGGGCTGTTGATGTAAAGTGAAATATCCTTTTCGTTATCCTGACCCTCCAGGTACAGCAGCTGTGCAACGACCAGACTGGCAGTTGCATCGTTGACCTGATCGGACAGCATGATGATGCGGTCATTCAGCAGACGGGAGAAAATATCATAAGAACGCTCGCCGCGGCTGGTCTGTTCTACAACGTAAGGTACTAAACTACTCATGTTCATCTTCCTTTCTAAAATCGACACATTCCGAAAAATGTGCACATACCACAGAGGGCGAACCAAGAGTTCGCCCGTCTGTTTTCATCTATTTTTCTAATTGCCTGTTCGGATTATTCCTCAGTTGCTGCAGCTTCTTCTGCCGGAGCCTCAACAGCAACAGCAGCTTCCTTTACCAGATCCATTGCCTTTGTTGCCAGCATGTCCTCGCGCAGATCTTCCAGATAAATGCGCTTCTTTACATCCTCAGCAGTCAGGTTGTTCTCTTCTGCCAGACGATTTACTTCAGCTTCCAGATCTTCGTCAGAAACTTCCAGCTTTTCCAGTTCAGCAACCTTTTCCAGAGCCAGACGCAGCTTTACTTCGTTCTCTGCGCGCTCCAGATAGGTTTCCTTCAGTGCATCCTGATCCATGCCAGTGTACTGCAGATACAGATCCATGGAAACGCCCTGTGCCTTCAGCTGGTTTGCGAACTGGTTCATCAGGCTGTCTGCGCGGTGCTCAAACATGCAGTGCGGAACCGGATCAGTAACCTTTTCGATCAGCTTCAGAGTAACTGCGTTCTCAAAAGAGTTGGCTGCAGCATTCTCAGCATTTTCTTCCAGCTTCTTGCGAACGTCAGCCTTCAGCTCATCTACAGTGTCAAAGTCAGAAGTATCCTTTACGAATTCATCATCCAGCTCCGGCAGCTCTTCGTGAGAAATGCTGTTGATAGAGCAGTGGAATACAGCTTCTTTGCCTGCATACTCTTCCATCTGATAATCTTCCGGGAAAGTCACAGTAACGTCAAATTCTTCGCCGATGTTATGACCAGCTACCTGATCCTCAAAGCCCGGAATAAACTGACCGCTGCCCAGCTTCAGCTGATAGTTCTCGCCCTTGCCGCCGTCAAACGCCTCGTCGCCGAAGAAGCCCTCAAAGTTCAGGTTTACTTCGTCGCCCATTTCAGCTGCGCGATCATCAACAGAAACAACGCGGGCATTACGCTGACGCATATTCTCGATCTGCTGATCTACATCTGCATCAGTGATTTCCTTTACAGACTTCGGTGCTTCGATGCCCTTATAGCCTTCCAGAGTGATCTCCGGCTTAGTTACGCAGATCACCTTCATGGTAACGCCGTCTTCCTTGCTGACAGCAGTTACTTCTACCTTCGGGGTGTCCACAACGTTCAGCTCGTTGTCAACGATCAGAGCCGGCAGTTCCATGTTCAGCAGTGCATTGATCGCATCCTCGTAGAATACGTTCTCGCCGTATGTTCTCTCGCACATTTTCCGCGGCACTTTGCCCTTGCGGAAGCCCGGCATAGAGATATTCTTCTTCTGACGCTGATAAGCAGCTTCTACTGCTTTTTCAAAGCTCTCTGCATCGATTTCAACGACCAGTTCGGTCATGTTCACATCTGTTTTGTTTGAAGATTTCAGATTCATGTTTGGTATCCTCCAATTGATGATTACAATACCTTCCATTACAATGTAGTGAAAATGGAAGGACTGATTTTATCGATAATATGCGAGTGCTTTAAAATGCGCACACGCTTTCATTATTATAGCATATTTGTCCCGTTTTGGCTAGTGGATTTCCGCACTTCTCTATTTTGTACAATTCAGAGCACCTGCTCAGGCATAAATTGTAGATAATCACTAGAAATCATGCGCATTTCCGTTTCTTCATACTTTCCCTGAAATGCGAAATTATGCCCCTTTCCATGAACGTGTCCATAATAGCAGCGCTGAATGTGAAATTCATGCAGCACCTCTAAAATCTCATAGTTCATGGATGTGCCATAGATAGGCGGATAATGCAGAAACACAATAGGTTCCAGTCCTGCATTCACCGCAGACTGCACAGAGACCCGGAGACGCTGGACTTCTCTTGCGAGGATTTTTGCATCTGCGGCTTCGCCCTGCATGCTCACCCAGCCGCGCGTGCCGCAAATGCCGTACTGTCCGAACGCATAGTGGTTATTGTGCAGGATATGCATGGTATCAAATCCGTGGGCAGTGAAAAAATCCTCCATTTTTTTCAGCGAGGTCCACCAGTAGTCATGATTGCCTTTCAGCAGGATCTTCTGACCTGGCAGCTTTTGCACAAAGGCAAAGTCTGCCTCAGACTGTGCCAGTGTCATGCCCCAGGAAAAATCTCCTGCCAGCACTACCACATCTTCCGGTGCGATCTGTTTGCGCCAGTTTTGTTCCAGCAGACTTTGATAATTTTTCCATCCGCCGAAAATGTCCATGGGCTTGTCCGGTACGCCAAAGGAAAGGTGCAGGTCGCCTATGGTAAATAAACGCATGGGCACCCCATTCAGGACAGGTGCAGTTCCTGCAATACGAACTGCTGCATTTCAGACTTATCAATGCTGCCGTCAAAACGGCGCGGCTTTGTTTTCAGCGCTGCCAGAGACTGCGGGATCTCCATGGAGGAGATCTCGTGGAGCAGTTCTACCATATCGTACTCATCGGTACCGTCCGCCGGCTTTTTGCCAAGTGCATCCAGAACGCTTGCACTGAACTTGAACGGGCTTGCGGTAGAAGCGATCAGTGTCTTTGTGGTATCGCCGGTCTCCTTGCGGTAATCCTCATATACCTTTACTGCAACTGCTGTATGGGTATCGCAGGTATAGCCATACTTCTGGTACAGTTCTGCGATAGTTGCCTTTGTCTCTGCATCATCGCAGAAGCCGCCGTAGAACTGCTCTGTCAGCTTTGCCTTAACAGCATCAGTTACCTCATAAGTTCCCTTTTCTGCCAGCGCAGTAAACCACTCGCGGATCTGTGCATCATCTTCACCGGTCAGCAGATACAGCAGGCGCTCCAGATTGCTGGAGATCAGAATATCCATCGACGGAGAAGTGGTCGGATAAAATTCACGATTCCGGTTATACACGCCGGTGCGGATAAAGTCTGTCAGCACCTTATTGATATTGGAGGCACAGATCAGCTTTCCGAGAGGCACACCCATCATCTTTGCATAGTATGCAGCCAGAATGTTGCCGAAGTTGCCGGTAGGAACAACAACATTCAGCAGATCGCCGTAAGCGATCTCGCCGGATTCTGCCAGAGAAACATAGGAAGAAACATAGTACACAATCTGCGGTACCAGTCTGCCCCAGTTGATGGAGTTTGCGCTGGAGAATGTCATGCCGCCCTTTTCCAGAGCATCCAGTACCTTGTGATCGGTAAAGATCTTCTTTACGCCGCTCTGGCAGTCGTCAAAGTTGCCCTTTACTGCGCACACAGTGACATTTTCGCCCTCCTGTGTGACCATCTGGCGCTTCTGCATATCGCTGACGCCCTCGACCGGATAGAACACCATGATCTCTGTGCCCGGAACGTCCTTGAAGCCCTCCAGTGCTGCCTTACCGGTATCACCGGATGTTGCAACCAGGATCACAACCTTCTTGTCCATCTTCAGCTTCTTGACCGCAGTGGTCAGGAAGTACGGCAGGATCTGAAGTGCCATGTCCTTAAACGCACAGGTAGGACCATGCCACAGCTCCAGCATATAAGTGCCCTCGAACAAATGTGCGATCTCTGCAATGTTCTCTGTGTCAAACGCCTTTGTTGTATAGGCGCTCTCTGTGCAGTAACGCAGTTCCGCTTCTGTGTAATCGGTCAAATACTTCGAGAACACAAAAGCTGCCCGCTGTGCATAATTCATGCCAGCCAGCGATTTCAGTTCGTCCATGGAAATGGAAGGAATGGACTCCGGTACAAACAGACCGCCTTCTTCCGAAATTCCCTTTGCAATTGCAGCTGCGCTTTCTACACGGATGCTGCTGTCTCTGGTGCTCTTATAAAACACTGTTACCACCCTTTTTCCGGCAGTTCTACTGCCTAAAATATAAAATCACTGCCCGTTGCATCAAATGCGTTTTCCAGATAATCCACCGAAAGAACGCGCTTTCCCTGCATCTCTACGCAGGCGATGTCAAACCGCGGCTGCAGCTGTGTGGGATGCGCTGCGCACCACATCGCTGCCGCCTGGATCAAACGAGCCTGTTTCTTTTCCGTCACATCATCAAAGCCGGAGGTCAGACTGCCTGGTTTCCGCGTTTTTACTTCCACAAACACCAGATATTCCGCATCCTCTGCAATGATATCGATCTCGCCGCCGCGAATGCAAAAGTTCCGCTTCACAATGGAATAGCCCTGCTGCTCCATTCGCCGGCAGACCTCTGTCTCTCCCAGGCGGCCGATCTCAGTCGTTTTCATTTTCATGTTTTTGATACAGCTTTCGCAAAAAGCTGGGACGATGCGCCGGACATGGCCCATACTGCAGGATTGCCTCGCAGTGTGCCTTTGTGCCATAGCCCTTGTGCTTCGCAAACCCGTACTGCGGATATGCCTTGTCCAACTCATAAAGTGTCCGGTCTCTAGATACCTTTGCCAGAATAGATGCCGCGGCAATGGCAGCTGAAGTGGCATCCCCCTTGATGACTGTCTCCGCCGGAACAGAAAGCTGCGGCAGGCGGTTGCCGTCGATCAGAACCAGTCCCGGCTTTGCAGACAAACCGGCAACGGCGCGCTGCATGGCAAGCATTGTCGCGCCGAGAATGTTCAGTTCCTCGATCTCTGCCACAGTTGCAGATGCCACACAGTATGCCAGACAAGCGGATTGTACCTCTTCAAAAAGCGCTTCCCGCTTTTTTTCTGTCATTTTCTTGCTGTCATTCAGTCCCGAAACCACAGGCTTCGACGGATCCAGGATCACCGCTGCGGCATAGACATCACCAGCAAGAGGCCCTCGTCCGGCTTCATCCACACCGCAAAGCAGCACGCCACCAGCTGCCTTTTCCGCATCCCAGGCGTACAGCTCTTCCGTTGCCTTTTTCGGCGCAGTTTTAGCCATTCTGCGCCTCCTGTTCCGGCAGTTCCAGCGTAATGCGTCCCAGCTTTCCGCTGCGGAACTCGTCCAACAGCGTGATCGCTGCGCGCTCTGTGTTTACCTCTCCGCCGGAGATCAGCATGCCGCGCTTTCTGCCCAGCAGATCCAGCATCGCAAAGCCGTCCTCACGGATCTCATCCAGTCCCGTCATTTTATAGCGCTGCTCCAGCGCCTGAGGATAGGACACTGCAAGCCGCTGCAGCAGCAGGCAGGCAAGCGCTTCCAGATCCATGACGTCATCATTGATCGCGCCGGTAAAGGCAAGCTTCTGTGCCACTGTCTGGTCATCAAACTTCGGCCAGAGAACGCCTGGCATATCCAGAAGTTCCATATTGCTGCCGATCTTCACCCACTGCTTTGTCCGTGTCACGCCAGGGCGGTCTTCCACCTTTGCGCGCTTAGACTGCGCCATGCGGTTGATAAAAGAGGATTTTCCCACATTCGGGATACCCACGACCATCAAGCGAATAGGCGCACCGGTCATGCCATGCGCAGCGCGCTTTTCCAGAAGCTCCGGCAAAAGCTGTTCCCGTACTGCGGGCGCAAAGCCGGAAATGCCCTTTCCGCTGCGGCAGTCCACGCCGAGAGCAACAAAGCCCTGCTTCCGGTACGCTGCGATCCAGCGTGAGGTGGCAGAAGGATCTGCCATATCTGCCTTATTCAGCAAAAGCAGGCGCGGTTTTGCGCCTACCATACTGTTCATTTCCGGATTGCGGCTGCTCTGCGGCACCCGGGCATCCAGAATCTCTACCACTGCATCGACCAGCGACAGATTTACCGCGATCATACGCCGTGTTTTTGTCATATGTCCGGGAAACCACTGAATGTTTCGCATCAGATCTTCTGCCATATCAGCCGCCTTTCCAAAGTCACCTTCCAGGGTCACTTCATATTTTTATAGATACTGCCGAAATTGTCCAGGGAGATCCGGAACAACGCCTTTCCGAGAATCGCATCCCGGGGTACAAAGCCCACGAACTGGGAGCGGCTGTCGGTAGAATTGTTTCGGTTGTCACCCATGACAAAGTAATATCCCTCCGGCACTGTCACCGGATAGGAAGCAAAACCATCCTCCTGGTTAGCAGTCAGCTGACGAATATACGGTTCGTCCAGCACTTCGCCGTCCACAGTCACTGTTCCGGTTTCAAAATCAATATTGATTTCCTGTCCGCCAGTAGCAATCACGCGCTTGATGAGACGTTTTTCCTGAGGCAGGCCCTTTCCTTCCACCAGATTGCCTTCTGCATCGTACAGATAGGAATGCTCATTGCTGACAATTACAATATCACCGTATTTTGGGGTATACAGAAGATCCGACATCAGCAGGCGATCCTCATTATGGAGTGTCTCCCGCATGGAATCGCCATCCACCGTTACCGGCCGGATCACATAGGCAAACAGCATGATCACTACAAAAATGGAAACGAATACGGTTTCCAACACCTCTGCGACATCGCTCAGAAAAGAATTTTTTTTCGGTTCCTGCTGCATTTTTTCTTCTTGATTTGTCTGCTGTTCCATTCTACCGTTCTCCATTCTTCCGATCATCAGACTTGTTTCAGAACGTATTCTATCGGAATGCATGCACCTTTCCGGCAAAATCCACACAAGGATTTTGTATGAATACGTTCTAATAAAAAAGGGACAATACTGTCCCTTTTTACTGCCGACAGGCAGGTGTCATGAAGCAAACGACGACATGTGCACCCATTCTGCCCGTCTTTGCATTGTGCATGATTCTTTGGATTATCGAATCTGTTCCTTAACCTTTGCAGCCTTACCAACTCTGTCGCGCAGGTAGTACAGCTTAGCTCTGCGAACCTTACCCTTACGGATCACTTCTACGCGGTCAACAACCGGAGAGTGCAGCGGGAATACACGCTCAATACCGCAGCCGTGTGCAACGCGGCGAACGGTAAAGGTCTCGCTGATGCCGCCGTGCTTCTTTGCGATAACAGTGCCTTCGAACACCTGGATACGGCTCTTATCGCCTTCCTTGATTCTTACATGTACCTTTACGGTATCGCCGACTGCGAATGCCGGTACTTCCTGCTTCAGGCTTGCGTCGCTGATTGTCTTCAATGCATCCATTTTAAAATCCTCCTAAAATTTGCGGACATTCATTCACGCGTCTCTGCTGTGCCTTTCAGCTTCAGGCACACAGGACTGCTGCAGCAACTGTGCAGTCTCCGCCAGCGGACTGTCCGATTTAATGTCGTTCTGCCGAGCCGCCGATTCCCATCGGGCGCCCGGCCGGCATTAACCTCACACGAAAAATCGTGCGGATCATTTGTGCACGGCATCTCGCCGAAACGCACAAATTTCAAATGCTTTTATATCATACCACATTTCCAGAAAAAATGCAAGTGTTTTTTCAAAAAAATTTTTGTTTCTCTTCTGTGAGCAGTTCTGTCCGGCAAATTTCCCGGAGCGGCAGTGTAAAGCCATCCTGTTTCTGCCAGGTGTCCAGCAAAAGCATCGGGTTGAGACTGGCACTGCTTCCGGCAGGAAGACAAAGCCGGATCTCCAATCCATCCGGGGACTCCGCCGCGCCTTCAGCCGTCACCATCGGCTTTAGGTCTACCGTTTTCATACCGCCCTTTTTGGTGCGCTTTTCAGTGATGATCTCCGGCTGCGCGAGAAATGCGTCCAGTGCGCGGTGCAGCTGTGCCGGCGCTTCACTGGAAGCCGTTATCCTATATCTGGCAAACGCCAGTTTTTTAAACGCCAGGATTCCGTCTCCTGATTCCTGAATACACAAGCCCTCCGGCAAAACGGCGTTCAGCCGCTCCATTACGGTTTCTGCCGGAACTGCTTCAGAAAGTTCCAGATCCATCAGCTCCGCAGTACTGGTAAACCCCAGAGGCAGTGTTGCCGCAAAGGAAGTCTGCATGTGCGGATGAAAGCCCTCGGAATACGCTGCCGGAAGCTTTGCCCGGCAGACTGCACGCTGAAAACAGCGGATCAGATCCAGGTGGGAAATATATCTGGCTCTTCCGGTTTTGGAAAAGCGCATTCTGACACGATTTTTCAAAAGCAAGCCCTCCCGATTCTCCGATTGACACCGCATCCGGCGCAGTGCGCGCGGCAGTGGGGTGTCGTTTCGGAATGGTGCGCCGTCTGGTTTTCCCGGACAAAAAACGCCTTGTCCACCAGATAATCCAGGTGTTCCCACGGAAAGATCTCGTCATATGCCCTGGTGCGGTTGGCGTAAAACGTCGGGTCAATGCCGCATTCTTCCATTGCCTGTGACCAGATCTCATAGTGAAAGTGTTCGCTCCAGCTGTCGAACTTACTGCCCAGCTGCCACGCCCGTTCGATCACCGGCGCAAGACGGCGGTCTCCCCTGGCGAGGACAGCTTCCAGCAGACTGATCTCATAGGTATGCCAGCTGACCTTGATTTTTTTCCGGTGGCGCGGCTGAATACAGCTGAGGAGGTGCTCCTGCCGTGCCAGAAGTTCTTCCCGAGAAACCTGCGGTTCAAATTCAAAAGGCGTAAACGGCTTCGGCACAAAGGTGGCACAGCTGATTGAGATCTGGATGGTTTTTCCTTTGGAACGTTCCGGTGTATTATAATAGAGATCGATCAGCTTTTCCGCCAGATGTACAATGCCCTCGATATCCTCCATGGTCTCTGTGGGCAGTCCCATCATGAAATAGAGCTTTACCGTAGCAAATCCGCCGGAAAAGGCGATCCCGGCAGTGCGCATCAGCTCCTCTTCGCTGACATTTTTGTTGATGACATCCCGAAGCCGCTGTGTACCGGCTTCCGGTGCAAATGTCAGGCTGCTTTTGCGGACACCCTGGATGCGATCCATCAATTCTTTGGAAAAGTTATCCACCCGAAGAGAGGGCAGCGTAATATTGATGCGGTTTTCATCCAGGTAGGGCAGCAGCTCATTCAGCGTCTCCTCCAGGCGGCTGTGGTCACTGGTGCTCAGCGAGGACAGGGAAAGCTCCTGATAACCGGTAGTGTCGCAGAGAGAGCGGCACTGCCGCACGATGGTTTCCGGGGACTTTTCCCGGAACGGACGGTATAAAAAGCCTGCCTGACAGAAGCGGCAGCCGCGGATACAGCCGCGAAGCACCTCTTCCACTGCCCGGTCATGCACCGTCTCCACAAAGGGAACAACAAAAGTTTCCGGATAAAACGCCTGATCCATGTCCCGGATCACACGCTTTACCACCTTTTCCGGTGCGCCGTCCTTTGGCGTTATGGCAGAGACAGTTCCGTCCGCATGATAGGTCACTTCATACAGTGACGGCACATAGATGCCCTCGATCCGGGATGCCGCCCGAAGAAATTCTGAACGGGAAGCGCCGCGGCGTTTCATTTCCAGGTAGAGATCCATGAGCTCCAGATTGACCTCCTCCCCTTCGCCCAGAATAAACAGGTCGAAGAAATCCGCCAGCGGCTCTGGATTACAGACACACGGGCCGCCTGCTGCGACCAGCGGTGCAAGTGTTTCGCCGCGGTCACAGGCACGCAGTGGAATCCCGGCAAGATCCAGCATATTCAGAATATTGGTAAAGGAAAGCTCATACTGCAGTGTAAAGCCCACAAAGTCAAAGTCCCGCACGGCATCCAGGCTTTCCAGTGCATACAGCGGTATCTCATTCTGCCGCATCAGTGCCTCAAAATCTGTACACGGCGCAAAGACGCGCTCACACCAGAAGTTTTCTCTGGCGTTGATGAGACTGTAGAGGATCTTCATGCCCAGGTGGGACATGCCGATCTCATAAGTATCCGGAAAACAAAAGGCAAAGCGGACATCCACGTCCTCCCGGTTTTTGACAACGCTTCCCATTTCACCGCCGATATACTGCGCCGGCTTCTGCGCCTGCATCAAGAGCGGTTCGATTTTCGATAGTACATTCATATTTTTTCGTCCTTATGAGTTGATGTACTCCTATTATACCGGATTTTGTTGAAAAATGCAAGTGCGGAAAATACAAAAAAGAGGACACGAAGTCCTCCTTTAAGACAGCAGTTCCTGCCGCAGCTGTGTCAGCAGCTTTTTCTCCCGGCGTGAGACCTGCACCTGTGTCATCCCCAGAATGGCTGCGGTTTTGCTCTGCGTCAATTCCCGAAAATACCGCAGTTCCAGCAGCATCCGATCCTGCTCCGACAAAGCGCCCATCAGCTGCCGCAGGGACAGCAAGTCTCCGATCCGGCGATCCGGCGCTTCTACCGGGATCTCAAACTGTCCGTCATCGTCCTCCTCATCGTTTCGTGTCAGAGAAAGGGGCGTCTGCGTCACGCACAGCGCCTCGCCGCACTCTTCTATGGTATCACCGCTGAGTGCACTGAGTTCTGACATGGTGGGCGATCTGCCATGACGCTGCTCAAAGGTCTCCTGGATTTTTTGCAGCTTTACAGCACGCTCCCGGAGGCTGCGGCTGATGTGGACGATGCCGCCGTCCCGGAACAGACGCTTGATCTCGCCCAGGATCACCGGGACAGCGTAGGTGGAAAACTTTACGCCGCGCTCGCAGTCAAACGCCCTGATCGCCTTCAGCAATCCCACGCATCCGGCAGAATACAGCTCATCATAATCGATCCCGCGGCTGCGAAAGCGATTGGCACAAAGGTGCACCAGTCCCAGATGCTCTTCTGCGCGTGGTGCTGTTACTTCACCCGGCATGGCAATGCTCCCAGCTTCTTTCGCATGGTCACGGTCGTTCCTTTTCCCGGAACGCTTTTCACCTGAAGCTTGTCCATAAAGCTTTCCATGACGGCAAAGCCCAGTCCGGCGCGCTCCTCCTCCGGCGCTGTGGTGAACAGCGGCTGCATCGCCTGTGCAATATCCGCAATGCCGCAGCCGTGATCTTTGATGCGCAGATAGACTTCCCGATTTTCCAACAGCTTCATATGTAATTCCACATCGCCGCTGTTCCGGCGATAACCGTGAACAATGGCATTGGTCACCGCTTCTGAAACTGCAGTGCGGATATCCGCCAGTTCTTCTACCGTAGGATCCAGCTGCACCAGAAACGCCGAAACTACGGCGCGCGCCGTCCGTTCATTTTCAGAGATACCGGGAAACACAAATTTCACCGCGTTGACTGCCTTCACGCTTCATCCCTCCCCTCCGCAGAATCTTCTCCGGCTTTCTGCACCGCAGTACGCATTTGGATCTGCGCGATGCGTTCCATGCCGGACAAACGGATCACACGGCGAATATGCTGCGGCGGATCGCGGACAATGACCTCGCCGCCGATCTGTTCCATCAGACGATGCCGTCCCATGATCAAGCCGATCCCGGAGCTGTCCATAAATGTCACGCCTGCAAAATCCAGTATCAGCGTCTCCGGCTGACAAGCATCGATCTTTGCATCGATTTCTGCGCGCATGGGCTGTGCACAGTGGTGATCGATCTCACCGCTGAGCACTGCCACCAGTTGTTTTTCCTTTGTTTGCAATTCCACTGCCATCTGACCTGTTCCCTGCCTTTCTGAGAACAGTATACCACAGATGATCTGGGGAAACTTGTCAAAATCCGCTCCACGTCCGCATTTTTTCAATGGCGCGCTGTTCCAATTGACGGACGCGTTCCTTGGTGACATGCAGCTTTTCACCGATTTCCAGCAGCGTCATGCGCTCCTGACCGCACAGGCCGTACCGCAGCACGATCACTTCCCGCTCCCGGGATGTCAGCTGCGCCAAACATTGCCTTAGAAAGAGCCGCTCGCCGACCTCTTCCTCCGGTGTCAACACATCCGGCTCAGAAAGCAATTCCTGTCGTTCTGTATCTCCGTCTTGTTTCAGCATTTCATTCAGGCTCCGCATGGAGAGCATCGGCTCGACCTGAGACAAAAAGTCCCGGATCTCCTGCGGTGACATGCCGTCCAGCCGTTCTTCTGCTGTCACACGGTCTGACAGGGCAGTATAATCCACCGCACTTCCCGGCTCCCGATAGACCGAAAGCTTATGCATTCGATCGTGCAAATGCACCGGGATCCGGATGATCGTACCGCCGGAAATGATCTCGCGCTGAATCGCCTGCCGCACATGCGCCCAGGCATAGGTACAGAACTGCGCGCCGTATTCCGGACGATACAGTCTTGCCGCGCGAAGCAGCCCCAGTTGTCCGGCTGCCCACAGATCCTCCAGTTCCAGAGAAAGATAGGCATACCGGCGGCGCTCACGCCAGGCGATGGTGTGGATCATGCCGTCATTTTGTTCCAAAAGCTGCTGCTTAGCTTCGGTATCTCCTGCCTGAATCCGAAGGCAGAGCGATTCATTGCTGTCCGCATCGGCAGCTATAATACGGCAGCTCTGTTGTGTCTCCTGCATACTGCATTCCTCCTCAAAATCTCACATTATATCCGAAACTATGCTTCTATTATAAACTTTCAGTTTTTCAGATTCGGCATAACTAGATTTATTCTGCAAAAGAAATGAAAAAAAGAATCCAATATTCCAACGGAATTGCATCAAGTTGCACAGTTTTTACAGCATCGCATTTGTGTATTTTTCCTCTGGCTTTTTTTCTGAAAATATGATATACTATTATTATAGTATATGATAAAACCATAACGATGGAGGGATAACCATGGAAAGCAGTCCGAACACGACAAAAACAGAATACGCCCCAGACGAATACGTTTCTTATGGCACATCCGGCGTTTGCCAGATCGTTTCTTTGGAAAACCGTTCGTTTGACGGAGAGCACGAAGCGCTATACTACAAGCTGCGCCCTCTGGACAACTCTCATTCCACTTACTACGTTCCGGCAGAACGGGCAGCGGAAAAGCTTCGGCCTCTACTGACGAAAGATCAGATATGCGAACTGATCGATGAAATGGCTGATGCAGATTTCAGTGAGACCGAATGGTGCAGCAACAGCCGGGAACGGCGCGGTATCTTTCAGAACATTCTGCATAGTGACGACTATCGGGAAATGATACAGATGATGCGGTCACTGCATCAGCAGCAGGAGCGCAAACGCCGCAATGGGCACCGACTCTCTGCCGCAGATGAAGCTGCGATGCATGCTGCAGAGACCCGGATGTATCAGGAATTCGGCATTGTGCTGCATATTCAGCCAGATGAAGTACATCACTTTATTTTAAATCGAATAGATGCTGCTTCTGCGAAATAGTTCTTCCGGATCTGGCCGTATACCAAAAGGCTGCTGTACCAAGCAAGTACAGCAGCCTTTTTTCTCCACAAAACGCCTTAATTGTACACGGAAAGCGCTTCTGTCAATTTGATATGTGTCTCTTCCAGGCCTTCTCGCTGATAAAAGCGGTGGGCATTTTTTCGTTTCTGATTGCTAGTCACCTCAAACTGAATGCAGCTGCGCTGTATCGCCTGCTCTCTGGCAGCATGCAGCAAGTCTGCACCAATTCCTTGGGAGCGCACAGCGTTGCTGACAATGAGCTCCATGATCTCCGCAACCTTTCCGCAATGGTGCAGCTGAAATTCCATCCGCAAATGCAGCAGCCCGACGATTTTCCCCTGCACTTCTGCCACAAGCAGCAGGTGTGAAGCATCGGCAAGCATGGTGTTCAGTCCCCAGGCGAAGATCTCCTGCGGAAAGGATGTCTCTTCCAGTTCACAGACCAACGCGTAGATTCCGGAGAGATCTGCAGAAACCGCCGGACGTATCATTGAAAATCGCCTCCCAAAATTGCAAGAATACCGCTCGGCTCTGCCAGATAATCTCCGATGTCTACAGAAACACCCTCGTATTTCCCGTGAAAATCACTGCCGCCCGTCAGAAACAAGTCATAGTCTGCAGCATATTTCCGGATGATCTCCCGATCCTTTTTCTGGTTTGCATGGTGGTGCAGTTCCAAGCCGTCCAGTCCCTGCTCCGCCAGTTCCGGAATGATGCAGAAGTTCTGCTGTTGACCGCTGTGTGCCAAAACTGCCAGACCTCCGGCATCCTTAATGGCGCGAAGTGCTTCCAACGGCGACGGATAGCGAATGTCGAAATCGCAAATGCCGCCATGCTTGAATGTCCTTTGATAGAACTCGCCGAACATGTCCGGTGCTTTGCCGCGCTGCACCAGGTCATCCATAATATGCTGCTTATAGATATATTTTCCATCCGCACGATGCAGCCGGCTCACATCAATGTCATAGCCGTGCTGATTGAGGAGCTGGATCTGCTTCAATGAATTGGCGTGACGCGCTTCCAGCGTGGGATGCACCGCCCGTTCGGTCACCTCCGGCTTCTGAATGCTGTAGCCCAGCATATGAACGCGAAAATCGTTTTCATAATCATATGCCGAGATCTCAATGCCCGCCATTACCCGGATGCCTTCTGTCTGCGGAATCTGACTGCGCTGAGACAACGTGTCGTGATCGGTAATGACGATGGCATCCAGACCGTTTTTCTTTGCCCGTTCGATCAGCTGCGGTATGGTAAAGCTGCCGTCCGAAACCGTGGAATGCATGTGACAATCTGCACGAATCATGCGAACGTCCCCTCCGAAATATTAAATACGCGGTCACAAAGGCCGTCCATAAACTCCAGGTCGTGGAAAATGCCGATCATGCTCGTTCCCTCCTGTTTGAGTTTCAGCAGCATGTCTTTGACCAGTACCTTGGACTTATTATCCAGAGACGCTGTCGGCTCATCCAGCAGCATCAGCCGCGGACGCTTCACCATGGTGTGCGCCAGATTCAGGCGCAGACGCTCACCGCCGGAAAAGGTATTGGGGTAGATATCCCACAGATTTTCCGGCAGGCAAAAATATGCCAGCATTTCTTCCGCCTTTTCCCTAGCGCTGCTGCTGTCTCCGCCGGTTTCCAAAAGTGTCTGCATGACATGCTCTTTTGCAGTTGTCCGGGGCATCACGTTGAGAAATTGAGATACATAGCCGATCTCATGACTGCGCAGATACAGGATCTCGCGCTCTGCGGCATGTGCCAGGCTGATTTTTCCATAGGCAAGACTGTCGTAGAGAATGTCCCCGGCTGTCGGCAGATAGGTGCGGTGGATGCATTTCAGAATGGTAGACTTTCCGGCACCGGAGCGCCCGACGATCCCGATAAACTGTCCCTCTTCCAGACTGAAATTGATGTTTTCACAGGAGTGAATTTCCCGATCAGCATGGTGCAGGTAAAAATTTTTCCCCAGCCCTTTGATCTCCAATATGCTCATATGGAATGCCCCCTGTATTCTACTCTGGAGGTAGTCTGACCATCCACCAGAACATGTGTTACGACCGGATAGCCGTCCAGAATATCCGCAATGACCAGATCCGCCTTTTTGCCCGGCTCGATCGAGCCATAGTCCTTATCGATGCCCATTGCCTTTGCCGGATTCAGAGAGACCTTGTTCACCATATCCGGCAGTGTCTGACCGTATTTCTCCCGCATGACAAACAGACTGTGCAGCAGCGCCTGCGGAAAATAGTCGGAGCATAGAATGTCCACGCTGCCGTTCTGAATCGCCTGCGCAGCGGACATATTGCCGGAGTGAGAGCCGCCAAGGAGGATATTGGGCGCACCGGCAATGGTATAAAAGCCCATTTCATGCGCTGCTTTTGCCACCTCTTCGGTAATGGGAAACTCGCTGATGTCTACGCCGAGCTGACGGTTCAACTGCAGCTTTTCCAGTGTATCATCATCGTGAGATGCCACAGTAATATGATTTTGGTGCGCCAGTTCTGCCAGTTCCCGAAGCTGTGCAATGGAAAGCATCTTCTTGTTCTGGTGATGCTCCAGCACCTCTTCAAAGGTCTTGCCCTCGTTTTCCATGCCGTGGTATTTATCTACCGTCTCCCGATAAATCTCCAGATCCCGATACTGTCCCTGTCCCGGTGTGTGATCCATAAAGGAAATCTCCTGGATCAGCTTCCGGGCGATCATATCCTTGGCAATGGCAAAAGCATCAACATTGTCGATCTCCAGACGCAGGTGAAAGCGGTGGTGGATCAGGTGACTGCGGTTTTGAATATCGGCGATCAGTTCCGCCATTTCCAGTACGCTTTCTTTGGTGCGAAGCGGACTTTTTCCCAGCAGTTCATCGCTGTAAAGAGAAAAGGAATGGTAAATGGTAGTGATGCCAAGCTGCAAAAGCTCCTTTTCACATTCCTTCAATGCCAGTTCAAAAGAAAACTTTGCCGTAGGACGCGGGAATACAAACTGTTCGATCTTATCGGAATGCACATCGATCATGCCCGGCAGGATATATCTGCCGTGAGCGTCGATCACCTTTTCCGGTACACCGCCGCAGTCGCCGATCGCCGCGATCCGGTCATTTTCCAACCAAAGTGTTTTTCCCGCTGTGATCCCATCCGGCATCACAATTTTTCCGTTTTTGATTGCGATCATGTAGCCAATTTCCTCCTATAGCAAAGAATGTACCAGCTGTTGTGTATAAGCATGCTGCGGATCTTCCAGAATCTGATCGGTCAGACCGCTTTCAATGATCTTGCCGTCCAGCATGACCACAGTACGATCTGCCAGCATCCGGATCACTGCCAGATCGTGAGATACCAGCAAAATAGAGATACCGTACTGCGCCTTGATTCTCCGGATCAGATCCAGTACCTTTGCCTGCACCGACAAGTCCAGACCTGTTGTCACCTCATCCAGTAAGAGAATGGACGGGTTGTTCGCCAGCGCCTTGGAGATCTGCACACGCTGCTGCATGCCGCCGGAAAAGTTTTTCGGTGCTTCCCCCATACGGGAGGTCAGGATCTCCACTGCCTGGAGCAGTTCCCTGGCGCGCTCAGTCATATGCCCGGCGCTGCGGTTTCCGGCTGCGATCAATTTTTCAGCAATGTTGGAGGCTGCGGAATACTGCATCCGCAGACCGCGCACCGGATTCTGGTACACCATACCCATGATGCAGTTTTTGATATGCCGCTGTTCCGCAGCGCTGGCGAGCCAGATGCTCTCGTTTCCGTCTTTATAGTCCTGCAAGTACGCCTCACCGGATGTGGGCGCAATATCAAAGTAAAGGCTCTGCATCAGCGTCGATTTTCCGGAGCCGCTTTCTCCTACGATGCCCAGCACCTCGCCGGGATACACTTCTACAGAGACATCATTGGCAGCCCACACGGTACCGCAGACCGTACAGCGGTTCTTCTCCAAATGCGTCTGGCACTGGGGACAGCCTGCTCCATAGCGCACTGTCAGATGTTCCACCTGCAATACCGGTTTTTCTTCAAGCTTCACGGGAACGCACCTCCTTGCAATAAGCGGTATCCGAACACTGATAGAATTTTTCTCCGGTCTCCGCATCAAACATCTCATCCAGATAAGTATTGGTGCTGCCGCAGAGACGGCACTTCTTTCCGTGGAAGTTCTCCCGTTCAAAGGGAACGTCATCGAATGCCAGAGATTCCACATTGGTATAAGGCGGCACTGCATAGATCTTTTTCTCCCGTCCTGCGCCGAAGAGGTACAGACATTCTGACTGGTGCAGCTTCGGGTTGTCAAATTTCGGGATGGGGCTGGGGTTCATGATATAACGATCCTCTACGGTACAAGGGTACTCTGTGGGAATGGTCACCTTGCCGTACTTCACGATGCTCTCGTACAACTGCAGCCAGATAGGCGCATAATCCTTTTCAGCATGCATTTTCTTGGTGACCTCTTCCTTCGGCTCTACAATACGGAGCGGCTCCGGGATCGGCACTTGCAGCACCAGAATCTGATCGTTGCGCAGCGGCACTTCCGGGATACGGTGACGAGACTGGATCAGTGTTGCCTGATGAGTATCGGTTGTGGCAGGCACATTGGTACACAGCCCCACGAATTTCTTAATATTGACTGCATTCACGCTGTCGTCGCTGCCCTGGTCGATGACCTTCAAGGTATCCGACGGGCCGATGAGAGACAGGGTCAGCTGAATGCCACCGGTTCCCCAGCCGCGTCCGATGGGAAGCTCTCTGGAGCCAAAGGGCACCTGGTAGCCGGGAATCGCCACTGCTTTCAGAATACAGCGCCGAATCTCCCGCTTTGAGCCTTCGTCCAGAAACGCATAATTATAATGTTCAGTCCGCTCCATGTTCCTGCTTCCTCCGTGTTTTTCTCACTGCATCCAGTTTCGACTGGAATGTCACATAATGCGGCAGCTTCAGATGCGAGATAAAACCGTTCATTTCCAGACAGTCTCCGTGCATCAGCACAAATTCCTGATCCTGCGCCGCATAATCGCCGCCCTGCTCCAGTTCCCGGTCAATCACTGCCATGGCGATGGCTTTATTTTCATTTCTGCCAAATACAGCACCGTATCCGCTGGCAAGTTTCAGCTGATCTTTGTCGCTGGCGGAGTGGAATGTCTCCACCTCAGTCAGCAAGATCTCACCCAAATAGATGGATTCGCCCTCCATGCCGGGATAGGCAACTTCCAGAGAGACATAGCCGCTGCGCAGTTCTCCGACAGTGGGATGCACCTGTCCGAAGCCGCGCAAAACGGAGTATGCCAATCCGGAAAGAAAGCCGGTATCGGCACGAGTCATGGTCTGGAGCCGGGCGCTCCGGGGTGCAGGAAATTCCAACAGATTTTCTGTAACATCATGCGGCGGTGTGTTGTCCTCCGGATAAGTGTCCATCAAGCCCTCTGCCTTCAGCATATCAGAAACCCGGTGATATGCTTTTTGCGGGACTGGTGTCTGCTCCGCCAGGATGCGCTGAAACAGCTGATGCAGTTCACCGGCATCCTCATTCTCCCGTTCAAAATGAATGAGACGATGGGTGTAGTCATAAGTTGCGCCCAGCATCTGTCCGCCTGGAATATCTTTGAATGCCGCAGAAATACGGCGAACCACACGCATGGTATCCGTATCCACCACATTGGTATAATGACTGCGTTTTAAAGTCGAACGATATGCGCGCAGCAGGAAAACAGCTTCTTCCGTAGAGCCTTCGCACTGTTTGAGCGCCAGTGCTGCATAATGCTTTGCGTACAGACCGGATTCGCTCATGACCTTATCCACCAGCAGTCCGAATTTTTCTGCGACGGCTTCCAGTTCCAAATCCTTTTCCGTGCCGCTGCGATAATAATCCAACAGCTGGATACTTGCGGCAATGGCTTCTTCACCGCCGGAAACTGCTACATATGCCACTGAGAACCCCTCCTTCTTACCAATCTGGGAATGCAGGTCACATCGCCGCTGTCGGTCACAAAAAACAGATCGATTCCCATGGGATATTCATATGCCTGCTGGTCGCGCAGTTCCAGTGCATGGAGCACCGCTGCAGAACAGTGGAATGCAGTCTCACCCTGAATGCCGGGGCCGAAAAGGGTCACAGTCTCTGACATTTCGCCGTTGTCCCGAATCAGAAGCGCTGCACTTTTATGGGGATCTGTCAGTGTACCGCACTTTGCCTGCACCATAACGGCAGACAGTTTCTGCGGATCGGTCACAAAAAGATAATCTGCATCCGAAACCTGAACTTCCTGAGAAAGCGTCACCAATTGCAGATCGCGCCGGAAAGCTTCATCGCCGCAGGCGGAAAAGGTCACCTCATTGTCCAGCAGTGTCATCCCCAGTGCCAGGAACGCCCGATATCCGCCGAACAGCTTTTCCATCTGCTTTGCCACGGAGACCGTCCGTGTGGGATTCGACATTGCTTCCAGCACCTTGCGGAACACCGCCTGTGTGTCAAATACTTCGTCAAACTGATGGAGTGTTTTCATTGTGCCGCCTCCGAATCCATAGAGTGGAAATCCACTTTTGTTTTCTGGAACATGGCATTTTCCTGTGCGATCCTGCGCTGCTGCTCCTGTTCCCATTCCAGCAGCAGTGCTTCATGGAAAAATACGCCTTTATTTTCTGCCGCATCGATCACTGCCATATACAGTGTTTTTTCAAAATCATCGCCCATGGTAACTGCTGTTCCCACCGTGTCCGCCAGTGTGACAACGGCTTCTGTGATAATGGCTTCGCCCAGATAGAACAGGCTCTTTTTTACCGGCTCACGCATGCGGATCATGGTGAGAGATTTCTCCGGCTTTTTGACGATCGTCACCGGATACTGCTGCTGCAGTTCCTCGCCCAGGCGGATCACATCACTGCGCTGCGCTCTGGACAGGATCTGGAACAGACGCTTTTTTTCCATAATATTTCCTCCGTCAGAACTCTCCGGAAGTCTCCGAAAGGCTCTTTTATTTTACTTTTGCTTTCATTTTTGTGGAGAAGAACTCCAAAATAACTACGGCGATCACCACCACATAAGTCAGAAAGCCCATTTCGTGCAGATTAAAGTAGAAGCTGCCTGCCATGAACAGCTGAAACCCGATGCCGCCGGCTCCGGCTGCTGCGCCCATTGCGACGGCGTTGGTAAAGTTGATCTCAAACCGCATAAACGTCCATGCGACCATCCGGCTCATGGCTGACGGCACGATCGCCTGAAATACGATCTGCCAAAAGCCTGCACCGCTGGCACGAAACGCTTCCAGTGTGCCTTCTTCCACTTCTTCAATTGACTCTGCATACACTTTTGTCAAATAAGCAAAGCTATGAAAGGTCAAGCCGATCACCGCGGCAACGCTGCCCAGACCGGCAGACACAGCAAAGATCAACACCCACAGTACAGTTGGCACAGCACGAACCAGTGCAACCACGCTCTTCACCACATCTGCGAGACGTGCGGGCGCAATGTTTCGGGCACAGAACAGTGCACAGAAAAATGCCAGCACTGCACCAAAAATAGTAGATAAAGTACCCAGACAAAACGTAATCAACAGCTGATAAAGTATATTTTGCATGGTATCCGTAGAAAGCCGCGGTTCCAGAAAAACGGTTTTCATATTATGCAGCGTTGCAGCAACCGCTTCTCCAAACTGGATTTCTTTATAGTCGAATGACAAAAATGCATAAAGCGTTATCAGCAGCAGTACGCCCATGAGGAGCTTCAACACAACAGCGCTTGGATTGACTGCACCGACCTTGATCTTTCCCTTTTTATTGCGCCGGATATGCGTCTGCGCGATGTGCTGCGACAAAATGGCAGCGGTGTTTTCCATTATAAAATCACCTTTCTTATCTGGTTGGAAGTCACTTCAATAAGAATTACCGTAACAATAATCAGCAGAACCACCAGGCTCGCAGAACTGAAATCCAACCGCTTATAATACATATCAAACAAATAGCCGATGCCTGTTGCTGTGAGGATACCGATCAAAGTAGAACTGCGGATGTTTGTTTCAATCATATACAGCACCCACGTAATAATTCCGGGAAGCACTGACGGAATAATACCCTGAAAAACAGTCTGAATAAAATTCGCGCCAGAAGCCCGAAGTGCTTCTATGCATGACGCGCTGGCTTCATCTATTGTTTCAATAAAAGCGCGGGTCAGCATGCCGAACGTGGTAAAAAACAGGGCAAAGAAACCGGTCAGGATGTTCTGCCCAAAAGAGAACATCAGCAGCATTGCCCAGACAACATCGGGGACATTCCGGAAAAAGGCAGCCACGATCCGGACGATTCGATTTACAACACCGTGAAACCCTGTTGCGCCAGAGCCGAAAAGACTGGTAAAAAAAGCGAAAATCGCGGCAAGCACTGTAACTGCCACAGAAAGCAGCACCGTTTCTAACAGCTTATCCAGAATCTTCGGAAAACGCCGCACTGCCAGTGCATCCGGGATCAGGTTTTCACCGATCCAGAGAAACGCCTTCGGAAAAGAGACAAGTCCTTCCGATAAATGAAATTTTGTGATTGCAGACGAGAAAAAATAAATGACAAGCACCGCCAGGATCATCGCGGTATATGTCAGCTTTCGCTTCCGAAAGACCGATTGTATTTGTGCATTCATACGGCTTCTCCCTGCATATCCAGCATCAGATCCTTTGTGTTGGACTGATAAATTTCGTGGATTTTTTCCTGCGTCAAATCAGACGGCGAGCCGTCAAAAACTACTTTTCCGGCGGTAACACCCAGAATCCGCTGAGAATACTTTATCGCAACATCCACCTGGTGCAGGTTGACAATACAGGTGATCTTTCGTGTCTGATTGATCTGTGCCAGATGATCCATGATTGTTTTCGAAGCTTTGGGATCCAGGGAGGCGATCGGCTCATCACACAAGATCAGCTTCGGCTCCTGCATGATCGCACGAGCGATTCCCACACGCTGCTTCTGACCGCCGGACAGGGCATCGCATCGCTTATACGCCTGTTCTGCAAGCCCAAGTTCACTCAGAATCGAAAATGCCTTTTCCTTTTCTGCTTCTGTATAATGTCCGATCATCCCGGAAAAGGTCGATTTTTGCCCCAATCTGCCGTGCAGCACATTTTCCATCACACTCAGACGATCTACCAGGTTATAGTGCTGAAAAATCATTCCGGTTTTGGTGCGAATCTGGCGCAGCTGGCTTTTTCCAAGCTGCATCACATCTGCGCCATCGTAAATAATTTTTCCTTCTGTTGCATCAATCAACCGGTTGATGCATCGAAGAATCGTTGACTTTCCTGCCCCGGACGGGCCGATAATAGATACAAACTCGCCCTCTTCTACCGAAAAGCTCAGATCATCCAGTGCTTTGGTGGTATGATGATATATTTTGCTGACATGCTGAAATTCTAATAATGGCATGAAGATTACTCCTTTTTTAAGATTCCATGCTGCGAATCGGATCATACCAAGAATCTTCTACTGTCAGGAAGCACATCTCATCCGATTTTTTCTCATAGAGTCCCTGTTCGCCGGAATCTTTTGCATAAAAAATCATTGAGTCATTCGCAACCTCTTCAGAAGTAAACAAATCCTGAATTGCTTTTACATTTTCCGGACTGAGGGCATCTCCGTTATAGGCAAACGGCCCATTTAATACGGGGGTGGACTGGATCACGGTATATTTTGCGCCCTGAACGGTGTCAAAAGGTGCGCTTGCATCGTCATTGATTGCATAGACACTTCCCGCCTCATTGGGAGTGCCGTCTGTGCAGGTAGCATATGGCGCAAGTTCCAGATCACAAAATGCAGAAACATCTGATTTTCCGGAAAGCAAATTGAAAGCAGAACCCTGATGAGAGCCGCCAAACAATACTTCAGAGAAAAATGCATCACTGCCGCCCTCCAGCAGGTCATCCACGATCAGATTATCCGATGCAAAATGCTTGATAATGGTATTGGTCGGAACTTTAAAGCCGGAGGTCGAGCTATTGGATACAAATGACATTTTCTTGCCTTTGATATTATCGATGTTGTACTTGTCCCCGTCCTTATAATCTGCAGCATCGCCTTCATTTACCGCAAAGAAACTGTAGTACAACGCATCATCTAATGTTCCAGATTCGCCAGACTGCACAAAAAGCGGATTGACTGCATCATTGGCTTCCTTTGCCTGGCAATATCCTTCACCGCCCATGCAGCAGCCAATCTGTGCCGTTCCATTAGAAAGGGATTCGATTGCGATTGCGTAATCTGTTGTCAATTTCTGCTCCACTTTCTTTCCGGTTGCCTTTTCGATCAGTTTGCCAACTTCATCTCTAGCTGCCTGATAGTCCTCTGCAGACTCATTCGGATACCAAACAAGTGTAATCGTGTCTGAATAATTTCCCGTATTTTTCGCTGCTGCTTTATCCGATGAATTGCTTTCTGCAGGTGAACTGTCTGTCCCTGTGGAATTGGTACATCCTGTTGCAGCACTGCAAAGCAATGCAAAAGCCATAATTGCCGCCCATGTTCTCTTAGTTCTCATTTGAAAAAACTCCTTTTTCATAATCTCAGAAATACAAACTCTCTTCGCAATTTCCATAATTCATTATACAGTCTTTCTGTAAAGTGCACTAGCATTGCCACGTGAAACTCTATAAAACAAACAAAAGAGACCTTTTCTTTTATGTAAAAGAATCTGCACATTTTTATGAAATGCGGCAACATGCGTTAATTCAAAGAAAAAAGGCGCACTTTTGAAATGACAAAAGTGCGCCCTTTATATAAAAAGCCTGAAAACATATGTATTCTTACAATTTAGCAAAATAACTGATCACGTCTTTTCGGGTAATGATTCCTACAAAAACGCCTCGATCATCAACTACCGGAACAAAGTTTTGATCCATGACACGCTGCAATAAATCATCCATAGTTGCAGAAATCCGAACCGGCGGATTAAAATCTAAACGCAGCAAATCAGCAACCGACTCATGTTCCAGAGAACGAATGTCTTTGGAAAGTGCTGTATTTTCCGGAGATTTTCCTAGAATATTCCAAAGAAAATCTCCTTCTGTAATGGTCCCATGGTATAATCCGTTATGATCAATTACCGGAATCGCTGTATACTTATGATAATGCATTTTCTCCAACCCCTGCCGCACAGAGTCCGTCGTATACAGAAAAGCAGTATCGCATTTTGGTTTAATTAAAAAAATAATATTCACGAGAACCATTCCACCTTTTCAACAAATAAACAAAAAAGGTTCGTTCATAATGAACGAACCTCAATCAATAAAGCCGGCATTGACCAATTTTCCCAGGTCGAAAAGACCAAGTATCGTAGGCGCGAAAGAGCTTAACTGCCGTGTTCGGAATGGGAACGGGTGGGACCTCTTTGCCATAA